>NZ_JAMQYE010000001.1:650320-1300641 GCF_023721795.1 Zeimonas sediminis
CGGGTCGAGAAAGCCGATCCGCGTCAGCGCGAGCTCGAGATGATCGAAGAAGCCCTCGATCGCGGCGATCGACGCGGGCTGCGCCACGGGCCCCGAGCCGCCGACCTGCTCGCCGGCAGCCGCCGGCAGCGGCGCGAGCCGGTCGATCGCGCGCAGGCAGTACGCCACGATCTGCGCGGCCTGCGCGAGGTTCAGGGAGTTGTAGTCGGGGTCGCCGGGGATGCTGCACATCAGCTGGCAGCGCGCCGCGTCTTCGATCGACAGGCCGGTTCGCTCCGGACCGAAGACGAAGGCCACCCGCGCCTCGGGCGAGGCAAGCAGCTCCGCGCGCACCGCCGCGGCCGTGTCTTCCGGCGGCCTGGGCTGCGGCCCGAGTTCGCGCGCCTCGGCGCTGACCGCGACCGCCGCGGTGAACGGGGCCAGCGCCTCGTCGAGCGTGGCGGCCACGCTCGCCGCCGCCAGCAACTCGTGCGCGCCGCTGGCGCGGGCGATCGCCTCCGGATGCTCGAGCACCGCGGGCTCGCGCGGCGCCACGACGACCAGCCGGCGAAGGCCCATCGTGCGCATCGCGCGGGCGGCGGCCCCCACGTTGCCGGGATGACTGGGCCGCACGAGCACGAATGCCAGGCGCTCGAACCACGGCGGCGCGGAACGGTGCAAGGCGGACAGGTCGAATCCCTTACAATGCCGGATTGCACCCAGCCAGACCGGAAAGGTCTTACCGTACATGCATCCGATGCTGAACGTGGCGGTCCGTGCGGCGCGGCGCGCCGGGCGGATCATCAATCGCGCGAGCCTCGACCTCGACACCGTGAAGGTCGCGCGCAAGCAGCGCAACGACTTCGTGACCGAGGTCGACCACGCGTCGGAAGAGGCGATCATCGACACGCTGCTGACCGCCTATCCGGGCCATTCGATCTTAGCAGAGGAGTCGGGCCACTCCGAGGGCGGCCAGAAGGGCGGCGGCCGGATGGAGCAGGTGCTCCAGGCCGAGAACATCTGGATCATCGACCCGCTCGACGGCACCACCAACTTCATCCACGGCCTGCCCCAGTACGGCATCTCGATCGCGCTGATGCAGCGCGGCGTGGTCACGCAGGCGGTCGTCTACGACCCGTCTCGCGACGAGCTCTTCACCGCCTCCAAGGGCCGCGGCGCCTTCCTGAACGACCGGCGCATCCGGGTGTCCCGGCGCACCAAGCTCGACGAGTCGCTGGTCGGCACCGGATTTCCGTTCCGCAAGATCGACAACCTCGACCAGTACCTGGCGATGCTGCGCGCGGTCACCGAGAAGGCCGCCGGCGTGCGCCGGCCGGGCGCCGCGGCGCTCGACCTGGCCTACGTGGCCTGCGGCCGCTTCGACGCCTTCTTCGAACTCGGCCTGTCGCCCTGGGACGTCGCGGCGGGCAGCCTGCTGATCACCGAGGCCGGCGGCCTGGTCGGCAACTTCTCGGCCGAGGGCGACTACCTGTTCGCCGAAGAGGTCGTGGCCGGCGCGCCGAAGGTGTTCTCGGCGATGATCGCGCTGCTGCGCGGCACGCGGGGCTCCGCTGCGGCCGCGTGAGGCAGGCGACGAGCTGAGGTCGGTGGCCGCCTGAGTCGGCGGCCGCGTCATGCGGGCGCTCGCCCCGTTTCAGCGACCGCCCGACACCAACCACGCCGCCAGGCCGTCGGCGTTCAAACCGATGTCCAGCGTGAAGATCCGCTGAAGCTCGCTCTCGTCGGCGTCCCAGCCCTGGCGGAGGGCCTCGGCGAAGACCAGCTCGCGCATCCCTTCCCGGAGGCAGTCGCGCAGCGCGGCAGCAGGCCCCTCGGCCGAGGCCGTCGCAGCAGCCGACGCGCCGGTGCACCGGGACGCGCAGTCGCGCGCCATCGCCACCATCGCGTCGATCTGCCGGTGCAGGTCGGCCGCGAGCCGCGGCACGTCGCCGACCGGGCCGAAGTGGGTCACGGCCACCGCCCGGGGCCTCAGCGCGGCAATCCGGTCGATCGACGCGTGCAGGGCCAGCGGGTCGAACTGCACCGGCGTCGTCGACGGCACGACGAACTGCCGGTCTCCCTGGTCCAGTTCGCGATAGGAAAGGCCGAAGGTGTCGCCGGCGAACACGACGCCGGCCTTCGCATCGACCAGGCACAGGTGGTGCTTCGCATGGCCCGGGGTGTCGATCGCCTCGAGCCGGCGGCCCGCCAGCTCGATCGCGAAGCCGTCCGGCGCCTCGACTACGCGCTCGGCCGGCACCGGGACGATCTCGCCGTACATCTTGCGCGCCGCGTCCTCGCCGTAGACGGCCACCGTGCCGGCCACCAGCTTCGACGGGTCGATCATGTGCCGGGCGCCGCGCGGGTGCACGAGCAGCCTGGCGGACGGCAGCCGGCTCATCAGCAGCCCTGCGCCGCCGGCGTGGTCGAGGTGGACGTGGGTCAGCACCACCCAGTCGACGCTGTCGGGCGCCAGTCCCAGCGCAGCCAGCGCCTCGAAAACCCTCGGCACCGAGTCGTTGACCCCGGTGTCGACGACCGCCACCCTGCCCCGCTCGACGATCAGATGGATCGCGTCGAGCCGCGGGCGGAAGAAGCCCGAATCGAGGACATGGATGCCGTCGTCGAACTCGCTCAGCACCCGACGCACTCCAGCAGCGCGTCGATGCCCTCCAGCGGCTCGAAGCGGTTGCCCCGCTGGATCAGCCGCGTGGGCCCGACCATGACACGGTCGCGCAGCGGATGCCGCTCGTCGCCGGGATAGGCGACCACCCTGCACCCTTCGAGCTCGAAGGGCTCGGGCTCGATCAGCACCGGCCCCCGGCCGCGCGCCGCCTCGAGCACCTCGGCGGTCGAACCGTACTGGGCGAGTTGCACCAGGCTCATGATCTGCGGCGGGCCGATCACGATCCGGTCGTCGCGATAGCGGCGAAGCGCCTCGCGCGGATCCAGCCACTCGCCGGCCACCGCCTCGTGGTCGTCGAAGCCGGCCTCCTGCCCCTCGGGCAGCGCGGCGACGAAGAACCGGGTGTCGAAGCGCTTGTTGCGCGCCATCGTCGAAGGGATGCGCGGCGTGATCCAGCGCGACCACGGCACCAGCGCGTCGCTGGCCAGCTCGAGGTCGTGGGCGGCGAGCACCTCGGCGAAGCCGACGCCCTCGCGCAGCATCGCCCAGGCGCGCTCGCCGAGCCCGGCGTCGGCGCCGCGCGCGAGCAGCACGCGGGCCTCCTCGAAGGTCTCCCGGCAGGCGGCGTAGAACAGGCCGGCGGCCGTGGCGGCGTCGAGCTCGGCCTCGCGAAGCGCCTGGTGGAGCGAAACGGGATCCGCGCCGATCCGGCACAGGCACTCGACCTCGCAGTCGGCCCGGTCGAGCTTGCCCCCCGGGAACACGTAGGCGCCGCCGAACGCGTTGGAATCGTCGTGGCGTCGCAGCATGTAGACCTCGGGCCCGGCGGCGCCGTCGCGCAGCAGCAGGACGGTCGAGGCAGGACGCGGAACGATGGCGGGGCTGTCGGCGGACTGGGGCATTGCGGTCGGGCTCCTGTTTCGACCCGGATGATGCCTCAGTTCAGCGACAGGCGGCCTCGAGAAGAGGATCGCCCGGGTCGAGGCGCTCCCACGCCGGGTTCTTCGGCATGCCGTCCGGCTCGAACGCCTGATCCGCGGACAGGAAGGCCCGTCGCTGGCCCGGGCAGTCGACGACCATCGGCGCCGACCGGGTCGGCTGGTTGCGCTGCATCATCAGCAGCTCGGTCATCAGCATCCCCGGCAACTGCGGGTTGCGCTGGATCGACCGGCGATCGATCGCTGTCATCCGCTCGGCGCGCGGGAACGCGTAGGTCCACGGCGACAGCAGGCTGGTCTCCCGGTACTCCCGCAAGACCGTCACCTGGCTCGGCAGGCTCGCGGTCATGCGCCCGGCCCAGGAGTACTCGTCGTAGACCGAGTAGGCGAGCATCGCGCCGCCGGCAACCAGCACCAGCACCGAGCGCGGCGCGCTGCGGCCGAACAGCCGGGCGCCGGCGAAGGTGAGCAGCGCCGCCACGGCGCCGATCGTGAATACTGCAATCAGGTGCAAGGTCATCATGTCGGGAGTCAGCGGGCGCCGATCTGGTGTCTGCTCGAAAGCGATGCCTGGATCGTCTTGACGACCCGGAAGGCGTCCCGCAGGTGCCGCCGCTCCAGGCCCGAGAGCTCCGAGGGCGCGAGATGGTTGTCGGGCTTCTCGCCGCGGCGCGCCTGTTCGGCCTGGTGCCGCAGTCGCGTGTCGGCAATGAACCCGAAGGCGTCGAGCAGGTCGCGGGAGCCCGACTCGCTGAGCAGGCCCGCCCCGCGCGCCGCCCTCAGCCTCGCCCAGGTGTTGAGCGCCGGTGAAGCCGCCGACAGCGCGAACACGCGGGCGATGTCGGTGATCGGCACCACGCCGCCCAGCTTCAGGTCGACGGTGCCCGCATGCTCGCCGCGCCGGGCGATCGACAGGCCGCCGAACAGCCCCAGCGGCGGCCGGTGCGTCAGGGAATTGCTGACCATGTGCGCGACGAAGATGCCGTTGCCGCGGGCGCGCTCCAGCGATTGTCGCTGCAGGTCGCCGTGCAGGGCCGGATTGCCGTCGATCACGCGCAGGTCGAACATCACGCTCGCGAGCATCTGCGCCATCGGCTCGGGCTGCTCGATCCAGGACCTGAAGTAGTGTCGCCAGGTGGCGAGCGGCTGCCGCCAGCGCGGGTTGCTCGCCATCATCTCGCCGGGGCAGTACGCGTAGCCGGACGCGTTCAGCCCGTCGTTGACGAAGCGCGCGAGCGCCTCGTAGTAGGCGCCGTGCGCCTGCGCATCGAAATCGTCGGAAAGGATCAGGCAGTTGTCCTGGTCGGACACCCCGCTCTGCTCCTCGCGTCCCTGCGAGCCGCAGGCGAGCCAGGCCCAGTCGATCGGCGGCGCGCCGAGTCGGCTCCGGGCCAGCGCGAGCAGGCGGCGCGTGGCCGCATCCGAGATCGCGCTCACCAGGTGGCCGATCTGCTCGGCGTGCGCGCCGGAATCGACGAGGTGCAACAGCAGTTCGGGCACCCGCGCGACCACTGCGGCGATCCCGTCGACGCTGTCGCACTTGCCGATGTCGCTCGCCATGTAGACCGCCGACGCGGTCTGCTTGCGCAGGAAGTCGGTGTTCGTGACGATGCCGACGAGCCTGCCGTCGTCGTGGACCGGAAGGTGGGCGACCCCCTTGCGGCTCATCAGCAGCAGCGCGTCGAATCCGGTGCCGTCGACCGGCACCGAGACCACGTCGCGGCTCATGACCGCCTCGACCGGCGTGTCCCCCGACAGATCGTCGGCGACCACCTTGTCCCGCAGGTCACGCAGCGTGACGATGCCGACCAGGGCCCGCTCGCGGCAGACCGGCAGGCAGGAAATGTTCCGTTCGCGCATCCGGCGCGCGGCTTCCCGCACCGACTCTCCCGGTGCGATCGTGCTCGGATCGCTGCTCATCAGGGCGCGGATCGGCGCCGACATCAGGCCGGTGCCGTTGCCCCGCGAGACCGGCGTCGACTGGCGCTTCATTCGCGTCCGCCGGGAACCGGGCAGCGGAAAGGTACCGCTGCCCGGGAACCGCAGGCGGCGCCCGCCGAGGCCCCGAGCCGGCGCATTTCGCGCCGGCCCGCGACCCCGCGGGCGCCCGCCCGCTCAGTGGCCGGTCGCAGCTCCGGCACCCTTGGGCACCCGGATGCTCTCGACCAGTTCCTGGATGTGCGCCGGCGGCGGCGCGCTCACCCGGGAAACCACCCAGGCCATGCCGAAGTTCACCATCGCGCCGACCGCCCCGAAGGCCTCGGGCGAGATGCCGAGGAACCAGTTGGCCGGGACGTTGGCGGCCATCTCGGTGCCGGGGATGAAGAACCAGCCCTTGAACCAGAAGATGTACACCAGGGTGACGCCGAGACCGGCCAGCATGCCCGCCACCGCCGGCGCCGCCCCGACCCGCTTGCTGAAGATGCCCATCATCAGCGCCGGGAAGATCGACGATGCCGCGAGGCCGAATGCCAGCGCCACCACCTGGGCCGCGAAGCCTGGTGGATTGAGCCCCAGGTAGCCGGCGACGACGATCGCGACCGCCATCGAGATCCGCGCCGCCATCAGCTCCCCTGCCTCCGAGATGTTCTTGTTGAACATGCCCTTGAGCAGGTCGTGGGAGACCGCCGACGAGATCGCGAGCAGCAGGCCTGCCGCCGTCGACAGGGCCGCCGCGAGGCCGCCCGCCGCGACCAGCGCGATCACCCAGTTGGGCAGCCGCGCGATCTCGGGGTTGGCCAGCACCATGATGTCGTTGTCGACCTTGGTCAGCTCGTTGCCCTTCCAGCCGAAGCCCTCGGCCTTGGCCGCGAACTCCTTGTTCTTGTCGTTGTAGTACTGGATGCGGCCGTCGCCGTTCTTGTCCTCGAACTTGAGCAGGCCGGTCTTCTCCCAGTTCTTGAACCACTGCGGACGCTGCTCGTAGGACAGGTTGCCCTCGGGCGAGCCGACCGCGCCGGTCTGCACCGTGTTGGTCAGGTTCAGGCGGGCCATCGCGCCGACCGCGGGAGCGGTCGTGTACAGGATCGCGATGAAGAACAGCGCCCAGCCGGCCGACGAACGCGCGTCACGCACCTTCGGCACGGTGAAGAAGCGCACGATCACGTGAGGCAGGCCCGCCGTGCCGATCATCAGCGACAGCGTGTACAGCGTCATGTCGAGCGTACTTCGCCGCTGCTCGGTGAACTTCGGGAAGCCGAGGTCGCCGATCACCTGGTTCAGCTTGGTCAGCAGCGGCACCCCCTCGGCCGTGCTGCTGAACAGGCCGAGCCCGGGAATCGGGTTGCCGGTCAGGTTCATCGAAATGAAGATCGCCGGGATCGTGTAGGCGAGGATCAGCACCACGTACTGGGCGACCTGCGTGTAGGTGATGCCCTTCATGCCGCCGAGCACCGCGTACACGAACACGACCGCCATGCCCACGTACAGGCCGGTATCGACGCTGACCTCGAGGAAGCGCGAGAAGGCCACGCCGACGCCGCGCATCTGGCCGATCACGTAGGTGATCGAGGCGACGATCAGGCAGATCACCGCCACCACGCGCGCCGCCTGCGAGTAGAAGCGGTCGCCGACGAACTCGGGCACCGTGTACTTGCCGAACTTGCGCAGGTAGGGCGCGAGCAGCATCGCCAGCAGCACGTATCCGCCGGTCCAGCCCATCAGGAACAGCGAGCCGTCGTAGCCCATGAAGGCGATCAGGCCGGCCATCGAGATGAAGGAGGCGGCGGACATCCAGTCGGCCGCGGTGGCCATGCCGTTGACCACCGGGCTGACGCCGCGACCGGCCGCGTAGAACTCGCCGGTGGTACCGGCGCGGGCCCAGAACGCGATCCCGATGTACAGCGCGAAGGTTGCGCCCACCACCAGGTAGGTGAGTGTCTTCAGATCCATCGTCGCCCCCTCAGTCTTCGTGAACGCCGAACTCGCGGTCGAGCTTGTTCATGCGTTTCGAGTAGAAAACGATCAGCAGCAGGAACACGACGATCGACCCCTGTGTTGCGAACCAGAAGCCGAGATCGGTACCTCCGACCGGGATTCCCGCGAGCAGCGGGCGAAGGATGATTCCGAAGCCGTAAGAGACCACAGCCCAGATCACCATGCAGATGACGACGAGTCTCAGGTTGGCCTTCCAGTAGGCCGCCCCCGAGCGACTTTGATCCGACATTGTCTACCCCCTCCAATCGTTTGTAGATTCGCCGCGATGCCGCTTGGGCGGCCCCCGGCGAACGACCGGCGACCGCATGGCGGACTCCGGCCTTCTGGGAATCTAGGCAAGGAACCTTACCGTTCGCTTACGCGCGCGGACGTCCGGGTCGCGCCGAACTCACGCCGGGTTCGCGCCGGGTTCGCGCCGGGTTTGCCGGCGCGGCCGGCCGACGCTACGCTGCCGATTCGGAAAAGCGGGAACGCGGAGACGGTCGAACATGCTCGGGAACGGTGCGCGCAAGGGCCTGCGGGCCAGGGTCCTGCTCCCATTCCTCGTATTGATGCTCGCGCCGCCGGCGCTGATCGGCGGCGCCCTCTATCTCGCCGCCGGGCGCCTGGAGCCCGGCGCAGCGCCGCACCTCGTGCTGTTCGGGGGCGCCGCCGCCTTCGGCCTCGCACTGCTCGCGGCACTGGTCTGGCAGCTGTTCGACACTCGGTTCGCCCGCCCGGCGCTCGCGCTCGCGCGCGACATGGAAACGATCGCTCACGCCAACGCCGGACACTCGGTCGACGCCGCTGCGGCGCAGCATCTCGGCCCGCTCGGGGAATCGGCCAGGCAGCTCGCCGACGCGCTCCAGCGCGCGCGGCAGGACGTGGCCGCCGAGATCGACGCGGCCACCCGGGCGGCGATGCACCGCCAGCAGCAGCTCGAGGCGGTGCTGCGCGACCTGCACGTGGGCGTGCTGATCATGAACGCGGGCCATTCGATCCTGCTCTACAACCAGCAGGCGCTCAGGCTGCTCAGGGCCCCTGCCGGCATCGGCCTCGGCCGCTCGCTGTTCGGCCTGGTGCAGGAGCAGCCGATCCGCCAGGCGCTGGACCTGCTCGACGCGGCGATCGCGACCCCGGACCGGCGACACGACCGCCGGGATGCGGTGGTCGACGTCTGGTTCCGCACCGCCGAGGGCGAGCACGCGATGTTCGGCCGAATCAGCCGGATCGCCAGTCTCGGGGCCGACGCCGGCGGCTACGTTCTGAGCTTCGACGAGGCAGTTCAGGGGGAGGAAGCCTCCCCCCGGATCGAGGCGGACGCCGGACCGGCGATCCGCGCGCGGGCGCCACGACTCGAGGAGGGCTCGCTGCCGGAAAGGCCCGAGTTCTACGACTTCGAACTGTTGTCGCGCCCGGTGCCCCGGGCCCAGCGCTCGGCCAGGCTTCGCGACCTCTGCTACGTGGTGTTCGATTCGGAGACGACCGGCCTGGAACCCTCCAACGGTGACGAGATCGTGCAGATCGCGGGGGTCCGCATCGTCAACGCCAGGGTGCTCACCGGCGAATCCTTCGACTCGCTGGTCAATCCGGGGCGGAGGATCCCCCCGGGGTCGATACGGTTTCACGGCATCACCGACGACATGGTCCGGGACGCCCCGCCGATCGAGCAGGTGCTGCCGCGCTTTCACCGATTCGTGGACGACGCGGTGCTGGTCGCGCACAACGCCGCCTTCGACCTTCGCTTCCTGCAGCTCAAGCAGGAGCGCTGCGGCCTGCGCTTCGACAACCCGGTGCTCGACACCGTGCTGCTGTCGGCCTTCGTGCACGACCACACGCACCGCCACACGCTCGACGACCTGCTCGAGCGCTTCGGCGTCTCGATCCAGGGGCGTCACACCGCGCTCGGCGACTCGCTGGCGACCGCGGCGGTGTTCGTCCGGATGATCGACCTGCTCGAGGCGCGGGGGGTGGTCACGCTGCAGGACGCGATCGAGGCCTCGAACCGGATGGTCGAGATCCGCCGACAGCAGGCGCGCTACTGATCCGCCGGGGCGCGCGGACCGCGCAGCAGCCAGGGCCCGTTGACGCCCGCTAGAGCGACATCGACGGCCGCTCGGCCATCGCCGCCCGCCAGCGCAGCAGATGCGGGTGCTGCTCGCCCGGCTTGAGCTTGACGATGCGCGCGAAGTCGACGGCGACCACCGCGGTGATGTCCGCGATGCTGAAACGGTCCGTCGCTACGAAGTCCCGGCCGTCCAGGCGGTCGTTCAGCATCGCGAAGAAGTTCGCCACCCTGGCCAGCCCCCGCGCGGCGAGCTCGGGGATCTGCGGATAGTCCACCGCGCCAGGGAGCGCCCGGTTCGCCATTGCGGGCGAGCTGTTGCGCAGCGCCTCGGCGATCGCAAGCAGCCCCTCGAACTCCATGCGCCAGTTCCAGCTCGCGATCTCGGCCTTCTCCTCCGGCGTGACCCCCATCAAGGGCGGCTCCGGGAAGCGGGCTTCCACCCAGGCCGCGATCGCGGCGTTGTCGGCCAGCACCACGCCCTCGTCGGTGCGCAGGGCGGGCACCGTGCACTGCGGATTGACCCGGCGATAGGCGTCGCCGAACTGTTCGCCGTTGCGCAGGTCCACCTGCACCGTCTCGTGGGCGACGCCCTTCTCGGCGAGCAGGATGCGGGCGCGGCGCGGGCTCGGCGCGGTCGCGCAGTCGTACAGGGTGATCATCCGGCGGCTCCGGTCAGCTTGTCCTGGGTCTTCGTTTCGAAGTCGCTCGCGTCGTGGCGCTCGTGCAACTGGCTGGACGGCTGTCCCCAGGTGCGGTTGACCATGCGGCCGCGGCGAGCGGCCGGACGCTCGGCGATCAGGTCGGCCCAGCGGATCACGTGACCGTATTCCTGTACCTGGAGGAACTCGCCGGCCTCGTAGAGCTGGCCCTTGACCAGCGCTCCGTACCAGGGCCAGACCGCCATGTCGGCGATCGTGTAGTCGTCGCCGGCCAGGTACCGGTTCTCGGCCAGGCGCCGGTCGAGCACGTCGAGTTGCCGCTTGACCTCCATCGCGTAGCGGTCGATCGCGTACTCGATCTTGACCGGCGCGTACGCATAGAAGTGGCCGAAGCCGCCCCCGAGAAACGGCGCGCTGCCCATCTGCCAGAAGAGCCAGGACAGGCACTCGGCGCGCTGGGCGGGGTCGGTCGGCAGGAAGGCGCCGAACTTCTCGGCCAGGTACACCAGGATCGCGCCCGACTCGAAGACCCGCACCGGCTTCGGGCCGCTGCGGTCGAGCAAGGCCGGGATCTTCGAGTTCGGGTTGACCGCCACGAAGCCGCTGCCGAACTGCGCGCCCTCGCTGATCGGGATGAGCCAGGCGTCGTACTCGGCGCCGGCATGGCCCAGCGCCAGCAGCTCCTCCAGCATCACCGTGACCTTTACGCCGTTCGGCGTGCCCAGCGAGTAAAGCTGCAGGGGGTGGCGCCCGACGGGCAATTCCTTCTCGTGGGTGGCCCCGGCGACCGGGCGGTTGATGTTCGCGAAACGGCCCCCGTTGCCCTGTCTCCAGGTCCAGACGGCGGGCGGCGTGTAGCCGGCGGAATCGGTCATGCGGCGGTCTCCCGGTTCGATGCGAGGCTCGACGATACCAGCGCAGCAGGCACGATGCCGATCTGCCCTGCTCCATGAACCCGCTCGATGCGCCCTGCTCCATGAAGCGGCTCGATGCGAATCAGCTCACGGCGGCCGCCTTCGGTCGGCGGGCATCGCCGCGCGTCGGGGTCGCGGCACGCGGACGCTCGCCTGCGGCTAGGCTGCTGCGATGTCGTACGAGCGCCGAGCGAGCCGTTACATGGCACCGATCGATACCGATTCCGCGGGACGCCACCGCCCCGGGGCCCGCGCGCCCGAACCGGCGCGCCGGCAGCGCGGGCTCGCGGCCATCGAATACGCGCTGATCGCCTCGCTGCTCGCGATGGCCGTCGTCGTCGGCGTTTCCGAGTTGCGCAATGCCACCGGCGGCGTCTACGGGAAGGTGGCCGACGCGGTCGGCAGCGCGGTCGGTGCCGGCACCGGCGACTTCCCCGGGGCGGCATCCGCGCCGGCCAGCGAAGGATCCAAGGCCGGCAGCGGAGCCTCCTCGGGAAGCGGCCATCCCGGCCGGGGTGGCGGCGCGGGGAGAGGCGGCGGCGCGGGCGTCGGCGGCGGCAAGCCGCCCGGGACGCCGGGCATCGGGCCGTCGCGCTGAGCCCGGCGGCCGCCGGATCCGTTCGGCGCGACGCACGCCTCCGCAACGAGCCCGGCTGCCGCCACTGACCCGCCCGGCGAGGGTTACGGCACGACCGGCTGGCATACTTTCGGCTACGACCGACGGCCCGATGCCCCGCGAAGTGCCCGCCCCCGACACCCTCCCCGAAGACAGCAAGCTCGAACACGCGCTGGCCGGCCACACGCCGATGATGCAGCAGTACCTGCGCATCAAGGCCGACCACCCGGAGCGCCTGCTGTTCTACCGGATGGGCGACTTCTACGAGCTTTTCTACGGCGACGCCGAGCGCGCGGCGCGGCTGCTCGGCATCACGCTCACCCGGCGCGGCGCCTCGGCCGGCGAGCCGATCCCGATGGCCGGCGTGCCGGTGCACGCGGTCGAGCAATACCTGGCGCGGCTGATCCGGCTCGGCGAGTCGGTCGCGGTCTGCGAGCAGATCGGCGATCCGGCCACGTCGAAGGGCCCGGTCGAGCGCAAGGTGGTGCGGATCGTCACCCCGGGCACGCTGACCGACGCGCAGCTGCTGCCCGATCGCGACGACCGGATCCTGCTGGCGGTGCTGCCCGGCTCGACGAGCGCGCCCGGCGGGCGGCTCGGGCTCGCCTGGATGGTCGTCGCCAGCGGCGAGTGCTGGCTGGCCGAGCTGGCTCCCGACGCCTTCGCGAGAGAGCTCGACCGGCTGAGGCCCGCCGAGGTCGTGCTGCCCGACGACGCGAAGCTGCCCGACACGCTCGCCGACACGCTCGCCGGCGCGGCCTTCGCCCGCGCCCCGCGCTGGCAGTTCGACGAGACCCGCGCCCGCCGCAGGCTGACCGAGCTGCTCGGCACCCGCGACCTGAGCGGCTTCGGCGCCGAGGAGCTCGGCGCCGCCGCCGCCGCTGCCGGCGCCCTGCTCGACTACGTCGAGCGCACCCAGGGGCAGGCGCCGTCGCACCTGCAGGGCCTGCGCGTGTTCGCCGGCGACGAGTTCGTGATCCTGGACGCCGCCGCGCGGCGCAACCTGGAGATCGTCGAAACCATGCGCGGCGACGACGGGCCGTCGCTGCTGAAGCTGCTCGACCGCTGCGCGACCAGCGCCGGCGGCCGGCTGATGCGCCGCTGGCTGCTCGAGCCGCTGCGCGCGCAGCGCGATGCGGCGCGCCGCCACGATTGCGTCGCCGCCTTGCTGGTCGACGACGGCGGCATGCGCTACGAGGCGGTGCTGGCCGACCTGCGCGAGCTGCCCGACCTGGAGCGGATCGCCGCCCGCATCGCGCTCCGCTCCGCGCGCCCGCGCGAGCTGGCGGCGCTGCGCGACGCCGAGCCCGCGATCCGCAGGCTGTGCGCGCGGCTCGCCGCCCTCGACCCGGCCCTGTTCGGCTGGCTGCTCGAGGCCCTGTCCGTGCCCGATTCGGCCTTCGCACCGATCGCGGCGGCGCTGGTCGACGAGCCGCCGGCGCAGGCGCGCGACGGCGGCGTGATCCGCGACGGACACGACGCCGCGCTCGACGAGCTGCGCGCGATCGATCGCGACTGCGACAGCGTGCTGGCCGCGATGGAGGCCCGCGAGCGGGAGCGCACCGGGATCGCGAACCTGCGCGTGGGCTACAACAACGTCCACGGCTTCTTCATCGAGGTCACCCGCGGGCAGTCCGACAAGGTGCCCGACGACTACCGTCGCCGGCAGACGCTGAAGAACGCCGAGCGCTACATCACGCCCGAGCTGAAGGCCTTCGAGGACAAGGCCCTGTCGGCCCGCGAACGCGCGCTGGCGCTCGAGCGCCAGCTCTACGACGCGCTGCTGGAGGCGCTGGCGCCGGCGGTCGCGCTGTGGCAGCGCGCCGGCCACGCCGCCGCGCAACTCGACGTGCTGGCGGCCTTCGCGCAGCGCGCGCACACGCTGCGATGGGTGCGGCCGCGCTTCTCGCCGGCGCCCGGCATCGAGATCCGCGCGGGCCGCCATCCGGTGGTCGAGGCCGGCGTCGAGCACTACGTACCGAACGACTGCGTGATGCGCGAGAACCGGCGCATGCTGCTTCTCACCGGCCCCAACATGGGCGGCAAGTCGACCTACATGCGATCGGTGGCGCTGATCGCTCTGCTGGCCTGCTGCGGCAGCTTCGTGCCGGCCGACGACTGCGAGATCGGGCCGCTCGACCGGATCTTCACCCGGGTGGGCGCCTCCGACGACCTGGCCGGCGGACGCTCGACCTTCATGGTCGAGATGACCGAGGCCGCTTCGATCCTGCATGCGGCCACCGAGCGTTCCCTGGTGCTGATGGACGAGATCGGTCGCGGCACCTCGACCTTCGACGGCCTGGCGCTGGCCCACGCGATCGCGGCAAGGCTGCTCGCGCACAACCGGTCGCTGACCCTGTTCGCGACCCATTACTTCGAGCTGACCCGGCTCGCGGCCACGCATCCCCAGGCGGTCAACCTGCACCTGGCCGCCGCCGAGCATCGCGGCGGGATCGTGTTCCTGCACGAGGTGCGCGACGGTCCGGCCAGCCGCAGCTACGGCATCCAGGTCGCGCGGCTGGCGGGCATGCCAGGCGCGGTGATCCGCTCGGCCGACCGGATGCTCGGCGAGCTCGAGGCGCGCGCCCGCGCCGAGGACGACCAGCTCGACCTGTTCGCGATGGCCCCCGGCGCGACCGGGGACGCCGGGCACGATGCCGGCCCGGATTCGACCGGCACGGGCAACGAGACCGACGCGACGCGCCGGCAGGCCGAGGCCGAGATCCTCGAGCGACTGCAGGCCGTCGACCCCGACTCGCTGAGCGCCCGCGAGGCGCTCGACCTGTTGTACGCGCTGCGCGACAAGCTCGGCCCGGCCCGGCAATGAGCGGCCGGCCGGCGCGCCGCCGGGCAGCCCGCGCGATCGCGATCGCACAGGTACTCGCGCTCGCGCTCGGGCTGCTCGCCGCCCGAGCGCTGCCGGCCGCCGGTGCGGCGGGATCGGCGACCAGCGAAGCCGGCGCCGCAGCCGGATCGCCGGCGCGCCCTGCCGAGGGCGCCTTTGCCTTCGCGCTGATCGGCGATGTCCCCTCGTTCCGCCTCGAGGAAACGATGGTCGACCGGATCCTCGGCGCCTTCGACGAGGACCTCGCGTTCGCGATCCACGTCGGCGACCTGAAGGGCGGCTCGGAGCGCTGCGACGATGCGCTGATCGCCGCCCGCAGGGCCCAGCTCGATCGCAGCCCGGTGCCGCTGGTCTATACCCCCGGCGACAACGACTGGACCGACTGTCATCGCGAGCGGGCGGGCGGTTTCGACCCGCTGGAGCGCCTCGAGGCGCTGCGCAGCCTGTTCTTCGCCGGCCCGCGGGCCCTGGGAGGACGCGGGCAGGCAGGCGGCGCGCCGGCGGCGCCTGCCCTGCGGAGTCAGGCCGACCTGAGCGCCGGCGGCCCGCCGGAGAACCTGCGCTGGCGCTTCGGCCGCGTGCTGTTCGTCACCGTGAACCTGCCCGGCAGCGGCGACGCGCGGCAGGTGGAGTTGCTTCACCCGGGCAGCAGCGAGCGTCGCCAGCGCTGGAACGACGCGTGGTTGCGCGACGGCTACGCGATCGCCGGGCGCGACGGGCTTGCCGCCGTCGTCGTGATCGGGCACGCGAACCCGGGCTTCGGCAGCGGCGAAAGGCGCTCGCACGCGGCGTTCCGGCGCACGCTCGTCGAGCTGTCGTCGCGCTTCGCCGGGCACACGCTGTTCCTGCACGGCGACACGCACCGTCACTCGGTCGAGCGCCTGGGCGAGCGCCTGCTCAGGGTCGAGAGCCACGGCTCGCCGTTCTCCGACCGGTGGGTCAGGATCGACGTCGATCCGGCCGCGCCGCAACCCTTCAGGGTGAGCTCGCGGCGAATCGATCCCGATCCGCCGATGCCCTGAGCCGGCGCGTCGGCGCCAGCACGGGCGTTGCGGCAGCGAGCGCGGCCAGCGCGGCGGCGATCGACATCGCGACGGCGTTGTGCAGGGTCGCGGTGACCAGCGGCAGCGAGCCGAGCGCGGTTCCGAGCCCCAGCGCCACCTGCGCCGCGAGCAGCCCCGCCAGCAGGCCGGTCGCCACTCGGCCGCTTCGTTCGCGCGCGCGCAGGCCCCGCCCCGCCGCCGCCAGCGCCGCGAGCAGGAAGCCCAGCGCCAGCGCCCGGTGCGCGAGGTGCAGGCCGAGCTGTTCCGCCTTCGGCAGCTCGCCGGGCAGCCGCGGGTCGAGCGCGGCGAGCGTGACCCGGGCGCCGTCCACGCACAGCCAGTCGGGGCAGGCCTCGACGGCCCCGCGCGAGCCGGTCATCGTGCCGGTGAGCAGCAACGCCATGAGCAGCACGAAGGCCGACACGGCCGGAAGCGACCGGCCCGTGCCCGGCCGGGCCGCCGCGATCCAGGCAAGCGCCGCCGCGAGCAGCATGCCTCCCGTCACGTTGCCCACCGTGACCAGCGGCAGGTCGTGCGGCGTGTAGCGCCCCAGCCAGGCCAGGAAGACCGTGTCGGCGAGCGCGACCGCCGCGGCCAGCCGCTGGCTGCCGTCGAAGGACTTCCAGCCGAACAGCGCGAGCAGCGCGACGAGCAGGCCGACCGCGGACGCGCTGGCGCGGTGCGCGAGCCGCGCCACGCGGATCGCCGGAGGCGGATCGGCCGGCGCTGCACCCGTCGCCGCGGGCGCGCCCAGCACCCGACCGCAGGCAGGCCAGGCTTCGCAGCCCAGTCCGCCCTGCCAGTGCCGGATCAGCGCGCTCGCCGCGGTGATGCACACGGTCAGCAGGCAGGCCAGCAGCGCGAGCTTCCTCATCGGCGGACCATCGCGCGAAGCACCACCCAGACGAACAGCACGCCGCCCGCGATCGCGACAAGCCCGCCCAGACCCATCAGGCCCATGCCGAGCACCTCCTGAGGCGTGCGCAGCACCTGCTCTGCGCCGGCGACCTTGCGCTGGACGCCGTAGCCGCCCGACCAGAGCAGGCCAAGGATGTGCATCAGCTGGCCGCCGGCGTACAGCCAGGGCTGCCACACCGCCAGCCTGCCCTGCGGCGCGCGGTACCCGAAGCGCGGCAGCAGCGCGTAGGCCAGCCCCATCAGCGCCAGCGTCACGCCGACGATCGAGCCGTGGTAGTGCGCCGGCACGCGGACGTCCGAGCCGCGGATCAGGAAACCGATGACGCCGCCGACCGCGAACAGCGCGAGCGAGCACACCAGCGCGGAACGCAAGGGCCTCTGCAGCGGCGACGGCGTGCCGCCTCGCGCAAGGGCCACGGCGAGCGCGAGCACCATCGGCAGGATCGCGAGCCCGCCACCGAAGCGCATCAGCCAGGTCATCATCCGCTGGTGCTCGATCGACAGCACGGTCCAGTTCAGGTAGATCAGCGGCGCCAGGAAGACGGAAAGCAGCGCGATCAGGTAGATCAGCGCAACGACGCGCGGGCGCAGCGGCAGCGGCGATCCGGCCAGCTGCGCGAGCCATGCCCAGCCGACCAGCATCAGCAGCGTCCAGGCAAACTGGATCACGTGCCCCGGCCCCCAGAAGAGCAGCTCGTAGTAGGTCGGCGCGTCGAGCTCGCGCGGCACCTCGGCGAAGGACCAGGTCAGCGCCAGCAGCGACACCGCGGCGGCGACCGCCGAGCCCTTGAGCCCGAAGCTCAACGCGTCGGCGCCGTCCATCCGCAGGCTCATGGGCGCCGGCGCCAGGAAGGCCCTCAGCACCAGCAGCGTGAAGCCGATGCCGATCACCCCGAGGCCGTACAGAAAGACGTGGTTGTCCAGCACCGGCACGTAGTTCGACATGATCGGCGTGGCCGGGCCGGTGAACGGGGCCGCCGCGATCAGGACCGCGCCCGCCGCACTGGTGAACAGGGCCACCCAGCCGAGCGATACCCGCCTGGACGAGCTGTCGACGGTCCAGAGCATGCCGGCCATCGCGATGAACCAGACCAGCACCGACAGGTCGACGTGCACGATCAGCGCGACCCGGAAGAAGTTCCCGGCCGGCACCCACTGCGCGAACCAGGGCGTGCGCGCCAGCACCAGCAGGATCGAGAAGATCCCGGCGCCGACCAGCGCGGCCACGCCCAGCCCCAGCCAGCCCGCCGCGATCGCGCGCTGCTCCCCTGCAGCGACCGGGAGGTCGAAGCGCTCGTCGCCTGCCGCCGACGCGAGCCGGCCCAGCGCGACCGCGGCCACGGAACCCGTCTTCATCGGATGATCACCCCGCCCTTGTCCGCCACGAAATCCACGAGCACGACCTGGCCGGGCGACAGCGTCACGCTGCGCTCGCCCTGGTGGTTGAAGCCCTCTACCCTGCGGTCGTCGTTGACCAGCACCTTCAGCCGATGCTCGCCGGCGGCGATCGGGATGCGGCGATAGGTGCTCGAGGCGCCATCCCTGCGCAGGCCCGCCGGCGGCACCACCTCGTCGTGCAGCAGCTCGCCGTCGATCTCGACCCGGATCCTGACCGGCGAGCGCTCGCGGCCGCAGTCCTGCTCGGCGCGCAGGTGCGGCAGCAGCTTCGCGAGTTCCTCGGCGCTGCGCGTGCGGCAGTCGGCCACGGTCTTGCCCGGATGCCGGAACGAGATCCGCAGCAGCGCCTGGCCCTCGTCGAGGTGGCGATAGGCCGGCGCGCTCGAGAACCAGCCGATGAAGGCCGCGAAGAGCGCGTACAGCACGCCCTGCGCGCCATAGCGGACCAGGCGTCCGGGCACGGGGTTCACGGTCTCAGCCACGTTCCCGCTCCCGGGTCGGGGAATGCGCGGCGGCCAGGGTGCCTGCGAAGGCCTGCAGGCCTTCCGCCAGGCCGGCATCCTCGCCGGCGGCCACCTCCAGCAGGCCGATCCGGGTCGAATCCGCTGCGGCGCGCAATCGGGGCTCGCGCTCGCCGCGCAGCCGCTCCGCGATCCAGCGCTCGCCGAACCGGTACTCGCAGTCCAGCGACGGGCAGCTCGCGACCACGACGCCGTCGGCCCCGTTGCGCAGCGCGTACTCGACGAAGGAAGGCGGGACCATGCCAGCGCAAGGCAAGGCGATCACCGCGGTGCGCGGACCGCCCGGCGGTTGCGCGGAGAGCGTCGCGCCCCGCTCGCACTCGAAGACGACGACGAGCGGCCCGGCCGCCTGCCGGCCGGCTGCCCCGGCCAGCCCGGCGTCCAGCCGCTCGCGCAGGTCGTCGACCGTCAGCCACGGAAGGTCGATGCCGCTGGCCAGCCGCTCGGCGCGCCGGAACGGCGTCGCCGACGGACAGGCGCCGGCGCAGATCCCGCAGGCCGCGCAGCGGTCCGCGTCGACGATCGCGATCTCTCCTCGCCCCTGCGGATGAGGCGCCATCGCGATCGCCGCGTACGGGCAATCGGCGAAGCACCGGGTGCAGCCGTTGCAGTGCGCCGGATCGACGACCGCCGGCGCCGGCCTGGGCGCCCTGCGCAACCACGGCGCGATCGCCAGCAGCAACGTCAGGCCCAGCGCGAGGGTCCAGACCGCCTCGGCGGTGCCGGCGTCGCTCGCGACCAGGGGCGCCAGGTAGAACCAGTCGATCGCGACCGCCGCGGGCAAGCGGCCCGGCTCGGCCGGCGGCAGCGAGGTCGCGGGCCAGGCGAGCGAAAGCGCGAGCAGCGTCAGCAGCGTCCGCAGCGCGAGCCCCCGGCTCACGCCGGTCCGCGGCCGGGTGATGCGCTGCACGTGGGCCCACATCGCCAGCAGCAAGGCCAGCGGCAGGCCGATGTGCAGGAAGGCCACCAGCGAGAACAGCCGGTCGGACACCGCCTCGGCGGCAATGAAGTTGCGCACCAGCGCCGGGCCGAAGCCGGGCAAGGCGCCGAACCACTCGGCCGTGGCGGTCGCCACGAACAACCCGAGCTCGTCCCAGACCAGCCAGTAGCCGATCGCCCCCGAGCCGATCGCCAGCCACAGCGTCGGCACGCCGCTGACCCACGAGTACCAGCGAAAGCCGGAGAAGCGCCCGAGCGCGAACTCGCGAACCAGGTGCAGCACGATCACGGCCACGAAGGCGTCGGAGCCGTAGCGATGCAGGCTTCGCATCAGCCCCCCGCCCCACCACTGCTCCACGGTCAGCCACTGCACCGAGCGCCACGCGCCCTCGACGCTGGTCTCGTAGTACACGTACAGCCAGCCGCCGCTGACCGCGATCAGCCAGAACAGCAGGAAGCCGAGGCCGCCGAGCTGGCGCAGCGGGTTGTCCTCGCTGCCGAACAGGCGGTCGCCGGCGCGCTCGAAGCTGCGCCATCCCGACGCGACCCGGCCGGCTCGCATGCCCGACGCTCACGCCCGCCGCGCCCGCCGCCCGCGACGCAGCTCGCGCAGCAGCACCCAGGCGATCGCGCCGAGCGTCGTGATCCCGGCGAAGAGCTCGAAGAACAGCGAATAGTCGACCCGGTAGCCGCCGGTGTGCGGATCGTAGACGGTGCAGTAGAGGATCACCTTGTCCCAGACGCTGGCCAGCGTGAACTGCCTTTCGGCCTCGCCGGACAGCAGCTCCTTGAGCGGCTGGACCAGCATCGGGATGTCGAAGCTTTCGCCGTAGACCTGCCGATACAGGACGCCGTTCGAGTCGACGATGCTCACCTGCAGCAGGTGGTCGAACCCGCCGCTGGTCGCTTCGTAGCTGAAGCCGAAGCGGGCGGTCAGCGCCGCGACGTCGGCCCGGGCAGGGCTCAGGAAGGCCCAGTGCGGATCGGAGATGCCGACCTGACGCGCGAACGCGGCCATCGCGGTCGGATCGTCGAAGGGCTGGTTGAAGCCGATCGACACGATGCGAAAGCGGTCCTCTCCGAGCGCCTCGCGGGCCACCCGCACCGCCTGCGCGAGAAAGCGCGTCGTGGTCGGGCAGACCTGGAAGCAGCCGGTGTACACGAAGCTGACCAGCAGCGGCTGGCCGCGGTAATCGGACAGGCGGACCTCCTTGCCCGAGCCGTCGCGCAAGGCGAAGTCGCCGACCTGGTTGCCGATCGCTGCCTGGCTGATCTCGAAGGCCCGGCGGACGTCGGACGGCGGGCCGGACTGCGCCGCCGCCGCGCCCGCGAGCAGCGCGAGCAAGGCCGACAGCAAGGGCAGCGTCCACAACCGCTCAGGCCATCGCATTGCGCATCCAGGCATCCGCGATCGTTCCCAGCAGCAGCAGCGACAACTGGATCAGCGAGGCGTGGAAGTTCGCCAGCGCAGTCGCACGGCCAGGTTCGCGGACCAGCGCCACGCTGCGCGCGACCAGAAGCCCGCCGCCGGCGGCCGCGCAGGCGAGGTACAGCCAGCCCGGCGACCACAGTGCCAGCGCCAGGGACAGGCCGACCATGACCAGCGCGTGCCCGAAGATCGCCCACGCCGCGAAGCGGTCGCCGCGCACCACCGGCAGCATCGGCACCCCTGCCTTGGCGTAGTCGTCGCGGCAGACGATCGACAGGCTCCAGAAGTGCGGAGGCGTCCACAGGAACAGCACGACCGCGAGCAACAGCGCCTCGACCGACAGGCCCGGTTGCACCGCCGCCGCGCCGGCGAGCACCGCGAAGCTGCCGGCCAGGCCGCCGATCACAATGTTCCAGGCGCTGCGCCGCTTCAGCCACACCGTGTAGACGATCGCGTAGACGAAGGCACCCAGGAAGGTGTACAGGGCGGCCAGCGCGTTCGTCGCGTACCAGGCCGCCGCCACCGCGATCCCGGTCAGCGCGACGATCAGCGCCAGCCAGCCGCCGTGATGACGGAACCGGCCGGTGACGAAGGGGCGCCGGCTGGTGCGCCCCATGCGCGCGTCGAGATCCACCTCGTGGAACTGGTTGAAGGCGCCGGCGGCCGACGAGGACAACAGCACCGCCAGCGTCAGCACGAGCGCCTGCCAGCCGCCGATCTCGCCGCCGGGCGAGACCATCAGCCCGGCGACGGCGGTCAGCGCGATCGCGACGCCGATCCGCAGCTTGAACAGATTCAGCAAGGCCTTCATGTCCCGCCTCCCCGTTCAGCCGCGGCTCAGCTGAGCCCCCAGACCGTCGACAGGTACTTCCAGTTGACGAAGTAGTACAGGACGAAGGCGGTCAGGAACACCAGCGCCAGCACGAAGGTGCCCGGCGCGGCGAAGCCGCCGCCGTGCCCGCCGTGCCCGGACAGCGCCGCCTGCACCGGCAGGCGCAAGGGCGTGATCGACGTGGTGTAGGCGCCGGCGTCGAGCTTCTTGCCGAAGAGCAGCGTGCCTACGGTGATGATGATGTACATCGCCCCGCCGATCACCGCGATCACCCCCGAGATGCCGCAGATCGCCAGCATCAGCAGCGCGGTGCCGGGGTACTCGTAGGGCAGCGACGCGCCGGCGAAGGTGATGTCCCAGTGCCGCCTCGGCACCCCCAGCGTGCCGGCCCCCATCATGGCCAGCGTGAACACGCCCATGCCGATCCCGAACACGTAAGGCTGCCACTTGGCCCAGCCCGGCAGGATCATCTCGCGGTTGAACAGCGTCGGCAGCAGGAAGTAGGTGATCGCCATGAACGCGAGCGTGGTGCCGAGCACGACCGTCGCGTGGAAGTGGCCGGGCACGTAGATCGTGTTGTGGATGATCATGTTCAGCTGCTCGGTGCCCATCATCACGCCCGAGATGCCGCCCAGGAAGCCGAAGCCGAGCAGCGAGATGAACATGCCGGAGAACACCGGGTTACCCCAGGGCGCCTTGCGCAGCCACTCGAACATGCCCTTGGTGAAGCCCTTCTCGCGCTGCGCCACCTCGATCGCGCCGGGTACCGTGAGGCCGTGGATCATCGAGGCCAGCACCGCCAGGTACATCGCGTAGCTGGTGTTGAAGATCTTCCACTCGGTGCCGACCGCCGGGTCGGCCAGGATGTGGTGCGCCGAGGCCAGCTGCAGGAAGCAGATGTACAGGAAGAAGGCGGTCCGGCTGACCCGCTCGGACATCGGCCGCGCGCCGAAAACGATCGCGGCGATCGCGTACCAGACCGCCACGTGCGCGCTGACGTTGATCTGCTGCGACGAGTGGCCGAAGGCCCACCAGATCACGCGGTACATCGCCGGGTCGATGTGCTTGATGTAGCCGACCGACCAGAGCCAGGTGGGAATCAGGATGATCGCGCCCGAGGCGATCGTGAAGATCGCGATGATGCAGGCGGTCAGCGCCCCGAAGGTGACCAGCGGGATCGAGCCCTCGTAGGTCTTCTCGGCCTTGGCCACGACCAGCGTGCCGAGGAACACGAAGCATCCGATCAGCGCGCCCACCGCGAACAGGATCAGCCCAAGGTAGAAGGCCGGGTGCGCGGGCATCGGCACGTACGAGGTCATCATGACCGTGGCGCTGCCGCTGAAGATCGCCACGTTGTAGGTGACCGTGCCGATCACCATCAGCGCGAACGCCAGCCACGCGATGCGCGGCGTGGCGAGCCGGCAGCGCAGCAGCGTCGACGAGCAGAAGTAGAGGATCGCGATCTCGAAGAAGATGATCCACGCCACCAGCATGTCGAGGCCGTGCGCGGTCAGGTACAGGTAGAAGTTGTCGGCGTCGATCAGGTGGATCGCCTGCCAGCGCGTGAGCACCAGCAGCAGCGCGAGCAGCCCGCCGACCAGCAGCGTGACCACGGCGGCCACCGCGTTCAGCTTGATCAGCGACTCGGCCGACTTGTGGAACTGCAGCCCCGTTCGGGGGCAGGTACGGAACAGCGCCTGTGCGGTTGCCATTTTCTCGCCCCCTTCCTCAGTCCTTCACGTAGAGCCGGGACACCATCTTGTGGTGCCCGATGCCGCAGAACTCGTTGCAGACGATCGCGTAGCTGCCGCTGCGATTCGGCTGGATCGTGATCACGTGCTGGTAGCCGGGCAGCACCTGCACGTTGATGTTCTCCGGTTGAAGCGAGAAGCCGTGCTGGTAGTCCATCGAGCTGAGGTGAAGCCGGTAGGTCTCGCCCTTCTTCAGCTCGAGGATCGGCCAGAAGGACCAGAGCCGGGCGATCAGGTAGACGTCGCTGCCGGCCGGCGGCGCCACGACCGGGATCTTCTCGTCGGTCTCGGTGCGCACCGTGTACTTGTCGGCCATTTCCTGGGCGGCCCGCTGGAACAGCTCGGGCTTGACCCTGTAGGTCTCGGGGGAGAGGTTCTGTCTTCCGTAGACGTGCCAGTACGGCATCATGAAGAACATCACCATGCACCAGACGAAGGCGATGGTGATCCAGATCAGCTCGACCTTGTCGATCGGCTGCTTCCACCAGATCCGCTGCTGCGGGGGCAGGATCGCGCTCATGTTCGGCTCCTCTGCCCGCTATTTCGCGAGCGGACTGACGGGCACCGTCGCGATCTCCATCACGCCCCACAGGATGTAGAGGACCGTGGGGATCGTGACGCCGAGGAACAACAACAGGAACGGGTTGTCGAGGATCTGCTGGAAGACCGGAACGCGTTCCGGCGGTGTGTCGGTTGCGCCCTGCTCCGGGATGCGATCGGCCATGACCCCCTCCTTGATATATTTTGTGCGTATCTTTATCGTGACTGAAAGCCGCCCAAAGTCAAGCGCCGGGATTGATCGGCATCAAAAGATTCAGGAGGTCGGCATGTAATGTCCCGGACGCCCCCACGGGGCCGGACGGCGCCCGCGGCGGGCTCCGACACGGGGCCGAATCCGATGCTTCGAGGGAGATGCAGGTGCTCGGGAAGATCCAGTCGGTGCTCCAGTGGTTCTTCCTGCGGATGGACGGCGTCGGCAATCGCGTCTTCGGCGAGCGCCTGAACCCGATGTACTACCTCGGGGCCACCAGCTACTGGATGTTCTGGCTGGTCGTGGCGAGCGGCCTCTACGTGTACGCCTTCTACGAGACCGGCGTCGACAAGACCTATGCGTCGATGCAGGCGATCACGCACGGCCAGTGGTTCGCCGGCGGCATCCTGCGCAGCGTGCACCGCTACGCGTCCGACGCGATGGTCCTCACGATGCTGCTGCACATGCTGCGGCACTTCGCCTTCGACCGGCACCGGGGTTTCCGAGCGTTCTCGTGGATCACCGGCGTGGTCGTGATGTGGCTGGTCTACGTGTCGGGCGTCAACGGCTTCATGCTGCCGTGGGACCGGCTCGCCCAGTTCGTCGTCGTCGCGACCACCGAGTGGCTCGACGCGCTGCCGGCGTTCCGGGGGATCCTGACCCGCAACTTCATCACCCCCGAGGCGGTGTCGGACCGGCTGTTCTCGCTGCTTTCCTTCCTGCACATCGGCATCCCGCTGGTCGTGCTGCTGGCGCTGTGGATCCACACCCAGCGCGTGCCGCGCGCCTCGCAGATGCCGCCCCGCCCGCTGGCGCTCGGGCTGGCGCTGATGCTGCTCGTGCTGTCGCTGGCCCGGCCGGTGATCGGCCAGGCGCCGGCCGACTTCGCGTCGTTCCCGGCGGTCCTCGACTTCGACTGGTTCTACCTGAGCGTCTATCCGCTGATCTACGCATGGGATCCGCTATGGCTCTGGGGCGCGCTCGCGGCCGGAACGCTGCTGCTGTTCGCCCTGCCCTGGTTGCCGCCCGCCCGCTACGCCCGCGGCGAGCCGCGTCGGATGACGGTTCACCCGGGGCGCGTCAGCGCTCCCGTGCGGCCCGGCGAGACCCTGCTCGACGCCGGGCTGCGGGCCGGCGTGCCGCTGCCCTTCGAGTGCCGCTCGGGCGGCTGCGGCGTGTGCAAGGCCACGCTGGTCGGCGGCGAGGTCGAGATGTCCGGCTACCAGAAGAGTGCCCTGTCCGACGACGAGCGCGCGGCGGGCCGGATCCTGACCTGCTGCGCGACCGCGGTGACCGATGTCGAGTTCGAGTACGAGGAGAACGCGGCGGCGCGCGGCGTCGCGATCGGTCACTACGCGGCCACGGTCGAGCGGCTCGAGAAACTGGCCCACGACGTGATGCTGCTCGCCCTGAGGCTGCAGGACGGGGCCAGGATCTCGTACGTGGCGGGGCAGTACGTGAACGTCATCCTCGAGGACGGCGCCCGCCGCAGCTACTCGTTCACCGCGCCGTCGGGCGAGACCGACCTGGTCGAGCTTCACGTGAGGCGGGTGCCGGGCGGCCGGTTCACGACCCGGGTGTTCGAGTCGATGAAGCTGGGCGACCGGCTCGAATTCGAAGGCCCGATCGGTTCGTTCGTGCTGCACGAGCCCAGCGACAAGCCGCTGATCTTCGTGGCCGGCGCGACCGGCTTCGCGCCGGTCAAGAGCCTGCTCGAGCAGGCGTTCAGGCTGGGCATCGAGCGCCCGCTCTACCTGTACTGGGGCGTGCGCCAGAAGCGCGACCTGTACCTGGCCGAGCTGCCCGAGCGCTGGGCCCGAGAGCACCCGAACTTCCGCTTCGTGCCGGTGCTCTCGGAGCCGGCCCCCGGCGATGCCTGGCAGGGCCGCACCGGGCTGGTCCACGAGGCGATCCTCGCCGATTTCCCGGACCTCACAGGCCTTGCCGTGTACGCCTGCGGCTCGGTCCGCATGGTCGAGGCCGCGCGGCCCGCCTTCGTGGCGCAGGGCCTGTCCGAGGACGCCTGCTATTCCGACGCGTTCGTCCCGGCGGGCGGCGCGGGCCCCGCGCGGTAGCGGCCTCAGCCCTCGCCGCGCGCCCGGTACTCGGCGATCTCGTCCTCGTCGGCCTCCGACACCTCGACGACCTTCAGTTCGAAGCGCAGCGCCATGCCGGCCAGCGGGTGGTTGCCGTCGAGCACGACCTGGTCGCCGGCGATGTCGGTCACGATCCAGATCCGGCCGTCGGGTGCCTCGCCGGGCACGCCCTCGAAGCCCATCCCCTCCTCGAGCTTCTCGGGCAGCGACTCGCGCGGCGCGAGCCTGACCAGCGAGGGGTCGTAGTCGCCGAAGGTCTGCTCCGGCTCCAGGTACAGGCTGGTCTCGAAGCCGGCGAGCCTGCCTTCGAGCGCCAGCTCGATCGGCTCGAACACGTCGCCGTAGCCGCCGTGCAGGTAGGTGATCTCGCGCTCGCCGTGCTCGACCGGCTCGCCGTCCGAATCGAACAGCCGATAGTGGACGGTGATCCAGCGATCCTTCGCGACCTCGAGTTCCAAACCTGCACTCCTTCCTATAATCGCCGGATGAAGACCAGCACCCGGATGTCCACCGCGCCGCGTCGCGGCTCGGAGCCCACCGCGCCGCGTCGCCGCCCGGAACCCGTGGCGCCGCTCGGCGGCCTCAGTGTAGACGACTTCATGCGGCGGCATTGGCAGCGCCGGCCGCTGCTGATCCGGCAGGCGATCCCCGGCTTCGCGCCGCCGCTCGACCCCGCACAACTGGTCGCGCTGGCGGCGGACGACGCGGTCGAGTCGCGGCTCGTGATGCGCCGCCGCTCGCGCTGGTCGCTCGCGCACGGCCCCTTCGAGGCCGACGAGATCCCGTCGCTGAAGGCGCGCGACTGGACGCTGTTGGTGCAGGGCGTGGACCTGCACTCCGACGCGGCGCACGGGTTGCTCGCGCGCTTCCGGTTCGTGCCCGACGCCCGCCTCGACGACCTGATGATCAGCCTGGCCGGCGACGGTGGCGGGGTCGGTCCGCACGTGGACTCCTACGACGTGTTCCTGCTGCAAGCCTGGGGGCGACGACGCTGGCGGATCGGCCCGGTGCGCAAGCCGCGGCTGGTGCCGGGCCTGCCGCTGAAGATCCTCGACGGATTCGAGCCCGACGAGGAATGGCTGCTCGAGCCGGGCGACATGCTCTACCTGCCGCCCGGCTGGGGGCACGACGGCATCGCCGAGGGGCCCTGCATGACCTGCTCGATCGGCTTTCGCGCGCCGTCGCGCCACGAATTCCTGGCCGCCTTCCTGGCCGAGGCGGCCGACGCGCCGGGCGGGCCGGACCCGCGATTCGGCGATCGCGGCCGGGCGCCGACCGCCACGCCGGCCCGGCTGCCCGACGATCTGGCAGCCACGCTGTCGGGGTGGGCGCGAGACTGGCGCCCGGATCCGGCCCGGGTCGACGAGTTCGTCGGCCGATACCTGACCGAGCCCAAGCCCTCGGTCTGGTTCGAGCCGCCGGCCCCGATGCCGCTCGCGCGCTTCGTGCGCGCCGCCCGCCGGAACGGCCTCAGGCTGGACCGGCGCAGCCGGATGCTCTGGCGCGGCGCGCGGCTCTACATCAACGGCGAGGCGCCCGCGGTACCCCGCGGCGCGCTGCGCCTGCTGCGCTCGCTCGCCGAGTCGCGCCGGCTGGACGCGCGCGAGCTTTCGGAGCTCGACGCGCAGGCGCCGATCTTCGGGCTCCTGCACGCCTGGCGCGAGGCCGGGTGGATCGCCGACGGCGCGGAGCCGTCCGGCCGGAGCGGTTGAAAGCGCACGTGTGAAGGCAGGCCGCTCAGGCCTGGTGCCAGTCCAGCCCCTCGGCCTGGTCGGCGACGCGAATGTCCTCGAGTCCGGCGTCGAGCACCGCGGCCAGGGCCCGCTGCGCCAGGTCCGGGCGGTTGTTCTGCTGGCTCAGGTGGGCGGCGACGACGGTCTTCAGCCTGCCGCGATCGATCGCGGCCAGGATCTCGGCGGCCTGCTCGTTGGCAAGGTGCCCCCAGGGGCCGCCGATCCGGCGCTTGAGCACCGGCGGATAGGCGGGGTTGTCGGCGAGCAGGCGCGGATCGTGATTGCACTCCAGCACCAGCGCGTCGAGCCGCGACAGCGCCCGCACGACGTGCGGCGTGCCGTGTCCCAGGTCGGTCAGCACGCCGAGGCGGGCGCGACCGTCGTCGAACACGTACTGGACCGGCTCGCGGGCATCGTGGGGCACCGGGATCGGTTCGACCCGGAACGGCCCGACTTCGAAGGGCTGGTGAGGATCGACGATCCGGACCAGCGTCTCGGCCCGGCCGACGCGGCCGCAGGCCTGCAGCGTGCCGTGGGTCAGGTGGACCGCGATCCCGTGGGCCGCCGCCAGGCGAAAGACGCCTCCGACGTGATCGCCGTGCTCGTGGGTGACCAGGATCGCCGACAGGCTGACCGGCTCGCAGCCGAGCGCGCGCAGCCTGCGTTCGGCCTCGCGAAGGCCGAAGCCGCAGTCGACGAGCACGCGGCGCGGCACGCCGCCGTCGTCGGTCTCGACCAACAGCGCGTTGCCTTCGCTGCCGCTGCCCAGGCTCGCGAAGCGCAGGCCTGCCACGGCCTTACTTCAGCTGTTCGTGCAGCAGCGTCAGGATCTTCGTGGCCGTGGTCCGGTCGATGCCGGCCACCGGCTTGCCCTCGCGATCGAGGACGGTCACGACCGTGGCGCTGCCCGAGTCGACCGCCCGCACCTGGAACTGCTGCGAGATCGGCTCTTCCTTGGCCCTGCCGATCAGCCGCGAGAAGAAGCCCGGCCGGGTGTTGGCCTGGCGGGCCTGCGCCTCGGGATCGATGTAGCGGACGAAGTACAGGCCGCGCGAACGGTCGCGATCGTCGACGGTGAATCCGCCGCGATCGAGCGCCAGCCCGATGCTGCGCCACGCGCGGTCGAAGGACTCGGCGATCTCGACCCTGGGCTGCTCGCCCTCGGCGAACAGCCTGGCCCGGGCGGGCGCCGGCGCGGCGGCCGCGGCGGTGGCCTGCTCGGCCCGCTCCTGCGTGGCGCCGAGCTTGACCATCATCCGTCGCATGAACTCGATCTCGAGCTCGGGGTCGCTGGGCCTGGGCTGCCAGATCGTCTGGTCCTGCTCGGCGGTGGAGTAGACCTCGACCATCCCCCGGTGGCTCACGTAGATCTCGGTGCCGCCCTGCCCCTTCTCGATGCGGGTGCGGAACTTGTCGCGCTCGCCGGTGGAATACAGCTGGTCGACCGCCTTGCCGAGCGTGCGCCGGATGAAGTCGAGCGGGATCTTCGCGCGATTCTCGGCCCAGTCGGTCTCGAGGATGCCGGTCTCGGGAGACTCGGTCTGGATGATGAAGCCGGACTCCTGCCAGAACTCGCGCAACAGGATCCAGGCTTGCTCCGGCGGCAGTTCGGTGACCAGCCAGCGATCGCCGCCCTGCCGCTCCATCCGCACCCCGGCGGTGGCGGGCAGCACGGTCGCAGTTCTGGCCGGTTGGGCCGCGGCGCGGCTGCGCTCGTAGCCGGAGGCGGTGCGCTCGGCCTGCGCGCTGTCGGGAATCGCGAAGCGGCCATCGCCGCGAGGGCTGGCCAGGTCGGGAGGAATGTCGAGCGGCGGGCGCTTGGCGCCGGCCGACTTGTAGTCGATCCGACTGCGCTCGTCGAGGTATTCGTTGATCGAGCAGGCGCCGAGCGCCGAAATCGCGGTGGCGAGCGCCACCAGCCTGACCAGGTACGCGGCGGCCTTCATCGTCAATTCAGTACTCCAGCGCTGGCGAGCGCGGCATGCACCGTGTCGCGCTTGCCTTCGGACAGCGGGGTGAGCGGGAGGCGGATGCCGGCGCCGATGCGCCCCATTTCGGCCAGCGCCCACTTGACCGGGATCGGGTTCGCCTCGACGAAGAGGTCGAGGTGCAGCGGCAGCAGCCTGCGATTGATCGCCAGCGCGCCCGGCCAGTCGCCGGCGAGCGCGAGCTCGCACATCTTCGCGACCGGCCCCGGCGCGACGTTCGCGGTGACCGAGATCACGCCGTGACCGCCCATGGCGATCAGGGCGAGCGCCGAGTCGTCGTTGCCGCTGTAGACGGCGAACTGCGGGGGCAGCGCGGCCAGCAGCGCGGACACCCGCGGGATGTCGCCGGTGGCATCCTTGAGGCCGACGATGCCCGGCACCTGCGCCAGGCGCAGCGTCGTCTCGTTGGACAGATCGGCCACGGTGCGACCGGGCACGTTGTAGAGGATGACCGGGAGGTCGACCGCCTCGGCCACCGCGCGGAAATGCCGGTACATGCCTTCCTGGGTCGGCTTGTTGTAGTACGGCACCACCTGCAGCGTGGCCTGGGCCCCGACCTTCTTCGCGGCCTCGGTCAGCTCGATCGCCTCGCGCGTGGAATTCCCGCCGGTGCCGGCGACGACCGGCACGCGGCCCGCCGAATGCTCGACCGCAACCCGGATCAGCTCGATGTGCTCGTCGACGTCGACCGTTGGCGATTCGCCGGTGGTGCCCACCGCGACGATCGCCGCCGTGCCTTCCGCCACGTGCCAGTCGATCAGCTCGCGGTAGGCGTCGAAGTCGAGGCTGCCGTCCTCGTGCATCGGGGTCACGATGGCCACGAGGCTGCCCTTGATCATGGAGGATCCGTCGCTCATGAGAGGTCCGAAGCGAAAAGCGCTAGTTTATCCGAGCCTGCCGCCGGCCGCGCCGCGCAGACCCGCTGCACGATCGCCGGCTTCGGCGCGGCGACGTAGCCCGACTCGTAGGCGGCGATCGTGAGCCCGGCCGCGCGCGCGCGGTCGATCAGCTCGCCCTCGCGCAGCAGGAAATCCGGGTTCGACGGACGCCCGTAGGCCTCGTTGCCCAGCCCGAAGGTCTCGTAGACGAGCCTTCCGCCCGGCGCGAGCAGCCCGCAGACCAGCGCGAAACGCGGCCGGAACAGGTAGTTCGCGACGATCACCGCGTCGAAGGCGGCGGGCGGCAGCGTCCACGCGCCCTGCTCCAGGTCGACGCGCTGGGTCGCGACCGACTCCGCGCCCGCGCGCGCGGCGAGCTCGGCCAGCGCGTCGGCGTCGCGGTCGACCGCCAGCACGCGGTGGCCCAGCGACGCGGCAAGCAGCGCGTGGCGGCCGCTGCCGCAGGCCAGGTCCAGGACGCGGGCCCCCGGCGGCAAGGCCGCGAGCCAGCGGGCGACCCACGCCGAGGGGGCGCCGCCCCCGTGCGATTGCGAATGTGACATCCTTTCTGTCCACCGAGGAAAACGATCGGCTAGATTATCGAATGCTCCGGGATATCGTCCTGTTCGCGCTGGTCTGCGCAGTCGGCTTCGGCGCGTGGCTGCTCTACCCGCAATTGCGCGCGCGCCTGGCGCCGCGGACCGCGGCCCGTGCGACCGAGCCGCAGGATCGCGAGCAGGTGGCCGAGCGACTCGCCGGCCTCGGCTCCTGGGTCCACGAGCTTCGCGACAACCGGCTGCGCTGGAGCGACGGCACCTTCCGCCTGTTCGGCGTCGAGCCTTCGGCCGGCGAGCCCAGCCCGCGCGACTTCTTCGCGGCGATCGAGGCGGCGGACCGCCAGCGCTGGCGCGAGGCCCTTCGCAAGGCGGTTCGCGAGGGCCAGGAAATGAAGGTGGAGTTCCGCTACCGCCGTCCCGACGGGCAGGTCGTCTGGATCCGCATGGCGCTTCGCCCCGAGCCCTCGCCAGACCGGGTGGCGCGCATGTCCGGGATCGTGCAGGACATCTCCGGCATGCGCGCGATGCAGCGCCAGCTCGCCGCCAGCGAGGCCAAGTTCCGCGACCTGACCCAGCTGAGCTCCGACTGGGTCTGGGAGACCGACGCCCGGCACCGCCTCGCCTACCTGTCCGATTCGATCGACACCACGCTCGGCGACTGGGTCCGCGACCTGATCGGGCGCGAGCCCTGGAACGCGCCCGAGTTCGACTTCCTGTCGCCGGCCTGGGACCACTACCGCGCGCTGGTCCAGGCGCACAAGCCTATCGACGGCTTCGAGCACAGCCAGATCGCGCCCGACGGCCGGGTGTTCCACCTGCAACTGAACGGCCGGCCGGTCTTCGATTCCTCCGGCGCCTTCGCCGGCTACCGGGGCACGGGCCGCAACATCACCCGGGAACGGCAGCAACGGCTGCTTCTCGAGCTCGAGGGCGAAATCGCCGCGGTCATCCGCGACGACGCCGAACCTGCCCGCGCGGTGCGCGAGATCGTCGCCGCGCTGTGCAAGCGGCTGGGCTGGATCGGCGGCGTGCGGCTGGCGCGCGCCGAACAGGGCCTCGTGGTCTGCGAGCACGAGGGCTCGCCGGCATTCCAGCGCATGGTCGACGCCCTGCCGCCCTTCCTCGCCTGCGAGGCGAGCGCGCCCGAGCTGCACGTGCTCGACACGGGCCGGCTCGCCTGGTTCCCGTCGCTGGACGGCCAGCCGGAACTCCGCTCGCGCTACCTGGCCACCGAGCTGGGCGCGCGGGCCGCGCTGCTCGCCCCGATCGCCGACGACGAGGGCGGCGCCGACAGCCTGCTGCTCTTCCTGAGCCCGGTCGGCTTCAGCGGCGACGGCTTCGTCGGGCCGATCGCCGACACGCTGTCCCGCACGCTGTCGCTCTACCTGCGCCGCGCCCGGGCCGAGCTGCAGCTCAGGCATGCGTCGATGCACGACGCGCTGACCGGCCTGCCGAACCGCGCCAGCCTGTTGCGCACGCTGGGCGAGCGGCTGGCCGCCGGGTCGCCGCTGGCCGTCCTGTACATCGACCTCGACCGCTACAAGATCATCAACGACACGCTGGGCCATGCGGCCGGCGACCGCGCGCTGGTCGAGATCGCCGAAAGGCTGCGCGGCGCGATCCGGCCGCACGACGTAGCCGCCAGGATGGGCGGCGACGAGTTCGTCGTGATGCTCGCGGGCGCGCTCGAGCACGCAGAGATCGAGGGGCTGGCCCGCGGCATCCTGGCCGCGATCGAGAAGCCCCTGCTTCTGGCCGACCGCGCCTGGCTGCTGTCGGCCAGCATCGGGGTGGCCGTGGCCCCGGCCGACGCTCGCGAGGTCGAGTTGCTGCTGCGCTGCGCCGACAACGCGATGTACGAGGTCAAGAGCGAGGGCCGCAACGACGTCCGCTTCTTCTCGGGCCGGCTCTCCGACGAGCGCGCCGAGCAGCTGCAACTGGCCGCCGAGCTGCCGCTCGCGCTCGAGCGGGGCGAGGTCGAGCTCTACTACCAGCCGGTGCTGGCGATCGGCGAGCGCAGCGTGGTCTGCATCGAGGCCCTGCTCCGCTGGCAGCACCCCGAGCGGGGGCTGCTGCTGCCCGAGCGCTTCCTGCCGGCCGCCGAGCAGTCGCAGCTGATCCGCGAGGTCGGGCTCTGGGCCCTGCGCCGCGCGCTCGACGACCGGGTCCGGCTCGGCGTCGACAGGCACCCGGACATCGCGGTGTCGGTCAACGTGTCGCCCCGCCAGCTGGTCGACGAGGAGTTCGTCGTGCGCCTGGGCGAGCTGCTCGAGGAGCGGCGGCTGCCGCCCCACCTGCTGCGCATCGAGCTGACCGAGAGCGCCCTCGTGGCCGACCCCGAGCGCACGGCCGGCTTGATCGACAGGCTGCGGCGCCTCGGCGTGAAGGTGGTGATCGACAACTTCGGCACCGGCTATGCGTCGCTGTCGTGGCTCAAGCGCCTGCCTGTGGACGGCCTGAAGATCGACCGCGCTTTCGTGCACGGCCTGCCCGGCGACCAGGGCAACGCGGCGATCGTCGAGGCGCTCACCACGATGGCCGCGCGGCTGGGCATCCAGGCGATGGCAGAGGGCGTCGAGACCGCCGCCGAGCTGCGCGGCCTGCGCGCGCTCGACTGCGACCAGGTGCAGGGGGCGCTGATCGCCGACCCGATGCCGATCGACGAGATCGAGGACTTCCTGGAAACGCTGCCGGCGCTGAGGCGGATGCACCTCGCGCCGGTCCGCCGGGCTCAGTCGTAGGAAAGGCCCATCGCCTCGCGCACGTCGCGCATCGTTTCCTGTGCCATCTTGCGCGCCTTCTCGCAGCCGTCGGCCACGATGTTGCGCAGCAGGCTCGGGTCGTCCAGGTACGGCTGGGCCCGCTCGTGGAACTGCTGCTGTTCGGCGATGATCGCGTCGATCACCGGCTGCTTGCACTCCAGGCAGCCGATGCCGGCGCTGCGGCAGCCCTTCTGGACCCAGTCGCGGGTGTCGTCGTCGGAGTAGACCTGGTGCAGCTGCCAGACCGGGCAACGCTGCGGGTCGCCCGGATCGGTGCGGCGCACGCGCGCCGGATCGGTGGGCATCGTGCGGATCTTCTTGGTGACCGACTCCGGCGCCTCGCGCATCGCGATCGCGTTGCCGTAGCTCTTGGACATCTTCTGTCCGTCGATGCCGGGCATTCTCGAGGCCTCGGTCAGCAGCGCCTGCGGCTCGGCCAGGATGATCTTGCGGCTGCCCTCGAGCCAGCCGAACAGGCGCTCGCGGTCGGCCATGCCGAGATTCTGCGCCAGCTCGAGCAGCTCGCGGCCCTGCGCGAGCGCGTCGTCGTCGCCCTGTTCCTGGTAGCGGGTGCGCAGCTCTTGGTAGAGCTTCGCCCGCTTGCTGCCGAGCTTCTTGACCGCCTCGCGCGCCTTGTCCTCGAAGCCCGGCTCGCGGCCGAACAGGTGGTTGAAGCGCCGGGCGATCTCGCGGGTGATCTCGATGTGCGGGACCTGGTCCTCGCCGACCGGCACCCACGCCGCTCGGTACATCAGGATGTCGGCCGCCTGCAGCAGCGGATAGCCGAGGAAGCCGTAGGTGGCCAGGTCTCGGTCGGAGAGCTTTTCCTGCTGGTCCTTGTAGGTCGGCACCCGCTCGAGCCAGCCGAGCGGCGTGGACATCGACAGCAGCAGGTGCAGCTCGGCGTGCTCGGGCACCCGGGACTGGATGAACAGCACCGACTGCTGCGGGTCGATGCCCGCCGCCAGCCAGTCGACCACCATGTCCCAGACGTTGCGCTCGATCACGTCGGGCGAGTCGTAGTGCGTGGTCAGCGCGTGCCAGTCGGCCACGAAGAACAGGCAGGGATGCTCGGACTGGAGCCTCACCCAGTTCTTCAGGGCCCCGTGGTAATGGCCCAGGTGCAGCGCCCCGGTGGGACGCATGCCTGACACGACTCGTTCGGTAAACATGGCGGGAAATCAGAAGAAGACGAGAGAGGCCACGATCCAGTAGCCGAGGTCTATCAGCGGCGACACGACGACGCCGAGCAGACCGAGCGCCAGCAGGCCCAGCACGATGAACAGCCCGAAGGGCTCGAGGCGGGCGTAGGGCAAGGCGAGCTTCGCCGGCAGAAGGCTGAACAGGACCCGCCCGCCGTCGAGCGGAAGGATCGGCACCAGGTTCAGCGCGGCCAGCGCGATGTTGACCTGCACCCCGGCCTTCGCGACCAGCACGAAGTACTCCTCGCCGACGTCGAAGGCGACCATGCCCCTGAGCGCCACCGCCCAGGCCAGCGCCATCAGCATGTTGGCGCCCGGACCGGCGGCGGCGACCAGCCCCATGTCGCGGCGCGGCGAGCGCAGGTTGCTCGCGATGACCGGCACCGGCTTGGCCCAGCCGAACAGCAGCCCGCCGCCCATCGCCTTGCTGGCGAGCAGGATCAGGCCGGGCACGAGCAGCGTGCCGACCGGGTCGACGTGCTTGACGGGATTGATCGTGACCCGCCCCATCGCTTCGGCGGTGCGGTCGCCCAGACGGGACGCCACGAACGCGTGGGCGGCCTCGTGCAGCGTGATCGCGAGAATCACCGGGATCGCGTAGACCGCGACCAGCTGCAGAATGCTGAGTTCCATCGTGCGGCGATTGTATCAGCGGGCCCCGACCATCCCTTGCACGCTCCCCCTTCCGAGCCGGATCACCAGCGGTTCGTCGCCGGTCAGGTCGACCACGGTGGTCGGCTCGAAGGGCTGGCCGCCGGCGTCGAGCACCAGCTCTATGCGCCGGGCCAGCCGCTCGACGACCTCGTCGGCCTCGTGCAGCGGCTCCTCCTCGCCGGGAAGGACCAGGCTCGCGCACAGCAACGGCTCGCCGTGGGCCTCCAGCAGGCCCTGCACGACGGGCGAGTCGGGAACCCGCAGCCCGATCGTCTTGCGCGACGGGTGCCAGAGCCGGCGCGGCGTCTCCTTGGTCGCGTTCAGCACGAAGGTGTAGGGCCCGGGCGTCCACTCCTTCAGGAAGCGGTACTGGCGGTTGTCGACCTGGGCATAGACGGCCAGCTCGGACAGGTCGCGGCACATCAGCGTGAGCAGGTGTTTCTCGTCGAGCCCCCGGATCGCCCGGAGGCGGTCGACCGCCTGCTTGTCGCCGAGCCGGCAGGCCAGCACGTAGCAGGCGTCGGTCGGCATCGCGACCAGGCCGCCGTCGCGCAGGATCTGCGCGGCCTGCCGCAGCAGCCGCGGTTGCGGGTCGACGGGGTGGAGTTCGAATCGCTGGGTCATCCGGGAGCTCCGGGTCGTGCCCTGCTGCGAGGCGCCCCGGGGGCGCCGCAGAGCGCTGCGGTTTCGGGCCAGTCGTGCCAGACCGGCACGACGGTGTCGGGCAAGGGCGGCAGCGCGCCGAGCTCGACCCGGCTCTCGCCGGGGGCATGGAAGTCGGAGCCGCGCGACGCGAGGAAGCCGAATTCGCGCGCGTGGCCGGCGAAGCGGCGGTACTGGTCGGGCGTGTGCGAGCCGCTGACCACCTCGATCGCCTCGCCGCCGGCCGAGCGGAACTCGTCCATCAGCGCCCACAGCCCGCCTTCGTCGAGCCGGTAGCGGCCCGGATGCGCCAGGATCGCGATGCCGCCGGCGCCGCGGATCCAGTCGACCGCCTCCGCCAGCCCCGCCCAGCGATGCGGGACGAAGCCGGGCCGGCCCTCGGACAGGTAGTGGCGGAAGACCTCGCCGACGTCCGCGCAGATGCCCGCCTCGACGATGTGGCGGGCGAAGTGAGTGCGCGAGACCAGCGCCGGGTTGCCGACGTGCCTCAGCGCGCCTTCGTAGGCGTCGGGCACGCCGGCCCGCTCGAGCTGCGCGCCGATCTCGCGAGCGCGCGCGTCGCGGCCGTCGCGCGTGCGGGCCAGCCCCTCGACGAGCGCGGGGTCCCCGGGATCGACCCGCAGGCCGACCACGTGGATGGTCTCGCCGCCCCAGCTGACCGACACCTCGACGCCGGCCACGAAGGCCATGCCGAGCCGCGCGGCCTCGGCCGCCGCCTCGGCGATGCCGGACAGCTCGTCGTGGTCGGTCAGCGCGTGGATCGCCACCCCCGCAGCGTGCGCCCGGCGCACCACCTCGGCCGGCGCGAGCATGCCGTCGGACATCCGGGAATGCGAGTGCAGGTCGGCATTGACCGACCGGGATGCCGGGTCGGCATGCCGCGCCGAGACTGGATCGGCGCGCCGCGCCGAGGCCACGGCCGGTTGCCTGCCGAGGGCCGGATCTCGCCCGTTCACGACAGGAACTCCCGGATCAGCGTCGCGACCGCGTCGGGCCGGTCGTGGTGGAGCATGTGGCCGGCACCAGGCACCGTGACCTGCCTGAGCCGCCGGATCGCCGCGAGCCGCTCGCGGTATTCCGGCTCGCGCACGAAGGCGTGCCAGTCGTTGGCGTGCTCGGACAGCACCCACAGCACTTCGGCCTCGATGCGCCGCCAGACCGCGAGCGTCTCGTCGACCCGGTAGAGCACCGGGTTGACGATCCGGTGCGCCGGGTCGCCGGCCAGCGCGAAGCGGCCGTCGGGCTGCTCCAGCCCCCAGTGCTGCGCGAGGAACATCGCCTGCTCGCCGCGCAGCCGCGGGTCGTTCTTCATAAGCCTGCGGGCGACCGCTTCCCGCGAGTCGTAGTCGCGCAGCGACGCGCCGGCGCGCAGCGCATCCAGCCATTCGCGGTAGCGATCGGGCGCCTGTTCGGGGCAGGTGGGCGGCATGCCGACGCCCTCGAGATTGACCAGCCGGCGCACCCGCTCGGGCCTCACGCCGGCATAGAGCGTGGCCACGTTGCCGCCCATGCTGTGGGCCACGATGTCCACCGCGCCATCCGGCGCCAGCAGGTCCAGCAGCCGGTCGAGGTCGGCCAGGTAGTCGGGGAACCAGTAGCAGTCGGCCGCCGGCCGCTCGCTCAGGCCGAAGCCTCGCCAGTCGGGCGCAAGAAGCGTCCAGTGGGCCGGCAACCGGTCGACGACGAACTGGAAAGAGGCCGAGACGTCCATCCAGCCGTGCAGCAGGAATACGGTCTTCTCCCCGCCTGCCCCGCGCGCAGCGGCGGCGTCGGCCGGCCAGCGGCGCACGTGGCAGCGCAGACCGCGGATCGAGTGGAAGGCGGACTCGCCGGCGCGCACGGGAACATAGGGCGGCGGCAGGTCCGGCGCGGTTTCGGTCGTCGAATGGGCTTCGGTGTTCTGATCGATCTGGCTTGGCACAATAGCGCTCCCGGGCACCATTATAGGAAGCGACGCCGATGGCACGGACGCGAGACGACTACGAGGCCCTGCACGCGGGCTTTCGCTGGCAGGTGCCCCGGCACGTGAACATCGCCGAGCTCTGCTGCGCGCGCTGGGCGCGGGCCGCCGGCCGTACCGCGATCGTCTTCGACCGGGGCGGCGGCCGCGTCGAGCACATCGGCTACCGGGAACTGCACCTCGCGGCGAACCGGCTGGCCAACGCGCTCGCGGCGCTCGGCGTGAAGCGCGGCGACCGGGTCGCGATCGTCCTGCCGCAGCGGCCCGAGACCGCGATCGCGCATTTCGCGATCTACCGTCTCGGCGCGATCGCGATGCCTCTGTCCATCCTGTTCGGCCCCGAGGCCCTGCAGTACCGGCTCGCCGACAGCGAGGCGGTCGCCGCGATCGTCGATGCGAGTCACCTGGACGCGGTTCGCGAGGCCCGCCCCGACTGCCTGCGCCACCTCGTCGTCGCCGACCCGATCGACCAGACCGCCGCCTGCCCGTCGCTCGCCGCCGCGCGAGGCGAACTCGCCTGGAGCGCGCTGCTCGCCGGCGGCGCCGAGCGCTTCGCGCCGGTCCGCACGCTGGCCACCGACCCCGCCGTGCTGATCTACACCAGCGGCACGACCGGGCCGCCCAAGGGCGCGCTGATCCCGCACTCGGCGATCATCGGCAACCTGCCCGGCTTCGTCGCTTCGCAGAACTGGTTCCCCCAGGACGGCGACGTGTTCTGGTCGCCGGCCGACTGGGCCTGGACCGGCGGCCTGATGGACGCGCTGCTCCCGACCTTGTACTTCGGCAAGCCGATCGTGGCCGGCGCCGGCCGCTTCGGGCCGGAGCGCGCCTACGAGCTGCTCGAGCGTCATCGTGTCAGCAACGCCTTCCTGTTCCCGACCGCGCTGAAGATGATGATGAAGCACGACCCTCGGCCCGGCCGCAGCCGATCGCTGGCGCTGCGCGCGATCATGAGCGCCGGCGAATCGGTCGGCGGCACGCTGTTCGACTGGTGCCAGGACGCCTTCGGCATCACGGTCAACGAGATGTACGGCCAGACCGAGACCAACTACATCGTCGGCAATTCGGCGCTGCGCTGGCCCGCGCGGCCCGGCTCGATCGGGCGCGCCTACCCGGGGCACCGGGTCGCGCTGATCGACGACGAGGGCCGCGAGCTTCCTCCGGGCGAGCTCGGCGAGGTCGCGGTCAACCGATTCGACCGCCACGGGCATCCCGATCCGGTGTTCCTGCTCGGCTACTGGCGCAACGAGGCGGCCACCCGGGCGAAGTTCACCGGCGACTGGTGGCGCACCGGCGACCTGGCCACGATGGATGCAGACGGCTACCTGTGGTACGGCGGGCGCGCCGACGACATGTTCAAGTCGGCCGGCTACCGGATCGGTCCGAGCGAGATCGAGAACTGCCTGGTGAAGCACCCGGCGGTCGCCAACGCCGCCGTCGTGCCGAAGCCCGACCCCGAGCGCGGCAACCTGGTCAAGGCCTACGTGGTGCTCGCTCCCGGTCACCTGCAGAGCGAGGGGCTGGTCGCGGAACTGCAGCAGCACGTGCGCGGCAAGCTCGCCCCCTACGAATACCCGAAGGAGATCGAGTTCATCGACGAGCTGCCGATGACGACCACCGGCAAGGTCCAGCGGCGCGTGCTGAGGCTGCGCGAGGAAGAGCGGGCGCTCGAGGCCGGCGGCTCCGAGCCGCCGCCGGGACCCTGAGCGGAGAGCCGCCGACCGATGGATTCCCTGTCGCAGATCGCGCTGGGCGCGGCCGTGGGCGTCGCGGCGATGGGCCGCCGCACCGCCCCGTGGAAGGCCGCGCTGTGGGGCGGCCTGTGCGGCACCCTGCCCGACCTCGACGCGCTGATCGACCACGGCGACGCGGTGTCCAACATGACGCTGCACCGGGCCGAAACGCACGCGCTGTTCTGGCTGAGCCTCGCCTCGCCGCTGATCGCCTGGCTGATCGCCGCCGCCAGCGGCGAGCGCGACCGTTTCGGCCGGTGGTGGCTGGCGGTCTGGCTGGTGCTGGTCACGCATCCGCTGCTCGACGCGATGACCATCTACGGCACGCAACTCGCGCTGCCGTTCAGCGACTGGCCCTTCGGCGTCGGCAGCGTCTTCATCATCGATCCGATGTATACGCTGCCGCTGCTGATCGGGCTCGCGGTCGCGCTGGCACGGCCCGGCCCTGCCCGGCTTCGCGCCAACCTGATCGGCCTCGCCCTGTCGACCGCCTACCTGTGCTGGAGCGTGCTGGCGCAGACCATCGTGGAGGACCGGGTGCGCGGCGCGCTGGCGGCAGCCGGCGACCCTGCCGCGCGCGAGGTCCCGATGCTGGTGACCCCGACCGCCTTCAACACGGTGCTCTGGCGCGTCGTCGTGATGCGCGGCGAGCGCTACGACGAAGGCTTCGTCTCGCTGCTCGACGGCGACCGGGCGCCGCGCTTCACCCGCTTCGACCGGGGCCTGGCCCTGCTCGGGCAGGTGGGCGACCTGCCCGCGGTCGACCGGATGGCGCGCTTCACCCACGGCTTCTGGCGCCTGGCCGAGCGCGAGGGCCGGATCGTGCTGACCGACCTGCGAATGGGCCAGGAGCCCTACTACGCCTTCGCCTTCGCGGTCGCCGAACTCAGCCCGAACCCCGGCCTGCGCGCCGTCGTCCCGGTCAACGTCGGCGGCCGGCGCGGCATGGACGTCGGCGCGAGCCTGCGCTGGCTCGTCGACCGGGCGCTCGGCGCCGACCGCCTTCCGCCCGGCTTTCCCGGCGCGCCCGCCCGGTAGCCCCGGCGCGGTCGCGCGGTGAAGCCGTCGCGATCGCTTAAACTCGGCCCGTTCCTTTCCGACCAACCTCCAGGATTTCCGACCATGGCCATCTACCGCCTCGGCGAGCGCGTCCCGTCCATCCACCCGACCGCCTGGGTCGCCGACTCGGCCGACCTGATCGGCCTCGTCGAGCTGCGCGAGAACGCCAGCGTCTGGTTCAACGCGGCGCTGCGCGGCGACAACGAGCCGATCGTCGTCGGCGCCAACAGCAACGTGCAGGAAGGCGCCGTGCTGCACACCGATCCGGGCTCGCCGCTGGTCATCGGCGAGTGGGTCACCGTGGGCCATCAGGCGATGCTGCACGGCTGCACGATCGGCGAGGGCTCGCTGATCGGCATCCAGGCGATCGTGCTGAACGGCGCGAAGATCGGTCGCAACTGCCTGATCGGCGCCGGCGCGCTGATCGGCGAAGGCAAGGAGATCCCCGACAACAGCGTCGTGCTCGGCGCCCCGGGGCGCGTCGTGCGGCAGCTCAGCGACGAGGACGCGGCCCGCATCCGCGCCGGCACCCTCACCTACGTCGAGCGCGCGCGGTACTACCGCGAGGCGCTGAACCGGGTCTGAGGCGGGAATGACCGACAGGGTCGACCGCTTCATGCTGCGCGGCGCGCCGGTCCGCGGCGAGATCGTCACGCTCGACGAGGCCTGGCGCGAGGTCGTCGCGCGCCACGAGCTGCCCGCCGCGGTGCGCGACCGGCTCGGCGAGCTCTCCGCCGCCGCGCTGCTGCTCGCGGCCACGCTGAAGTTCGACGGCGCGATGGTCGTGCAGATCCACGGCGACGGGCCGGTCTCGCTGTTCGTCGTCGAGTGCCTGACCGACGGCAGCTATCGCGCCACCGTGAAGCTGCGCGAGCCCGACGAGCGCATCGCACACGACGCCTCGCTCGCCTCGCTGGTCAACGCGGGCGGCGGCGGCCGCTTCGTCGTGACGCTCGACCCGCGCGGCGAGTCGCCGAACCGCCAGCCCTGGCAGGGGATCGTCCCGTTCGACGGCGACTCGGTGGCCGACATGCTCGAGCGCTACATGCAGCAGTCCGAGCAGCTGCCGACCCGGCTGTGGCTGGCGGCCGACGAGAGCCGCGCCGTGGGCCTGCTGCTGCAGCGCCTGCCCGACGAAGGCGGAGCGGCCGGCGCGGCGGTCGACGAGGACGGCTGGAACCGGATGCAGCGGCTGGCCGAAACGATCAGCAAGGAAGAGCTGCTCGGCCTCGCGCCGGAGAAGGTGCTCGAGCGGCTCTTCTGGCAAGAGCCGCTGCACGCCTTCGACGGGCGCGACTACCACTTCGCGTGCAGTTGCTCGCGCGAGAAGGTCGTCGGCATGCTCAGGATGCTCGGACGCGACGAGGTCGACGGCATCGTGGCCGAACAGGGCGCGGTGGAAGTGCGCTGCGACTTCTGCAACGAGCTGTGGCGATTCGATGCGGTCGATTGCGGGATGGTGTTCGCCGTGGCCGGCGACCTGGCCCCCGGGACCGCCAGCCATCACTGATCGCCGGTGCGGGGGGTGACGGCCCCCCGCCTCCGGGATCGGCTTGCTCCGGAGCGTCGGCGCGCAGGCGGAAGGTGCCGCGCAGGTTTCCGCTCGCTCAGTCCAGCCGCGTGGCCGCGGTGCGGATCTCGCCGGTGACCGCCGGCATCCGGGTCGGTGTTTCGTTGATCTGCACGAAGATCTCGCCCGGCCGGACCATGCCGAGGTCGTAGCGGGCGCGCTCCTCGACGGCCCGCATGCCCTCGCGCAGGTCGGCGACCTCGGCGGCCAGCGCCTCGTTGCGCGCCGACAGCCGGCCGTTGGCCGCGCGCTGCTGCACCAGCTGCCGATCGAGCTCCCAGACGCGCAGCCAGCCGCCCTTGCCCAGCCACAACGGGTACTGGATCAGGATCAGCAGGCCGGACAGGACCACGGCGAGGATGCGCATCGGCGGCGTTCGCTCCGGGTTGCTCTGGTGGCGCGCGACCGGGACAGCCGGGCGCGCGGCGCTTTCAGCGCAGATTGTAGAACGCGGAGCGGCCCGGATACGAGGCGACCTCGCCGAGGTCCTCCTCGATGCGCAGCAACTGGTTGTACTTGGCGATCCGGTCGGAACGGCTCATCGAGCCGGTCTTGATCTGCAGCGCGTTGGTGGCCACCGCGATGTCGGCGATCGTGGTGTCCTCGGTTTCGCCGGAACGGTGAGACACGACCGCCGTGTAGTTGTGGCGCTTGGCCAGCTCGATCGCTGCGAAGGTCTCGGTCAGCGTGCCGATCTGGTTGATCTTGATGAGGATCGAGTTGGCGATGCCTTCGTCGATGCCCTTCTGCAGGATCTTCGTGTTGGTCACGAACAGGTCGTCGCCGACCAGCTGCACCCGGTCGCCCAGCGCGTCGGTGAGCAGCTTCCAGCCTTCCCAGTCGTTCTCGGCCATGCCGTCCTCGATCGAGACGATCGGGTAGCGGTCGCACCAGGTGGCCAGCAGGTTGGTCAGGTCGCCCGGCGTCAGCACCAGGCCCTCGCCGTCGAGGTGGTACTTGCCGTCGCGGAAGAACTCCGAGGCCGCGCAATCCAGGCCCAGCGCCACCTCGCGCCCGGGCTCGTAGCCGGCCGCCGAGATCGCCTCGAGGATCAGCTGGATCGCCGCCTCGTGGTTCTTGACGCTGGGCGCGAAGCCGCCCTCGTCGCCCACCGCGGTCGACATGCCGCGGTCGTGGATCAGCTTCTTGAGCGCGTGGAAGACCTCGGCGCCGTAGCGCAGCGCCTCGCGGAAGCTCGGGGCGCCGACCGGCAGGATCATGAACTCCTGCATGTCGAGATTGTTGTTCGCGTGCGCGCCGCCGTTGATCACGTTCATCATCGGCACAGGCAAGGACATCGCCCCCGAGCCGCCGAAGTAGCGGTACAGGGGCAGGCCCGACTCCTCGGCCGCTGCCCGCGCGACCGCCATCGACACGGCGAGCGTCGCGTTGGCGCCCAGCCGCGCCTTGTTATCGGTGCCGTCGAGGTCGATCAGCGTGCGATCGATGTAGGCCTGCTCCGAGGCGTCCAGGCCCATGATCGCCTCGGAGATCTCGGTGTTGATGTTCTCGACCGCGGTCAGCACGCCCTTGCCGAGCCAGCGCGACTTGTCGCCGTCGCGCAACTCGATCGCCTCGCGCGAGCCGGTCGACGCCCCCGAGGGCACGGCGGCTCGGCCCAGCACGCCGGACTCGAGCAGCACGTCGCACTCGACGGTGGGATTGCCGCGCGAATCGATGATTTCGCGACCGATGATGTCGACGATCGAACTCATTGCTCGTCCGCTCCCTGGACCACGACCATGTTGAAGAACTCGGTGGCCCCCGCCCGGGCCTCGCGCGCCTGGCGATAGAGGGCCGAGTCGTAGAAGGCCTGCGCCTGCGCGTAGCTCGGGAACTTCAGCACGACCAGGCGGTTCGGCTGCCACTTGCCCTCGAGCACCTGGTGCGCGCCGCCGCGAACCACGAACTCGCCGCCGGCCGAGCGGACCGCCTCGGGGCTCAGCGCCATGTAACCCTTGTACTTGTCGGGATCGGAAACCTTGACGTCGGCGATCACGTAGGCGGTCATCGATGCTCCTGTGTTCGTAGCGTGTTTTCGGGACCCGGAGGCGTTCAGCCCTGCAGGCCGATCTCGGGAAAGCCCGTGCGCTTGACGACCGCGTCGAGCGCGGTCAGCGTGGCGAGCAGCTCGGCCATACGGTCCAGGGGCCAGGCGTTCGGGCCGTCCGACAGTGCGCGAGCGGGGTTCGGATGGGTCTCCATGAACAGCCCGGAAACGCCGGCGGCCACCGCGGCGCGCGCCAGCACCGGCACGTGCTCGCGCTGCCCGCCGGACGAGGTGCCCTGCCCGCCCGGCAGCTGCACCGAGTGCGTGGCGTCGAACACCACCGGGCAGCCGGTCTCGCGCATGATCGCCAGGGAGCGCATGTCCGAGACCAGGTTGTTGTAGCCGAACGAGGCGCCCCGCTCGCAGACCATGATGTTGTCGCCGTCGCCACCGGCCTCGACCGCGGCCTCGCGCGCCTTGTCGACGACGTTCTTCATGTCGTGCGGCGCCAGGAACTGGCCCTTCTTGATGTTGACCGGCCTGCCGGCCGTGGCGACCGCGCGGATGAAGTCGGTCTGCCGCACAAGGAAGGCCGGCGTCTGCAGCACGTCGACCACGTCGGCGACCGGACGCACCTGGTCGATCTCGTGAACGTCGGTCAGCACCGGCACGCCGATCCGCGAGCGGACCGTGTCGAGGATCTTCAGGCCCTCGTCGAGGCCCGGGCCGCGGAAAGACTTGCCCGAGCTGCGGTTGGCCTTGTCGAACGACGACTTGTAGATGAAGGGAACACCGAGCGCCCCGGTGATCTCCTTCAGCCGACCCGCGGTCTCGATCGCGAGCTCCAGGCTCTCGATCGCGCAGGGGCCGGCGATCAGGAACAGCGGCCGGTCGAGCCCGACCTCGAAATCGCAGAGTTTCATTCGGTGCGTGTCCTCCGGATCGACTGCGCCGGACTCAGCCGGCCGCCGCCAGCCTGCCAGCGCGCGCCACGGCGGCATCACCGGCCCGGGCGAGCGCCGCCTCGATGTAGGCCCGGAACAGCGGATGGCCGTCGCGCGGGGTGGAGGTGAACTCGGGGTGGAACTGCACGCCCACGAACCACGGATGCGCGAGCGGGCCGCTGCGCGGCAGCTCGACGATCTCGGTCAGCTTCTCGGTGGGCGTGCGCGCCGAGACCACCAGCCCCGCCTGCTCCAGCTGCGCGACGTAGTGGTTGTTGACCTCGTAGCGATGGCGATGGCGCTCGTTGACCGACTCGCCGTAGATCTCGGCGGCGCGGGTGCCGGCCACGATCGGGCAGCGCTGGGCGCCCAGGCGCATCGTGCCGCCCAGGTCGGACTCGACGCTGCGCTTCTCGACCTTGCCTTCGCGGTCGAGCCATTCGGTGATCAGGCCCACGACCGGATGCGGCGTGTCGGCGTCGAACTCGGTGCTGTTGGCCCCCTGGAGCCCGCAGACGTCGCGGGCGAACTCGATGACCGCCAGCTGCATGCCGAGGCAGATGCCCAGGTAGGGCACGCCGCGCTCGCGCGCGAACCGGATCGCGGCGATCTTGCCCTCGACGCCGCGCTTGCCGAAGCCGCCCGGCACCAGGATCGCATCGAAGCCCTCGAGCATGCCGGTGCCCTCGGACTCGATCCGCTCGGAATCGATGTACTCGATCCTCACCCGGCTCTTCGTGTGGATGCCGGCGTGGATCAGCGCCTCGGACAGCGACTTGTAGGACTCGGTCAGGTCGACGTACTTGCCGACCATCGCGATGCGGACCTCGCGCTCCGGATGCTCGAGCGCGTGCACCAGGCTGTCCCAGACCGAGAGGTCGGCCGGTTTCGTGTCCAGGCGCAGGATCTCGCAGAGCGTGCGATCGACGCCCTGCTCGTGCAGCATGCGCGGGATCTTGTAGATGCTGGTGGCGTCCCAGACCGAGATGACCGAGTCGAGCGGCACGTTGGAGAACAGCGAGATCTTCGCGCGCTCGTCGTCGGGAATCCGGCGGTCGGCCCGGCACATCAGCATGTCGGGCGAGATGCCGATCTCGCGCAGCTTCTGCACCGAGTGCTGGGTCGGCTTGGTCTTGAGCTCGCCGGCCGACGCGATGAACGGCACCAGCGTCAGGTGCACGAAGCAGGAATTGCCGCGGCCGAGCTTCAGGCTCATCTGCCGGACTGCCTCCAGGAAGGGCAGCGACTCGATGTCGCCGACCGTGCCGCCGATCTCGACGATCGCGACCTGGGCCGCCTCGGGCGTGCCGATGCCGGCCCCGCGCTCGATGAAGGCCTGGATCTCGTTGGTGATGTGCGGGATCACCTGGACCGTGCGGCCGAGGTACTCGCCGCGCCGCTCCTTCTTGATCACCGACTCGTAGATCTGGCCGGTGGTGAAGTTGTTCCAGCGGCGCATGCGGGCGCTGACGAAGCGCTCGTAGTGGCCGAGGTCGAGGTCGGTTTCCGCGCCGTCTTCGGTGACGAACACCTCGCCGTGCTGGAACGGGCTCATCGTGCCCGGATCGACGTTGATGTACGGGTCGAGCTTGAGAAGGGTGACCCGGATGCCGCGCGACTCGAGCAGCGCGGCGATCGACGCGGCGGCGATGCCCTTGCCGAGGGAGGACACCACGCCACCGGTGACGAATACGAATTTGGTCATGAAGGTCCGCCGGTAAAGCGCGATTATACAGGCGAGCCGGCCGCCACGGGCCCGGTTCCGGAGGCCGCGTGCCAGGGCAGGCGGACGATCACCGCTGTGCCGCCGCCCTCTGAGCGCTCGACCTGCGACTCGCCGCCGAGGGCCGCGATCCGGGCGTCCGCGGCCGCGAACCAGCCCGGCACGCCGCGCCCCTTGCCGGGGGGCGCCCCGTCGTCGTCGATCTGCAGCAGCAGGCGACTGTCCTCGCGGGACGCCGCCAGGATCACGCCCGAGGCCCCGTTGCCGAAGGCCCGTTCGAGCGCCGCCGCGGCCGCCTGCAAGGCGGCGGTCTCGATGACCGGGCTGGCGAGCCCGAAGCCGGCCTCGTCGGCCGGATCGAGCAGCAGTTCCACGCGGCAGCCCGGACGCCGCAGCCGCCAGTCGGCAGCGAGCGCGCGCAGCGCTTCCGGCAGGCCGCCGCAGGACAGCGCGTCGGGGCGCACGCGCGCCACCAGCGCGCGCACCGATTCGATCACCGAATCGGCCTGGCGCAGCATCACCGAGGCCAGCGGCGCCAGCGAGGGCTCCGCGCCGGCGAGCCGCGACTCGAAGGACGCGGCCAGCGTGCGCAAGGCGGTGAGCTGCGGGCCGATCTCCTCGCGCAGCGTGCGGGCGACGTCGCCCGACTGCGCGTCGAGCTCGCGCTCGAGCCTCAGCGCGAGCCCGATGCCCGGATCGCGGGACGCGTGCTGATCCGCCGGGGCGCCCGCTGCGCTCGCGCCCGGGCCCGCGCCCGAGGCGCCGTCATCGCGCTGGGCCTGCATCGCGGCCCGCCCACTCCCGAATCGACTGCCCTGCATGGCCGACACCTCCCTAGTGCTTCGTTCGCGATTCTAGTCATCGACGCGGCGACTTTATAATCCGGCGACATTCGACGACCCACCGAGGAATCCGATGAGCAAGGTTTACCCAAGCGCCGCCGAAGCGCTGGCGGACATCGTCCGAGACGGCCAGATGATCGCCGTCGGCGGCTTCGGCCTGTGCGGCATTCCCGAGGCGCTGATCGCCGCGCTGCGCGACAGCGGCGTCAAGAACCTGACCTGCATCTCGAACAATGCGGGCGTCGACGGCTTCGGCCTCGGCCTGCTGCTGGCCACCCGCCAGATCCGCAAGATGATCGCCAGCTACGTCGGCGAGAACAAGGAGTTCGAGCGGCAGTACCTGTCCGGCGAGCTCGAGCTCGAGTTCACGCCACAGGGCACGCTGGCCGAGAAGCTGCGCGCCGGCGGCGCGGGCATTCCCGCCTTCTTCACGCAGACCGGCGTGGGCACCATCGTGGCCGAGGGCAAGGAGATCCGCGAGTTCGAGGGCCGCAAGTACGTGATGGAGCGCTCGCTGGTTCCCGACGTGTCGCTGGTCAAGGCCTGGATGGCCGACCGCTCGGGCAACCTGGTGTTCCGCCGCACCGCGCGCAACTTCAACCCGAACGTCGCGATGGCCGGGAAGATCACCGTGGTCGAGGCCGAGGTGATCGTGCCGACCGGCGAGATCGACCCCGACGCGATCCACCTGCCCGGCATCTACGTGCACCGTATCGTGCACAACCCGACCCCGGAAAAGCGCATCGAGCAGCGCACCACCCGCCCCGCTCGCTGAGGAGAGACGCATGGCCTGGACCCGAGACGAAATGGCCGCGCGCGCGGCCCGCGAACTGAAGAACGGCTACTACGTGAACCTGGGCATCGGCCTGCCGACGCTGGTGGCCAACCACGTGCCGGCCGACATGGAGGTCTGGCTGCAGTCCGAGAACGGGCTGCTCGGCATCGGCCCGTTCCCGACCGAGGACGAGGTCGACCCCGACCTGATCAATGCCGGCAAGCAGACCGTGACCACGCTGCCCGGCTCGTCGATCTTCTCGTCGGCGGATTCGTTCGCGATGATTCGCGGCGGCAAGATCAACCTGGCGATCCTCGGCGCGATGCAGGTCAGCGAGAAAGGCGACCTGGCCAACTGGATGATCCCCGGCAAGATGGTCAAGGGCATGGGCGGCGCGATGGACCTGGTCGCCGGCGTGGGCCGCGTCATCGTCCTGATGGAGCACACCGCCAAGAAGAAGGACGGCACCGAGGAGCAGAAGCTGCTGAAGGAATGCTCGCTGCCGTTGACCGGCGTCGGCGTGGTCGACACGATCGTCACCGACCTCGGTGTGATCAAGGTGACGCCGAACGGCCTGAAGCTGCTCGAGCTCGCGCCCGGCGTCTCCAAGCACGAGATCGTCGAAAAGACCGGGTGCCCGATCGACGTGTCGGCAGTCTGAGCAGGCTCGCTGGCCCGGGGGTGGGGTTTCCTTCTCGCCGGGCTTTGGCAAGCCGAGTGCTTCCGAAGGGAGCGGCGATCAGGGAGGGCGCTGTCTGAGCGGGCCTGAAGGGCCCGCGAGTTGCGCCCGACCCGCCGCGGACGAGGAAGACGAGGGAAGCCCCGCAAAGCGGGGCCGCAGCCTCAGCCCGGCGAGAAGGAAACCCCGCCCCCGGGCCCCGCCACGATCACCCCACCGGCTCGACGATCGCCTTGCGGACCGCGTCGGGCAGCGGCGTCGACTTCCGCTTCGGGAAATCGACCCACACCACCTTGGCGCCGCCTTCGGCGTAGACCGTGTCGGGATCGTCGGTGCGCGACAGCAGCGCGGTGGTCTCGAAGCTGGAGCGGCCGATCTGGCCGACGTACAGCCGGCAGCGGACCGTGCCCGGGTACTGCAGCTCGCGGATGAAGCTGCAGTGCGCGTTGACGATGACCGGCCCGGTGCCGTCGGGATTCGCGCTCATGCCCAGCGCGTCGAACCAGCTGATCCGGAGCTGCTCGAGATAGCGGAAGTAGACCGTATTATTGACATGGCCCATCGCGTCCATGTCGCCCCAGCGGATCGGGATGTCCATCTCGAACACCGGGACCCTTTCTTCTTCGCGTCGCTGTCCAGTCACCCTCGGTCGATCTCCGTGCAGAAGCCAAGTCATCAGAAGGATTCGAGTCCCGGCGAAGCCGACGGCGCGCGCGACTTCCCGCAGCCGATGCGCTCGCATCCGGAGCGCTTCGCGCTGCAGAACGAGATCCACGCGCGGCCGCGGCTGGCCGTGGCGTCGCCCCAGTCAGTTTCGCACATCGCCCTGCTGGGCCCCGAGGGCCAGGCGGTGGATCCGACACACCCGGGCTCGCTGTACGCGGCGATCGGCCGGCTGTGCGAGCGCCTCGGCCGGCCCGGCCCGCCGCCCGGCGTGCGGCACTTCTTCGGCGACTTCGGCAGCTTCCGGCTGAAGTGGGAGCGGCACGGCGAGTTCGACGACCTGACCGTCTACCGCGACGACTGCAGCGCCGCCGCGCCGTTCGCCGATCCCGCCCTGTCGGCGCTGCCGGCTGACTGGCTGGCGAGCCTGCCCGGCCAGCAGATCGCCGGCCTGCACGTGGCCGTGCTGCCAGCCGAGACGCGCGAGAGCTTCGCCGATCTCTTCGACCGCGAATCGCTTACCGCCGCCACGCTGGCCGACGGCGCCGCGACCGCCTGCACCGACTTCCGCGTCGGGCCCGACGGCTTCACCCGCTTCCTGCTGCTGACGCGCGACACGAGCCGCACGCTGACCGGCCGCGAGGTGCAGCGGCTGATCGAGATCGAGGTGTACCGGATGATGGCGATGCTCGCCTTTCCGCTCGCCCGCCGCACCGCCGGCGAGCTGGACGCGGTCGAGCGCGAGCTGAGCGAACTGGTCGCCCGGCTGGAGACCGCCGAGGCGACCGACGAGCCGGCCCTGCTGCGGCAGATCACCCGGCTGGCCGCCACCGTCGAGCGGATCGCCGGCACCACCGGCTTTCGCTTCGCGGCCGCGCGCGCCTATCACGCGATCGTCCAGCAGCGCGGCGCCGGCCTGCGCGACGGGCGGCTGCCCGGCCTGCAGACGCCGACCGGCTTTCTAGAGCGCCGTTTCGGCCCGGCGATGGCCTTCTGCGAAAGCGTCGCCCGCCGGGTCGACGCGACCGCGGAGCGGATCGCCCGCGCCAGCGCCCTGCTGCGCACCCGCGTGGACATCGAGCGCGAGCGGCAGAACCAGGAGCTGCTGGCCGCGATGAACCGGCGCGCCCGCCTGCAGCTGAACCTGCAGCAGACGGTCGAAGGGCTGTCGGTGGCGGCGATCACCTATTACGCGGTGGGACTGGTCGGCTACATCGCCAAGGCGGCGAAGGCCGGCGGCTGGCCGGTCGATCCCGACCTGGCGGCCGGGCTGTCGGTGGTGCCGATCGCGATCGCGGTCGCGCTCGGCATCCGTCACATCCGCGAGGGCATCCGGCGCCGCCTCGGAAGCGGCGCCGCCGGCAATCACGACTGATTCAGGCCGCCCGTGCCGGCAGGTGCCTGAGCCCGCGGAAGCGCAGCCGGCGGTCGCGGTCGGCTGCGCCGTCGCGCTGCAGGCCAGGGAAACGCGCGACCAGCCTCCCGATCGCGATCCGGCCTTCCATCCGCGCCACGTTCATGCCGGCACAGGCGTGATCGCCGTGGCCGAAGGCGACGTGACGGTTCGGCTTGCGGCCGACGTCGAAACGCTCGGGGTCGTCGAACTGCGACGGGTCGCGGTTCGCCGCGCCGATGCACAGCGTGACCAGCGTGCCGGCCGCGACCGGCACGCCGCCGATCTCGCAGTCGGCCGTCATGCAGCGGTTGTTGAACTGCAGCGGGCTCTCGTAGCGCAGCATCTCCTCGATCGCCGTGTTCAGCAGAGACGGGTCCTCGCGCAGCCTGCGCAGTTCGTCGGGCCGGGACAGCAGCGTGTCCAGGCCGTTGCCGATCAGGTTGGTCGTGGTCTCGTGCCCCGCGTTGAGCAGGAAGATGCAGTTCTGGACCAGCTCGGCGTGGCCGAGCCGCTCGCCGCCGACCTCGCCCTGGATCAGGCGGGTCAGCACGTCTTCGTCAGGATCGAGCGGATGCGCCCGCCGATCGGCGATCAGGCCGTCGAGATAGGCCGAGAACTCGCGCACCGCCGCATTGCCGGTGTCCAGCATCTGCCCGGTGGGCACCGGCTCGAGCGCCGCCAGGATCGCGAGCGACCAGCCGCGCAGCGGCCCGCGGTCGGCGCGCGGCACGGCGAGCAGGTTGCCGATCACCTCGACCGGGATCTGCGCGGCGAAGTCGTCGATCAGGTCGAACGCGCCCTTGTCCTGCATCGCGTCGAGCAGCCCGTCGACCAGCGCGACCACGCCCGCCTCCATCCGCGCGATCGCGCGCTGGTTGACCGCGCCCAGGATCAGCCTGCGCACCCGGGTGTGCAGCGGCGGGTCGTTGAACACCAGGCTGGTCGTGTGGTGCTCGTAGAGCGGCGTGTCGCCGAACTTCGGCCGGAACTCGCGCTTCTTGTCGGAGCTGGCGTGCGGGCTGCGATAGACCGCCGACACGTCGTCGAAGCGGGTGAGGAACAGGCTGCCGTCGGCGAGCCGGCGCACCGGGTCGTGCTCGCGCAGCGCGCGGTAGTACGGATAGGGATCGTCGACGAAGTCGGGCGGCGGCGCCGACAGCTGGAAGCCCGAGGCGAATGCCGCCGCCTCTCGGGGATCGTCGAGCCGGGCTGCGGTCTCGCGCATCGGTTCCCTCCTCCGTCGATCGCCGCGGCTGCCGGGCGCGCTACAGCGCGAAGCCGTCGTCGGCCGCGATCACCGCGCCGTTGACGAAGTCGGACTGGTCCGAGGCGAGCAGCAGCATCACGCCGTCGAGGTCCTCGGGCTTGCCCACCCTGCGCCGCGGCAGCATCTGGATCAGCTTCTGGCCGGCCTCGGTCTGCCAGTGGTGGGCATTGATCTCGGTCTCGATGTAGCCGGGGCAGACCGCGTTGACGTTGATGTTGTAGCGGCCCCACTCGAGCGCCATCGCCTTGGTCATGTGCACGACCGCGGCCTTGCTCATGCAGTAGACGCCGATCTGAGCGAGCACCCGCAACCCGGCCATCGAGGCCACGTTCACGATGCGGGCGCGCCGCGTCGGGTCCTCCTTGGCGCGCGCGATCATCCGCTTGCCGACCGCCTGGGCCACGAAGAAGGCGCCGCGCGTGTTGGTGTCGAAGACGAAGTCGTAGTCCTCGGCGGTGACGTCGACCAGCCGCTGGGTGGTGCTGACGCCGGAGTTGTTGACCAGGATGTCGATCGGCCCGGCATCGGTCTCGGCCTGGGCGACGGCCGCCTCGATCGCTGCGTTGTCGGTCACGTCGAGCGCGACGACGTGCGCGTCGCCGCCGGCCGCCTCGATCTCCGCGCGGAGCTCCTTCAGCCGTTCCGTGCGGCGCGAGGCGAGCACGACCTGGGCGCCGTTGTCGGCGAGCAGCCGGGCGAAGCGCGCCCCGAGGCCGCTCGATGCGCCGGTGATCAGGGCCGTCTTGCCGGTCAGGTCGAATGAGGTGGGCACTGTGTTCTCCTTGCGCCGGCCGCCTCGACCGCGGCCGCGATGATTTCGGGAAAGCCTTGCGGCCGATGTTATCCGAATCGATCCGCAGCGCCCCCCGGTTTGCGCCGATGCACCGGTTTCCGGGACAATCGACGGTCGAACAAGGCACTGTCTGCATCCTCCGGAGAAGAAATGGACGTCCAGCGCGACTCGATGGAATTCGACGTGGTCATCGTCGGCGGCGGCCCCGCCGGCCTGGCCGCCGCGATCAGGCTCAAGCAGCTCGCCGCCGACAAGGGCAGCGAGCTCGGCGTCTGCGTGATCGAGAAGGGTTCCGAGATCGGCGCGCACATCCTGTCGGGCGCGGTCATGGATCCGCGCGCGCTGAACGAGCTGCTGCCCGACTGGAAATCGATGGGCGCGCCGCTGAACACCGAGGTCAGCGAGGACCGTTTCCTGTTCCTGTCCGAGACCGGCTCGCGGCAGGTGCCGAACTGGATGCTGCCCGCCTGCTTCCAGAATCACGGCAACTACGTGATCAGCCTGGGCAACGTCGTGCGCTGGCTGGGCCAGCAGGCCGAGGCGCTCGGCGTCGAGATCTACCCCGGCTTCGCAGCCTCCGAGGTCCTCTACAACGACGACGGCTCGGTCAAGGGCGTGGCCACCGGCAACATGGGCGTCGGCCGCGACGGCGAGCCCACCGACGCCTTCCAGCCCGGCATGGAGCTGCACGCGAAGTACACCTTCTTCGCCGAGGGCGCCCGCGGCCACCTGGGCAAGCAGCTGATCTCGAAGTTCGCGCTCGACGCCGGCCGCGACCCGCAGAGCTACGGCATCGGCCTGAAGGAGCTCTGGGAGATCGACCCGGCGAAGCACAAGCCGGGCCTGGTCGTCCATACCGCCGGCTGGCCGCTGTCCAGCGACACCTACGGCGGCTCCTTCCTCTATCACTTCGACGACAACAAGGTCGCCGTCGGCTTCGTGGTCGGCCTGAACTACAGCAACCCGTGGCTGTCGCCGTTCGAGGAATTCCAGCGCTACAAGACGCACCCGGCGATCCGCCATTTCCTCGAGGGCGGCAAGCGGCTGTCCTACGGCGCGCGCGCGATCACCGCGGGCGGCCTGAACTCGCTGCCGGACTTCACCTTCCCGGGCGGCTGCCTGATCGGCTGCGACGCCGGCTTCCTGAACGCCTCGCGGATCAAGGGCAGCCACGCGGCGATCAAGACCGGCATGCTGGCGGCCGAGGCCGCGTTCGAGGCGATCGCCGCGGGGCGCGCCAGCGACCGGCTGACCGCCTATCCCGAGGCCTTCCGGGCCTCGTGGCTGCACGACGAGCTGTACCGGGCGCGCAATTTCAAGCCGGCGATGGGCAAGGGGCTTTGGCTGGGCACGCTGCTGGTCGGCATCGACCAGGTGGTCTTCAAGGGCAAGGCGCCGTGGACGATGCACACGACCAAGCCCGACCACGCCTACCTGAAGCCGGCCTCGGAATGCACGCCGATCCAGTACCCGAAGCCCGACGGCAAGCTGAGCTTCGACCGGCTGTCCTCGGTGTTCGTGTCGAACACCAACCACGAGGAGAACCAGCCGATCCACCTGACGCTGAAGGATGCCTCGGTGCCGGTGGCGACGAACCTGGCCAAGTACGCCGGCCCCGAGCAGCGCTACTGCCCGGCCGGCGTCTACGAGTTCGTGAAGGACGAGGACGGCAGCGATCGCCTGCAGATCAACGCGCAGAACTGCGTGCACTGCAAGACCTGCGACATCAAGGACCCGACGCAGAACATCGTCTGGGTCGTGCCCGAGGGCGGCGGCGGGCCGAACTATCCGGGCATGTGAGCGGGCACGTGAGCGCGGGCCGGCGAGCGAAGCCGGCGCGCCAATGAAAAGAGGCCTGCGAATGTCGCAGGCCTCGTGCGGGGAGCCCTCGCTCCCCGGCCGGCAAGCCGGGAAAAACCCGGCCGCCTGACCGGCTTACTGGCCGAACTGACGCGCGCGCCGCGGGCCGCCCCGGCCGCCCTCGCGGTCGCCACCGCCATAGCCGCCACCACCGCCGCCGCCGCCGCCGTAACCGCCGCCACCACCACCGTAGCCGCCGCCACCACCGCCGCCGCGATAGCCGCCGCCACCGCCGCCGCCGTAACCGCCGCCGCCACCGCCAGGACGACGACCACCGCCGCCGCCGCCGAAGCCGCCGCCACCGCCCTGTTCACGGGCTTCGTTGACGACCAGGCTGCGGCCTTCGAGCGAGTAACCGTTGAGCGCCCGGATCGCGGCTTGCGCCGCTTCGGCGGAAGCCATGGTGACGAAACCGAAGCCGCGCGAGCGGCCGGTTTCGCGATCGGTCACGATCCGCGCGTCGGTGACTTCGCCGTGCGCTCCGAACAGCTCCGAAAGCTGGGCATCGGTGGCGCGCCAGGGCAGATTGCCCACGTAGATCTTGGTTCCCATCGGGTGTACGAATCCTCGAACCGTTTCGAACATTGCATTTCGAGGAACACCGGAACCAGCAGACCGTGAAATGCAATTCCCGGGCCGTCCAGAACACGGCCCGCATTCACTTTGCCACAAATGCCGGGGTCTGCACAGGAGTTTCCTGACGGGGCCGAGAAAAATATCGGGGGCTTGAAAGTCGAGCGCTCACTGTATGAAAATACAGTCTGCGAAACCCCCCGGGAATCCGTCCGATGCGCGAGCTCACCGCAAGACAGCAGGAAATCCTCTCCCTGATCCGGCAGCACATCGCCGATACCGGCTTCCCGCCCACGCGGGCCGAGATCGCCTCCCGGCTCGGGTTCCGGTCGGCCAACGCGGCCGAAGAGCACCTGAAGGCACTGGCGCGCAAGGGGGTGATCGAGCTCACGTCGGGCGCGTCGCGCGGCATCCGCCTGCGCCTGATGCCCGACGCGCAGAACGAGGCGCCGCAGGCGGTCCGGATCTCCTTCAGCCTTCCGCTGGTCGGGCGGGTGGCCGCCGGCAGCCCGATCCTCGCGCAGGAGCACATCGAGGCCAATTACGCGCTCGATCCAGAGCTCTTCAGCGAGCGGCCCGACTACCTGCTGAAGGTCCGCGGCATGAGCATGCGCGACGCCGGCATCCTCGACGGCGACCTGCTCGCGGTGCGGCGCGCGGCCGAGGCCCGCAACGGCCAGATCGTCGTGGCGCGCGTCGGCGACGACGTCACCGTCAAGCGCTGGCAGCGCCGCGGCCACGTCGTCGAGCTGCTGCCCGAGAACCCCGACTTCTCGCCGATCGTCGTCGACACCCGCCACGAGGAGCTGGCGATCGAAGGGATCGGCGTGGGCCTGGTGCGCGCGGGCAAGGGACTCTGAGCAACCGTGTCGAGCGAGCCTCCAGCCGGGGCACGACTGCCCGCGCCGCTGCCCGCATCGGTCTGGCGCGCCAGCCAGCTCGGACAGGCCGGCGTCGACACGCTGCCCACCGGCTATCGCGCGCTCGATGCCGAGCTGCCCGGCGCGGGCTGGCCGGCCGGCATGCTCACCGAGCTGATCGCCCGCGAGCCCGGCATCGGCGAGCTCCGCCTGCTCGTGCCCCTGCTCAGGCAGCTTAGCCGGGAGCGGCGCATCGCGATCCTGATGGCGCCGCCGCTGGTTCCCTACGCGCCGGCGCTGGCCGACTTCGGCATCGATCCCGACTGCCTGCTCGTGGTCCAGGCGCAGAACGCAGCCGACCGGTTGTGGGCCGTCGAGCAGGCGCTGCGCAATGCCGGATTCGGCGCCCTGCTCGCCTGGATTGCCCAGGATCGCTGCCGCCCCGAGCACCTGCGGCGCATGCAGGCGGCGGCCCGCGGCGCAACCGGCCCGGTATTCCTGTTCCGCGAACTGCCCGCCCAGTTCCAGCCTTCACCGGCCCCCTTGCGCCTGTTGCTGCTGCCGCGCCCGCAGCAGCGGCTGTCGGTGCAGATCCTCAAGCGGCGCGGCCCGGTGCTGTCGCGGCCCGTCGTCGTCGACCTTCCCGGGCCGCCCACGGCGATCCGCCTGCGCCCGCGCGCGGCCGAGCCGCAGGGCAGCGGCACGGATGCGGACGCCCGTCGGCCTGCCGAGGCACGGCTGCAAGCCGGCCACGCCGACGCGCCGTTGCGCGTGATCTGAACCGGCAGCGCGGCGCCGCTTCCCCGGCACCGCCGGAATCCTCCCATGCGCTGGCATGCCCTTCGATTCGAGCCGCAGGCGGTGGCCGGGCCCGGCGAACTCGCCCGGTTGGCCACCTGGGCGATTCGGTTCACGCCGGTCGTCAGCGTCGAGGCGCATGCCGGACTGCTGCTCGAAACCGGTCCCAGCCTTCGCTATTTCGGTGGCGCCGATGCGCTCGAGCGCCTGATCCGGCAGGAACTCCTGGCCCAGGGCTTGCGCGCCTCGCTCGCGATGGCGCCCACGCCGGGCGCCGCATCGCTGCTCGCCCGCTGGCGCGACGGCGCCCGCTGCCTCGCGCCGTCCGGGCTGCCGGCACGCCTCGGACCCTTGCCCGTCGCCTTGCTGGAATCGGCGGCCCCATGCCTCGACGCGCTCGAGTCGGCCGGCCTGCGCCGGATCGCATCGCTGCTCGCGCTGCCGCGCCACGGCCTGGCGCGCCGCTTCGGCCAGCCCCTGCTCGACGAACTCGACCGGGCGCTCGGGCTTCGCCCCGATCCCCGCCCCCGTCACGTGCCGCCGCCCGCCTTCGACGAACGGCTCGAGTTGCCGGCCAGGGTCGACGCCACGCCCGCCCTGGAATGGGCCGCCTTCCGGCTGGTCGAGCACCTGTGCCGCTGGCTGCAGGCCTCGCAGAAGGCAACCCGGGCTTTCGAGCTCGCGATCGAGCACGACGGCGAACGCCCCGACACCGTGCTGGCGCCGGGACTCGCCGAGCCGGCCTGGCACGTCGACCGCCTGCGACCGGTGCTGCGCGAGCGGCTGGCGGTTCTCAGGCTGCCGGCGCCGGCCTCTGCCCTGCGCTTGCGCTGCCGCGAGCTCGATCCGGCGGCGCCGGCGAGCGGCAGCCTCTTCCCCGATCCGGCAGGCGTGGCCGAGGCGCTGGCCCCGCTGGTCGAGCGCCTGCAGGCCCGGCTCGGGCACGAGGGGGTCCGCCGTCTGCAGCAGGTCGATGACCATCGCCCCGAGGCGGCGTGGCGGGCCTGCGAAGCCGATCTCGCGCTGCTGAAACGCCGGCCGTCCCGGGCATCGCCGGCAACGCCTCGCCTCGCCGCGTTGCCCAGGCCATTGTGGCTGCTCGATTCGCCGCTGGCGCTGGGCGAGCGCAACGGCCTGCCTTTTCGCGAGGGCCCGCTGAGCCTGCTCGCGGGGCCGGAGCGAATCGAAAGCGGCTGGTGGGACGACCGTTCGGTGCAGCGCGACTATTTCGTCGCCGAGGACTCGCTGCACCGCCTGCTCTGGATCTACCGCGAGCGCCTGGGCGACGACGCGGCCGGCGGATGGTTCCTGCACGGCCGCTTCGGGTAACGGCGGTCCGCGCGCCGCAGCCCGCGCACGGCCGCCGAGCAACCGCCGCCCCTGGCTACATCACATCGTCGACGAGTGCTGGCCCGAGGCGCGCTCGGCCCGCGACTGGCAATCGACGCAGCGAAGCGCCACCGGCTGCGCCTGCAGCCGCGCGAAGGGAATCTCCACGCCGCAATCCACGCAGAAGCCGTAACCGCCTTCGTCGATGCGCCGCATCGCGCCGCGAAGGGCCCGCCACTCCTCGATGTCGCGCAGGGCCTCGGAAAGATCGATCTCGCTGCTCGAGATCGCCTGCGACAGGTCGCCTGTGTCGCCCACCCGGTCGAGCACCGTCAGGTCGTCGGCGCTGTCGCCGAGCTTGCGGGCGATCTCCTCTTCGAGCACGGCGAGGCGCTCGCGCATTCCGGCGAGCAGGCCGGCGATCTGTTGGTCCGACAAAGCCATTCGCATCTCCTGTAGCGTCGATGCGAATTGTCGGTCACGACAGCCTCGCGGGCGTTGACCCCCGTCAACCGGCGCCCGGCGCGATCAGGTCGATCGCGTCGGTGATCACGCAATCGAGCCCGGCGCCGCGCAGTTCGGCCGCCCGCGCCGGCTCGTTGACCGTGTACGCGAGCACGCGCAGGCCCGCCGCCCGCGCCCGCGCGATCGTGGCGGCATCGAGCGCGCGGTGGTTGGCATCGAGCGCCACGCAACCGAGCGCGCGGCAGCGATCGAGCCAGTCTTCCGGCAACTGCGCAAGCAGCAAGGCGCGCGGCAGCTCCGGGGCCACCCGGCGCGCCGCATCGAGGGCCGCTTCGGAGAACGACGAGATCAGCGGCGGCACCTCGGCCTCGCGCCACAGCAATCGCGCCTCGATCGCGATCGCCGCGCCGGTCTCGGCCTCGCGGCCCGGGCAGGGCTTGATCTCGATGTTGGCGAGGCAATCGTTGGCGCGCAGCCAGCGCGCGACGCGCGCGAGCGTGGGCACCGGCTCGCCGGCGAAACGCGCAGAGTGCCAGCTGCCCGCGTCGAGCCTGGCGATCTCGCCCCAGCTCATGCCGGCCACGCGCCCGCTGCCGTCGGTGGTCCGTTCCACCACCGGGTCGTGCATCAGCATCGCCACGCCGTCGCCGGAGAGCTTCGCGTCGAACTCGAACATCCGGTACCCGTAGTCGAAGCCGGCGCGCATCGCCGCCAGCGTGTTCTCCGGCGCGAGCAGGCCGGCGCCGCGGTGGGCGACGAAGGCGGGATACGGCCAGCCGTCGAAGTCGACGCTCGGCATCTTGGAAGCCAGGATCACGACATGCCCCTTCGGTTCGGGCTCACTTGTCCGGGTCGACGAGGCCCTTGACGAACCACTTCTGCATCAGCACGACCACCGCCACCGGCGGCAGCATCGCGAGCATCGCGGTGGCCATCACCAGCTGCCACTCGGTCGCCGCGTCGCCGCCGGAGATCATCCGCTTGATGCCGATCACCACCGGGTACATGGACTCCTGGGTGGTGACCAGCAGCGGCCAAAGGTACTGGTTCCAGCCGTAGACGAACAGGATCACGAACAGCGCCGCGATGTTGGTGCGCGAAAGCGGCACCAGGATGTGGAAGAAGAAGCGCATCGGACCCGCCCCGTCGATCTTGGCGGCCTCGGCCATCTCGTCGGGCACCGTCATGAAGAACTGCCTGAACAGGAACGTCGCGGTGGCCGACGCGATCAGCGGCAAGGTCAGGCCGGTGTAGGTGTCGATCAGGCCGAGCGTGGACATCACCTCGTAGGTCGGCATGATCCGCACCTCGACCGGCAGCATCAGCGTCACGAACACCATCCAGAACGCGAGCTTCTTGAGCGGAAAGCGGAAGTAGATCAGCGCGAAGGCAGACAGCAGCGAGATCACGATCTTGCCGACCGCGATGACCATCGCCATCAGCAGGCTGTTGCCCAGCATCCGCGCCACCGGCGCCCCCGAGTTGCCGGCGCCGGAGGCAAGGACCTCGGCGTAGTTCGCCAGGAAGCGATCGCCTGGAACCAGCGACATCGGCGCGGCCAGCACCTGCTCGAGCGTCTGCGTGGAGGCGACGAAGGTGACCCAGACCGGCAGCGCGATGATCGCCACGCCGGCGCAAAGCACCAGGTAGGTGACCACCTTCATCACGGGATCGCGATCGAGCATGGCCGTCGTCCGGGGTCAGTACTGCACGCGCCGCTCGATGAAGCGGAACTGCACGAAGGTGAGCACCAGCACGATCGCCATCAGCACGACCGACTGCGCGGCCGAGCTGCCGATGTCGAGCGCCTTGAAGCCGTCGTAGAAGACCTTGTAGACGAGGATCTCGGTGGCCTTGGCGGGCCCGCCCTCGGTGGCCGCGTCGATGATCGCGAAGGTGTCGAAGAAGGCGTAGACGACGTTGATCACGAGCAGGAAGAAGGTCGTCGGCGACAGCAACGGGAAGATCACCGAGCGGAAGGTGCGCCAGGCGCCCGCGCCGTCGAGCGCGGCCGCCTCGATCAGCGACTTGGGGATCGACTGCAGGCCGGCCAGGAAGAAGATGAAGTTGTAGCTGATCTGCTTCCAGACCGCGGCGATGATGACCAGGATCATCGCCTGGTCGCCGTCGAGCACGTGGTTCCAGTCGATGCCGAAGCCGCGCAGCCAGTGAGCGACGATGCCCAGTGTCGGGTTGAACAGGAACATCCACAGCACCCCGACGATGGCCGGCGCGACCGCGTAGGGGATGATCAGCATCGTGCGGAAGGCGAGCGCCCCGCGGATCGCGCGATCGGCGAAGTAGGCGAGCGCGAGGCTCGTGACCAGGCCGATCGCGGCGACCGCGACCGAGAAGATCGCGGTGATCCGGAACGAGTTCAGGTAGAGCTCGTCGGCAAACAGCACCTCGAAGTTCTCGAGGCCGACGAACTCCATCCTGCCGCCGAAGGCGTCCTGGATGAACACCGACTGGACCAGCGCCTGGATCGCCGGCCAGTAGAAGAACACAAGGATGATCGCGATCTGCGGCGCGATCAGCGCGACCGGCAGCCACCGGCCGCGGAAGACGACTCGCTTTTCCAGGATCGGCCTCGCGCGGTGGTGTCGGTCCGGGGCCCGGCCGTCACTCCCGGGCGGTGCGCTCGAAGCGGGCCAGCAGGTCGTTGCCGCGCGAGGTGATCTTCTCGAGCGCCTGCTTCGCGGTCTGCTTGCCGGCCAGCATCGACTCCATCTCCTCGTGGATCACGTCGCGGATCTGCACGAAGTTGCCGAGCCGCACGCCGCGCGACTTGTCGGTGGTCTTGACGATCATCTGCTGGACCGACACGTCGGTGCCCGGGTTCTTGTCGTAGAAGCCGCTCTTCTTCGTGAGCTCGTAGGCGGCGATGGTCAGCGGCAGGTAGCCGGTGGCCTGGTGCCATTCGGCCTGGACCTCGGGCGAGGACAGGAAGTCGAAGAACTTCGCGACGCCCTTGTACTCGGCGGGCTTCTTGCCGGACATCACCCACAGGCTGGCGCCGCCGATCACCGTGTTCTGCGGCGCGCCCGGCACGTCGGAGTAGTACGGCAGCTTCGCGATGCCGAAGTCGAACTTGGCGTTGCGCTTGACGTTCGCGTAGGCGGCCGAGCTGCCGGTGAACATCGCGCATTCGCCGCTGTAGAACTTCGCGTCGCCCTGGTTGGTGCGGCCCGGATACAGGAACCAGCCGTCCTTCGCCCACTGCGCCAGGTTGTTCAGGTGCCGCTCGTGAACCGGCGTGTTCACGACCAGGCGCGCCTTGGTGCCGCCGAAGCCGTTGTTCTCGGTGGCGAAGGCCACGTTGTGCCAGGCCGAGAAGCTCTCCATGTGGACCCAGCTCGCCCAGCTGGACGTGTAGCCGCAGCTCGCGGCGTTCGAGGCCTTGATCTTGGCGGCCGCGGCGGCGACCTCGGGCCAGGTCTCGGGCACCTTGGCGATGCCCGCCTTCGCGAAGGCGTCCTTGTTGTAGTAGAAGACCGTGGTCGAGCTGTTGAACGGGAACGAGAGCATCTCGCCCTTGTTCGTCGTGTAGAAGCCCGCCACCGCCGGCACGTAGGCCGTGCGGTCGAACTTGTAGCCGGCGTCCTTCATCAGCTTCTCGACCGGCACGATCGCGCCCTTGGCGGCCATCATCGTGGCGGTGCCGACCTCGAAGACCTGGATGATGTGCGGGGCGTTCCCGGCGCGGAAGGCGGCGATGCCGGCGGTCATCGACTCGGGATACGAGCCCTTGTAGACCGCGGTGACCTTGTACTCGGACTGGCTCTTGTTGAAGCGGTCGGCGAGGCTGTTCAGACGGTCGCCCAGCGCGCCGGTCATCGAGTGCCACCACTGGATCTCGGTCTGCGCCGACGCCGGCATCGAGGCGGTCAGGCCCGCCGACACCAGCGCGACGGCCAGGCCGCTGCGCGCCCAGCCCCCGAGGGCGGCGAAACGCTCGTTCTTCATGCTTGTTCTCTCCTCTGGAATTGCCGGCAGCGGCCGGGCCACCGGACCGCCCCGAACTGAGGCGGCGCCGGAGATTGTTTGCCGGAAATGTTACATGAGGGTTGCCGGAAATGGCGTCACCCGATCGGGGAAACCCCTGGACGCATGCCCCGGCCGGCAAACGAACCCGGTATCCTCGCGCCGATGAACAGCTCCCCTCGCCTGCCCGGCGCGGCACCGTCCGCGAGCCGCACGACGGTTTCGCGCGATGCCGGGGCGCTGCCGCCGCAGGCGGTGATGCTGCAGGTGCTGCTGTGCGCGATCTGGGGGCTGGGCCAGGTCGCGATGAAGGTCGGCAACGAGGGCATCTCGCCGGTCTGGCAGGCGGCGCTGCGCTCGGCCGGCGCCGCCCTGCTGCTGCTCGGCTGGATCGGCTGGCGCCGCATCCCCGTGTGGCGCAGCGACGGCACGCTGGCGCCGGGCATCCTGGCCGGCACGCTGTTCGGGCTGGAGTTCGCGCTGCTCTACTCCGGCCTGCTCTGGACCAACGCCTCGCGCGCGGCGGTGCTGCTCTACACGTCGCCGTTCTTCGTGGCGCTCGGCGCGCACTGGTTCGTTCCGGGCGACCGGCTGAACCGGCGCAAGCTGGTCGGGCTCGCCGCCGCCTTCGCCGGGGTCGTGATCGCATTCGGCGAGCGCGCCGGCGCGCCGCAGCCGAACGCGCTGCTCGGCGACCTGATGTGCCTGGGCGCCGCTGTGCTCTGGGCCGCCACCACGATCGTGCTGAAGACGACGCCGCTGCGCAGCGCGCCGCCCGAGAAGAACCTGCTGTACCAGCTCGGCGTGTCGGCGCTGGTGATGGCCGCGCTGTCGGCGCTGCTCGGCGAGCCGGGGGTGTTCGCGCCGTCTGCGCTGATCTGGGGCCTGCTTGTCTTCCAGACCGTGGTCGTGGCGCTGGCCAGCTACCTCGCCTGGTTCTGGATGGTGTCGCGCTACCGGGCCACGACGCTGCACGCCTTCACCTTCCTGACGCCGCTGTTCGGCGTGTTCTTCGGCGCCGCGCTGCTCGGCGAGCCGGTCGGCGCCACCCTCGTTGCGGCGCTCGCGCTGATCGCCGGCGGAATCGTGCTGGTGAACCGGGCCTGAACCGGGCCTGAGGCGGGCCCGAGGATATACTGTATTTTCATACAGTCTTCATGGGCGGCCGTCGATCCGATTCGTCGATGCCGCCGCCGGTCCTCGCGCCCGATCGCCGATGCTTCCGCCCTACGCCGAGCTTCACTGCGTCAGCAACTTCTCCTTCCTGCGCGGCGCCTCGCACCCCGAGGAGCTGGTCGAGCGGGCGCAGGCGCTCGACTATTCGGCGCTCGCGATCACCGACGAATGCTCGCTGGCCGGGGTCGTGCGGGCGCACCTGCAGGCGCGCGGCGGCAGGCTGGCGCTGATCGTCGGCGCCGAGTTCTCGCTGCACGAGCTGCTGCCCTCTCCCGACCCGGGGCTGCCCTCGCCCGACCCGGGGCTGCCCGGCTTCCGGCTCGTCCTGCTCGCCACCGACCGCGACGGCTACGGCAATCTCTCGGAACTGATCAGCGCGGCGCGCATGCGTGCCCCGAAGGGCCGCTACCGGCTGGTCGATGACGACCTTCGCCACGGCCTGGCCGGCTGCCTGGCCCTGCTGGTGCCGCCGCCGGCCGTCGCGGTGTCGCCACCCGAGGCCTTCGTCGGGGCAGCGCGCTGGCTGCGCGAGCGCTTCGACGACCGGGCGCGGATCGGCGTCGCGCTGCACGCCCGCGGCCACGACGCCGCGCTGCTCGAGGCCGCGCGCGAGGCCGGCCGGCGTGCGGGCCTGCGGCTCGTCGCCGCCGGCGACGTCCACTGCCACCTGCGCTCGCGCAAGCCGCTGCAGGACACGCTGACCTCGATCCGGCTCGGCACCCCGGTGCGCCGGCTCGGTCACGCGCTGGCCTCGAACGCCGAGCAGCACCTGCGCAGCCGCCTGCGGCTGGCCCAGCTCTACCCGGCCGCGCTGCTCGAGGAAACGGTGGCGCTTGCCGAAAGCTGCCGCTTCTCGCTCGATTCGCTGCGCTACGAGTACCCCGACGAGATCGTGCCGCCCGGCGAAACGCCCGCCAGCTGGCTGCGCACGCTCGCGCTGCGCGGCGCCGCGAGGCGCTATCCCGGCGGCACGCCCGAAGCGGTCGCCCGGCAGATCGGGCACGAGCTCGCTCTGATCGCCGAGCTGCGCTACGAGCCCTACTTCCTCACCGTGGCCGACATCGTCGACTTCGCCCGCAGCCGCGGCATCCTGTGCCAGGGGCGCGGCTCGGCGGCGAACTCGGCGGTCTGCTTCTGCCTGGGCATCACCGAGGTCGACCCGGCGCGCGGCAACCTGCTGTTCGAGCGCTTCATCAGCCGCGAGCGCGCCGAGCCGCCCGACATCGACGTCGATTTCGAGCACCAGCGCCGCGAGGAGGTGATCCAGTACCTGTACGCGAAGTACGGCCGCGACCGCGCCGCGCTGGCGGCCACGGTGATCCGCTATCGCTCGCGCTCGGCCCTGCGCGACGTCGGCAAGGCGCTGGACATCGACCCGCGCGCGATCGAGGCGGTGGCCCGCGCGCAGAACTGGTGGGACCGTTCCCTGCGGCCGCAGGCGCTCGCCCACGCCGGCCTCGATCCGGCCTCGCGCAAGGCCCGGCTGTGGCTGGCGCTGGCCGCCACCCTGCGCGGCTTTCCCCGCCACCTGTCGCAGCACACCGGCGGCTTCGTCATCGCGCGCGACCGGCTGACCCGGCTGGTGCCGGTCGAGAACGCCGCAATGGCCGAACGCAGCGTCGTCGAGTGGGACAAGGACGACCTCGACGCGCTGGGGCTGCTGAAGGTCGACGTGCTGGCGCTCGGCATGCTCAGCGCGATCCGCCGCGCGCTCGAGCTGATCGGCGCGCGGCGCGGCCGCCCCTTCCGCATGCAGGACGTCCCGGCCGAGGATCCCGCCACCTACGAGATGATCTCGCGCGCCGACACGGTCGGCGTGTTCCAGATCGAATCGCGCGCGCAGATGAGCATGCTGCCGCGGATGAAGCCGCGCTGCTTCTACGACCTGGTCATCGAGGTTGCGATCGTGCGCCCCGGCCCGATCCAGGGTGGCATGGTCCATCCGTACCTGCGCCGCCGCCAGGGCCTCGAGCCGGTCGTGTTCCCGCGCGACGAGATCCGGCCGGCGCTCGAGCGCACGCTCGGCGTGCCGATCTTCCAGGAGCAGGTGATGCAGATCGCGATGCTGGCGGCGGGCTTCGGCGCCGGCGAGGCCGACGCGCTGCGCCGCGCCATGGCGGCCTGGCGGCGGCGCGGCGACCTGGGCGGCTTCCGGGACAAGCTGGTCGACGGCATGACCCGGCGCGGCTATGCGCCCGAGTTCGCCGAGGCGGTGTTCCGGCAGATCCAGGGCTTCGGCGAATACGGCTTTCCCGAGAGCCACGCGGCCAGCTTCGCGCTGCTGGTCTACGTGTCGGCCTGGATCAAGCGCCACGAGCCGGCCGCCTTCCTGGCGGCACTGCTGAACAGCCAGCCGATGGGCTTCTACGCGCCGGCGCAGCTGGTGCGCGACGCCCGCGCGCACGGCGTCGAGGTGCGCGGCGTCGACGTGCTGGCCAGCCAGTGGGAGAGCACGCTCGAAGGGATCGGCGTGCCCACGGCACCCGGGGGCGAACGCCCGCGCGAAGACGCGAACCGGCAGCCGGCGGTGCGGCTCGGCCTGGACCGGGTGCGCGGCCTGTCGCAGGCCGGCGCGCTGCGGCTCCTGGCCGCCCGTGCCGAGCGAAGCCGCACGCGGCCGGGCAGGCCGCCCTTCGACGACGTCGACGACCTGGCGCGCGCCGCCCGCCTGGATCGCCGCGACCTGCAGTGCCTGGCCGACGCCGACGCGCTGAGGGCGCTGGCCGGCCACCGGCTGCAGGCCGCCTGGGAGGTCGCCGCGATCGCACCGCTCCCTGCCCTGCTCGCCGACGCCGCGATCCGTGAGGCGCCGGTCGCGCTGCCCGAGCCCACTGCCGGCGAGAGCACGCTGGCCGACTATCGCTCGCTGGGCATTCCGATGGGCCGTCATCCGGTCGCGCTGCTGCGCCCGCAACTCGCGCGCCGCAGGGCCTGGCCGGCGGCCGAGCTGAGCCGGCTGCCGAACGGCCGCATCGTTTCGGCCAGCGGCATCGTCACCCACCGGCAACGGCCCGAAACCGCGCGCGGCGTCGTCTTCGTCACGCTGGAGGACGAGAGCGGCTCGATCAACGTGATCGTCTGGCCGCAGGTCTTCGAGCGGCACCGGGCCGAGGTCCTGGCTGCCAGGCTGATGACCGTCCGCGGGCTCTGGCAGCGCGACGTCGACACCGGCGGCCAGGTGATGCACCTGATCGCCAGGCAGGTGATCGACGACACGCCGCTGCTCGGCCGCCTGGTGCCTGCGAGCCGCGATTTCCGCTGATTTCGGCATCGTCGCAACGCGCGACGCCGCCGAACGGATCGTCCGGGACGCACGAGCGGCAGGCCAGGGCGCGCGCGATACGGGAAAATACCTAGCGACGAATCGAAGAGCCTCTGCCGTGCACCCTTACGAAGACGCCCCTCCCTCGGACTCGCCCCGGATCCTGGCCCTCTTTCGCCGGATGATCGTGAAGTTCGGGGTCGCCCGGTCGGTGATCGCGATGACGCTGACCAGCCTCGCGATGTCGCTGGCCGGCTCCGCGCTGTTGCGCACGCTGCTGGGTTCCGGCATCGAACAAAAGGACGTCGTCGTCGCGGCGTTGCTGCCGATGCTGATCGCGCCGCCGCTCGCCTGGATGGGCATCAACCTGATCAGCCGCCTCGACCGCAGCGAGCGCGCCCAGCAGCATCTGGCCACGCACGACTCGCTGACCGAGCTGTGCAACCGACGCGAGTTCTTCCAGCGCATGGCGCGCGTCCACGAGCGCGCCCACCGCGAGGGCCGGCCCGCCTGGCTGCTGATGCTCGACCTCGACCGCTTCAAGGCGATCAACGACGAGTGCGGCCACCTGGCCGGCGATCGCGCGATTCGCCAGGTCGCCGACCTCTGCCGGGCGGAAACCCGGCCCGGCGACGTGCTGGGGCGCTACGGCGGCGACGAGTTCGCGCTGGTCGTCGTGGGGCTGGACCGCGAGGCCGCCGGCTCGATCGCCGCGCGGCTGCGCCAGCGGATCACCGCCACGCCCCTGATCCTCTCGGACGGCCGGCGACTCGCGCTGAGCACGAGCATCGGACTGGCCGCCCTGGTGTCGCCAGACTCGCCCGGCCTGACGCTGGACCGGTCGATCGGCCAGGCCGACGACGCACTGCGCGAGGCCAAGCGCCTGGGGCGCGACCGGATCTGCGTCGCCGCCGGCGAGCGCTGCGAGCCGCTCGCGGCCTGAGCGCCGCGCCCGGCTCAGCCGCCGCGCGCGGCGTCGGCAGACACGTCGGCCACCGCCAGCGCGGTCATGTTCACAACCCTGCGCATCGTCGCCGACGGCGTCAGGATGTGCACCGGCGCCCGGGCGCCCAGCAGGACAGGCCCGACCGTCACGCCCTGCCCGCCGGTCACCTTCAGCACGTTGAACAGGATGTTCGCCGCGTCGAGGTTGGGCAGGATCAGCACGTTCGCGGTGCCGGTCAGCGACGACTCCATCAAGAAACGGCCGCGTACCTCCTCGGACAGCGCGGCGTCTCCGTGCATCTCGCCGTCGGCCTCGATGTCCGGGGCCATCTGCCGGAAGCGCTCGCAGGCCTCGCGCATCTTGCGCGCCGAAGCGCGCCGGCTCGAGCCGAACATCGAGTGCGACAGGAAGGCCACCTTGGGCGGCAGCCCGAAGCGGCGCACCTCCTCGGCGGCCATCATCGCGATGCCGGCCAGCTGCTCGGCGCTCGGGTCCTCGTTGACGAAGGTGTCGGCGATGAACAGCGTGTGCTTGTCCAGCATCAGCGCGTTCATCGCGGCCAGGCAGGGCGCATCGCTGCGCCGCCCGACGATCGCCTCGACGTGCTCGAGGTGCGCGTCGTAGCGCCCGACCAGCCCGCAGAGCATCGCGTCGGCATCGCCGAGCCTGACCATCATCGCGCCGATCGCGGTGTTCGACCGGCGCATCACGGCCTTGGCCACGTCGGGCGCGACGCCTTCGCGCGCCATCAGCTTGTGGTAGGCCTCCCAGTACTGGCGGTAGCGCGGGTCGTCCTCGGGGTTGACCAGCTCGAAGTCGCGCCCTGCCTGCATCCGAAGGCCCGCGCGCTCGATGCGCTGGGCGATGACGGCCGGACGCCCGATCAGCGTGGGCCTCGCCAGGCCGTCGTCGACGATCGCCTGCACCGCGCGCAGCACCCGCTCGTCCTCGCCCTCGGCGTAGGCGACGCGCTTGGGCGCGGCCTTGGCCGCCGCGAACACCGGCCGCATGAACATGCCGGTGTGGGTCACGAAGCGGCCCAGCGAGTCGCGGTAGGCGTCGAGGTCCTCGATCGGGCGGGTGGCCACGCCCGACTCGGCCGCGGCCCTCGCCACCGCCGGCGCGATGCGCAGGATCAGCCGGGAATCGAAGGGCTTCGGAATGATGTACTCGGGCCCGAACACCAGGTCCTGCCCCGGGTAGGCCGCGGCGACCTCGTCGCTGGTCTCGGCCTTGGCGAGGTCGGCGATCTCGCGCACGCAGGCGATCTTCATCTCCTCGGTGATGCGCGTGGCGCCGCAGTCGAGCGCTCCCCGGAAAATGTACGGGAAGCACAGGACGTTGTTGACCTGGTTCGGGTAGTCGGAGCGGCCGGTGGCCACGATGCAGTCGGGCCGCACCGCCTTCGCCACCTCGGGGCGGATCTCGGGCTCCGGATTGGCGAGCGCGAGGATGATCGGCCGCGCGGCCATCGTGTCGACCATCTCGGCGGTCATCACGCCCGGCTGCGAGCAGCCGAGCAGCACGTCGGCGCCGCGCACCGCATCGGCCAGCGTGCGGGCGTCGGTGTCGCGGCACCAGGGCTTCTTCGAGGCGTCGACCGACCCGGCGCGCTCCGCGTGCAGCACGCCCTTCGAATCGACGACCAGGATGTTCCCGGGTTTCACGCCGAGCGCGACCATCATGTCCAGGCAGGCGATCGCCGCGGCGCCCGCGCCAGAGGCCACCAGCCGGATCTCGCCGATGTCCTTGCCGACCAGCTCCAGGCCGTTTAGCAGCGCCGCCGACGAGATGATCGCGGTGCCGTGCTGGTCGTCGTGGAACACCGGTATCTTCATCCGCTCGCGCAGCTTGCGCTCGATGACGAAGCACTCCGGCGCCTTGATGTCCTCGAGGTTGATGCCGCCCAGCGTGGGCTCGAGCGCAGCGATGATCTCGACCAGCTTGTCGGGGTCGCGCTCGGCCAGCTCGATGTCGAACACGTCGATGCCGGCGAATTTCTTGAACAGGCAGCCCTTGCCTTCCATGACCGGCTTGCCGGCGAGCGGGCCGATGTCGCCGAGGCCCAGCACCGCGGTGCCGTTGGTGACCACGCCGACCAGGTTGCCGCGCGAGGTGTACTCGGCCGCCAGAGACGGGTCCTCCTCGATCGCCAGGCAGGCGTAGGCCACGCCGGGCGAGTAGGCGAGCGACAGGTCGCGCTGGTTCGCCAGCGGCTTGGTGGGCGTGACCGCCACCTTGCCGCGCGTGGGCGTGCGGTGGTATTCGAGCGCCGCGTCTCGCAGCGCCGCCTCGGCTGCCGTCAGGTTCTGGCCTGCCTTGCTCATCGTCGTCTCCTCTGGAATCCGGCGCGCCGGCCCCGGCCGGGCGCGATCGCGGCATTCGTTCACCGGATTCTAGAACGACGTGGCGCCGCAGATTATGGCGACGCCAGTCAAAGCAGCCGTTACTCCAGCCCGCGCGCCAGATCCTCGCAGATGTCGGCCGGGTCCTCGAGACCCACCGCCACCCGCAGCATGCCCTCGCCGATTCCCGCCTCGGCGCGCGCCGCGGGCGACATCCGGCCGTGCGTGGTGCTCGCCGGGTGCGTGATCGTCGACTTCACGTCGCCCAGGTTCGCGGTGATCGACAGCAACCGGCAGCCGTCGACGACGCGCCAGGCATTGGCGCGCCGCTCGGCGTCGCTTGCTCCGGCCAGCTCGAAGGCCAGCACCGCGCCGCCGGCGCCCTGCTGGGCGCGCGCCAGCGCGTGCTGCGGGTGCGACTCGAGCCACGGATAGCGCACCCGCTCGACGCCAGGCTGCATCTCGAGCCAGCGCGCCACGGTCAGCGCGTTCTCCGAGTGCTTCTGCATCCGGATCGACAGCGTCTCCAGGCCCTTGGCCAGCATCCAGGCGTTGAAGGCCGACAGCGTGGGCCCGCAATAGCGCAGCACCGGCTGCAGCGCGTCGTTCATGTACTTGCCGCTGCCGAGCACCGCTCCGCCGATCACCCTGCCCTGCCCGTCCAGGTACTTGGTGGCCGAGTGCACGACGATGTCGGCGCCCAGCTCGAGCGGGCGCTGCAGCGCCGGCGTGCAGAAGCAGTTGTCGACGACCAGCGGAATGCCGTGCCGCTTCGCGATCGCCGCGATCGCGCGCAGGTCCGCCACCTCGGTCAGCGGATTGGACGGCGTCTCCAGGAAGAGCATCCGCGTGTTCGGGCGGATCGCGGCCTGCCAGGCATCGGGGTCGGCCAGCGGCACGTAGCTGGTCTCCACGCCGTAGCGGGTGAACAGCGAGAACAGCTGGATCGTGGTGCCGAACACGCCCTGCGAGCACACGACGTGGTCGCCGGTCTTCGTGAGGCTCATCAGCACCGACATGATCGCGGACATGCCCGAGGCGGTCGCGCGGCAGTCCTCGGCGCCTTCCAGCGCCGCCAGCCGGTTCTCGAACAGCCGGACGGTCGGGTTGCCGAAGCGCGAATAGATGTAGCCCTCGGCCTCGCCGGCGAACTTGGCCGCCGCATGCTCGGCGCTGTCGTGCACGAAGCTCGAGGTGAGGAACATCGCCTCGGTGTGCTCGCCGAAGTGCGTGCGCTCGGTGCCCGCGCGCACCGCGCGGGTGTCGAAGCGATAGCCCGCTTCGAGGTCGTCGTTCTTGCTGTCTTCGCTCATGCTGTCGTGGCGCGCGGCGGGCTGCGCCCGCCGGCGCTCGTGGGGCTCAGTCCCGGACGACCGAGAACTGCAGGTTCATCTGGCTGCGCGGCGTGTCCTCCTCGGCCGACGCGGGCGCGGCGAGACGCTGCCGCTCGATCTCGTCCAGGTAGGCCGGCGACACGTCGCCGGTCACGTAGCGGCCGTCGAAGCAGGACGCATCGAAATCGCGCAGCGCGCGATTGACGTCGCGCACCGACTGCTTCATCTCCTCGATGCTCTGGTAGATCAGCGCGTCGGCGCCGATCGCGATGCGGATCTCGTCGTCGCTGCGGCCGTGCGCGATCAGCTCGCCGCGGGTCGGCATGTCGATGCCGTATACGTTCGGGAAGCGCACCGGCGGCGCGGCCGACGCGAAATAGACCTTGTTCGCGCCGGAGTCGCGCGCCATCTGCACGATCTCGCGCGAGGTGGTGCCGCGCACGATCGAGTCGTCGACGAGCAGCACGTTCTTGCCCTTGAACTCGACGCTCATCGCGTTGAGCTTCTGGCGCACCGTCTTCTTGCGCACCGCCTGCCCCGGCATGATGAAGGTGCGGCCGACGTAGCGGTTCTTGATGAAGCCCTCGCGGTAGGGGATGCCGAGCCGCATCGCGAGCTGCATCGCCGCCGGCCGCGAGGTGTCGGGGATCGGCATGACCACGTCGACGTCGCCGCGCCAGAGCTCGCGCGCGAGCTTCTCGGCGAGGTACTCGCCCATGCGCAGGCGCGCATCGTAGACCGACGCGCCGTCGATCATCGAGTCGGGGCGCGCGAAGTAGACGTACTCGAACACGCAGGGGCTGAGCACCGGCGAGTCCGCGCACTGCTGCGTGTGGAGATTGCCGTCGAGGTCGATGAACACCGCCTCGCCGGGCGCGACGTCGCGCACCAGCCGGTAGCCCAGGCCCTCGAGCGCCACCGACTCGGAGGCGACCAGGTACTCGGTGTCGCCCTGCTCGTTCTCGGCCTCGCCGTAGCACAGCGGCCGGATTCCCCACGGGTCGCGGAAGGCCACCACCCCCGCGCCCGCGATCTCGGCCACGCAGGCATAGGCGCCGCGCACGCGGCGGTGAAGGCCGCGCACCGCCTCGAAGATCGAAGCGGGATCGAGCGTGACGCCGCTGACCGCCGCCTGCAGCTCGTTGGCGAGCACGTTGAGCAGCACCTCCGAGTCGGACTCGGTGTTGATGTGACGGCGGTCGCGCCGGAACATCTCGTCCTTCAGCTGCTCGGAGTTCGTCAGGTTGCCGTTGTGGGCCAGCATGATTCCGAACGGCGCATTGACGTAGAAGGGCTGGGCCTCCTCGGAGTTGCTGGCCGACCCCGCGGTGGGGTAGCGCACGTGGGCAATGCCGCTGAAGCCCGGCAGCGAGCGCATGTTGCGCGTGCGGAAGACGTCGCGCACCAGGCCGTTGGCCTTGTGCATGTTGAAGGTCTTGCCCATCGCCGTGGCGATGCCGGCCGCGTCCTGGCCGCGGTGCTGCAGCAGCAGCAGGCCGTCGTAGAGCAACTGGTTGACCGGACTGCGCGAGACCGCGCCGAGAATTCCACACATGGTTCAGGCTCTCCGGTTCAGGTGCGACGGACCTTGCCCGAGCGTTCGCCGCCCTCGGGCAGCAGCGGATCGACGAGCGCGAGCATCTGCTCGAGCAGCGGACGCGAGACCGCCTTCTGCCAGGCGGCCTCCTGGTGGGCGCCGAGCGCCCTGCCCGCCACGGCCACCACGGTGACGATCAGCAGCGCCCTGGCCACGCCCAGCACCGCGCCGAGCGTCCTGTCGACGCCGCCCAGCCCCACCCGGGACAATATGCGGGAAAGCAGCACCCCGAACAACCTGACCGCGACCAGCAGGACGAAGAAGAGCAGCGCCATCACGAACAACGGATGCACCGTCCAGCCGCTCGCGTCCATGACCGCCGGCGTGAGCAGCGGCGCGCCCACCAGGCCGGCCACCCAGCCGGCCAGCGCGAACACGGTCTTCACCAGCCCGCTCAGCAGGCCGAGCGCGGTCGAGATCAGCAGCGCGGCGAGAACGAACCAGTCCCAGCCGGTCAGGGCACCGGGATCGATCACGGCAGCGTCACGATCGAGGAGTCGATGCCGACGAGCTTGAGCTTGCCGCGGGCGCGCTCGGCCGACTCGCGGTCGCTGAACGGGCCGACCCTGACGCGGGTCCTGGAGCCCGCCGAAGTATCGACCGATTCGGTGTAGGCGCGCACGCCGGCCTTGCGGGCCCGCTCCATCATGCTGCGCGCGCTGTCCGGATTGGCGTAGGCGCCGATCTGGAGCACGAAGCGGGCGGAGTTCGAGGCGCCCGGTCGGGCCGCCGCGGCACTGGCGGATGGCGCGGGCGCGGGGGCCGGCGCGGTCCGGACATCGGCAGGCTGCGCCGACGATTTCGCCGAGGAGGACGGCCTTGCCGGGGCGGGCGCCGGCGCCGCCTCCGCTACCGCAGCGGGCGGCTGCCCCGGCGCTGCCTGGCCGGAAGCCGGGGGCTCGGCCGGCGGCGGCGCCTGGCCGGCATCCGGCGAGCGCCCGGCCGCCACGCCGGCGGCGGGACTGGCAGCCTGCGGCTGGGCGTCCGGCTCGGGCGGCGGAGGGGGTTTCAGGGCCGTTTCGCGCGAGGGGATCTCGACCTCGACGTCGGGCGGCTGCTGGCGGGGTTCGGGGTCGAGGACCAGCGGCAGGACGATCGCCGCCGCCAGCAGCAGCGCGGCCGCGCCGATCAGGCGGCGCCGCGCTCGCTTCTTCTGGGCGAGCGCCGGATCGAGCGCGCTGCCTTGGCTACCGTTGCGCTTTGCCATGCCTGGAGCTGCGATTCGCGGCCGCCCGGCTTGCAAGGACGTCGGCCACCGTGAGGAAGGAACCGAAAACGACGATTCTATCATTCGCCCCCGCCCTCTCCCGCGCCGCAGCAAGCGCTTCGGAAGGCGAGCCGTGCACGCTGATCGACGCCTCCGACGAGCCTTCCGGCACGCCGGCCGCGCGCAGGCGCTCGGCGACCCATTCGGGACGCGCGGCACGCTCGCCCGGCAGGGCCGCGAGCAGCCAGTGGTCCACCCTGTCCTTCAGCGCGGCGACCATCGCGTCGACGTCCTTGTCGCGCATGACCCCGAACACCGCCCAGGTGTAGGGGAAGAAGCCCATGTTGTCGAGGTTGGCCGCCAGGTGGGCGGCCGCGTGCGGATTGTGCGCGACGTCGAGCACGATCGCCGGCTGCCCGGGCAGCACCTGGAATCGTCCGGGCAGCTCGACCACCGCGAAGCCCTGGCGAACCGCCTGCTGGGAGACCGGCAGCCGGTCGCGAAGCGCCTCGAGCGCGGCCAGCACGCCCGACGCGTTGAGCAACTGGTTCGCGCCGCGCAAGGCCGGATAGGCCATCGCGTTGCGCCGGCTGGCCCGGCCCGCCCACGACCACTGCTGGCGGTCGCCCGCGTAGTTGTAGTCGCGGCCGAACAGCCAGAGGTCGGCGCCGATCGCCTCGGCATGCTCGACCAGCGAGCGCGGCGGCGACGGATCGCTGCAGATCGCGGGGCGGCCGGCGCGGAAGACGTGCGCCTTCTCGAGACCGATCGCCTCGCGGGTGCCACCCAGCCACTCGGCGTGATCGATATCGATGCTGGTGACGATCGCGCAGTCGGCATCGACGATGTTGACCGCGTCCAGCCGTCCGCCGAGGCCGACCTCGAGGATCGCCGCGTCGAGGCCGGCGTGCTGGAACAGGCGCAGGATCGCCAGCGTGGAGAACTCGAAATAGGTGAGCGCGACGTCGCCGCGCGCGGACTCGACCGCCTCGAACTGCTCGGCGAGTGCCGCCGCCTCGGCCGGCCGGCCGTCGATGCGGGCCCGCTCGGCGAAGTCGACCAGGTGCGGCGAGGTGTAGGTGCCGACCCGGTAGCCCGCCTCGAGCAGGATCGCCTCGAGCATCGCGCAGGTCGAGCCCTTGCCGTTCGTGCCGCCGACGATGATCGTGGCGCACGGAAGCGCGAGGCCCATTCGCTGCGCGACGCCGCGCACCCGGTCGAGCCCGAGCTCGATCGACGCCGGGTGCAGGCGCTCGATGTGGGCGAGCCAGGAAGCGAGGTCCCGGCTCAGACGAGGGCCTCGGACGGTTGGCGCATCAGCAGCGCGAGCAGGTGCGCGATCTCGTCGCGCATCTGGCGGCGGTCGACGATCATGTCGATCGCGCCCTTCTCGAGCAGGAACTCCGCGCGCTGGAAGCCCTCGGGCAGCTTCTCGCGCACCGTCTGCTCGATGACGCGGGGCCCGGCGAAGCCGACCAGCGCGCGCGGCTCGGCGATCACGACGTCGCCCAGGAAGCAGAAGCTCGCCGACACGCCGCCCATCGTGGGGTCGGTCAGCACCGAGATGTAGGGCAGCTTCTTCTCGGCGAGCCTGGTCAGCATCGCGGTGGTCTTGGCCATCTGCATCAGCGACAGCAGGCCTTCCTGCATCCGCGCGCCGCCCGACGCGGCGATAGAGACGAAGGGCACCCTCTGGTCGAGCGCGGCCCGAACGCCGCGGGCGAAGCGCTCGCCGACCACCGAGCCCATCGAGCCGCCCATGAAGTCGAACTCGAAGCACGCGGCCACGACCGGAATCGCCCTGATCGACCCGCTCATCACGACCATCGCGTCGGACTCGCCGGTGTCGCGGACCGCTTCCTGCAGTCGCTCCGGGTACTTGCGGCTGTCCTTGAACTTCAGCGCGTCGACCGGCTGCACTTCCTGGCCGATGTCGTGGCGTCCCTCGGCATCGAGCAGCATGTCGAGCCGGCGGCGCGCGCCGATCCGCATGTGGTGCGAGCACTTCGGGCAGACGTTGAGGCTGGCCTCGAGGTCGGCCGAATAGAGCACCGCGTCGCACGACGGGCACTTGACCCAGACCCCCTCGGGCACCCGCTTGCCTGCGGCACTGGCGGCGCGCTTGATGCGCGGCGGCAGCAGCTTTTCGAGCCAGGACATTCGATCGCTCCCCTCAGGCGCCGGCCTTCGCCGCGTAGCGTTCGTCGAGCGCGCTGCGGATGCTGCCGAGGAACTCGCCGACCCGGCGCGCGGCCTGGTCGGGCGTCCCGTCCTCGAGCACCTGGATCAGCTTGGTGCCGATGATGACCGCGTCGGCCGACTCCGCGACCGCGCAGGCCGTCTCGGCATCGCGGATCCCGAAGCCCACGCCGATCGGCAGCGCGGTGCGCGCCTTTATCGCGGCGACCCGCCTGCGCACGTCGTCGCGATCGAGGGTGCCGCCGGTGATGCCCTTCAGCGACACGTAGTAGACGTAGCCGCTCGCGAGCGACAGCACCTGCCCGATCCGGTCCTCGGTCGAGGTCGGCGCGAGCAGGAAGATCGGGTCGATGCCGCGCGCCCGGGCGGCCTGCGCGAAGGCCTCCGACTCCTCGGGCGGGTAGTCGACCACGATCAGGCCGTCCACGCCGGCGGCGGCAGCCTCGTCGAGGAAGGTCTCGACGCCCATCCGCTCGACCGGGTTCGCGTAGCCCATCAGCACGATCGGCGTCTCGTCGTCGTCGCGGCGGAACTCGCGGACCCAGCCGAAGACGTCGCGCAGGCCGACCTTCTGCGCGAGCGCGCATTCGTTCGAGCGCTGGATCGCCGGGCCGTCGGCCATCGGGTCGGAGAACGGCACGCCGAGCTCGATGACGTCGGCGCCGTTGCGCGCGAGCTCGCGCAGGATGTCGGGCGTGCACTCGCGGGCCGGATGGCCGGCGGTCACGAACGGGACCAGGGCCTTGCGGCCGGAGGCGGCCAGCCGGGCGAAGGTGTCGGAGATGCGAGACATCAGAACTGGATCCCCGCGCGTTGCGCGACCGTGTGCATGTCCTTGTCGCCGCGGCCCGACAGGTTGACCAGGATCAGCTTGTCCTTCGGCAGCGTGGGCGCGAATTTCGCGGCCCAGGCCAGCGCATGGCTGGATTCCAGCGCCGGGATGATGCCCTCGATCCGGCAGCAGTCGTGGAAGGCCTTCAGCGTTTCGTCGTCGGAGATCGGCACGTACTCGGCGCGCCCCGAGTCCTTCAGCCAGGCGTGCTCGGGGCCGACACCCGGGTAGTCGAGGCCGGCCGACACCGAGTGGGTGTCGATGATCTGGCCGTCGGCGTCCTGCAGCAGGTAGGTGCGGTTGCCGTGCAGCACGCCCGGCGTGCCGGCGGTCAGCGAGGCCGCGTGGCGCCCGGTGTCGAGTCCTTCCCCGCCGGCCTCGACGCCGACCAGCTTCACGCCCGGCACGTCGAGGTAGGGATGGAAGATCCCGATCGCGTTCGAGCCGCCGCCCACGCAGGCGACGACGTAGTCCGGCTGGCGGCCGGCCATCACCGGCATCTGCTTCTTGCACTCCTCGCCGATCACCGACTGGAAGTCGCGGACCATCATCGGGTACGGATGCGGCCCGGCGACGGTGCCGATGATGTAGAAGGTGTCCTCGACGTTGGTCACCCAGTCGCGCATCGCCTCGTTCAGCGCGTCCTTCAGCGTGCGCGAGCCGGATTCGACCGGCACGACCTCGGCGCCGAGCAGCTTCATCCGGTACACGTTCTGCGCCTGGCGCGCGACGTCTTCGGAGCCCATGTACACGACGCACTTCATCCCGAAGCGCGCGGCAACGGTGGCGGTGGCCACGCCGTGCTGGCCCGCGCCGGTTTCGGCGATCACGCGCGGCTTGCCCATCCGCTTGGCGAGCAGCGCCTGCCCGATCGTGTTGTTGATCTTGTGCGCGCCGGTGTGGTTCAGGTCTTCGCGCTTGAAGTAGATCTGCGCGCCGCCGAGCATCTGCGACCAGCGCTTCGCGTGGTAGATCGGCGTGGGCCGCCCGACGAAGTGCTCGAGCTCGTCCTTGAACTCGGCGACGAACTCGGGGTCGACCCGGTAGCGGTCGTACGCCTGGCGCAGCTCTTCGAGCGCGTGCACCAGGGTCTCGGCGACGAACACGCCGCCGTACGGGCCGAAGTGGCCTCGGGAGTCCGGAAAATCGTAGGGCTTCATCGGGTCGGTGTCTGGCACAGTTTCGCGTCGGCGCGCAGCACTTCGGCCACGAACCGCTCCATCCGCGCATGTGCCTTGCGGCGCGGATCGTCGGACTGGATGCCGCTCGACACGTCGACCGCCGACGGCCTGACCGACGCGATCGCGTCGGCGACGTTGTCGGGGGTCAGCCCGCCCGACAGGACGATCGGGAGCGGGCGCTGCGCGGGAATCCAGGACCAGTCGAAACCGGTGCCGCTACCGCCATAACCGTGGCTGAACGAGTCGAGGAGCAAGGCTTCGGCCTCGCCGAAACGATCGAAGGATTCTAGCAAAACGCCGGGCGAGCGCATCCGGACGGCCCGCCACCAAGGAAGGCCTTCGGGCACCGAGGCGCGGCACCGGTCGGGCGACTCGTCGCCGTGGAACTGGACGACGTCGAGCCCCACCCGCGACGCCAGGCGGCGGACCTCGTCCGGCTCCTCGTCGACGAACAGGCCGACCGCCGAGACCCACGAAGGCAGCGCCCGCCGCAGCGCGGCCGCGACATCCTCGTCGACGTGGCGAGGGCTCTTGCGATAGAACACGAAGCCGGCCGCGTCGATGCCCAGCGCGGCGGCGTCGCGCAGGTCGCCGGCATCGGTGAAGCCGCAGAACTTGATACGGGTCCGCATCGAATGCAGTTTAACGGCAAGCCGGACCGAGGGCCCCGCGCCCTTCAGCGCAGCGCGGCCAGCAGGTTCGAAGCGCCATCGTCGGCCCCCCAGGAAGGCAGGTCGAAGCGCGGGTCGTAGCGCGCGCCGTCGAGATACAGGCCGTCCGGCGAGAAGGTGGGCGCCGCGAAGCGCCGATCGCGCGAGGCGAGCACCTCGCCGACCCAGTCCACCGGCCGGCGGCCGTCGGCCGCCATCAGCAGCGTGCCGACGATGTTGCGGATCATGTGGTGCAGGAAGGCGTTGCCGACGAAGGTGAGCAGCAGCAACGGGCCCTGCTCCGCAACGTCGATCGCGTCGATCCGCCTCACCGGCGAGGCCGCCTGGCATTCTGACGAGCGGAAGGCCGAGAAGTCGTGCTCGCCGGCCAGCAGCGTCGCGGCCTCGCGCAGCCGGGACGGATCGACATGCCGGAAGGTCCAGCCCGCGCGGCCGGCCAGAAGAGGATGCCGCACCGGAGACAGGTGCAGCAGGTAGCGGTAGCGCCTGTGGGTGGCGCCATAGCGCGCGTGGAAACCTTCGTCGACCTGCCGGACCTCGCGCACCGCGACCTGTGCCGGCAGATGCGCGTTCACGCCACGGATCCAGGCGCTGGCGGGGCGTTGCGCCTCGCTGTCGAAGTGCACGACCTGCCGCAGCGCGTGCACGCCGGCATCGGTGCGCCCGGCGCAGATCGTGGCCACCGGATGTCCGGCGATCGCCGCCAGCGCGCGCTCGAGGTGGTCCTGGACGCCACGCCCCGACGGCTGGGTCTGCCAGCCGTCGAAGGCGCTTCCGTCGTAGGCGAGGATCAGCGCGAGGCGCGCCACGGGCAGGCCCCGGCCGGGATCCTCATCCGATGCGGGCAAGCATCGCCTGTGCCTTGCGCTTCTGCTCGGCGTCGCCGCCGCGGATCACCTCGTCGAGCAGCTCGCGCGCGCCGTCCTTGTCGCCGATTTCCTCGTAGGCCGACGCCAGGTCCAGCTTGGTGGCCATCTCCTGCCACTGGGGCGACTCGCCCTCGGCGGGCACGACGTCGAGCGCAGCGATGTCGAGCGCGCCGGCTTCCGATTGCAGCGCGCCTGCCGGCTTGCCGCCCTTGGCGTCGAGCTCCTCCAGCGCGGGCAGGTCGACCCGGAAATCGCCGAGTTCGGCGAAGGCGGGCGGCTCGGCCGCAGCAGCCTCCCTGCCCTCGGGGCCGGGTTGGGTGCCGCCGAAATCGAGCGACGGCAACTCGAAGCGACCGTCGACCGCCCGCTCGAGCTCGCTGCGGTCGTCCCCGCGGCCCTCTTCGGTCGCTTCGTCGGCAGGCCGGCCGATCGACGTGTCGACCGACAGCGCGAAATCGAGCGCCGGCGCCTCGTCTTCGGCCGGCTTCATGTCCATGTCGCGAGTCTCGGCGAAGTCGCGCGGCAGATCGTCGATCCGCCCGAGCGCCGCCGGCGCCGGCGAGACGCCGACCGGCAGGTCGGGAGCGCCTGCGCGGTCGGCCTCGTCCTCGTCCAGCGACCCGAAGGCATCGTCGTCGGGTCCGCGCGACTCCGGCGCCCCGGCCATCGAATCGGACTCGCCTTCATCGAAGTCGGCGAGCGCCGACTCGGCGGCTTCCCCGGTGTAGAGCGGATTGGACGGGTCGAGCGCCAGGCCGAGCGTGACCACCTTGGGCCATTCCTCGTTCTCGCCGCCGGTCATGTCGTACATCTCCTGCGCGAGCAGGCCGAAGGCCACCGCATCCTTGCGGCCCGCGCAGATCTCGAGCAGCTTCACCCGGATCGGCTGCCGGTCGGGCTGGCGCTTCAGCGCCTCGCGCAGGATCTCCTCGGCCTGCGCCTCCCGCCCGTAGGCGATGTAGACCTCGGCCTCGGCGATCGGATCGACCTCGGTGGAGTGGACGTCGACACCGCCCTCCTTCACGCTGGGCCCGAAGACGCTCGGGCTGGAGGTGTCGACCGCCTGGCCGCCGGTCGTGCCGAACAGGGAGTTGGCGGTGAAAGCGTCGGCCGCGATCAGGCTGTCCTCGAAGTTCTCGTTCTTGCGCCGCCGGCGAAGCGTGTACCAGCCGTAGGCACCGAGGGCCACCAGGATGGCCGCGAGCCCGGGCACCAGCAGCGGGCTGCCCAGCAGCTCGTCCATGAAGCTCGGCGGCGGCGCGGCCGGCCTGGCCGCAGCCGGCTTGGGCGCCGCGGGCCTGGTCTCGGCGGGAGCCGGCGCAGGCGCGGCCGCCGGCGGCGCGGAAGCCGTAGGTTGCGCGGCTGGCGCCGGAGACACGCCCGCGGAAGGCGCGGCGGAATCTGCGGCTGGCGCGCCCGCGGCGGCCGGCGCACTCGGTGCGGCCGCCGGGGCTGCCGAACGCGCCTCCAGCTGGCGCTGCAGCTCGGCCAGTTGCTGGTTCTTCAGCTCGAGCAGCTTCTGCAGGTCGGTGACGTTCTTCTCGAGCAGCTGGACGCGCTCCTGCTGCTCGCGCAGCGCAGCCTCGCCCGCGACCTTCGCCTCGGCGCTCGCCTGCGCGTCGGCGGCGCCAGTGGCAGCGCCAGCTGTAGCGCCCGCCTGCGGGCGCGACAGGACCAGCTGGTCGCCGGCCGGGGCCGGCGCGGGCTGCTCGTCGAGCTTCGCGGTGACTGCGCCCGAAGCGGCGGTTCCCGCCTCGGCCGTGCCGACCGCGCGCGCCTCGCCGGCGAGGCGCTGCCGGTAGGCGTTGAACTCGGCCGCCTCGAGCCGGATCTGTCGGCGTGCGGCCACGTGGTCGACTGCGCGCATCGCGTCGGCGCCCGGAATCTGCAGCGTGCGGCCCGCGTACATCTGGTGCACGGTCCCGAAGAACGCCCTCGGGTTGGCGTTGTAGATCGCGATGATCGCCTGCTCGACGGTGACGTCGGCGGGCTTGACCCGGGACGCGATGGCGGTCAGGTTCTCGCCCCGCTCGACCACGACGCTGTCGGCCGAGGTCGGCGCGGCCGGCCTGGCCGCGGCCGGCGCGATCGGTGCCGCCGCAGCGGGAGCCGGCGCGGCCGGCGAAGGCGCCGGGGCAGCGGGCGACGCGGCGGCAGCGGGTGCCGCCGGGGCGCGAGCCGCCGCAGCCGGCGCGGGTGCGGCTGCCGCGGCGGCGGGCGCCGGCGCCGCGACGCTTGCCGAAGGCGGCGTCACCTGCGAGACGACCGAGCCGCCCTCGACGGTTTCGCGGCCGACGCGCAACTCGGGCGGATCGAGCAGGAAGGTGTACTCGCGAACGAAGCGCCCCGAGGCCCAGTTCAGCTCGACCAGCAGGTCGACGAACGGTTCGTTGATCGGCTGCGTGGAGGTGATCCGGACGAAGGCGCGCCCGTCCGGCCGGCGATCGATCGCGAAGCGCAGCGAGCTCAGCGCCGGGTTGAACTCCATCCCGGCCTGGCGAAACGCATCGGGAGACGCGAGGCGGGCCGCCAGCGTCGCGAGCTCCTCGCGCGAGACCGAGGTGATCTCGACCTCGGCCTGCAGGGGCTGGCCGAGCGCCGACTGCACGGTCAGCCTGCCGAGCCCGGCAGCGAAGGCGGTGGACTGCACTCCCCCGGCCAGCGCGGCGGCCAGCGCCAGCGCGAGAACCGTCGGACGACTCGCCATGCGCCGGAGATTCCGACTTTCAAGCTCAGATTTCACACTCGTCCCCAGACGCACCAATGGATTTTTTGAGGCTAGCATCAGCCACTTACCCGTGCAAGCTCACGAAACACTGAAACAACGCCGCCCGTCGGCGCCAGCGGACGGCCGTCGGTTCAGTCGAGCAGGATCCGCAGCATCCTGCGCAGCGGTTCGGCGGCGCCCCAGAGGAGCTGGTCGCCGACGGTGAACGCGCTCAGGTACTCCGGCCCCATCGCCAGCTTGCGCAGCCTGCCGACCGGCACGCTCATCGTGCCGGTCACGACCGTCGGCGAAAGCTCGCGGACGCTGGACTCGCGGTCGTTCGGCACCAGCCGGACCCAGTCGTTCGCCCCGGCGATCAGCGCCTCGACGTCGGCGATCGGCACGTCCTTGCGCAGCTTGATCGTGAGCGCCTGGCTGTGGCAGCGCATCGCGCCGATCCGCACGCACAGGCTCTCGATCGGGATGTGCCCCTCCCCTTGCGCCGGCAGGCCGAGGATCTTGTTGCACTCGGCATCGCCCTTCCATTCCTCGCGAGAGGTGCCGTTGCCGAGGTCCTTGTCGATCCACGGGATCAGGCTGCCGGCGAGCGGCACGCCGAAGTGCTGCGTCGGGAAGGACTGCGAGCGCATCGTCTCGGCCACCTTGCCGTCGATCTCCAGGATCGCCGACGCAGGATCCGCGAGCAGGCCGCGGACCGAGTCGTGCAGCGCCCCCATCTGCGCGAGCAGCTCGCGCATGTTCTGGGCGCCTGCGCCCGAGGCCGCCTGGTAGGTCATCGCGGTGATCCACTCCACCAGACCTTCGCGGAACAGGCCGTTCAGGCCCATCATCATCAGGCTGACCGTGCAGTTGCCGCCGATGAAGTCCTTCTTGCCCTGCGACAGCGCGTCCTGGATGACCTTCAGGTTGACCGGATCCAGGACGATCACGGAGTCGTCCTTCATCCGCAGCGTGGACGCCGCGTCGATCCAGTACCCGTTCCAGCCGGCCGCACGCAACTGCGGGAACATCTCGGTGGTCCAGTCGCCGCCCTGGCAGGTCAGGATCACGTCCATCTTCCTGAGCGCGTCGACCGAGCCCGCGTCCTGCAGCTTGCCGCCCGACGCATTCGGCACGTCGGGCGCATCGCCGCCCGCATTGGACGTGCTGAAGAACACCGGCTCGATGTGCGCGAAATCGTTCTCCTCGCGCATGCGCTGCATCAGCACGGAACCGACCATTCCGCGCCATCCGACGATTCCGACTTTCTTCATTCCGTTCTCCTGGCGGGCGCCCGGCGCCCGCGTCCTGCGATTGCGATATCAGAGGGCCGCGAGCACCGCGTCGCCCATCTCCTTCGTGCCGACCGTGCGCTTGCCTGCCTCGGCGATGTCGGCGGTGCGAAAGCCCTGGGCCAGCACCTTGCGCACCGCCGCCTCGACCCGCTGCGCGGCCGCCTCCTGGCCGAGCGAGTGACGCAGCAGCATCGCCGACGACAGGATCGTGGCCAGCGGATTGGCGACGCCCTTGCCGGCGATGTCGGGGGCCGATCCGTGGATCGGCTCGTACATGCCGAAGTTGCGCGCGTTCAGCGAGGCCGAGGGCAGCATGCCGATCGAGCCGGTAAGCATCGAGGCCTCGTCGGACAGGATGTCGCCGAACATGTTGCCGGTGACGATCACGTCGAACTGCTTCGGGTTGCGCACCAGCTGCATCGCGGCGTTGTCGACGTACATGTGGGTGAGCTCGACGTCGCGGAACTCCTGGTGCACGTCGGTGACCACGTCGCGCCAGAACTGGGTGGTCTCCAGCACGTTCGCCTTGTCGACCGAGCAGACCCGGCGCTGGCGCTTGCGGGCGGTCTCGAAGGCCAGGCGCGCGATCCGGCGGATCTCGCCCTCGGTGTAGCGCATCGTGTCGAAGCCCTCGCGCTCGCCGTTCTCGTTCGTGCGAACGCCGCGCGGCTGGCCGAAGTAGATGTCGCCGGTCAGCTCGCGCAGGATCAGCAGGTCGAGGCCGGCCACCACCTCGTCCTTCAGCGTGGACGCATGGGCCAGCTCGGGGTAGACGATCGCCGGGCGCAGGTTGGCGAACAGGTCGAAGTGCTTGCGCAGCCGCAACAGCCCCTGCTCGGGCCGCTTGGCGCGGGGCAGCGAGTCGTACTTGGGCCCGCCGACCGCGCCGAACAGGATGCCGTCGGCCTGCTCGCACAGACGCAGCGTGGCCTCGGGGAGCGGATCGCCCGCGCTGTCGTAGCCGGCGCCGCCGACCGGCGCGCTCTCCATCTCGATCGACAGGCCGTCGCTGGCGAGCGCCGACAGCACGCGCATCGCCTGCTCGGTGATCTCGGGTCCGATGCCGTCGCCCGGCAGTACCGCAATCTTCATGATGGATCCTCTTTCTGGATTTTTCGGTCGAATCTCAAACGAGGCGGCCCGGCCTGGAATCCCAGGCCGGGCCGCGTGAATCGCTCGCCTGCCGGCCCGGGATGTCAGCCGGCCAGCGCGTTCGCCAGCCACGGCTGCTCGCGCAGCCGTTTCGCCTCGAAGTCGCGGATCTCGTCGGCATGGCCCAGGGTGAGGCCGATCTCGTCGAGCCCCTCGAGCAGGCAGTGCTTGCGGAAGGCGTCCACTTCGAACGAGAACGCGCGGGAGCCGTCGACGGTGCGCACCTGCTGCGCCGGCAGGTCGACGACGAGCTCGAAGCCGTTGAAGGCATTGACCTGGTCGAACAGCCAGTCGATCTCGCTCTCGGACAGCCGCACCGGCAGCAACCCGTTCTTGAAGCAGTTGTTGTAGAAGATGTCGGCGTACGACGGGGCCACGACGACCCGGAAGCCGTAGTCCTCGAGCGCCCACGGCGCGTGCTCGCGCGAGGAACCGCAGCCGAAGTTCTTGCGAGCCAGCAGGATCGAAGCGCCCCTGTAGCGCGGCTGGTTCAGCGCGAAGTCGGGGTTGAGCGGCCGCTTCGAGTTGTCCATGCCCGGCTCGCCGCGATCGAGGTAGCGCCACTCGTCGAACAGGTTGGGACCGAACCCGGTCCGCTTGATGGACTTCAGGAACTGCTTCGGGATGATCGCGTCGGTGTCGACGTTGGCCCGGTCGAGCGGGGCCACGAGACCGCGGTGAACCGTGAGGCTGCGCATGGGATTCGTCTTGGTTGGGGCCGGCGCCGGGCCGGCCGTTCCGTCACTTCTTGGCGGCGCCCGAGATCGTCTCGCCGGCCTTCTCGATGTCCTTGCCCATGCCGGCAACCGTATTGCAGGCACTCAGGGAAACGCCGACGAAGGCTGCCAGCAGGATCAGGACCGATTTCCTCATCATGTTTCGAACATCCATTCAGATACGCCGCACGTCGACGAAATGCCCCTCGACCGCTGCGGCTGCCGCCATCGCGGGGCTCACGAGATGGGTCCGGCCGCCGGCGCCCTGCCGGCCCTCGAAGTTGCGGTTCGAAGTGGAGGCGCAGCGCTCGCCCGGCTCGAGCCGGTCGGCGTTCATGGCCAGGCACATCGAGCAACCCGGCTCGCGCCATTCGAAACCCGCGTCGCGGAAGATCCGGTCCAGGCCCTCGGCCTCGGCCTGCGCCTTCACCAGGCCGGAACCGGGCACGACCATCGCAAGCTTGACGTTGGAAGCCCTGCGACGGCCGCGCACCACCGCGGCCGCCTGCCGCAGGTCCTCGATGCGCGAGTTGGTGCACGAGCCGATGAAGACCTTGTCGACGCGGATCTCGGTGATCGGCGTGTTGGGCTTGAGCCCCATGTACTGCAGGGCCCGCTCCATACCCTCGCGGCGCACCGGGTCCTTCTCCTTGTCGGGGTCGGGCACGCGCTCGTCGACCGCCACGACCATCTCGGGCGAGGTGCCCCAGGTCACGTGCGGGCGAAGCTGCGACGCGTCGATGTCGACGACCAGGTCGAAGCGGGCGCCCGGATCGGAGCGCAGGTCGCGCCACAGGGCCACGGCCTTGTCCCAGTCGGGACCCGCCGGCGCCATCGGCCGGCCCTTCAGGTAGGCGAGCGTGACGTCGTCGACCGCGACCATGCCGGAACGGGCACCGGCCTCGATCGCCATGTTGCAGATCGTCATCCGCCCTTCCATCGAAAGCGAGCGGATCGTGGAGCCGCCGAACTCGATCGCGTAGCCGGTGCCGCCCGCCGTGCCGATGCGGCCGATCACGGCCAGCACGACATCCTTGGCGCCGACGCCCTTCGGCAGCTGGCCTTCGACCTGGACCAGCATGTTCTTCATCTTCTTGGCGACCAGCGTCTGGGTGGCCAGGACGTGCTCGACCTCGGAGGTGCCGATGCCGAAGGCCAGGCAGGCGAAGGCGCCGTGCGTGCTGGTGTGCGAGTCGCCGCAGACGACCGTCATGCCCGGCAGCGTGGCGCCCTGCTCGGGGCCGATCACGTGCACGATGCCCTGCCGGCGATCGTTGATGTCGAAGTAGGTGATGCCGAAGTCGCGCGCGTTGTCGTCGAGGGTTTCGACCTGCAGGCGCGAGATCGGGTCGTCGATGCCCCGCGAGCGGTCGGTGGTCGGCACGTTGTGGTCGACGACCGCCAGGTTGGCGGACACGCGCCAGGGCTTGCGGCCGGCGATCTTGAGCCCCTCGAAGGCCTGCGGGCTGGTCACCTCGTGCACGAGGTGACGATCGATGTAGATCAGCGCGGTGCCGTCGTCTTCCTGGCGGACGACGTGGGCATCCCAGAGCTTGTCGTAGAGCGTGCGGGGCGCGAGCGACATGGAACCTGGACGAAGTGGGTGTGGCGGATCTGCCGGCGGACGCCCCTCGGGGAGCGCCCTCGACGGTGACCGTCGATTATGCCACGCGCTCGCAGGGGGACCGGACGCGCAGGCGCGGCGCCGGAACGCGGCCCCCGGCGCGCCGCCGGGGGCCGCTCAGCGCTCGCGCCGGGCCTGCTCGTACAGCGGCATGACCCGCGCCGAGTAGACCTCGAGGTCGGCGATCCGGGTGTCGGCGGCGGGGTGGGTGCTGAGGAACTCCGGCACGCCGGAGCCCCCCCTGGCGGTCATCTTGCGCCAAAGCGAGATCGCCGCGCGCGGATCGTAGCCGGCGCGCGCCGCCAGCTCGACGCCGATCCGGTCGGCCTCGGTCTCGTGCAGCCGGCTGTTCGGCAGCCCGAAGAAGGTCTTGTAGAACAGGCCCCCGAGATCCATCGAGGCCTGACCGCCGCCGATCGCCATCACCGCCCCGCTCAGCAGCACCTGCGCGCCGAGCTGCTCCGAGGCCCGCTCGCGGGCGTGCTCGCGCAGCGCGTGCGCGATCTCGTGCCCGACGATCGCCGCGATCTCGTCGTCGTTCAGGCCCAGCTTGGTGATCAGGCCGGTGTACACGGCGATCTTCCCGCCCGGCATGCACCAGGCGTTCATCTCGTCGGAGCGGATCACGTTGACCTCCCAGTTCCAGCGGGTCGCCTCGGGGCGGAAGGCGCCGGCGGCCGGGATCAGGCGCCCGGCGATCGCGCGCACGCGCGCGGTCAGCGCCGGATCGGCGTTCAGCTTGCCTTGCTGGCGCTCCTTGGCCAGCGCCTCGCGATAGCTGAGCTCGGCCTGCTCGCGCAGCTGGGTCTCGGAAACCAGCGGCGACATCCGCTGGGTGCGCTCGATGCCGACCGCGCCGCCCGCCGTGGTCTGCACCGACTGACAGCCGACCAGCAGACCGGCGAGAGCAAGGCCTGCGACGGCCGTGCGCAGGATGGGCAGGGTCATCGTTCGTCCTCCGCTCGAGCCACGATTGTCGCCGATCCCGGCGCCTGCCGTTCGAGCGTGCCGCCGAGCGCCAGCCAGCCGAGCGCCGCGGCGAAGCCGGCCACGACGAAGGTCGCCCCGGGGGAGACGGCCGTCCAGACCCAGCTCGCGACGAGCACGCCGGCCGAGCCGCCCAGCCCGTAGCCGATCGTCACGTACAGCGCCTGCGCGCGGGCCTGCTGCGCGGGCTCGAACCACCGTTGCAGCGTGGCGATCGTGGCGCTGTGGTGGATGCCGAAGGTGACCGCATGGGCGAGCTGGGCGAGCAGGATCGCCGGCAGCCAGCCGGCCGACAGGCCGATCGCCACGAAGCGAAGCGCCGCCACCGCCAGGCTCGCACGCAGCAACCGCATCGCGCCGAAGCGCTGGAACAGGCCGCGCTGCAGCCAGAACACGCCGATCTCGGCCAGCACGCCGATCGCCCACACCAGGCCGATCGCGGTCTTGCTGTAGCCCTGCTCGGCCAGGTACAGCGAGAAGAAGGCGTAGAGCGCGGCGTGCGCGAACAGCATCAGGAAGGCCGATGCGAAGAAGGCCCTGACCCTCGGCTCGGCCAGCCGCTGCCCGATCGACACGGCCGGCCGGACCCGCGCCTCGGCCCCGGCGCTCGGCAGCGACAACGCGACGACCGTGAGCAGGGCCAGCAGCGCCGCGACCCACCAGGGCAGGCCGCCGACCCCGTAGCGGTCGAGCACCGGCCCGATGCCGACGACGCCGACGATGAAGCCGATCGATCCCCAGACGCGCAGGCGGCCGTAGCGCCCGGTGTCGCCGCCGGCGGCCCGCATCGCCATCGTTTCGGCGATCGGCATCTGGGCCGACGTGAAGAAGAACAGCGCCGCCAGCACCGCGAACAGCAATCCGAAGCGCAGGCCCGGCGCGGCGGCCAGCGCCTCGCCGCCCGGCCAGCCGCTCCAGCCCGACAGGGCCAGCGCGAGCGCCGACGCGCAGGCCAGCGCCGAGCTCGCGCGCAGCAGTCCGGTCCCCTGCCCGCCCCGGTCGGCCAGCCAGCCCCAGAACGGCGGCCCGACGATCCTGAGCGCCTGCGGCACCGCCATCAGCAGGCCGATCTGGGCGATCGTGAGCCCGATGCCCGCCAGGTACAGGCCCAGGTAGGGCGAGAACAGCCCCACGTAGGCGAAGTAGGCGAAATACAGGCCGCCGATGCCGGCGGCGGGGCTGGCGCCGCGCTGCAAGGATGCCGCCCGGGAACGGATGACCGAGGCTCGGGCCCGCGGTCAGCGCCGGGGATCGGGGCCGGCGATGCGCGGCGTGGCCACCGCGACCCCGGCGTTCTGCGCCCGGTCGCGCAGTGCGTGGTCGATCAGCACCAGGGCCAGCATCGCCTCGGCGATCGGCGTGGCGCGGATGCCCACGCAGGGGTCGTGCCGGCCCAGCGTCTGCACCTCGGTGGCCTGCCCGTCGACGTCGATCGAGCGGCGCGGGGTCCGGATGCTCGACGTCGGCTTGATCGCGATCGACACGCGGATCGGCTGGCCGGTGGAAATGCCGCCCAGCACGCCGCCGGCGTGGTTGCTCAGGAAGCCTTCGGGCGTCAGCTCGTCGCCGTGCTCGCTGCCGCGCTGCGCGACCGAGGCGAAGCCGTCGCCGATCTCGACGCCCTTCACCGCGTTGATCCCCATCATCGCGTGCGCGATGTCGGCGTCGAGCTTGTCGAAGAGCGGCGCGCCCAGCCCGACCGGCACGTTCTCGGCCACCACCTCGATCCGCGCGCCGACCGAGTCGCCGTCGCGGCGCAGTTCGTCCATGTAGGCCTCGAGCCTGGGGACGATCTCCGCATCGGGCGCGAAGAACGGGTTCTCGGGAACGTGCTTCCAGTCGGTGAACGGGATCGCGATCGGCCCGAGCTGCGACATGTAGCCGCGAACGACCGTGCCGAAGCGCTCGGCCAGCCACTTGCGCGCGATCGCGGCCGCGGCCACGACCGGGGCGGTCAGCCGGGCCGAGGAGCGGCCGCCGCCGCGCGGGTCGCGGATGCCGTACTTGTGCCAGTAGGTGTAGTCGGCGTGCCCCGGGCGGAAGGTCCGCGCGATGTTGCCGTAGTCCTTGCTGCGGGCGTCCTGGTTGCGGATCAGCAGCGAGATCGGCGTGCCGGTGGTCCGGCCCTCGAACACGCCCGACAGGATCTCGACCCGGTCGGGCTCCTGGCGCTGGGTCACGTGCCGCGAGGTGCCCGGCCGCCGGCGGTCGAGCTCGACCTGGATGTCGGCCTCGGAAAGCGGCAAGCCGGGCGGGCAGCCGTCGACGATGCAGCCGATCGCCGGGCCATGCGACTCGCCGAAGGTGGTCACGCGGAAGAGATGGCCGAAGGTGTTGCCTGACATGGCGATCGGAACCTCGAAATGTTTGCGGGTCGGACGGCGCGTGGCTCCATGCCCCGCGGCGCCCTCCGGGAACCGGGCGGCCTCAGCCCGGCCAGCGCGCCAGCCGCGCCAGCACCCAGGCCCTCGGCATCGCCGCCAGCATCGCGTCGACCGACGGGGTCTGGGTCACGCCGAAGACGAGCAGGCGCACCGGAATCGCCAGTTGCGGCATCTTCAGGCCCTGCGCGGCCAGCGTTTCCTTGAGCGCCGCCGCGATGCCCGCGGCCGTCCAGTCGCCCTGCTCCAGGGCCGCGAGCCGCGCCGCGAAGCCGGCGACCGCCTCGCGAGCCGCGCCGCCCAGGTGCTTGTCGCGATCGGCCTGCGCGATCGCGTTCGGATCGTGCTCGCCGTAGAACATGTGCGCGAGGTCGGCAAGCTCGTTCAGGGTCTGGGCGCGTTCCTTCAGCAGGCCGCAGACGACCCCAAGGTCGGGCCCGTCGGCCGGCACCGCCACCCCGGCGCGCTCCAGCCGCGCCGCGACCCGCTTCGCGAGGTCGGCGTCGTCGGCCTGCTTCAGGTAGTGGTTGTTCAGCCAGCGCAGCTTGTCGAAGTCGAAGCGCGACGGCGAGCGGCTGACGTGCTGGCCGTCGAACCACCGCACGAACTGCTCGCGCGAGAAGATCTCGTCGTCGCCGTGGCTCCAGCCGAGCCGCGCCAGGTAGTTGACGACCGCATCGGGCAGGTAGCCGTCCTCGTCGTACTGCATCACCGAGACCGCGCCGTGGCGCTTGGACAGCTTCTGGCCGTCCGGGCCGTGGATCATCGGCAGGTGGCCGTACTCGGGCACCGGCGCGCCGAGCGCGCGCAGGATGTTGATCTGGCGCGGCGTGTTGTTGACGTGGTCGTCGCCGCGGATCACGTGGGTGATCCGCATGTCCCAGTCGTCGACGACCACGCAGAAATTGTAGGTCGGCGTGCCGTCCGAGCGCGCGATGATCAGGTCGTCGAGCTCGGCGTTGTCGAATGCGATCGGGCCCTTGACCAGGTCGTTCCAGGCGGTGCCGCCGTCCAGCGGATTGCGGAAACGCACGACCGGCTTCACGCCCTCGGGCGGCGCCGGCAGCGTCTTGCCCGGCTCGGGGCGCCAGCGGCCGTCGTAGCGAGGCTTCATGCCGAGCGCCTCCTGCTCGGCGCGCATCGCCTCGAGCTCCTCCTTCGTGCACCAGCAGTGATAGGCGGTGCCCTCGACCAGCATCTTCGCGATGACTTCGCGATAGCGGTCCATCCGCCGCATCTGGTAAAACGGGCCCTCGTCGGGGTCGAGCCCAAGCCAGCGCATGCCGTCCAGGATCGCCTGCGTGGCCTCGGGCGTGGATCGCTCGACGTCGGTGTCCTCGATGCGCAGCACGAAGGTGCCGCCGTGGTGGCGGGCATAGGCCCAGGCGAACAGCGCCGTGCGCGCGCCGCCGATGTGCAGGAAACCGGTGGGACTGGGAGCGAATCGGGTGCGAACCATGCCGCGGACGTCCGGGGAAAAGGATCGATTTTACGCGAGCGATGCCGGCGACGGCCCGCCGCCGCGGGCCGGGCACGAGACCGCGAGCGCCCACCTGGTCGTGCGCGTGCTGCGGGCCCGGCCGGAGGACACCGTCGGCCACGCCCGGGCCCGCCTCGCCGAGGGCGACCTCAGCGTCGACTCCGCCGAGGCGGTCTGGCTGCTCGACGAGCATCGCAGGCTGGTCGGGGCGGTGCCGATGCCCAGGCTGCTGGCCGCCCCGCCGGATCAGACCCTGGCGCAAATCGCGATCGCGCCGGTGCCGGCCGTCGCGCTCGGCACCGACCAGGAGCACATCGCCTCGCTGGCGCTGCACCAGGGCCTGACCTCGGTGCCGGTGCTCGACGCGCGCGGCCACTTCGCCGGGGTCGTGCCGCCGCAGGCGCTGCTCGAGGTGCTGCGCCGCGAGCACGTCGAGGACCTGCACCGGTTCGCGGGCATCGGGCCCGAGGACGCGAGGGCCCGCGAGGCGATCGAGGCGCCGCCGACCCGACGCGCGCGGGACCGACTTCCCTGGCTGCTGGTCGGGCTCTTCGGCAGCATGATCGCCACCTTCATCGTCGCGGGTTTCGAGGAGGCGCTCCAGTCGAAGGTCGCGATCGCCTTCTTCGTTCCGGGCATCGTCTACCTGGCCGACGCGGTCGGCACGCAGAGCGAGGCGATCGCGGTGCGCGGCCTCTCGCTGAGCCGGCTGCCGCTGCGCCGCCTGCTCGCCGGCGAGCTGCGAACCGGGCTGCTGATCGGCGTCACGCTGGCGCTGCTCGCGCTGGCGCCGATCTGGTGGTGGTTCGGCGACGCCCAGCTCGCGCTCGCGGTCGCGATCGCCTTGCTGGCGGCCAGCGCATGCGCCACCACGATCGGCTTCGCCCTGCCCTGGCTGCTCGCCCGCTCCGGCCGGGATCCGGCCTTCGGCAGCGGCCCGATCGCCACGATCGTCCAGGACCTGCTGAGCCTGCTGATCTACTTCTGGACCGTGCGGGCCCTGCTGTTGTGAGGCTGCGGGAAGCGGACGAATCAGGCCGGTTTGACCCGGTCGCTGCGCTTTGATTAGAATCTCGCCTCTCTATCGGGCGGCTAGCTCAGCGGTAGAGCACTGCCTTCACACGGCAGGGGTCACAGGTTCGAACCCTGTGCCGCCCACCAGAATCCCCCAGCGCGTCTAATGCGACCGGTCCGCGGCGCTGCCGCGGGTGCGCAGCTCGCGGTGCACCGCATCGGCGGCCTGCTGCATCAGCCCCATCAGGGCACGGTGAGCAGTCTTCGATATCTGTTCGCCAGGGCTTCCCGACAGGAAGTAGGTCTCGCCCTGCACGCTGCCGGACTCGAAGTCCCGTTCCCAGATCGTCTTGCCGCTGGCGTCCGACAGGCTGACCGACAGGGTCATTTCCACGATCGGTGTGACCGCGAAGCCGAGATTCCGGATCTGGTTGTACTGGTAATCGAACGCCGCGACGCGCGGCCGGACGACGGCCGCGTAACCGGCCTGCCCCGCCGCCGATTCCACGAGCGCCACCCCGTCCGCAAACACCTCGCGGAAGGCCGTGGTGGCCGCCTCGCGGGTGATCAGGCCGATCGGCATGGTGAGGGTCGTCCCGCCGCCGGTGAAGCTGGTCGGGTTACCGCTGAAGCTTTCTTCCTGCGCGGCCTTCGACATCTCGATGGCGCCCCTGCCCGGCACCTTGGCGTCGTAGACCCGCGGAGCGTACTGGAAGTAGGCAGGGTTGAGCCCGGACTCGAAGGCGCAGCCCGCCAGGGTGAACGCGGACACCGCGACAAGCGCCATCCATCGGCGGCCTGGTCTGGCCATCATCGATCTCCTTTCGTTACGCGAGTCTGGCCGACAAGGCTGCGCGTCGGAATCACAGCACAAGCTCCCGCCCCACCCCGCACACGTCCATCTCGAACTCGAGCCCCAGGACCGGGGGCCGCGCGAAATGCCACACCAGGCCGCCCGCCATCGCGCCGCGCGCGGCCAGTTCCTCGCCGACCAGCGCACCGATGTCGCGGACCGTGTAGGCCTGGCTGAACACCGCGTCGCGCCAGCCGAAGCCCAATGCCGTGAGGCGGGCCTCCATCGCGTCGAACACGAACCTCACCTTCTCGCGCAGCGCGTCGGGCGAGATCTCGCCATAGCGGACGATCCGTTCTGCGTAGGGCGCCGAGCCCGGCCTCGCGTCGCCGCCGCCCGCCAGCATGAAGCCCGGTGGCCGCCCCGGCTCGGCCGGCACCGTGTAGCAGAACGCGAACATCGAGGGCTCGGCGGGCTTGCCGTAGGCGGGGCAGACGTTGGTTCGGGCGACCGGGTTCACGCCGTCCCGGTAAATGCCCCAGCGCTCGAGCGTGGTCACGTATTGCCGGTTGAAGTCGACGAAGCCCTGGTCGGTGAAGGGCTCGGCCGAGCGCAGTTCGCAGTGCGCGAAGGCGGTGGTCGGGCGGCCGATTGCGGCCAGGTGCGCCTCGACCGCGGCAAAGGCCTCGGCCATCGGCAGCGGCTCGCGGAAGCGGGCGCGCACCAGTTCGTGGCCGTCCAGCGCGGCCACGCCGCCCGAATACTGGAACAGGCCCCGGATGTAGCGGTAGCCGCCCGCCGGGAAGTCGGTTGTCTTCGTCATTCGCTGGCGCCTCGATCCAGGGGTGGACTGGTCGGATTCTGTCCCAAACCGGCGACCGAACGTAAGCCGGCTTCGGCTTGCCCCGACGGACCGCCCTTGCGGCCGGGTCCTTGCGAGAGAATCGAACGACGCCGCCGCGCATTTCCCGCCACCAAGCTTCCGGAGCTTCGATGATGAACCCGACACGCCGTCACTACTCCCCGCCCCTGCTCGCCGCTGCGGTCCTTCTGGCCTCGGCAGGTGCCGCCTCGGCCGCCCCGCAGGGCTACGTCGTGGAGCCGATGCACACCTTCGTGACCTTCGAGGTGCTGCACTTCGGCACCTCCACCGTGCGCGCCCGCTTCGACCGGAAGGACGGCCACATCGTCCTCGACCGCGAGGCGCGCACCGGCGAGGCGAAGATCACGATCGACACCGCCTCGGTGAACTCGGGCGTGCCAGACTTCGACAAGCACCTGAAGAGCAAGGACTTCTTCGACGTGGCGAACACGCCCGAGGCGGTCTTCGCCGGCACCACTTTCAGGTTCGACGGCGAAAGAGTGAGCGCCGTCGACGGCACGCTGACCCTGCTCGGCAAGACGAACCCGGTCTCGCTGAAGGCCGTGCGCTTCAACTGCTACGACAACCCGATCCTGAAGGCCCGGGTCTGCGGCGGGGACTTCGAGACCACGATCCGGCGCAGCCAGTGGGGCATGAACTGGGGCATCGACATGGGCATTCCCGACGAGGTCCGCCTGACGATCCAGATCGAGGCGGTGCGTCAGTAGGCCGAAGCTGCGCGCCGGGCGGGCGTGGCCGCCCGGATACGACCGACAAGAGCGTCGACTCAGGTCAAACATCGAATCCGCCCGGGCGGCTACGCTAGCCGGAAAGTAGGGGTGCCCGCCGGCGCCCACCGGCCGCGAACCGGCCTGCAACCTGGAGCACCGAGCGATGAACGAACCGATCGACCTGTCCACCCGTCGCTTCCTGAAGGCCGTCGGCGCCGGCGCCGCCGTGCTGGCCGCGGGCTGCGCGAGCCGGCCGAAGGGGGCGGTGCCCGAGGAGGGCTTCGAGTACAAGCGCATCTCGCCGGCAGTCCCCACCGTTGCCGCCAAGGGCAAGATCGAGGTGGTCGAGTTCTTCTGGTACTCCTGCCCGTTCTGCAACGCGATGGAGCCGCTGATTCACGACTGGCTGGGCAGGCAACCCGCCGACGTGGCCTTCCGCGCAGTGCATCCGGGCATCTCGCCGAGCTGGCGCGCGAACCAGCAGCTGCACTACACGCTCGAGGCGCTCGGCAAGGCCGACGATCTGCGCAAGTCGGTCTTCTCGGCCATCCACGACGGCGGCATGGACCTCGGCCGGCGCGACCAGATGGCGAGCTTCGCGGCGGGCCTGGGCGTGGACCGGCAGAAGTTCCTGCAGGCCTTCGATTCGCCGGCGGTCGCCGCGAAGATGCGGGAAGCTACCGACCTGGCCAAGGCCTACAGGATCGACGGCGTGCCGATGTTCGGCATCAACGGGAAGTGGCTCACTTCGCCGTCGCTGCTCGGGGGCAGCTACACCGAGACCTTCCGGGTCATCGAGTACCTGCTCGCGCTCGAGCGCAAGGGAACGGCTTGATCGTGCCTCCGCTAGCGAAGACGGCGTCGGCGCTCGCGCTGGCGCTGTGGGCCGCCTGCGCGGCCGCCCTGGACATCGTCCCCTTTTCCGCCGAGGCCCTGCAGCAGGCCCGGCAGGCCGAGGCCCCGATCGCGCTGCACTTCCACTCGAAGAGCTGCGCGACCTGCAGGCTGCAGGAGAAGGCCTTCGTCGCGATGCGCGACGATCCGGAACTCGACATGAAACTGCTGGTCGTCGACTTCGACGAGGACACCGAGACCCCGCGCTCCTTCCGGGTGTTCTCCACGGGCGCCGTGGTCGTGCTGCGCGGCAGCGCCGAGCGCGCCCGCATGATGGGGGTCGTCGACCGCAAGCAGTTGAAGGCCGGATTGCTGAAGGCGTTCTGAACCGTGGCGATCACCGTCTCGGTCCTTCAGATGGGCCTCACGCTGGTCGCGGGCGCGCTTTCCACGCTCTCGCCCTGCGTGTTCCCGCTGCTGCCGGTCGTCGTGGGCTCGGTCGCCCACACCCACCACCGCACCGGCCCGATCGCGATGGCCGCCGGCATGGTCGCGGCCTTCGTGTTCCTCGGCGTGGCGCTGGGCGCGGTCGGGCCGGCGCTCGGGATCGGTGCCGGCCACTTTCGCGTCGTTGCCGGGACGCTGCTGGTGGTGATCGCCGCGATCATGCTGATGCCCGAGGCCCAGGAGCACACACCTGCCTGGCTGTCGGGCCTCGCGTCGATGGCGCAGCGGGCGTCCACCCATCTTCACCCGGAAACGATCCCCGGCGCGTTCGTGCTGGGCGGGCTGCTCGGGCTCGTCTGGAGCCCCTGCTCCGGCCCGCTGCTCGGATCCGGCCTGGCGCTGGTCGCCACCGAGGGCGGGCTGCTGAACGGCGCGCTGATCCTCGGGCTGTTCGGGGTCGGCGCCGCGCTTCCGCTGATGGCGGCGGCCTATGCCTCCCGTGCGCTGTTCGCGCGCATGCGCGGCTGGGTGCTCGGCCACTCCCAGGACCTGCGGCGCGGCTTCGCCGTGCTGATCGGCCTGATGGGCGTCGCTATCCTGACCGGGGCCGACCGCTGGCTCGAGGCGAAGCTGCTCGACATGCTGCCCGACGCCTGGCTCGAGCTGACCACCCGCTTCTAGCGCATCGCCGGCGACCCGATGCCGGGTCGCGCCGCGCGCGTTGCTGCTCAGCCCCGCCTCTCGCCCGCGTGCCGGCGCGCGATGCTGTAGACCGTGGCCGCGACCTCATCGTCGGGCAAGGGCGGCCGGCAGCGCGCGCGGTTCCAGGCCAGCAGCAGCTCGAGCACGACCTGCGGGTCGACTTCGTGCCACAGCAGGTGGCCCGACAGCGACGCGATCGTCGCGTTGCGCGAGCCTTCCTCGACGCCTTCGGCGACCAGGCTGCGCCAGTGCGCGAGCGGGTGGCCCTGATGGCCGGGGTTGCCCGCCACGATCCGCCGCAGCCAGGCGGGCATCGGCGCCGGGCGCAGCGCGTCGGGCCCTTGCCCATCGCGCCAGCGGTACGGCCGTCCGTTCGGGTGGATCGAAGGCGGCGCAACCACGACGCCGCCGTCGCCACGCAGATCCAGTCCTTCCCGGAACCCGACCCGGTTCGGCACCGCTTCGCCGAAGTGCCGGAAGTACAGATGGCGACCGCCTCCGCCGGTCAGGCACTCCAGCGTGGGCTCGATCTCGCCGAACTCGCGCTCGAGTGCCGCCAGGCTCTCCGGACCGCCGTGCCCGGCGTCGACGTCGACCACCAGCAGGCCCGAGACCTCACCGGTGACGATGCCGACGTTCGCGTCCGGCCAGCGCCGGAACCACTGCTCGACGTCGGAGGGCTCGGCGCGCCGATGCTGGAACGGCGTCCAGCGGATCAGCGGGCGCTTCCCGCGCGGCAGCATCGGCACGACCGACCAGCCGATCCGCAGATAGGCGAGCGCGTCGCGCAGCGCGGCCGGGCCCGATGGCGGATCGCTGGCGTTCATCGCTACGAGGGGGCTCGCGGTCTTCGCGTCGCGGCGCCGGCGCTCAGCCCGGCATCCTGACCCGCAGCGCGTCGACGACCTCGTCGACGCCGAACAGGGCCCAGGCGTCGGCCTCGGCGCGCCGTCTGTCGTGCTCGCTGGTCACGGTGCCGGACAGCGTCACGACCCAGTTCTCGCAACGGATCGCGATGCCCTCGGCGTCGAGCGACGGGTCGAGCTCGAAGACCAGCGCGAGCGCGTCGACGACCTCGCCGTCGTTGTCCTCCTCGTCGGGCATCACCGCGAGCGAGTTGACGACGTCGCGACAGCCCGCGGTCCACCATGCCAGAACGCCCGCCAGGCGCTTGTGGGAAAGGCTGGCGACCTGGCCTTCGAAGGTCACCACGCCTTCGGACACCGCGGCCTCGATCGCACCGGCGGCGTCGGCAGATCCCTCACGGAGCAACTCGAAACGATCCTGCGCCCCGACCCGGATCGCGCAGTTGCGCAGTTCGGGGGTGCCGAGCAGGAAGTTGCCCAGCGCGTCGCGGATCGCGGGGTCGCCACGACGCTCGGCCGGCGCCACGTGCAGCCGGTCGACCACGCCGCGAGCGCTCTCGACCGAGGCCGCGATGCGCAAGGCGAGCTTCTTGGCCGCGACGCTGGCGGCCTCGCCGGCCAGCGCGATCGCGCCGGCCTCGACGCCGACCGAGATCGGGTGCCGGTGCAGCTCGATTCGCGGATCGCGCTCGAGCGCGGCCCGGACCCGCCTGACGATCGCTTCCTCGGTGCTCGCCATGAAGCCTCCCGATGTTCTGCCGTTCGCGCCCCCTCGGGGATGATAACTTCCGGGCATGTGCGGCCGCTACGTCCTCTACGGTCCCGACAGCCGGCTGGTCGAGGCCTTCGACATCGCCGAGATGCCCCCGTTCCGCCCGCGCTACAACGTGGCGCCGCAGACCGAGGTGCTGGTCGTGCGCGCCCGGCCCGACGGTTCGCGGATCGCCGAGCTCGTTCGCTGGGGGCTGATCCCCGCCTGGGCGAAGGACCCGGCGATCGGCCTGAAGACGATCAATGCGCGCTCGGAAACCGCTGCTGCAAAGCCGGCCTTTCGCGCCGCGTTCCGGCGCTCGCGCTGCATCGTGCCGGCCAACGGTTTCTACGAGTGGCAGGCGCAACCGGGCCGCTCGCGCAAGCAGCCGTTCTACATCCGCCCCGCCCGCGGAGCTTTCTTCGGGTTCGCCGGTCTGCTGGAGCGCTGGCAAGGTCCCGACGGGGCGGTCGCGAGTTGCGCGATCCTGACCTGCGAAGCCAACGCCGCGATGGCCCCAGTCCACGACCGGATGCCCTGCATCCTGTCGGCGGACGACTATGCGCGCTGGCTCGATCCCGACCGCCGCGACGCCGACGCGCTGCAGGCGCTGCTGCGCCCGGCGCCCGACGACACGCTCGCGCTGCACCCGGTGAGCCCGGCGGTCGGCAACGCGCGCAACGAGGGGCCGGCGTTGATCGAACCGTTCGCGGCCGGCGAGCCGTCGCCCGCTGCCGCCTTCGACGCCTCCACCCCGCCCCCGACCGACCCGCCCAGATGACCGCGATCACCCTGCACCACTGCGTTGCCGCCCGCTCCTTCCGCCCGCTGTGGATGCTCGAGGAGATCGGCCTGCCGTACTCGCTGAAAGTGCTGCCCTTCCCGCCTCGCCAGCACGATCGCTCGTACCTCGAGGTGAATCCGGCAGGCACGGTGCCGGCCTTCTTCGACGGCACGATGCGGATGACCGAGTCGGCCGCGATCTGCCACTACCTGGCCGCCCGCCACTCGCCGGGCGCGCTGAACGTGGAGGTCGACGAGCCGGACTTCGGCCCCTACCTGAACTGGCTGCACTTCGGCGAGGCCACGCTGACCTTCCCGCAGACGCTGGTGCTGCGCTACGGCCGCTTCGAGGCGTGGGAGCGCCGCCTTCCGCAGGTGGTCGAGGACTACTCGCGATGGTTCCTCGCGCGGCTGCGCACGCTGGAGCCCCTGCTCGCCGACCGGGAGTTCCTCTGTGCGGGCCGCTTCACCGCGGCCGACGTGTCGGTCGGCTACGCGCTGCTGGTCGCCGGGCACGTAGGCCTCGACGCCGGGTTCACGCCTTCGGTGCGCGCCTACTGGGAGCGCCTGCGCGTTCGCCCGGCCTTCCTGCGCGCCCAGGCCGCCGAGCGCGAGGCTGCGCTCGCGCAGGGCGTGTCGCCGCTGCCGGCGCCGGATACACCGGGCCCGGATTGAGCCGCTGCGCCCTTCAGATCTGCCAGACGATCAGCAGCATCGGCAGGCTGACCGCGACGACCAGCAGCTCGAGCGGCAGGCCCAGCCGCCAGTAGTCGCCGAAGCGGAAGCCGCCCGGCCCCAGGATCAGCGTGTTGTTCTGGTGGCCGATCGGCGTCAGGAAGGCACAGGAGGCGCCGATCGCGACCGCCATCAGGAAGGCGTCGGGATTCACGCCGAGCTGGCCGGCCGCGCCCAGCGCGATCGGGCACATGACCGCCGCGGTGGCCGCGTTGTTCATCAGGTCGGACAGCGTCATCGTGACGACCAGGATCAGGCCCAGCGCCAGCACCGCGTGTCCCTGCGCGACGCCTTCGAGCAGGAAGCGCGCGATCAGGTCGGCGGTGCCGGTGGCTTCCATCGCGCCAGCGACCGGGATCAGCGCGGCGAGCAGCACGATGACCGTCCAGTCCACCGCCTCGTAGACCTGGCGCGGCGGCACGGTCCGCAAGGCCATCGACGCGAGCACGCCGAGCGCGAACGACGCAGCGGCCGGCAGCAGGCCGAAGGCGGCCACCGCGATCGACGCGGCCATGATCGCGCTGGCCATGATCGCCTTGCGACGGCTGGGAATGCGCAGCGAGCGCTCGGCCAGCGGCACGCACCCGGCCCATGCCGCGAACTGCGCAAGCGAGTCGGGCGGCCCCTGCATCAGCAGCACGTCGCCGGGCCGGATCGCCATCGTTCGCAGCCTCGCGGTCGAGCGCCTGCCCTGGCGCGACAGCGCCAGCAGGTTGATGCCGTAGCGCGTGCGCAGCTCGATGTCGCTGGCCGAGCGGCCGGCGATCGCCGCGGCTGGCAGCACCGCCAGTTCGACGAGCGCGATCTCGTCGGCACGGCGCTTGTCGCCCGCATCTCCCTCGTCCTGCCCGCGTTGCTCGTTCCGCTCGCCGTTCTCGCTCCCGCCGGCTTTCTCGCCCTCGCCGGCTTTCTCGCTCTTTCCTGCCTTGTCGCGCTTTCCGGCCTGCTCGCCCTCGTCGCCCTTCCTGCGCTTCCCGGCCCCTTCGTCCTTCCCGGCCCCTTCGCCTTCCTCGCCTTCCTCTTCTTCCGCGGGCCTCTTCGACTCCTCCAGCTTCAGCCCCAGGCCCGAGAGCGCCTCGGCCAGCGCCTCCACGTCGGCCTCGATCACCAGGATGTCGCCGGCCCTGACCAGACGATGCGCGCTCGGCGCGGTCACCCTGACCTCGTTGCGCACGAGGCCCACGACCTGGGCGCCCGCCCGCTCCAGCGCCGTCTCGATCTGGTTCAGCGTCATGCCGTCGGCCTTGCTGTCCTCGGGCACGCGCGCCTCGGTCAGGTAGGCCGCGGTCTCGAAGCTGTCGGCGCCCGCCCGCTCGCGCGCGGGCACCAGCCGCCATCCGACCAGCGCCACGAAGGCGACCCCGGCCAGCGCCACCGCGAGGCCGACCGGCGTGAAGTCGAACATCCCGAAGGCGCCGGCGCCCGACTGCTCGCGAAAGCCCGCGACGATCAGGTTCGGCGGCGTGCCGACCAGCGTGGTCATGCCGCCCAGGATCGAGCCGAAGGCCAGCGGCATCAGCACCTTGCCGGGCGGAAGCGACTGGCGCGACGCGACCTGGATCGCCACCGGCATCAGCAGCGCCAGCGCCCCCACGTTGTTCATGAAGCCCGACAGCAGGGCCGCGAGCGCGGTCAGCGCGGCGATCGTGACCGTGGGCCCGGCCGAACCCGGGATCACGGTGCGGGTCAGCGCGTCGACCGCGCCCGAGTTGTAGAGCCCCTGGCTCAGCACCAGCACGCAGGCTACCGTGATCACCGCCGGGTGCCCGAAGCCGGCGAAGGTCTCGCCGGCCGGCACCAGGCCGGCCAGCACGCAGGCGAGCAGCGCGCCCATCGCGACCATGTCGTGCCTCCAGCGTCCCCACAGGAACATCGCGACCGTCACGGTCAGGATCGCGAGGATCAGCATCTGGTCGGTGGTCAATTCGGTCTCCGGCTCGTCGCGCCGGCGTCATCATAGAGCGCGCCCGGCCGGCTAACATGTCCGCGACTGCAACCAGGCGAAACCGAGATGACCTACGAAACCCTGCTCTACGACGTCGAGGACGGCATCCTCACGCTGACGCTTCACCGTCCCGAGAAGCTCAATGCCTTCACCGACACGATGATGCGCGAGATGGTCGATGCGCTGGACCGCGCCGACGCCGACGACGCGGTGCGCGCGATCATCGTGACCGGCGCCGGGCGCGCCTTCTGCGCCGGCGCGGACCTCTCCGCCGGGGCGAAGACCTTCGACTACGCGGCGCGGGACGATCGCCCCGACAAGCAGGGCACCCCGCTGCTGCCCAGCGGCGAGCCCGACCTCGGCCACGAATCGGTGCGCGACAGCGGCGGCCGGCTCGTGCTGCGGATCTACGAATGCCTGAAGCCGGTGATCGCGGCGGTCAACGGCGCGGCGGTCGGCATCGGCGTGACGATGCAACTGCCGATGGACATCCGGCTCGCCTCGTCGGACGCGCGCTTCGGCTTCGTGTTCTCCCGGCGAGGCATCGTGCCCGAGGCCTGCTCGTCCTGGTTCCTGCCGCGCGTGGTGGGCGTCAGCAAGGCGCTGGAGTGGACCTTCACCGGCCGGATCCTGTCGGCCCGGGAAGCGCTCGACGGCGGCCTGGTCTCCGCGGTCCACGCCCCCGAGGACCTGCTCCCGGCCGCCCGCGCGCTGGCCCGCGAGATCGCCGACAACGCCGCGCCGGTCTCGGTGGCGCTCACCCGCCAGATGATCTGGCGGATGGCGGGCGCCGACCATCCGATGGAAGCGCACAAGATCGACAGCCGCGCGATCTGGACCCGCGGGCGCGCCGAAGACGCGAAGGAAGGCGTGACCGCCTTCCTGGAGAAGCGCCCGGCGGAATTCCGGAACAGGGTGTCGACCAACATGCCGTCGTTCTTCCCCTGGTGGGAGCCTCGGCGCTACGAGTGACGGCGCGGCATCGCGAGCCCGGGCCGGCTGCGCGCGCCGGCCCGCGCGTCACTCCTCGTCGGGCTTGACCAGCAGCCGCGAGCGGCGACGCTTGATGACGACCGCCGGCGTGGCCGGCTGGGCTGCGGACCCCGGTTCGGCAGGGCGGCGCCAGGCCGCCTGCTCGCGCTCGGGCTCGGCGGACCAGTCGCGTTCCTCGGCGGGCTCCGGCGCCCTGGGGCGCAACATGACCTTGCGCGGCCGGTCTTCCTGGCTGCGCGGCATGCCCCGCTTGGGCCTCGCCAGCGAGCGCTGCACGGTGGCCGTGGCCTGGTGATAGAGGGCGATCACGCCCGTTTCGGTGGCCAGCAACAGCATGCGGCCGTCGAAGGACTGGATGCGCCCCTGCAAGCGCGTGCCCGAGACGAGATAGATCTCGACGCGGCTGCGCTCGCGGCGCAGGCGGTTCAGGAACATGAACTGCGCGTTCTCGGTGCGCCCGTCGCTTCGGACCCGGGCGCCCGGATCGCGTTCGGCGGTCTGGGGCATAGGTTCCCATTCTAAATCGCAACGGCCGCGGCGGCGACCTCCGCAGGTCCATTGGCGCCGCCCCGAGCGCCTCGTGATAATTTCGCATTCCGTTCAATACAAGACCTAGATACCGAGGAGAACATGAAGACACGCCTGCTCGCGGCGACCGCCGCGCTCGTCGCCGCTTCGTCGCTCGTTTCGATTGCGCCGCTCGCCCACGCCGCCGACGCCTGGCCGAGCAAGACGATCCGGATCATTTCCCCGTTCCCGCCCGGCGGATCGGTCGACCCGCTGGCGCGCCTGTTCGCGCAGCACCTCGCCGAGCCGCTCGGGCAGAGCGTGGTCGTCGAGAACAAGACCGGCGCGGCCGGCTCGATCGGCACGGCCGAAGCTGCGAAGTCGGCGCCGGACGGCTACACCTGGGTCGTGGTGTTCGACACGCACGCGGTCAACCCGAGCGTGATCCCGAACATGTCGTTCGACACCAAGAAGGACCTCGATCCGGTGATGCTGGTCGGCACCTCGCCGATGGCGCTGGTCGCGCACACCTCGCAGCCGTGGAACAACTTCGCCGAGATGCTCGCCGACGCCAAGAAGAAGCCCGGAGAGGTCGCCTTCGGCTCGGTCGGCACCGGCAGTCTCGGCCACCTGGCCATGACGCAGGTCGGCAACGCCGCCGGAACCTCCTTCAACCACATCCCCTACCGCGGCGGCGGCCCGCTGATGACCGACGCCAACGGCGGCCAGGTGCCGACCGCGATCGGCACCGTGTTCCTGGTGTCGCCGCACGTGAAGGCCGGCAGGCTCAAGCCGCTGGCGGTCACCTCGCTGAAGGAGTCGCCGGCCCTGCCCGGCACGAAACCGATCGCCGAGCAGGGCGTGCCCGGTTTCGAGGCGCTCGCCTGGTGGGGCGTGCTGGCGCCGGCCGGCACTCCCAAGCCGATCATCGACCGGATGAACGCCGAACTGGCCAAGATCCTCGCCAAGCCGGACGTGAAGGAGAAGTTGTCGGCGCAAGGCATGGACATCCGCGCCAGCTCGCCCGCCGAGTTCCGCGACTTCGTGTTCGGCGAGATCGATCGCTGGGCCAAGGTCGTCAAGGACAACAACATCCAGCCAGGCAAGTGATGAAGCCCCGGATCGCGGTCTGCGACGACTACGAGCGCGCGGTCACCGGCGGCGCCGACTGGGAGGCGATCCGGTCGCGCGCCGAGGTCGTCGTGTTCGACGCGCCCTTCGGCGGCCGCCGGCAGGCGATCGACGCGCTTCGGGACTTCGACGCGGTCTGCCTGATCCGGGAACGCACGCCCTTCCCGGCCGAGGTCTTCGAGGCGCTGCCCCGGCTCAGGTTCGTGGTGTTCACCGGCGAGCGCAATCTCGCGGTGGACCACCTGGCCGCGGCGCGCCGCGGGATCCCGGTCTCGTGCACGCCCTTCGGGCCGAGCAAGTCCTCCACCGCCGAGCAGGCCTGGGCGCTGATCCTGGCCGCGGCCAAGCGGGTGACGGTGGCCGACGCCGGCACCCGTCGCGGCCACTGGCGCGGCGACGCCAGCGGCGAGCGATACGGCCTGCCGGCCAACCTCGAGGGCGAGCGGCTCGGGCTGGTCGGCCTGGGCCAGATCGGCAGCAAGGTCGCCGCGGTGGGCCGGGCCTTCGGCATGGAGGTCGTGGCATGGAGCCCGAACCTCGACGACGCGCGCGCGCAGGCGGCCGGCGCGGTCCGGGTTTCGAAGGACGAACTCTTCGAGACCGCCGGGGTGGTCTCGCTGCACCTGGTCCTGTCGGATCGCACGCGCGGCATCGTCGGCGCCGGCGAACTGGCCCGCATGCGCGACGACTCGATCTTCGTCAACACCTCCCGATCCGGGCTGGTGGACGGCGCTGCGCTGCTCGATGCGCTGAAGCGGCGGCGCCCAAGCTGGGCCGCGCTCGACGTCTTCGACGCCGAGCCGCTGCCGGCCGACGATCCGCTGCTGGCCCTGCCCAACGTGATCGTGTCGCCCCACCTGGGCTACGCGAACGAGCGGGTCTTCGCGGCCTTCCGCAAGGGGGCGGCGGAGGCCCTGCTCGGCTGGCTCGACGGTGCGCCGGTGCGGGTGGTCAACGCCGAGCAGCTGACGGCATGAAGGGGCGATGAAGGTCCTGGTCACCGGCGCCGGCGGCTTCCTCGGCACGCGGCTCACGCGCGCGCTGCTGGCGCGGGGCCGCCTGACCGGACCGGACGGCGAGCCGCGCCCGATCGACGAACTGGTTCTCGTCGACCGGGTGGCGCCGGACGCGCCCGAGCAGCCCACCGGCCGCGCCATCCGGATCCGCGCCCTGTCGGCAGACGCCTCGGACCCGGCCACGATCGAGTCGCTGGTCGCCGACGGCCCGGACAGCGTGTTCGCGATGGCGGCCACCCTCACCGTGGAGTCGGAAACCGATTTCGCCCGCGGGCTCGACGTCAACCTGCGCGGGCTGCTCGCGCTGCTCGAGGCGCTGCGGCTGCGCGGCAACGCGCCGCGCTTCGTGTTCACCAGCTCGCTGGCCGCCTTCGGGGGCCCCTTGCCGGAGAGCGTCGACGATGCGGTGCAACTGACGCCGCAGACCTCCTACGGCACCCAGAAGGCGATCGGCGAATTGCTGGTCGCCGACTACTCCCGTCACGGCTTCGTCGACGGCCGCTGCCTGCGGCTGCCGATCGTGATGACCCGCCACCCGGGCGCGGGGGCGCCGCCGGCCGCGGCGACCACCCCGACCGTCTCCGGCGCGATCGCCGCGATCGTCGGCGACCGGCTGCTGGGCCGCGACGTGAGCTGCCCGCTGGCCCCCGACACGCGGATCGCGGCCGCGTCGGCCGAGCGCGTCATCGACGCGCTCGTCGCGATCCACGAGCTGCCCGCCGCGAGCTTCGGGCACACGCGCTCGATGAACCTGCCCTCGCTGAGCCTCACGCTGGCCGAGCTGGCCGAGGCGAGCGGCCGGGCCGCCGAGCGCGCCGGCGTTCGCGCCGGCGCGATGCGCTGGGCGCCGGATCCGCGATTCCAGGCCGCGGTCGACCAGTGGCCGAAGCGCTTCGTGTCGGCGCGCGCCTCTCAGGCCGGGATCGGCGCCGACCGCTCGGCCGACGAGATCGTCGCGGCCTACCTGCGCGACAACCCCAGGGCGCTCGCGTAGCGCCGCCGGAGCACACTTCCCATGACCGAACTCGATCGCTTCCTGGCTGCCCGCGCCCTGCTGGTCGCCCACCGCGAAGACTACGCCGCAGCCATCGCGAACTTCGAATGGCCGAAGCTCGAAAGCTTCAACTGGGCGCTCGACTACTTCGACGCGATCGCGCGCGGCAACGACGCGCCGGCGCTTCACATCGTCGAGGAATCGGGCGCCGAGGCCAGGCTGTCGTACGCGCAGCTGTCGGCGCGTTCGAACCAGGTCGCGAACTTCCTGCTGTCGCTGGGCGCGCGCAAGGGCGACCGCATCCTGCTGATGCTGGGCAACGAGGTTCCGCTGTGGGAAACGATGCTCGCGGCGATCAAGCTGGGCGCGGTCGTGATCCCGGCCACCACGCTTCTGTCGGGCGACGACCTGCTCGACCGCTTGGGCCGCGGCAAGGTGCGGCACGTGATCACCAACGGCGCTGGCGCCGCGAAGTTCGGGGAGCTGCCTGCCGGCGCGCTCGAAGGCCTGAACCTGGTCGCCGTCGCGCCCGCCGCGACGAGCGGCGAGCCCGCGAAGCTCCCTCCGGGCTGGATCGACTATTCCCGGTCGGCCGACGCGGCAGCCGATTTCCGGCCGCCCGAGCCGACGCGCGTCACCGATCCGCTGCTCGAGTACTTCACCTCGGGCACGACCGCCAAGCCGAAGCTGGTCCAGCACACGCAGCAGAGCTATCCGGTCGGCCATCTCTCGACGATGTACTGGCTGGGCCTGAAGCCCGGCGACGTGCACTGGACGATCAGCTCGCCGGGCTGGGCCAAGCACGCGTGGAGCTGCTTCTTCGCGCCGTTCAACGCGCAGGCCTGCGTGTTCATCTACAACTACTCGCGCTTCAACGGCCCGGCCGTGCTCGGGACGCTGGTCGAGCACCGCGTGAACACGCTGTGCGCCCCGCCCACCGTGTGGCGCTTCCTGATCCAGGAAGACCTGAAGCGCTGGCCGGTGCGGCTGCGCGAGCTGATCTCGGCCGGCGAGCCCCTTAACCCGGAGGTGATCGAGCAGGTGCGGGCGGCCTGGGGCATCACGATCCGCGACGGCTATGGCCAGACCGAGACCACCGCGCAGATCGGCAACCCGCCGGGCGCGCCGCTCAAGCCCGGCTCGATGGGCAGGCCGATGCCCGGCTACCCGATCGCGCTGCTCGATGCCGACGGCAGGCCCGGCGACGAGGGCGAGATCTGCATCGACCTGTCGCGCCGCCCGCTCGCGCTGATGAACGGCTACGCCGACGATCCGGAGAAGACGGCCGAGGTGATGCGCGACGGCCACTACCACACCGGCGACGTCGGCCAGCGCGACGGCGACGGCTACATCACCTACGTGGGCCGGGCCGACGACGTGTTCAAGGCATCGGGCTACCGGATCAGCCCCTTCGAGCTCGAGAGCGTGCTGATCGAGCACCCCGCGGTGGCCGAAGCGGCCGTCGTGCCCTCCCCCGATCCGGTGCGCGGCTTCGTGCCCAAGGCCTTCGTGATCGTCGCGCCGGGCCACGAGGCCGGCGAAGCCACGGCGGCGAGCATCTTCCGCTTCCTGCGCGAGCGGCTCGCCGGCTACAAGCTGATCCGGCGAATCGAGTTCAGCGACCTGCCGAAGACGATCTCGGGAAAGATCAGGCGGGTCGAGTTGCGCGGCCAGGAAACCGGCCGGCCGGCGGCCGGCCGGCGCAACGCCAGCGAGTTCCTGGAGGAAGAGTTCCGCTGACTCGCGGGCGCGCTGCCGGCCTGCGCGGGGCGGCGTCCCCTGCCGGGCCGGTCGCTCAGACCCGCCCCCAGCCGATCCAGCCGCTGCCGAAGTTGCGCGATCGCCACTCGAAGCGGCTCAGGCGGCGCTCGAGCAGGCTCCACGGCCGCTCCAGCCCTTCGAAGGTGGTCATGTAGGGGCGTGCCCGTCGCCTGACCAGCGGGTTCAGCGGCGCGGCCCACCAGGGCCCGAGCTTCATGCCGGCGGCGGCGACCCGCGTGCCCGTTCGGGTCGCTGCGAAGATCCGGTCGAGCGCCTCCGGCGATCGCAGCACGTCGTGCGCGCAGTGGAACAGCACGGCGTCGAAGGGGCCCTCGAGCGGCGCGGTCTCGATCGCCGACTCGATCAGGGTGACGTTTCCCCAGCCTGCTTGCTCGCAGCGCTCGCGTGCCAGCGCAAGCATCTCGGGAGACAGTTCCACGCCGACCACGCGCCCCGCCGGACCCACCCCCTCGAGCAGCGCGGCGAAGCTCAGGCCGGTGCCGCAGCCGACGTCGAGCACGCTGTCGCCCGGGCGCAGCGACAGCTTCGCGATCGTGCGCAGCCGCGCCGGCATGCTGCGCCGCGCGGTCGCGTCGTAGCCGGTGGCGTGCGCCCGGTAGCGGGCGAGCGCAAGCGCCGGATCGGGCCGATCCGACACCGCCAGATCCGGAAGCTCGCCCTCGACTCGTTTCTCCGCCATTCGGTCATGTTAGGTTAGAAACCTTCCGGCGTGGCGCTTCGCGAGAGGGGCTCGCCGGCGTGCCCGAGGAGAATGTGTGTCGCAGTCCCAGCCATCGCCAGTCACCGATCCCCGCGGCGAGTTGCTCGCCGGCCTGCGCGCGCCGCGCCCTTTCGTCTCCCCGAAGTTCTTCTACGACGCGCTCGGCTCTCGCCTGTTCTGCGCGATCACCGAACTCGACGAGTACTACCCGACACGCACCGAAGCCGCGATCATGGCGGCCGCTTTGGCCGAGATCAGGGCCGCATGGGGCTCGCCCGGATGCACGCTGATCGACCTCGGCGCGGGAGACTGCGAGAAGGCCTCCCGGCTGTTCGCGGCGCTGGACCCGGCGCAATACGTGGCGGTGGACATCTCCGAGAGCTTCCTCGAGCAGTCGCTCGACTGCCTGCGCCAGCGCTTTCCGTCGCTGCCGATGCTGGCGGTCGGCGCCGATTTCTCCCGCGAGCTGGAATTGCCCGCAGAGGTGCGCCGCGAGGCGCGGCTCTTCTTCTACCCGGGCTCGTCGATCGGCAACTTCACGCCCGGCGAGGCGCGAGCCTTCCTGTCCGGGCTGCGCGGCCATCTCGACGACGACGGCGGCCTGCTGATCGGCGTGGACCTGGTGAAGGACCGCGCCACCCTGGAGGCCGCCTACGACGACGCTCTCGGCGTGACCGCGGCCTTCAACCTGAACCTGCTGCGCAACGTGAACCGGCTTGCCGGCACCGACTTCGACCCCGCCGACTGGCGGCACGTCGCCTTCTTCGACGCAGCGAACAGCCGCATCGAGATGCACCTCGAGGCGCGCCGACCGGTCACGGTTCGCGCGCCGGCTTCGGGCGACAGGGCCCAGGGACTGGAGCGCCGATTCGCAACCGGCGAGCGTATCCACACCGAGAACTCCTGCAAGTACCGGCTCGAGGACTTCCGCGCCCTGCTCGAGTCGGCAGGCTTCGCGGCCCGGCAGAGCTGGACCGACCCGCGCGGCTGGTTCGCGGTGATCCTCGCGCGGGCGCACCGGAGCTGAATCCGTGACCGGGATCGACGCCCGTCGCTGCGGCCCGGCCGAGCTGGCGGTGCTGCTCGCGCGCACCCGGGCGCGGCTGCTCGCGCTGGTCGACGACCTCGACGACGGCCAGTGGCAGGTGCCGTTCGGCAACGGCCTGAATCCCTTCGCATGGGAGCTCGCCCACGTCGCGTGGTTCGCCGAGTGGTGGACGCTGCGCGGCCCGCACCGGCCCGACGCGAGCGGGAGGCTGCGGGCCTCGCGCCCGGGCCGGCATGCCGGTGCGGACGACCTGCTCGACTCGTCGCGGCTGCCGCACGCGGAGCGCTGGCGCGTCGCCCTTCCGGCGCCGGCAAGGGTGCGCGAGATGCTTGCAGGCCAGCTCGCCGACACGCTGGATGCGCTGTCCCGGCTCGCGGCAGACGACGAGGCGCTCTACTTCCATCGCCTGGCGCTGATGCACGAGGCGATGCACTGCGAGGCCATGGCCTGGATGCGCGCGGCGCTCGCCTATCCGGCGCCGGCGGGCCCTGGGCTCCCCGTGCTGGGCGACGCCCGCGAGCCGGTGCGGGTGAGCGGCGCGGCGCTGCGAATGGGCGTGCCCGCCGGCGAGCCCGGCTTCGCCTTCGACAACGAGCGCGCCGGCCGGGTCGTGGTGCTCGACGACTTCGACATCGACCCGGCTCCGGTGAGCGCGGGCCGCTTCCTCGAGTTCGTCGAAGCCGGCGGCTACCGCGATCCGCGCTGGTGGCCCGGCGAGGCGGGCCGCTGGCTCGCCGCCCACGGGCTGGCCCATCCGGCCCGCTGGCGGCGGCAAGGCGCCGAAGGCTGGCAGGTCCGCTGGTTCGACCGCTGGCTGCCGCTCGACCCGGCGCTGCCGGCGATCCACCTGAGCGCCTGGGAGGCCGAGGCCTGGTGCCGCTGGGCGGGCCGGCGCCTGCCGGGCGCGGCGCAGTGGCAGCTGGCGGCTTCGCGCGGGGTCCTGCATTGGGGCGATTCGGTCTGGGAGTGGAGCGCCGACGCCTTCGAGCCCTACCCCGGCTTCGAGCCCGGCCCCTATCGCGACTACTCGGCGCCCTGGTTCGGCGACCACCGCGAGTTGCGCGGCGGCGCATTCGCCACGGAGCCGCCGATTCGCGACCTGCGCTACCGCAACTACTTCACGCCCGGTCGCACCGACGTGTTCGCCGGCTTCAGGACGGTGAGCGCGACGGTCGACCGGTCCGGCACCACGCAGGGCCAGCCGAGCCGTTCGCAGATGCGCGCGTGAGCGCGCTCGAGGGCCTCCTGGTCCTCGGCGCCGAGGTTCATCACCGCGTAGCGATGCGAGCCGAGCCACTTGTACTCGCGCGCCAGGCCGCTGCCGGACTTCGGGTAGAGCGCCAGTTTCGCGCCCGGGTACTCGCGCGCGAGCCAGCGCAACGCGTCGCCGTCGGGCGGCGCCATCGCGGCGCCGTCGAAACGCCGGAACACGAAGCTCGCCGCGGCGCCGCAGGAGGCGGCGAGCGTCGGCACCCCGGCCGGGTCGCGGCCGCAGGCGAGCGCGACGAGCATCCGGTACACGTCGAGGCCGTGGACCTCCCGGTACAGGCTCACCAGTTGCGAGGCCAGCCTCGGGTTGATCTCGATGAAGCGAAGGCTGCCGTCGGGCAGCACGAAGAACTCGCAGTTGAAGAAGCCGTGCCGGAAGCCGATCGCCTCCAGCAGCTTGCGGGTCAGCGCGACGATCGACGCGCGGACCGCCTCCGGCAGCACCGACGGGTGGCCGAAACGAAGGAAGTGCCGGGCGCCCGCGTGCTCGCCCGGGTACATCCACTCGTCGACGATCCCGAGGACCCGGACCTCGCCCTCGAAGACGTAGCCGTCCACGTTGACCTGGTGGGCGTCGACGGGTCGCTCGACCATCATCCGGGTGGGATCGCAGGGAAGCTCCACGTAGCGGGACGCGAGCTGCGCGAAAGGCGCGACCAGCCGCCTGATCACCAGCCGCTCGAAGCGGCCGAAGTCGAGGTGGGCCGCCAGCTCCTCCGGCGTGTCCACCTTTCTCGCCAGCACCGAGAAGGTCGCCTTGACCGGCTTGACGAAGGCGGGCAGCGCCAGCCCGGCGCCGGACAGCACCTGCGCCAGCGCCGCCGGATCGCGGGCGCGCGGGTCGTCCAGCGCGAGCGGCAGCTCGGCGGCCGGGATGCCTGCCTCGGGCGCCACCTGCTGCTGGCAGCGGCGCGCCAGCAGCTTGTGATGCGCCCGGCAGACCGCGGCCGGATCGTTGCCGGGAAGGCCGAGGCGCTCGGCCACCACGGCGGCCAGCAAGGTGCCGAACTGCTCGTTGTTCGAGACCACGGCGTCGACCCGGCCCCGGTACTGCCGGCAGATCCGCGCGACGAAGGCCCAGGCGTCGAAGGACAGCACCCGGGCATTGCCCGGGAAGCGGAACAGGTCGAAGCCCTCGGCGAAGACCTCGATCTCGCCGGCTTCGCGCATCGGGCCGAAGCCGCCCGCGTCCCACTCCTTCTCGAAGAGCAGCAGGATCCGAAGCGGCCGCCGTGCCGGGACCCGCGGCCGCACGGATCAGGCCCGCGCAGGCGCCCTTGCGCCGAGCCTGGCGATCGCCACGCCGACCACGGCGATGACGATGCCGACCAGCGAAAGCTGCAGGTGGCTGAGCTCGAGGTCGCCGCCGCCCGGCAGCGCCAGCGTGATGCCGCCCGCTGCGAGCAGAAGGCGGCCGACCATGCCGGCGAAGCTACCGCGCAGGCTGCCGAAGCCGGTCAGGTAACCCTCGAGCGCCGCGGCCAGCAGCATGATGCCGACGATCGCCGTGGCCACCACGGTGGCGATCTCCCAGGCCTCGCCGCGCATGATCAGCGCCGGGTTCAGCACGAAGAAGAAGGGCACGATGTACATGATGCTGCCCAGGCGCATCGACTGCATGCCCACCTTGATCGGCGCCGCGCCCGCGACGCCCGCCGCCACGAAGGCGGCCAGCGACACCGGCGGCGTGATGAACGACACCATGCCCCAGTAGAGCATGAACAGGTGCACCGCCACCGGGTCGAAGCCCGCCGCCACCAGCGGCGGCGCCAGCACGATCGCCAGGAAGATGTAGCAGGCGGTGATCGTCATCCCCATGCCGAAGATGAAGCTGGTCAGCGCGCCCATCACCAGCAGCACGTAGACGTTGTTGCCGGCCATGTAGACCAGGTCGTTGGCCAGCGTGCCGGCCAGGCCGGTGACCGACAGCGCGCCGATGATCATGCCGACGCCCGCCAGCAGCGCCGCGAGCTCGGCGAGCGCCGCGCCGATGCCGAGCACCAGCTTGCCCAGCCTGGCGCGGTCGAGCCGGTACTGCTTCGAGAACTGGTTGATCACCAGCAGCAGCGCGGTCGCGTAGAAGGGCGCGAGCGCCTCGCGCTGCAGGACCAGCAGCATCCAGACCAGCAGCACGAAGACGAAGATGTAGTGCCAGCCCTCGGCGAAGGTCTTGCGGATCGAGGGCAGTTCCTCGCGCGGCAGGCCCTTCAGGCCGTTGCGCGCCGCGTAGCCGTCGATCTGGATGAACAGCGCGAAGTAGTACAGCAGCGAAGGAATGGTCGCGGCGATCGCGATCGCCGCGTAGGGCTTGCCGAGGAACGACGCCATGATGAACGCGGTCGCGCCCATCACCGGCGGCATCAGCACGCCGCCGGTCGAGGCGCAGGCCTCGACGCCGCCGGCGTAGGCCGGCGAGAAGCCGGTGCGCTTCATCGCCGGGATCGTGACCACGCCGGTGGTCAGCACGTTCGACACGACGCTGCCGCTGACCGAGCCCATCAGGCCGCTGGCGAAGATCGCGACCTTGGCCGGCCCGCCCCGCACCGCGCCGAACAGCGCCAGCGCCAGGTTGTTGAAGAAGTGCGCCGCGCCGGTGTACTGCAGCGCCGCGCCGAACATCACGAAGCCGATCACCAGCTCGCCGAAGGCGCGCATGGGAATGCCCATCACGCTCTCGCTGCTGGCGAAGTGGAAGCCGATCGTGGTGCGCAGGTCCTGTCCGAGGCCCGAGATCGGGCCCGGCATGACCTCGGCGAAGATCGGATAGAAAGAGAACAGCGCGACGACGATCGCCACCGTCAGGCCGCCCCCGCGCCGCGTGGCCTCGAGCAACAGCAGCCAGCCGACCGCGGCCACCCAGACCGCCGTGTCGGGCGCGCTGAACTCCCAGGCCTCCTCGACGATGCGCTGCCCGTTCCAGGCGAAATAGGCGAACACCGCCGCGAGCGCCAGGAACATGGCCGCGTCGTACCAGGGCACCCGATCGCGCGGGGCCCGCGACGACGCGGGGATGATCAGGAAAACCGTGCCGGTGAGCAGCGCCGCCAGGGCGTAGAGGTAGCTGCTGTCGAGCAGGGTCTTGCCGACGAAGAAACCCAGGTTCAGCACCTGGTTGAGGGCGAGGAAGATCGCCCCCATCGTGACCAGGATCAGCAGCCCTGCCCAGGCGGCCGGAAGGCTTCGGTAGCGCGACGCCTCGACCGGCGCCTGGGAGGCTGCGTTGGTCATCGGCAGGTCACCAGCTGGTCAGCACCGGGTCGAAGCCCGCCTTGGTGAGCGCCGCGGCGCGCGCCTTGGCCCACGCGTCCTTGAAGGCGTTGTCGTCGGCGTAGGTGCCCTTGCTGACCTCGGCCCAGGTCGTGGCGAGCACCTTCTGGCGCTCGATCAGCTTGTCGTTGTGCGCCTGGTGCTCGGGCTTCCAGAGGCCGGCTTCCTTCCAGTACTTGATCGCCCCGTCGTGGTAGGGAACCACCCACGCGAAGTTCTGGCGCTTGGCGTCCCAGCCGCTGTTGCCCGGCGCGCCGTCCTTGAAGTCGCCGAACGCGTCGACCATGGCCTTGGTCATGTTGTAGACCAGGTCTACCTCGCGGTCGGCGTAGGTCATCAGCACCGGATACGGATAGGTGGCCGCCTCGGCCGGCTTGTCCTTCGACAGGTTGGCGCCCTCGGTGCCCATGAACGGGAAGAAGAACGGCGCGATCGCGTTCATCCGCTTCCAGCCTTCCTTGTCGGCGTGCGAGATGATCGGGTAGACCAGTCCGCGCGGCGACTTGGCGATCGCGTAGGCCTTGCCCGAGATCGACGAGCTGAACGCGGCGTCGACCTGGTTGTTGACGATGCCGTCCATCGCGGCGCCGAAGCCGCCGAACTCGACTTTCTTGACGTCGTCCCAGGTCAGTCCGGCGTGGGCCAGGATCGCGGTGATGTTCTGGTTCAGCGACGGCGCGCCGATCACCCAGGCCACCCGCTTGCCCTTCAGGTCGGCGACCGTCTTGATGCCCGCGTCGCCCGCGGCGACGACGGTCAGCAGTTGGTCCGAAGTGTTCAGCATCAGCGCGCGCACCGGCTGGGGACCCCAGCTCTTCGCGCCGAATTCGTACACGCCTTCCTGGGACAGGTAGGTACCGCCCACGCCGTTGGCGGAGAACTGGACCTTGCCCTCGCGGATCGGCAGCGTGCGGGACACGTCGTTCTTGCCCGGCAGCACGCGCAGGTTCACGCCGTACTTCTGCTTGAGCGCGTTGCCGATCGCGACGGCCTGGTTGTAGCCGCCCGAACCGACGTCGTAGGCGCTCCACGACAGCGTGTCGGGCAGCTTGACCTGGGCCGCGACCGGCGCGGCGAGCGCGGCGGAGAGGCCGATGGCGAGCGCGGCGCGCACGCCGATTCCGGATACTCTGGACATGTGTTCGTCTCCATTCGTTTTCGTCGGGGAGCCCGATCCTAGCAGAGCGGGTGGCGGCCGATCCAGTTATCCTGAGCACCTAAGGAGGGACGACATGGGACGCTTTCTGCGGTGCTGGAGCGCGCTGGTGCTGGCGATCGGCGTGTCCGCCTGCGCGTCGCTCGGGCTCGGGGAACCGCCGGCGGTCACGCTGGTCGGCATCGAGCCGATCGCCTCCGAGGGCCTGGAATCTCGCTTCGAGTTGCGGCTCCGGGTGCAGAACCCGAACGACCGCCCGATCGAATTCGACGGCATCGCAATCGAGTTGCTGGTCGGCGGCTCGACCCTGGCCACCGGCGTCAGCGATCGCCGCGGCACGGTCCCGCGCTTCGGCGAGACGGTGATCGCGGTGCCGGTCAGCCTGTCGCTGACCGCGGTGATCCGCCAGGCGCTGGGCCTCGCCACCGGCGCGCGGGCAAGCACCGAATACACGATGCGCGGCCGGCTCTCGGGGCCGACCTTCGGCGCCACCCGCTTCGAATCGAGCGGCGACCTGATGCTGTCGCAGGCGCTGCGCAGGCAGATCGAGCAGAAACCCTGACCAACGAGGAGACCTCGCGATGAACTACTCGGCCCCGCTGCAGGCCACGATAGACCGCGCCCGCAGCCACGGCTACGGCGACCTGCTCTGGCGAAGCGCCTGCCGCGTGCCAGACAAGACCGCGCTGGTCTGGGGCGAGCTGAGGCAGACCTACGCCGAGCTCGACGAGACGGTGAACCGGACCGCCAACGCCCTGGCCGAGCGCGGCATCGCCAAGGGCGAGCGCGTCGCCCTGCTCTCGCGCAACAACCACGCCTTCGTCGTGCTGAGCTTCGCGGCGGCCCGGCTCGGCGCGATCCTGGTGCCGATCAACTTCATGCTCAAGGCGGCCGAGGTCGGCTACATCCTCGGGCACAGCGGCAGCGTGGCGCTGGTGGCCGAGGACACGCTGCAGCCGGTGGCCGCCGAGGCGCTCGCGCTGGCCCAGGCAGCCGGCGCGTCCGGTCCGGTCAGGCTCCGCGCGGTGATCCCCGGACACGGCGTGCCGGCCCCGGCCGGCTGGGAGAGCGTCTTCGACTGGATGCGCCACGACGACGCGCGGCGGCCCGAGGTCGACGTCGGCGACGACGAGCCCCTGCAACTGCTCTACACCAGCGGCACCGAGTCGCGGCCGAAGGGCGCGGCGCTGTCGAGCCGCAACCTGGTCGCGCAGTACGTGAGCTGCATCGTCGACGGCGAGATGTCCGGCGACGACATCGAGGTGCACGCGCTGCCGCTGTTCCACTGCGCGCAGCTGCACTGCTTCCTGTCGCCGGGCCTGTACCTCGGCGCGACCAACGTCCTGCTGCCCGGCGCCGATCCCGCTGCGATGCTTGCCGCGGTCGAGGCCGAGCGAGCGACCAAGCTGTTCTGCCCGCCCACGGTCTGGATCGCGCTGCTGCGCCACCCCGACTTCGAGCGGCGCGACCTCTCCTCGCTTCGCAAGGGCTACTACGGCGCGTCGATCATGCCGATGGAGATCGTGCGCGAGCTGTCCGAAAGGCTGCCCGCGATGCGACTGTTCAACTTCTACGGCCAGACCGAGATGTCGCCGGTCGCCACGGTGCTCGGGCCCGAGGATCAGCTGCGCAAGCTCGGCTCGGCGGGCCGCCCGGCGATCAACGTCGAGACGCGCATCGTCGACGACGAGGACCGGCCGGTGCCGCCCGGCACCGTCGGCGAGATCGTCCACCGCGGGCCGCACGTGATGCTCGGCTACTGGAACGACGAGCAGAAGACCGCCGAGGCCTTCCGCGGCGGCTGGTTCCACAGCGGCGACCTGGGCATCATCGACGAGGAAGGCTACCTGCGCGTGGTCGACCGCAAGAAGGACATGATCAAGACCGGCGGCGAGAACGTGGCGAGCCGCGAGGTCGAGGAAGTGCTCTACCAGCATCCCGCGGTGGCCGAGGCCGCGGTCTTCGGCACGCCCCACCCGGAGTGGATCGAGGCGGTCACCGCCGCGATCGTGCTGCGCGAAGGCGCACAGGCCGGCGAGGACGAGCTCAAGGCGCACTGCCGCCAGCGGCTCGCCGGCTTCAAGACGCCCAAGCGCGTGGTCTTCGTCGACGCGCTGCCGAAGAACGCGAGCGGCAAGATCCTCAAGCGCGAGCTGCGCGAGCGGATCGGGCAAGAGGCCGCCGCCGGGAACTGACCGACATTCGACCCAGGGAGATCGACTCGTGAACTATCGTTGCGTGCACCGCTGGAGCTTTTCCGAGTGGGGCGGCTCGCTCGCGCTGCGAGAAGAGCCCCTCGAGCCGCCGTCAGGCCGGGAGGTGACCCTGCGGGTGACCCACTGCGGCATGTGCCATTCCGACCTGCACATCCAGGCCGGCGGCTTCGACATGGGCGGCGGCAAGCTGTCCTCGCTCGAGCGCGCCGGAACGCGGCTGCCGGTCACGATGGGCCACGAGATCGGCGGCGAGGTGGTCGAGGTCGGTCCGGAGGTCACCGGCGTGGCGCCGGGCGATCGCGTGATCGTCTATCCGTGGCTCGGCTGCGGCGACTGCGAGGTCTGCGCGCGCGGCGACGAGCAGCTCTGCTCGAAGGTCGCGCGCAACCTGGGCATCCAGCTGCCGGGCGGCTACGCCGACATGGTCCGCGTGCCCCACGAGCGTTACCTGGTACCGATCGGCGACCTGGACCCGGCGCGGGCGGCCACCTTCGCCTGCGCCGGCATCACCGCCTGGGGCGCGATCCGCAAGCTGTCGCCGGTCACCTCGGACGACTGGATCGCGGTGGTCGGTTGCGGCGGCGTCGGCATGACCGCGGTCGCCCTGCTGTCGGCCACCTCCCCTGCGAAGATCGCCGCGATCGATCCGGATCCGGCCAAGCGCGAGGCCGCGCTGGCCAACGGCGCGACGGCCGCCTTCGACCCCGGCGCGCCCGACGCGCTGCGCACGATCGGCAAGGCCTGCGGGCACGCGATCGCCGGCGCGCTGGATTTCGTCGGCGGCGAGTCCAGCTCGGCGATGGCGGCGAACCTGGTGCGGCGAAGCGGCGAGGTCGTGATCGTGGGCCTGTTCGGCGGCGAGTTCCGGCTGCCGGTGCCGATGTTCCCGCTCAAGTCGCTGACCGTGCGCGGCTCCTACGTGGCCGGGCTGCACGACCTGAGGGAACTGGTCGCGCTCGCGCACCGGGTCGAACTGCCGAAGGTGCCGCTCGACCTGCGGCCGCTCGACTCGGTCAACCAGGCGCTCGCCGACCTGGCCGCCGGACGGGTCGTCGGCCGGGTCGTGCTGCAGCCCTGAGGCCGCGGCGCTGGGAGTCGAGGCGCCGGGGAACCGCGGCGGCGGATCCCCGCCCCGCCAGCCCGCCGCTCAATCGACCTGCAGCGTGATCCGGTCGAAGCCCTCGAGCGCGAAGTCGAGCTGCTCGCCGGGGCGCGGAAACTTCGACGTGACCAGGCTGCCGAGAATCGCCACTTCCCCGGCGCGCATCGTCAGCCCCCGGCGGGACACCTGGCTGGCCAGCCAGGCCAGCGCATCGAGCGGGTGCCCCATCAGGTCGCGCCCGGAGCCGGCGCCGACCTGCTGGCCGTCGATCGCCACGAAACCGTCGAGTTCGGCCAACTCGAGCCGGCGCCAGTCGGTGCGGCGCTCGCCGAGCACCGCGCCCTCGTTCCAGGCATTGTCGGCGACCAGCTGCAGGCCATGCGCGTTCAGCGTCCGGTAGTCGGCGCCCCGGTCGTCGGCCAGCTCGAAAGCCGGTCGCACCGCCGCGACCGCCTCGGCGACGCGACTTCGCGAGTAGCCGCCGGCGCGGGGCGGCAGGTCCTCGCCGAGCTCCACCGCGATCTCGAACTCGACGAGCAGACGCCCATAGTCGGCGGCGCGGGCCCGCGCCGGCGCGCCCACGAGCTGGCGCTGCAGGATTCGACCCGCGACCGGCTCGTCGAGGCCGACGAAACGCTGCATCGCTGGGTTGGACAGCGCGATCTTCCAGCCGACCGGCCGTCCGCAAGCGCGGGCCTTCATCGCCACGAAGGCGTCCTGCACCGCGTAGGCCTCGCCTACGTCGGCGGGCGCGCAATCGGCGGGAAACCCGGCGAAGGGCCTGCGGCCGAGATGCTGGTCGACCAGCCAGCGGGCCGCGCGCTCGACGCGGGACGCCGCCGGGCTCGATCTGGGGGATGCCGCCGGGGAAGCGGATGTCGTCATGTTTCGTTCCGGCAAGGGGGAAGGAATCAGGCGCGCTCGCTCAAAGGGGCGCGCTCGATCAACGGGGCGCGCTCGCTGGGGGAACGCTCGCTCGGGGCGCGGCGCAGACGGTCGTCGGGCAGGGGAAGCGGTAGTAGCGCTGGTTCAGGTAGATCGTGACCGCGTCGACGTCCTCGGCCTGCCAGGCGACGCCGACCTCGCGCTGCCAGCGCACGACCTGCTCGCGCACCTGCTCGAAAGTGCGGGCGGTGCGAACCGCTCGGCCGTGAACGCTTCGATCGTGGCAAGCCGAGCAATGCGCCTCGTAGAGGGTCTGGCCACGCGAAGCGTCGGCCTGGGCGTGCGCGGCCGGCAAGCCGACGAAGGCGGCGAGCGCGGCGGCCAGCATCGCACCCGCCGCTGAATGAGGAACGAACATCGGACTCTCCGGTCACTGACACGGGAAGCTTACGACAGCCGGCCGCCGGCCGCCAAAGCCCAGGCACGCTTCGCACCCGCGCTTCGGGCAGAATATGCTCGCGGAGCAGCGCCGGGACCCGGCGCAGCCGCGCCGCGCCTGCCGAATCGCGATGAAGCCCTCCCCTCCCGTCGTCAAGTCCGCCGACCGCGTGCTCGACCTGCTCGAGTTGCTGGCCCGCAAGGCGCACGGCCTCACCCATGCCGAACTGTCGTCCGCGCTCGAGATCCCGAAGAGCAGCCTGACCCAGTTGCTGGGCAACCTCGAAGCGCGTCGCTACCTGCGCTTTGCGCCGGGTCCGAACGTCTACACGTTGGGACCCGCGCTGCTCGATCTCGTCGGGCGCGGCCGGGTCGCGGTCGGACTGGTCGAGCTCGCCCAGCCGATCGCGGAGCGGATCACGAAGCAGACCGGCGAATCCTCGTCGCTGAACCTGCTGCGCGGCGACCAGGTGCAGCGCGTCTGCGGCGCCAATGCATCGCAGCCGCTGCAGTTCTCGATGACGATCGGCGAGCTCGCCCCGCTCTACGCGGTGTCGAGCGGCAAGATGCTGCTCGCGACGATGCCCGACGACCAGCGCGAGGCCTACCTGAAGCGCTTCCGGCCGATGAAGATCACGGCCAGGACGATCGTTTCGCCGACCGCGCTGCGACGCCAGTTGCGCGAGGCCGCAAGCGAGGGCGTCGCCTACTCGTTCGAGGAGTTCACGCCGGGCATCGTCGGCATCGCGGTCGCCGTGCGCGACGAGGGCGGCGAGGTCGTCGGCGCGCTGAACGTGGCGATGCCCACGGTGCGCGACAGCCCGGGCCACCGGCGCGCAATCGTCGCCGCGCTGCGCGACGGCGCGCGCAGGCTCGAGGCGGACCTCCATCGGGCCCGCGCCGGCTGATCCGGGCGACACGCCGGCCGAGGAAGGAATCACCCGGCCGGGCGAAGGGGCATGCCCGCGCGGCCTGCTAGCATCTCGCGGCCTCGATCCACCCGACCCTCGAACGACGATGAGCAATCCCGACACCCTGCTGAGGGGCGAGCGCGCCAAGCCCGCGCCCGCCGAAGTTCCCGTCCACGAACTGATCCGCCTGCGCTGGAGCCCGCGCGCCTTCGCCGACGCGCCGATCTCCGACGCGCAGCTGAAGGCGATCTTCGAGGCCGCGCGCTGGGCCCCTTCGGCCTTCAACGAGCAGCCCTGGGCCTTCGTTATCGCGCGCCGCGCCGATGGCGAGGCCTTCGCGCGGATGCTGGCCTGCCTGAATCCCAACAACCAGGGCTGGGCGCGCAACGCGGCCGTGCTGGTCTTCGCCGCGGCGCGCCTCGAGATGACGAGCAAGCCCGGTCCCAACAAGACCGCGCTCTACGACCTCGGGCAGGCGGTCGCGCACATCGCGCTGCAGGCGACCGCCGAGGGCATCGCGGTGCACCAGATGGTCGGTTTCGACGCCGACAAGGCGACCGAGGTCGCCGGGATCCCGGCCGAGTACCGCTGCCTGACCGCCTTCGCGCTGGGCTACCCGGGCGACCCCGCGTCGCTGCCGGACGCGCTGCGCGAGCGGGAACTGGCCCCGCGCGTGCGCAAGCCGGTCCCGGAGTTCGTGTTCGGCGGCGCCTGGCAGAAGCCCGCGGGCCTCTGAAGGGCTCAGAGCCCGCTTTCGACCGGCGGCTCGTCGAACGCAGACGGGTCGCCGGACAGCCACTTCTCGCCGCGCGCGTAGAGCGCCTCGACCACCGGGCCGCGCAGTCCCGGCATGTCCGGCTTGATCCGGAAGCCCAGCCTGCTCTGCAGATAGGCGAGGTGCCGGTAGCCGTCCGGAAAGCGGCCGAGCAGATCCGGATCGAGCTTCAGCGCCACCGACGGGTCGAGCGGGTCCATCCGGTCCTTCTCGTAGATCGGCTGGCGGCGGACGATTCGCCACGAGGGCCGGCCGTCGACCGGCCGCCGCTCGAAGAAGTCGTAGAAGCGCCCGGTGCAGACGACGTCGACCGTGGCGCCGTCGACGAGCGCGCGCTGGTTGATCGTCATCTTCGTCTGGGCGATCGCGCGGTCGCCGCGCAGGTCGATGCTGCAGCCACCCAGGAAGTGGAGGATCGACACGCCGCGCTCGAAGCCCGCGCGGCTCACCTCGATGAACTTCGGCGCGGGTCCCTGGAACCAGGTCGCCGACATCCAGCCGTCGTCGTGCCAGACGGTGGCGAAGCGGTCCCAGAAGCCGGCATCGCGCCAGACCGCCCAGTTCTGCACCGTTTCGGCAATCTCCAGGCGGTCCATGGTTTCCCTGTCCATCGAGTTCGTCTCCCTAGGTTTGGCGGTTGCGCCTGCCGTGAGTTCTCATATGTGAACTTGTGCACACTGCAGGACAATGGCTTATGATCGCAGCGATTCGACGCCTTGCCAATCGAGCGGGCCGGAGAGGCGCCCCGCCCACAGAGGAGACACCATGCGCAGAAGCTTCCTGATCGGATCGATCGCGCTCGGCGCCGCGTTCGCGGCCGCCCCGGCGCTCGCCCAGACCTGGCCCGCGGGGCCGGTGAAGATCGTCGTCCCCCAGCCGCCGGGCGGCGGCTTCGACACGGTCGCCCGCTTGCTCGCCGAGCGCCTGGGCCCGGCCCTCGGCCAGACCGTGATCGTGGAGAACCGGCCCGGCGCCGGCACGCTGGTGGGCACCGAGTCGGTGGCGAGGGCGCCGGCCGACGGCTACACCCTGCTGCTGGGCGCGCTGTCGAACATCGCGCTGAATCCGGGCTTCTATCCGAAGCTCTCGTACGACCCGCTGAAGGACTTCGTGCCGGTCGGCCTGGCGGTCAGCTACTCGTACACGCTGGTGGCGCGCAACGACCTGCCCTGGGCCACGCTGCCCGATCTGATCGCCCACGCGAAGAAGAACCCCGACTCGATCACCTACGCCTCCGCGGGCAACGGCTCGGGCCAGCACATCGCCGCGGCGGTGACCACCACGCTGGCGGGCGCCAAGCTCACCCACGTGCCCTACCGCGGCGCGCAGGCCGCCTACCAGGACCTGATCGCGGGGCGCGTCGACGTGTTCTTCGACATCTCCACCACCGCGAAGGTCCAGATCGCGGCAGGCCGGGTCAAGCCGCTCGCCGTGTCGTCGAAGGAGCGCCAACCCTTCCACCCCGACGTGCCGTCGGTCGCGGAAACCGGCGTCGCGCCGCTCGAGATGGAGAGCTGGTTCGGGATCTTCGCACCGTCGGCGACGCCGCCCGCCGCGCTGGCGAAGCTGCGCGAGGCCTTCGCGGAGGCGATGCGCAACCCCGAGCTGATCGAGCGCTTCCGCAACAACGGCGGAAAGCCGCTGGCCATGTCGACCGCCGAGACCGAGGCCTTCGTGAAGAGCGAGGTCGAGCGCTGGACCCGGCTCGTACGGCAGGCGGGCATCCAGGCGCAGTGACGCGGCCGGCGCCGGCCCGGGGGGAACCGGCGCTAAACTCGGCAGGTCCGAAGCCCTGCCCTCCCCCATGACCGCCACTTCCATCCGCGCGCTGCGCGCCCGCCAGGTCCTCGACTCGCGAGGCCGTCCCACCGTAGAAGTCGACGTCGCGCTGCAAGGCGGCGCGATCGGTCGCGCATCGGTGCCTTCCGGCGCCTCCACCGGCGCGGCCGAGGCGCACGAGCTGCGCGACGGCGATCCGGCCCGCTACGGCGGACTCGGCGTGCGCCGCGCGGTCGCCAACGCCAATGGCGAGATCGCCGCCGCGCTGCGCGGCTTCGATGCCTGCGACCAGCGCGGCCTCGATGCGCGCCTGCGTGAGCTCGACGGAACCCCGCAACTGGAGAGACTCGGCGCCAATGCGGTGCTCGGCGTGTCGCTGGCCGCCTGCAGGGCCGCCGCCGCGGCGCTCGGCCAGCCGCTGTACCGCCGGCTCGCCGAACTGTCGGGCACCGATCGCCCGACGATGCCGATGCCGATGGTCAACATCCTGTCCGGCGGCCTGCATGCGGGCCGCGGCATGGACGTGCAGGACTTCCTCGCGGTACCGGCCAGCGCTTCCTCGATCGAGGAAGCGATCGACGTCGTCTCGCGTGTGCGGATGGCCGCCACCGGGGCGATGGCTGCCCGAGGCCTTTCCACGCTGCTGGCCGACGAAGGGGGCCTCAGCCCCGGCCTGGCCACCGGCCGGGAGGCGCTCGAGCTGATGATCGAGGCGATCGCGCGGGCCGGCCTCGAGCCGGGGCGCGACGTGGCGATCGCGATCGACGTCGCCGCGACCTCGCTGAAGGGACCGGCGCCGGGCGTCTACCGGCTGGCCCGGGAGGGACGCGACGCGACGAGCGACGAGATGATCGAGATGACCACCGGCTGGGTGCGCGACTTCCCGGTCGTGTCGATCGAGGACGCGCTCGACGAGGAGGACTGGGCGGGCTGGCGCAGGCTCACCGAGCGACTCGGCGGTGCCGTGCAACTGGTCGGCGACGACCTGTTCACGACCAACCCGGCGCGGGTCGATCGCGGCATCGCCGAGGGCGTCGGCAACGGCGTGCTGGTCAAGCTGAACCAGAACGGCACGCTGAGCGGCACGCTCGACGTGATCGAGCGCGCGCGTCGCGCCGGCTACGCGCCGGTGGTTTCCGCGCGCTCGGGCGAGACCGAGGACCCGTTCATCGCCGACCTCGCGGTCGGCACCGCCGCCGGCCAGATCAAGATCGGCTCGGTGCGCTGCGGCGAGCGCATGGCCAAGTACAACCAGCTGCTGCGGATCGAGGAAGAAAGCGGCGCGCCCTTCGCCGGCATCGCCGCGCTGTCCGGGCGGCGATGAACCAGGCCGGGACGCCAGGAAGCGGCGGCCTTGCCGCGGCCGCGCAGGCAGGAGGCGACGACGTCGCCGCGCGGATCTCGGCCTTCCTCGCCGCGCACGGGCTTGCCGAGGCCGGCGAGACGGTTCGCTGCACGCCGCTCGAAGGCGGCGTGTCGTCGGACATCTGGCGTGTCGACACGCGGCGCGGCACCGTCTGCGTGAAGCGCGCGCTGCCCCGGCTGAAGGTCGCCGCCGACTGGCGCGCGCCCACCTCGCGCAACGCCTACGAGTGGGCGTGGATCCGCTTCGCGGCGCGGCACGTGCCGCAGGCGGTGCCCGAGCCGCTGGCCCACGATCCGCAGGCCGGGCTGTTCGCGATGGCCTACCTCGACCCCGAACGCCACCCGGTCTGGAAACGGCAACTGCTCGACGGCAGGGTCGAGCCGGCGACCGCCCGCGCGGTCGGCGAAGTGCTCGGCCGCATCCACGCGGCCAGCGCGCACGATCCCGCGCTCGCCGCCGAGTTCCCGACCCTGGCCAACTTCCACGCGCTGCGCCTCGAGCCCTACCTTCTCGCGACCGCGAGTCGCCACCCCGACCTGGCCAGCCGGCTGGAGTCGCTCGCCGAGCGCACCGGCGCCGCGCGGATCGCGTTGGTCCACGGCGACGTCAGCCCCAAGAACATCCTCGTCGGACCCCATGGGCCGGTGCTGCTCGACGCCGAGTGCGCCTGGTACGGCGACCCGGCCTTCGACGTCGCGTTCTGCCTCAACCACCTGCTGCTCAAGGCGCTGGTGCGCCCGGACTGCCGGTCCGCCCTGCGCGAGGCCTTCTCGGCCTTCGTGGAGGCCTATTTCGCCGAGGCACGCTTCGAGCCGCGCGCCGACCTCGAGGGCCGCGCGGCCGCGCTGCTGCCGGCGCTGATGCTGGCGCGCGTCGACGGCAAGTCGCCGGTCGAGTACCTGCGCGACGAGCCGCCGCGCGACACGGTGAGGCGCTTCGCGCGCCCGCGGATCGCGCGCGCGCCGGCCGGCCTGGACGAAGTCGCTCGCGACTGGGCCGGCGTCGACGGCGCCCTGTTCGACCCGCCCGGGCCGGGCCGCTCGCGATGAACGAATCCGACGCCCGCGCCGCGCTGCTCGTGCGCGCCTGGGAGACGGCGCCGGCCGGCTCCCTGCCCTGGAGCGACGACGACCGCGCCTGGGCGAGCCGGACCGCCGCCCAGGCCGAGGGCGAGCAGGCCCCGGTCGATGTCTTCGTTGCTCGCCGCGCGCGGGTCGCGCTGCAGAGAATCGCCGAGCGAGAGCCCGCTGCCGGCCGGCTGGCGCGCGCCCTGGCCTGGCGTCCGTGGACGGCCTGGGCCGCGGCAGCGGCCGCGCTGGCGCTGGGGGTGGCCGCGGACGCGGCCGGGGCCTCGCAGCGCATCAACCTGCTCGCTCCCCCGCTGCTGGCGCTGCTGCTCTGGAACCTGGCGGTCTACCTGGCGATCGCGGCGCGCGCCCTCGGCGCGGGCGCCGGCGCGGGGCCGATCGCCCGCGTCTTCGCTCGTGCAGCGCGATCCGGCCTGGCGCGCCTGCGCCCGCGGCCCGGCGCCGGCGACGCCAGCGAGGCGCTCGCCCGCTTCGCGCGCGACTGGACGGCCGCCAGCGCCGCACTGAACGCGGCGCGCGTCGCACGCGCGCTCCACGTGGCGGCGATCGCCTTCGCCTGCGGTGCGCTGACAGGCCTGTACCTGCGCGGCCTCGCCTTCGAATATCGCGCCGGATGGGAGAGCACCTTCCTGGAAGCCGGCAGCGTCGCAGCGATCCTCGGCCTGGTGCTCGGGCCGGCCTCGGCGCTCACCGGCATCGCGCTGCCCGACGCGGCGGCGCTGCAGGCGATGCGCTTTCCCGGGCCGGGCGTGGTGGCCGCGCCCTGGATCCATCTCTACGCGGTCACGACCGGGCTGGTCGTCGTGCTGCCGCGACTGGCGCTGGCGCTTCGCAGCGCCGTCGTCGAGCGCCGGCTGGCCGCCGACTTCCCGATTCCGCTCGACGAGCCCTACTTCGCCGCGCTGACGCGCTCGCTCAGGGGACAGCCGACCCGAGTTCTCGTGCAGCCGTACAACCTGCAGCCGTCGGATGCGGCCCGGCGCGCGCTGCAGGCGCTCGCGACGCGCCTGTTCGGCCCTGCCGCGCGCCTGCAGATGCTCGCGCCGGTCCCCTACGGCGACGAGGATGCGACCGGCGACCGGCTGCCCGAAGGCGAGCCGCCGGCCGCGGCCATCGCGCTGCTGTCGATCACCGCCACGCCCGAGACCGAAACGCACGGCCGCTTCCTCGCGGGCATGGCCGGCGCGCTGGCCCCCGCCGTGCCGCTGATCGCCCTGGTCGACGAGTCGGCCTTCATTGCGCGCTTCGGCCAGGACGATGCCGCAACCAGGCGACTCGCCGAACGGCGCCAGGCCTGGACCCGGATGATGGCCTCGGGCGGACATGCGCTGGCCTTCGTCGACCTGGAGCGCGACGACCCGTCCGCGATCGAGCGCGCAGCCGGGGCCGCGCTCGCCGAGGCAGCGCGCCACCGCCCCGTGGCCGAGGCAGGACGATGAACGACGGCGCCATCCGCACGATCTCGCTGAGCCTGATCTCGCACACCAACGTCGGCAAGACCACGCTCGCGCGCACCCTGCTCGGGCGCGAGGTCGGCGAGGTCCGCGACGAGGCGCACGTGACCGAGTCGACCGACGCGCACGCGCTGGTCGAGACCCCCGAGGGCGACCGGCTCCTGCTCTGGGACACCCCGGGCTTCGGCGACAGCGCCCGCCTCGCGAAGCGCCTGGAGTCCTCGGGCGACCCGATCGGCTGGTTCCTCGGTGCGGTCTGGGACCGCTTCCGCGACCGGGCCCTGTGGTCCAGCCAGCAGGCGGTGCGAAACGTTCGCGACAGCGCCGACATCGTGCTGTACCTGGTCAACGCATCCGAGCCGCCCGAGGAGGCCGGCTACGTGGCGCACGAGATGCGGGTGCTCGACTGGATCGGCAAGCCGGTGGTCGTGCTGCTCAACCAGCTCGGCAGGCCTCGCCCGGCCGCTGACGAGGCCGCGGAGATCGATCGCTGGCGGCGCCACCTCGCGGCCTCGGCCCAGGTGCGCGCGGTGCTGCCGCTCGACGCCTTCGCGCGCTGCTGGGTCCAGGAGGAGACCCTGCTGCGGGCGCTGTCGCCGCTGGTGCCGCCCGGCGCCGGTCCCGCCTTCGCGCGGATCGTCGCTGCCTGGAGCGCGGGGCGTCGCGAGACCTTCGACGCGTCGATCGCGGTGCTCGTCGCCCGCCTGGCGCGCGCGGCGAGCGACCGCGAGGTGCTCGCCGACGACGGGCTGCTCGGCCTGTTGCGCACATCCCCCTCGCCCGGCCGCCGCGCCGCGATGCGCGCGCTGGCCGACCGGCTCGACGCCGACATCCGGGCCGGCACCGACCGGCTGATCGCGCTGCACGGGCTGAAGGGCGAGGCCGGCGCCGAGGTGCTGGCCCGGCTCGCCGAGCACTACGTGGTGCGCGAGCCGCTCAGCGAGCGCAAGGCGGCGGTCGTCGGCGGGGCCGTGTCGGGCGCGCTGGCCGGCCTGAAGGCCGACCTGGCCACCGGCGGGCTGAGCTTCGGCGCGGGCCTGCTCGCGGGCGGGGTCATCGGCGCACTGGGCGCGTTCGGGCTGGCGCGCGGCTACAACGTGGTGCGGGGGGCCAAGTCCTCGTCGATCGCCTGGTCCGAGGCGATGCTCCGCGAGCTGACGGTCACCGCGCTGCTCGGCTACCTGGCGGTCGCGCACTACGGGCGCGGGCGCGGGGACTGGTCGCCGTCGGAGCACCCGCCGCACTGGCGCAGCGTCGTGGAGGCCGGACTGCGCGAGCGACAGGCGGCCTTCGAGCACGCGTGGACGCTGCGCGACGAGCCCGACGCGCGCGACGCGATCGCCGCCGCGCTCGATCCCCTGCTCGCCGAGACCGCGCTCGCGATCCTCGAGGCCCTGTATCCCGCCCAGGGCCGGCTCCCAGGCCCTAGCCGAGCCACTTGAGCCCCGCGATGCCGGCCACGATCAGGCCGATGAAGAAGAGCCGCGCGGCGGTGACCGGGTCGCCGAACAGGAGGATCCCCAGCGCCGCGGTGCCGATCGTGCCGATGCCGGTCCACACCGCGTAGGCTGTGCCGAGCGGCAAGGACTTCAGCGACAGCCCGAGCAGCAGCACGCTGAGCACCATGGCCGCCAGCGTCAGCCCGCTGGCCAGCGGACGCGTGAACCCCTCGGTGTACTTGAGTCCCACCGCCCAGCCGATCTCGAAGAGTCCGGCGACGAAGAGCACGAACCAGGCCATTTGCGGCTTCCCTGCGTTTGCTCGAGGCGGGGTCGTCCCTGCCGGATCGCCCACTGCCGGCATGGCCGGCGCCCGGCCGCGGGCCGATGGCGGCGCGAGGTCGTCCTCGCGGGCGGCGTAAGATCGCGCAATTATGGACGATGCGGCCCGCGATCCCCTGCTGACCCCCGACGCCTCGCAGATCGAACTGACCGCGATCCGCGCCCAGGGCCCCGGCGGCCAGAACGTCAACAAGGTGTCGAACGCGATCCAGCTTCGCTTCGACGTCCGCGCTTCCACCCTGCCCGAGCCGGTCAAGGAACGGCTGCTCGCGATGCACGATCACCGGATCAGCAGCGACGGCGTCGTCATCATCAAGGCGCAGCGCTTCCGCAGCCTCGAGAGGAACCGCGAGGACGCGATCGCGCGCCTGCTGGCGATGATCGACGCCGCCGCCAACCTGCCCCCGACGCGCACGCCGACCAGGCCGACTCGGGCCTCGCAACGAAGGCGCGTCGACGAGAAGGTCCAGCGCGGGCGCGTCAAGGCGCTGCGCGGCAGGGTCGAACACTGAGCGACGCGCGCTACACTGCTCCCGCGAACCACGAAGATCGACGAACCCTTCCCATGAGCTCCCAAGACCGAATCCGCCAGGGCCGCCTGGACCTCGCCGCCGCGCTGCGCTGGGCCGCCCGCTGCGGCCTGAACGAAGGCGTCTGCAACCACTTCAGCCTCGAGATCGACGCCGGCCGCTACCTGATCAACCCGCAGGGCCTGCACTGGAGCGAGGTCTGCGCCGGCGACATCCTGCTGATCGACGGCGACGGCAATGTCCTCGACGGCAGGCACCCGCTCGAACCGACAGCGTTCTTCATCCACAGCTGGATCCACCGGATGAACCCGCACGCGAAGTGCATCCTGCACACGCACATGCCGTACGCGACCGCGCTCACGCTGGTCGAAGGCGGCAGGCTGCTGATGGCCGGACAGAACGCGCTGCGATTCCACGGTCGCGTGGCCTACGACGATCGCTACGAAGGGCTTGCGCTCGACGACGACGAAGGCCGGCGCATCGCGTCGCAGCTCGCCGGCAAGACGGTCATGTTCATGGCGAGCCACGGCGTCACCGTGGTCGGCCCCAGCGTCGCGTGGGCCTTCGACGACCTGTACTACCTGGAGCGGGCCTGCATGCACCAGGTGCTCGCGGTCCAGGCCGCGGCCGGCAAGCCGCTTCGCCGGATCGACGATGCGCTGGCCGCCCGCGTGGCCGAGCAGGTCGACGGCGAGCGCCAGCAGAGCGACATGCTCTTCGCGTCGATCAAGCGGATGCTCGACAAGGACAGCCCGGGCTGGTCGACCTTCTAGCGCCCGTTTGCCCCGCGCTCGCCCCCCACTCGAGCGCCGGGCGGCCCGCCGGGCCTCAGTACCAGTCGTTCAGCATCACGCCGAAGCTGATCCGCTGCAGGCGGACCTGGTAATCGATCAGGCTCTCGGCGTAGCCGTCGAAGTACTGGGCGTGCCAGCGCAACTGCGGACTGAAGCCGGTCGGCCGGCTCCAGTCCAGCTGGGCGGAGCCCTTGCCGCCGCTGCCCAGCCCGCGGCGCATCGTCAGCGTCCAGCGCTGCTCGCCGCCGGCGTAGCCGAGCCGGACCTCGCCGTCGCCTGCGTAGCGCGTGATCTCAGGGTTGTCGTCGCCTCGCGGGTCGTCGGGATCCGTCTTCGGGTCCTCGGGGATGCGCCACCAGGGGCGCAGCGAGAGCCACCAGCCGTCGGGGCGGTCCATCACCAGTTCGGCGAACACGCGGTTCCAGCTTCGCGAGAACCCGCCGGTGCTGCGCCCGTTCGACTGGTGCACGAGGCCGAAGGACGCCAGCCGCGGCGTCCAGCCCAGGAAGCTGCCCGACGGGCGCCAGGCCGCGAAGATCTCCGGCTCGTGGCTGTATTCGCGGAACGGCGCCGACCGGTCGGTGTCGTAGGCCTGCCACCACGCCTGCCCGGTGTAGCCGAAGAAGAGCGCCGCCCTGCCGTCGAACAGCGGCGGCGTCAGGGGCAGCTTGAAGCTGATCTGGAACTTGATCTCGTTGCGCTGCGCCTCGCCGCCGGCCGAGGTCGGCTGCGTCAGCGCGTGGGAGAACGGCAGCAGGTAGTTGGGCCGGTGCGGCAGCAGCGCGAATCGCTCGCCCCAGATGCGCGACTCGCCGACGATCCGCCGCTCGACCGGCGAGCTCGTCAGGTCGGGCAAGGCGCGCGGCGCGCCCAGCGGCTGGACGATGCTGGGCACGCTGAGCTCGACCGGGGCCGCCTCGCCGCACTCTGCGCGCAGCGCGCCGACGGTCGTGTCCGGGCCCGCTTCCCGCAGTCGCTCGATCAGGCAACGCTCCTGCGCGGAAGGCTGGCCGCCGGGCTGCGCGCGAACCGACTGGGCCGCGGACGGCAACACGCAGCCGAGCAACAGGACGAGCCCCGCGCGGGTCGCGGCCGGGAACCCGCCCTCCATACCTGAACCGGAGAATCTCATGCCGCGATTGTGCCGCAGCAGACGGGCCGCGGCGGCGAGGCGCGCCGGGGATCTCCGGAGCGCCGGCGCCCTGCCCCCGGTCCGCCAGAAATCGGCAAACGCGCGGGCGGGTGCCCGCGCAGACGGATCACATCTCGATGTCGATCAGGATCGCGTCGATGCCGGCCTTCGCGCAGGCGTCGTCGGCATCGCCGCCCGGTGCGCCGGAGACGCCGATCGCGCCGACGGTCGAGCCGGCAGCCTCGATCGGCAGGCCGCCGCCGATCGCCATGACCCTGGGCGTGCTGCGAATGCCGCTCATCGCCTTGCCCGGCTGGGTCTCGTTGCCGAGCTCGCCGCTAGGGATCCGGAACGAAGCGGCGGTCCAGGCCTTGTCGACCGCCACGGTCACCGTGTGCGCGCCGGCGAAGCGATCGCGCAGGAAGACCTGCGGCAGGCCGGCGCGGTCGACCACCGCGACGCCGACCTGGTAGCCCGCCTTGCGGCAGGCCTCGAGCGCGGCCTGCGCCGCCTTGGTGGCGGTCTCGAGCGTCAGGCTGCGGGTGGTGAACAGGCCCTGGGCCTCGGCCGGACGCGGCAGCGCCGCGGCGGCCAGCGCGAGCGAGGCGCTCGCCGCGACGGCGACGAGCGAGCGGGAAGCGAGGGAATGCGTGGACTTCATCTGCGACCTCCGTGGAAAGCGTCGGTCCGGGGCCGATGCGCCCCGGTCCTGGATTGCTGCCGCGACATCGCCGGGCCGCATCAGAGCAGCCCCGCGAAGTCCTGTATGTCCTCGGGAAACAGTTCGCCGATCTCGAGCCGCGCGAGCCTGCCCTTGCGGTCGACCACCCAGACGATCGGCAGCCCCTTCGGCCGGCCGATCGCGGCCCGCCAGCTGTCGTCGAACATCGCGACGTGGAACTGGTAGCCGCGCTCGGCAATGTATTTCTTCACCGCGTCGACCTCGCGGTCGATCGACAGCGCGATCACTTCGAGGCCGCGATCGCGGTTCTTGCGATGCAGCGTGTCGAGATGGGGGTTCTGGCGCGCGCAGAACGGACACCAGGTCGCCCACAGCTCGATCACGACGACCTTGCCCGCCCAGTGCGCGGCGGGCAGCTCGCGACCGTCCAGCAGCCTGGCGGCCGGCAGCGCGATCGGGCTGCCGATCGCCGGCGCGCCCGGCGCCGCAAGGGCGTCCGCGGCCGGTAAAGCGCCGGCCAGCGCGCCGGCGGCCACGCCGCCGAACAGGCCCAGGCAGTCGCGGCGCTTCATCGCGTCAGGCCATGCCCGGGTTGCCGCCCATGCCGATCAGGCGCGGCAGGTTGGCCTTGCGCGGCGACACGGTCTTCTTCGCCTTCAGCCAGGTCTCGACCACTTCCCAGATCGGCTCGCCCTTCGCGCCCTCGGCGACCGGCGCCCAGCCGGCGACCTTGTAGGTCTTCTTCGCGTCGATCGGCTTGCCGTTCAGGCGCATGTCGAGGATGCGCTTGCCCATGTCGGCCATCGGGTCGCAGGTGTACTCCAGGCCGCCCACCCTGACCATGTCGCCGCCCTGCTGGTAGTAGGGGTCGGGGTTGAACAGGTTGTCGCAGACGTCCTCGAGCACGGTCTTGATCATCTCGCCCGACATGTCGGTGAGTGTCGTGTACGGATAGGTGATCGCAGTCTGGTCCATCACGTGCTCGCGCGTGATCGCCTGGCCGCCCAGGATCGACGTGCCCCAGCGGAAGCCGGGCGAGAACGCGATCTCGGCGCCCTTGACCTCCATCATCGCGTCGAGGATCAGCTGGTCGAAGGTGCCGTTGAAGTTGCCGCGGCGATAGAGCAGCCCCTCGGTGATCGCGAGCGTTTCCTCGAGCTTCGCCTTGAACGGGCTGCGCACCTTGTCGATGTAGGCCTGCATCTGCGCATCGGCCGGCAGCAGGTTCGAGAACACCGGCAGCAGGCGGTAGCGGAAGTCCGACACCTTGCCGTTCTTCACGTCGAAGTCGAGCACGCCGAGGAACTTGCCGTTGGAGCCCGCGTTGGTGACCAGCGTGGTGCCCTTCGCGTTCTTGACCATGACCGGCTGCGGCACGCCATCGTGCGTGTGCCCGCCCATGATCGCGTCGACGCCGGTGACCCGCGAGGCCATCTTGATGTCGACGTCCATGCCGTTGTGCGACAGCACGACGACCACTTGCGCGCCCTTGGCGCGAACCTCGTCGACGACCTTCTGCAGCTCCTGGTCGCGGATGCCGAAGCTCCAGTCCGGGACCATGTAGCGCGGGTTGGCGATCGGCGTGTACGGGAAGGCCTGGCCGATGATCGCTACCGGCACGCCGTTGATCTGCTTGATCACGTGCGACGGGAACACCGGGTCCTCGAAGTCGGTCGTGCGCACGTTCTGCGCGACGAAATCGATGTGGCCCTTCAGGTCCTTCTCGATGATCTCCTTGACGCGCTTGGCGCCGTAGGTGAACTCCCAGTGCGCGGTCATCACGTCGACACCGAGCAGCTTGCAGGCGTCGACCATGTCCTGCGCATTGGTCCACAGCGCGGTGGCCGAGCCCTGCCAGGTGTCGCCGCCGTCGAGCAGCAGCGCGCCGGGCCGCGAGGCCTTCATCCGCTTGACCAGCGTGGACAGGTGCGCGAAGCCGCCGACCTTGCCGTAGGTGCGGGCGGCCGCCTCGAAGTCCAGGTAGGTGAACGCGTGCGCCTCGGCCGAGCCGGGCTTCACGTCGAAGGCCTTCAGCAGGTGTTCCCCGACCAGGTGCGGCGCGCGGCCGCGCGCGTCGCCCAGCCCGATGTTGACGCTCGGCTCGCGGAAGTAGATCGGCAGCAACTGCGCGTGGCAGTCGGTGAAGTGCAGCAGGCTGACGTTGCCGAACTTCGGGATGTCGTACAACGCATCGCCCTTGGCGCCGGCACCGGCGCCGCCGGTTTCGCCGATCGAGGCGCAGGACGACAGGGACATGCCCGCGGCCGAGGCGGTGGCGAGGATCTGGAGGAATTCTCTGCGGTTCAGCATTTTCGGGTCGGTCGCGCGAGCGATTCGATGTCGGGGTTCGCGGCGCGGCGTGCGCCAGTGGGTTGCCCGGCTGGCCGGGCCCGCCCCGGCGGCAGGCGCCGCCCGGGGCGACCTGCCGGGCCCCTTGGCGGGGCGCCGGCAGGCAGGCCTTACTTGTTGACCGGCGAGGCCGGATCGAGCAGCAGCGCCATCACGTCCTTCAGCTGCTTCTCGGTCAGGATGCCGGCCGCGCCGAAGCGCGGCATGTGGTTGCAGGCGGAGAACGCGTGCGAGTTCCACAGGCGCGCCCAGGTGTACTTGACGATCGGTTCCGAGTCGCCGCGCAGCTTGCCGTAGTTGTACAGCGACGGGCCCAGGTTGCCGTAGGAGATCTCCTCCTTCGTCAGCTGGTGGCAGGCGTAGCAGTTGCCGCCGGCGACCGTGTCGGCCTTGTCGCTGAACTGGAAGCCGCGACCGCTCTGCGCGATCTTCTCGCCTTCCTTCCAGTCGCCCAGGTACTTGCCGTCGGCCGGGTACTTCACTGCAGCCAGCGCCGCCTTCTCGATGCTCTCCTTCACCGCTGCGGGCAGCTCCTTGCCGGAGTAGGCGCTGCACTGCTTCTGCATCTCGGTCTGCTCGAGCCGGTCGAGCTTGGCGATCCCGCGCTCGGCGAACGAGGCCTTGATCGTGGCGGTCACCTGCTCGTCGCTGACGCCGCCCGGCGTGGCGGTGCAGCCGGCGAGCAGCACCGCGCCGCCGACGAGAATCTTCCAGTCTGCTTTCATCGTCGGCCTCCTCATCGCTTGATCGCCGGGGAATCCATCTTGCCGCCCTTGGCGGTGACGCCCAGATAGGTGATCAGGTCGATCGAGGTCTGGGAACCGTACTTCAGCTCGGGAAAGCGCTGCTGGCGGAAGCAGTCGTACATGCGCCACTGCATCGTGCGAAGCGCGCCCTGAGACACGCGGTACGCCGGCCAGGTCGTGAACGCCTTCTGCGCCGGGCCGGGCTGGGTCAGGTCGGGCAGGTCCTGCAGGCGGATGCGCTTGCCCTCGCCCTCGTGGCAGGACGCGCACGAGAAGTCGAAGGGGCCGCCGCGGAAGTGGAAGGTCTTCTTGCCGCGCTCGTAGGCGGCGATTTCCTTCGGATGGTTCTGCGGCACGTTCACCGGCATGCCGCGCGACTCCTCGACCACGTAGCCGGCCAGCGCCTCCAGATCGGTCGCCTTCTGGCCGGTGCCCGAGAACGGCTTCTTCGTGACCTCGGCCTTGTCGAAGCCCTGCAGCGTGACCATGCAGTGAACGATGCGCGTCTCGGCGTCCATCACCGTGTCGACGTCGGCGAAGTAGCGCGGCAGCTCGGCGTAGGCGCCCTTGACGACGCCCGGGCCCTTGCCCAGGTCGCACTTCTCCAGGCTCGCGTTCTTGGGGCCGCGCTTCTCCTTCCACAGCGCCTCGCCCTTCATGACGGTCAAGTCGGCCGGATTGCCGTCCTGCAGCATCTCGCGATAGCGCTCGATCTCGGCCTGGGTGTCCGTCTGGGCGATCGCGGGCGCCGCCAGGACGGAGAAGCCGATCGCCATCGCGGCGACGGACTTCCGTTGGAGACTTCTCATCGGATCCTTCCTCCTCGTGAGTGTTCGTTCGAATTTGAACAACCGGCCGCAGGCCCGCTCACAGACCTGCGGCCGTCATCGCATCCGCTCCGAACGGCGCGACCCGCGAAACAGCGGCGCCCTTCGTCGCAGATGCCAGGATCAGCTTACCGTGGCCTCGTCGGTGCGCTTGTCGCCCTTGTTGTCGACCCAGCTTACCGTGACCTTGTCGCCCGCCTTGCCGTCCTTGATCTTGAACTGCAGGTACGGGTTCTTCGAGATCGCCGGCCCCCAGTGGGCCTTCATGACCGGCTTGCCGTTCAGCGAGGCGACCACCTCGTTGATGTACCAGGCCGGCACCAGGTTGCCGGACGCGTCCTTGCGCTGGCCGGTTTCCATCTCGTGGGCCATCAGCACGCGGACGTCGACGACGCCGTCCTTGGCGCTCGCGCGGATCTTCATCGGATCTGCCATGACTTCTCTCCTGTGTTCGCTGTCGATACGGATGCGCGAGGGCGATCAGCCGCCGCAACCGCCGAGGGTGACCTTGATTTCCTTGCGGGCCATGTAGAACTTGCCGTCGGCCTTGACGACCGCGACCACGTCCGAGCTCTGGCCCATCTTGACCCGCATCGAGACCTCGGGCATGCCGCCGTCGAGGAGCTCGTACGCGCCGGCCAGCGCGTTCGGGTTCTTGTCGATCAGGAGCGCCATCATCTGGGTGTTGGCAACCGCGCTGCGGATGCCGACCGGCACGACCGCGCCGTTCTCGGCGATGTCGGGCGACACGATCGTGACGTCCTTCGATTCGGTGGCGTCGGCCGCGCCGAGCGCCTTCAGCGTGTCGGCGATGCCCTTGGCCTGGAAGGCCGCGCGGTCGAACGCCTGCGCCGAGGCGATGCCCGGCTTGAGCATGCCGATCGAGACCAGCGCGGCGTAGAGGCCCGCGCCGCCGGCGACCTGCATAGTCGTGCGACGAGTGTGATTCATCTGTCGTCTCCCTTAGAGAGCTGCTGGTTGATTGACGCCTGAGCGCCTGACGGGTTTGCAACGCCGGCGCCTTCGCGCCGGCCCTTCGGTGGAGCGCTCAGGGCGCGCCGTCCAGAATCCAGCCGACGATGCGGCGGATGTCTTCTTCGGGGATCGTGGCGTTGGCCGGCATCGGAATCTGCCCCCACACGCCCTGTCCGCCGTTCTTCACCCGGCCCGCCAGCAGCGCGGCTGCGCCCGGCGTGCCGTGATACTTCTCCGCGACCTGCCGGAACGACGGGCCGACCAACTTGTTGTCGACGCCATGGCAGGCCATGCAGTTCCCCTCGACCGCCAGTTGCGCCGGCGCCTTGCCGCCCTCGCCCTTGGCCGCGGGTTCGTCGGTCGCGAGCTTCGGGGCCACCGCGACCGCGGGCGCGCTCGCGCCGGCGCCGACCACCGTGGCGCGCGCCGCTTGCACCACCGCACTGGCCTCGGACAGCGACTTCACCGGCGGCTTCGTCGTGTCGGCGCCGCGCACCGGGCCCACGACCCGGTTCTGCGCGGCGAGGTTGCCGTGCGCGTCGCGCGCGAACTCGGGCAGGATCGACCGGATGTCCATCTGGGTCGCGCAGTCCTTCATGCAGGCGTCGCCCTGCACGTCGGGCTTGCTCGCCACCTGCCACAGCGGCTCGAAGAATGCCTTGCCGTTGCGGTTCGGCAGAAGCTTCTGCACGTCGGCGATATTCTTATCGGACAGCACGAAGTCGCCGGGGACGATCTCGCCGAGGTTCAGGATGTAGGCGACGACCGAGTAGACCTCGTCGGTGCTCAGCGACTTCGGCGCGTTCCACGGCATCGCGCGGTTGATGTAGTCCCACAGGGTCGAGACCTGCGAGAGCTTCATCAGCGTGGTGCGCTGCGGGAAGTCCCGGCGAGTCAGGTTGGCGACCCGGCCGGTCTTGATGTCTTCCTTCGTCGTGCCGCCAACGATCGGGGTGAACACCTCGTTCGACTCGCCGAAGGTGCCGTGGCACGAGGCGCACTTGGCCTCCCAGACCTCCATGCCCTGGTCGACCGAGCCGGAGCCGGGCGGCAGGCCCTTGAAGTCGGCCCGCACGTCGATGTCCCAGGCCTTGACCTCGTTCGGCGTGGCCGGACGCCCGATGTTCGCCCAGGGCTTGGGCGCCGAGGCGACCTGCGTCTTCTGGGCGCCCTGCGCCTTGGTCTGGGCCTGCGCCTGGCCCTGGGTCTGCGCCCCGGCAAGCGCGGGGACGAGGCCAATCGCCGCCGCCAGCGTTGCCGACGCGATCGCGCCGCTGATCTTGTTCATGGCTGTGTTCCGCATCCGTCGCCTGCTCAGTAGACCTGCACGTTGAAGACTTCGCCGGTGTCGGCGACCTTCCACGACTGGATGCCGTTGTTGTGGTAGATCGACCGGGTGCCGCGCACCGCGCGCAGCTGGTTCAGCTTCGGCTGCACGTGACCGGTCTCGTCGATCGCCCGGCTCTGCAGGACCGCCGGCGAGCCGTCCCAGACCCAGTCGACGTTGAAGCGCGTCAGCGACTTGGACAGCACCGGGTTCTCGAGGCGAGCGGTGCGCCAGTTGCGCCCGCCGTCGAAGGACACGTCGACCCGCTTGATCTTGCCGCGGCCCGACCATGCCAGGCCGGTGACGTTGTAGTAGCCCTTGTCGAGCAGGACCTGGCCGCCCGAGGGCGTCGTGATCACCGACTTGACCTCCTGCAGGGAGGTGTACTGGCGGTGCGTGCCGTCGGGCATCAGGTCCACGTAGTGCAGGACCTCGTCCTTCGCGTCGTACGGCTTGTCCCCGACCTCGAGCCGGCGCAGGTACTTGACCCACGACACGCCCTGGATGCCGGGAACCACCAGCCGCAGCGGATAGCCGTTCTCGGGACGCAGCATCTCGCCGTTCATCGCCCACGCGACCATCACGTCGTCGAGCGCATTGGCCATCGGGATCGTGCGGGTCATCGACGAACCGTCGGCGCCCTCGGCCAGCAGGTAGCGGCCCTTCTTGGTGTCGGCGCCGACCATGTCGAGCAGGGTCGACAGCAGCACGCCGGTGTACTCGCAGCACGACAGCATGCCGTGCGTGTACTGGACCGTGGGCACCGCGACGTTGCCCCATTCCATGCCGGTATTGGCGCCGCACTCGATGAAGTGGATGCGCGAGACCTGGGGCAGGCGCATCAGCTCGTCCATCGTGAAGACGCGCGCCTCCTTGACCAGGCCGTTGATCATCAGCCGATGCTGGCTCGGGTCGATGTCCCACCAGCCCTGGTGGTGGCGCTCGAAGTGAAGGCCGTTCGGCGTGATGATCCCGAACATGCCCTGCAAGGGCGCGAAGCTGACCGATGCGGCCGACACGCGGGTCAGGCCCGGGCTCTCGCGGCGCTGCAGGTTGCGCTCCCACTGCGAAGGCATGCCGTAGCCGCGCGCGGCCACCGGCTGGCCCAGGCCGGTCGTGTGCGCGGGCAACTTGACGATCGCCGGGTCGTCGGCGCGCGCGGCGCTCGACACGGTCGCGGCGGTGGCGCCGGCGCCCATCGCGAGCGCCTTGCCCATGAACGATCGGCGCGCGCGGCGCGCCTGCTCCATCAGCTCGGGCGAAAGGAAGTTCTCCGGGGCCTTCTGGATACGGCCCGGCATCGGTTTGCGGTCGGTCATCGATTGCTCCGGATGCCGCCTCGTGCGGGGCGGCTGGCGGAAGGGGAAGTCTTGCGGCTCGCGGAGTCGAGGTCGCGGGCCAGCGCCATCAGGCTGGAGCGCCCGGGGTCGCCGGACTCGTCGCGCCCCGCGATGTGTACACAGACCGTGCGGCAGATCTCGGTGAGCGCCGGATCGGAAACCCCGTAGTAGATGAAGTTCCCCTCCTTGCGCCGCGTGAGGACACCGGATCGGTGCATCGTGCTCAGGTGGCGCGAGACGTTGGTCTGGGTCGCTCCGGTCTCGGCGACGATTTCCGAGACGGTCTTCTCCTGCTGGCAGATCGCGTGCAGGATTCGGACCCGCATCGGCTCGGACAGCAGCGTGAAGTAGCGAGAGACGGCCTCGAAGACGTGGCCGAGTTCGTCCATGGGGGATCTCCTCGACGCCGCGTTTGACATGGATCAGCTTGCGCGGCGGGGTGGACTATATGCACATATGCGCATATGGTCAAGCAGCATTACACTCGCCCCGCAGGGTATTGTTTTCAAATGTCAGCTAGACCTTCGACACCCCGGATCCGGATCGCTCCGAACGCGACGCTCGGCCTGGCGTTGGCCCTCTTCCTGGCCGGCGCCGGCGGCCCCGTGCACGCGGCGAGCGCGGATGCGGGCGGCGGCGACGCGGCCTCGCGAATCCCGGGACATCACGACGCGTTGCCGCGCCCCGGATCGTGGTCGGCCCTGCTCGCCGAGAGCCGGGCGAGCGGCCGGCCGGTGGTCGCGCTCTTCTCGACCAGGGGCTGCGCCTGGTGCGACCTGCTACGCCGCGATCACCTGCGGCATCTCGCGCGCGACGCGAAGGCGGCCGGCGTGATCGTCGTGGAGTTCGACATGTTCGACCGCCGACCCTTCGGCGGCGCGGCCGCCGCCGGCTCGGCCTACCTCGAGAGCGGCTCGCCGGCCGAACTGGCCCGAACCCTGGGGATAAGGGTCGCGCCGACCGTGGCATTCCTCGGCCCTGAAGGCGAGATCGCCGAACGGCTGATCGGCTACCAGTCGGCGGACTTCTACGGGGCCTACCTTTCGGACCGGATCGCGGACGCGAGCGCCGCGCTGAAGAAGGCCGTGCCGGGCCGCTGACGAAACGGCCGCGCCGGGCGGCTGATCAGAGCGCGGCAACTCCCCGCTGGCGCGCCGCAGGCTTCTTCAGGCTTTCAATGAAAGTGCGTCGATTCGGGCTCGACGTCGCCCGGCATTTCCGCGTGCACGACCTCGCCCTTGGCGTTCGGATACAGCGGCACGCCGCAGTCCTCGCAGAACTCGGGCTCGGTGAGCTCCGACCAGACCCGCAACTCGGACACCCCGACCTCGCGCAAGACCTCGCGGATCTGCTCGAGCGGCGACGGCTCGTCTTCCTCGCTCTCGGCGCCCAGCAGCGGCCAGACGATGCCGTGGGCGATGTCCTCGTCGTCGTCGCCGATGCCGAGACCGATCCGGTACTCGTCGGCACGCTCGTCGCCGAAGGGCGCGACCGTGGCGTGGATCTGCACCGGCTCGATGTCGAGCGCGTGGGTCAGGTAGTGCACCGCGGCGCGGATCGAGTACGGCCGCACCCGGCGATCGGACTCGCGCAGGTTCAGGTGGAAGGCGTCGGGCAGCAGGCACTCGAAGCCGCAGCCCGGCAGCAGCGGCTCGATGTTCGGCCGGGCCTGCGCGATCCACTGCTCGAGGCACTGCACCCGGCTGGCGTGGTCGCCCGCCTCGGTTTCCTGCCAGCGGAACAGCGCCGTGCCGGCGGGCACCGCGACGACGCCGAGCAGGTAGCGCGAATCGGCCAGCATCTCGGCGGTTTCCGGCAGCGCGCGCAGGTCGAGCCGGGCGGCCTGCCCGGCCACGGCGGCCTGGCCCAGCTTGCGCGTGAGCCGGCGCAGCTCGCCGAAATCGCGCGGCAGCTGGTCGATGCTGTACAGGTAGGGCGACAGCTGGAAGCGCGAGCGCCGCGCCAGCACGTGGGCCTGCCAGTGCGCCGACAGCGCCTGCACGCTGTCGGCCGGCAGCGGCCCCGACGGGATCCGGAAGCGGGTCCAGACGATCAGCGGCGCGGCGACCAGCAGCATGTCCCAGCGCTGCCCTTCGATGTCCGCGCTGACGGTCTCGGCGGCCTCTTCGACCGCCTCGATCAGCGCGCCGTAGGCCTCGCTGTCGGTCTGGTGAAGCCGGTCGAGCGAGTCGTAGACCGCCTGGATGTGCCCGCTGTCGAGCAGGCGCTCTATCCGGGCGGCCAACTGGGCTTCCCAGAAACGATCCTCGACCCGGCTTCCCGAGTTTGCGAGGCCCAGCGCAGCCGCCACCAGCCGCTCGGCATCGGGGGAGAGATGGGTCTTGCGCTCGCGGGCGCGGGCGTGGCGATGTTCTTTCATGCGGTCCTTCGTGTTCGACCACGAAGTTTAGTCGAATTCGCCGGCCCGCCCAGCCCGATCGGGCCACGCCCCGGTTCCCGGGGCGGTGGCTCGGCCGGGGGCGCGCCTCGGCCGGGTGGCGCGTCAGCCGGGCGCCGGCGCCTCGGCCTGCGGCGCGGCGAGCGCGGTCCAGATCGGCGGCTTCTTCGCCTCGCGCGCGATGTCGGCGAGCAGCGCGTCGTGCGCCGCGCGCTCGGCCTCGTCGGCGTACCGGACCCGCAGGCCGGGAGGCGGCCACTGCCCGCCGGCCTCGCCGCCCGCCGCCGCGCCTTCCGCCCCGCCGAGCGCGATCTCCAGGCTGTCCTGGCCGCGCGTCATCGCCAGATAGACGTCGGCGAGCAATTCCGCGTCGAGCAGCGCGCCGTGCAGCGTGCGGTGCGCATTCGACACCTCGTAGCGCTCGCACAGCGCGTCGAGCGAATTGCGCCGCCCCGGGTGCAGCTCGCGCGCCAGCGCGAGCGTGTCGACGACGCCGCTCGCGAGCGTCTCGAAGGCGGGACGGCCCAGCCGGCGGTACTCGGCGTCGAGAAAGCCGAGATCGAAAGGCGCGTTGTGGATCAGCAGTTCGGCGCCCGCGACGAACTCGGCGATCCGGTCGGCCACCTCGGCGAAGCGCGGCTCGCTGCTCAGGCGCTCGAGCGTGAGCCCGTGCACCTCGAGCGCGCCCTGGTCGATCTCGCGCTCGGGGTTCATGTACAGGTGAAGCCGCCGGCCGCTCAGCCGGCGGTCGACGATCTCGACGCAGCCGATCTCGATGACCCGGTGCCCGTCCTCGGGCGACAGCCCGGTGGTCTCGGTGTCGAGGACGATCTGTCGAAGGCTCATCGTGCGGGGTGTCCGGTCTGGATGGGCGGCGCGCCCGCGGCGGCGCCGGTGTCAGGCGCGCCCCCCTCGGGGGCACCCGCCGCCGGCAGCAGGTGCCGCCGGCGCGCCAGCAGAGTGTAGACCGTCGGCACGACGAACAGCGTCAGCAGCGTCCCGAAAGTCATGCCGCCGACGATCACCATCCCGATCTGCATCCGGCTCTCGGCGCCGGCACCGGTGGCCAGCGCCAGCGGCACCGCGCCCAGCACCATCGCCCCGGTGGTCATCAGGATCGGGCGCAGTCGCAGGCTGGCCGCCTCGATCGTGGCCTCGCGCAGCTCGCGACCGGCATCGCGCAGCTGGTTCGCGAACTCCACGATCAGGATGCCGTGCTTCGTGATGAGGCCGACCAGCGTGATCAGGCCGATCTGGCTGTAGACGTTCATCGTGCCGCCGGTCCACTGCAGCAGCGCGAGCGCGCCGGTGATCGACAGCGGCACCGAGAACATGATCGTGAGCGGGTCGACGAAGCTCTCGAACTGCGCGGCCAGCACCAGGTAAATGAAACACAGCGCGAGCGCGAAGGTGACCAGCAGCGCGGTGGACGACTGCTTGAACTCCCGGGTCTGGCCGTTGTAGTCGAGGCCGTAGCCCGGCTTCAGGTGCCTTGCCGCGTAGTTCTCGATCGCGTCGACCGCCTCGCCGAGCGAGGCCCCGGGCGCCAGGTTGGCCGTGATCGTGACCGCCCGGCGCTGCGCGAAGTGGTTCAGCTCGCGCGCGGTCACGCCCTCGCGGACCGTGACCAGGCTGGACAGCGGCAGCAGCCGGTCGCCGCGGCCGCGCACGAAGATCCGCGAGATGTCCTGCGGCGTGCTGCGGTCGCCCTGCGCGAACTGCACGATCACGTCGTACTGCTCGCCCTCGCGCTTGAAGCGGGTGACCTGCCGGCCGCCGAGCGCGGTCTCCAGCGCGCGGCCGATCGCGTCGACCGGCACCCCGGCGTCGGCCGCGCGGTCGCGGTCGACCTCGATCTTCAGCTCGGGCTTGTTCAGCCGCAGGTCGCTGTCGACGCCCTGCAAGCGCGGGTCGGCCCGCATGTCGGCGAGCAGCGGGTCGATGACCTGCTGGATCGTCTCGTACGGATCGGAGCTCAGGATCACCACGTTGATCGGCCGCTCGCGCGGCGACTGCCCCAGCGAGGCGGGCGCCACCGCGAAGGCCTGCACGCCAGGGATGCCGAGAAGCTTCGGCTGGACCTCGCGGATCATCTCGGGGATCTTGCGCTCCCTGTCCGCCCAGTCGATGGTCCGCGTGAAGCTGATGCCCTGCGCCACCGTCGGGTTGCCGGTCACGATGAACACCCGATTGACCTCGGGCACCGAGCGCAGGATGTCCTCGACCTGCCGGGCGTAGCGGTCGGTGTAGTCGATCGACGCGCCGTCGGGGCCGTTGAAGATCGCGACGATCGTCGAGCGGTCCTCGACCGGCGAGAGCTCGCGCTTCATGCCGCTCCAGAGCAGCACGCTGGCCGCTGCCACCGCGAGCCCGAGCAGCACGACCAGCCAGCGCGCCGACAGCGTGAGGCGCAGCAGCCGTGAATAGCCGCGGGTCATCGCGTCGAGCGTCGCGTCGATCGCCCGCACCAGCCGGCCGGGCGACGGGTCGTGACGCAGCAGCTTGGCGCACATCATCGGCGTGAGGGTCAGCGCGACGAATCCCGAGACCAGCACCGCACCGGCCAGCGTGAGGGCGAACTCGATGAACAGCCGGCCGGTGCGGCCGGTGGTGAAGGCCACCGGCGCGTAGACCGCGGCGAGCGTCAGCGTCATCGCGACGATCGCGAAGCCGACCTCCTTCGAGCCGACCAGGGCGGCCTTCACCGGCTCCATGCCGTCCTCGATGTGCCGCCAGACGTTCTCGAGCATGACGATCGCGTCGTCGACGACCAGGCCGATCGCCAGCACCAGCGAAAGCAGCGTGAGCGTGTTGATCGAGAAGCCCGCCACGAGCATCAGCGCGAAGGCGCCGACCAGGCACACCGGGATCGTGACAAGCGGGATGACGCTCGCGCGCAGCGTGCCGAGGAACAGGAAGATGACCGCCGCCACCAGCACGACGGCCTCGGCGATCGTCGTGTAGACCGAGCGGATCGAGCGCTCGATGAAGACGGTGTTGTCGTTCGCGATGCTGACCTGCAGGCCCTCGGGCAGCTGCTCCTGGATCAGCGGCAGCTCCTTCTTCAGCGCCTGGGCCAGGTCGAGCGGATTGGCGGTGGCCTGCTTGATCAGGCCCAGCGAGATCGAGTTGCGGCCGTTGAAGCGCACGATGCTGCGCTCGCTCTCGGGGGCGATGCCCACGCGGGCGACGTCGCGGATGCGCACCGGATATCCGTTGACGGTGCGCACGACGACGTCCTCGAACTGCTGCACCCGCTGCAGGTCGGTCTGCGAGGACACCGTGAACTCGCGCTGCGCGCTCTCGATCCGGCCCGAGGGCAGCTCCACGTTCTGCCTGCGCAACGCTTCCTCTACGTCGCCGGGCGTCAGGTTGAAGCCCGCCAGCCGGTCCGGGTCGAGCCAGATCCGCATCGCGTAGCGCCGGTCGCCGAAGATCCGGACGTCGGCAGCGCCCGGCAGCGTCTGCAGCCTCGGCTTGACGAAGCGGTTCGCGATGTCCGACACCTCGAGCGGCGACAGCGTGTCGCTGGTGAAGGCCATCCAGATGATCGGGTTGGCGTCGGCCTCGACCTTCGCGATGACCGGCTCGTCGACCGCGTCGGGCAGCCTGGCCCGCACGCGCGCCACCCGGTCGCGCACGTCGGCGGCGGCACCGTCGGGGTCGCGCTCGAGCCGGAAGCGGACCGTGATCTGGCTCTGCTCCGGCCGCGAGATCGAGGTCAGCACGTCGACGCCCTCGATGCCGGCGATCGAGTCCTCGAGCGGCTTGGTCACCTGCGACTCGATGATCTCGGCAGAGGCCCCGGGGTATCGGGTCGAGACCGTGACGGTGGGCTCGTCGATCTTCGGGTACTCGCGGACCTGCAGCCGGTCGTAGGAAACCAGCCCGATCAGCAGGATCACCAGCGACAGCACGGTCGCGAAGACCGGCCGGCGGATGCAGACTTCGGAAACGACCACGGCTCAGTTCCCCGCGGCGCCCGGCCGGCCGGCGCCGTCCGTCGCACCGCCGCCCCCGCTTCCCACGACCCGCACCGGCAGGCCGTCGCGCTGCAGCTTCAGCTGTCCGGCCGTGACCACCCGCGCGCCGGCCGCCAGCCCGGAAACGATCTCGACCCGCCCTTCCCGCCGCTGGCCGATCTCGACCCGGGTGCGCAGGGCCTTGCCGTTCTCGACCCGGTAGACGAACAGCTCGGCGCCGGAGGGTACGACCGCCTCTTCCGGCACCATGACCGCGCGCGGATTCTCGGACAGCGTGAGCGAGGCCTTCGCGAACATGCCGGTGCGCAGCGCGCCGTCGGCGTTCGGCAGCCGGCCGCGCGCGACGACCGACCTGCCGTTGGCGTCGACCTGCACGTCGATCGCCTCGAGCACCGCCTCGAAGGCCCGGCCCGGCCACGCGTCGAACTCGACGCGCACCCGCTGGCCGCGGCGCAGCTCGCCGACGAAGCGCTCGGGCAGCCGCAGGTCGACCTGCATCGACGAGACGTCCTCGAGCACCACCAGCTCGGCGCCTTCCTTGACGTAGTCGCCGACGCTGACGTTGCGCAGCCCCAGCACCCCGCCGAAGGGCGCACGGATCTCGGTCTTGGAAAGCCGCGCCTGCGCGAGCTTGAGGCGAGCCTCGAGCACGCGCAATGTGGCGGCCGCCTCGTCGCGGGCGCGCTCGCTGACGAACTGCTTCTGGGCGAGATCCACGGTCCGCTGGTAGTTGGCCTGGGCAAGGCCGAGCTCGGCCCGCGTCTGCTCGGCCTCGGCCGCCGCGATCGCGGCGTCGAGCGCGATCAGCAGCTCGCCCTTGCGGACCCGGGCGCCGCCCTCGAAGCCGATGCTGGCGATCCGGCCGGCGATCTCGGGCTTGATGACGACCGATTCGGCCGCGCGCAGGGTGCCGACCGCCGACACGTTCCGGGACAGCGCGACCGTGACCGCCTCGGCGGCCTCGACGGCCACCGGCCCGCCGCCCGGCCTGCCGCCAGCGCCCGCGCCCGCAGCAGGGCGCGCCGCGCCGCCGGGCGGCGGGTCTGCCGGTGGACGCGCCGGGGCCGAGGACGTGGCTTGGCCCGAGGACGGGGCCGCGCTGGCGGCGGGGGCAGCGCCGGCCTGCGCGCTTGCCGGCTGCGCCGTACCGGCGGCCGCGACCGCCTCGAAAGCAGGGCCTGGAGCGCCACGCTGCAGGCTCCAGCCGCCCCACGCGAGGCCGGCGAGCCCGGCTGCGGCCAGTGCCCAGTAGACGGTTCTGTTCATCGGTCGGAATTGCCGGAAGATCGGCGGCCCGCGGAGAATCCGGAGCGACGTCGGGTAGCTGGCAAATCTAGCACGGCGGCCGCGTTGCAGGCCCGATGCCTCGGTGCGGCGCGATACTATCCGCGTCTGGACGTTCCCCCCTTCGGCAGCCCGCCCTGCGCGGGCCGCCTGCCCGCCGCCGCCCTGCAAGCATGTCGACCGCTTCGTTCCCGCATCGCTCCCTCGCGCCCGCCGCGACCCACGGCGAGCCGCCCCGACCCCGCCCCGCGATCGAATCGCTCGAGGGCTCGCGGATCCGCGAGGTCGCCAACGCCGGGCTGGGACTGCCGGACGTGATTCCCTTCTGGTTCGGGGAGCCCGACGCGGTAACGCCGGCCTTCATCCGCGAGGCCGCCAAGGCGGCGCTGGACGCCGGCGACACCTTCTATCACCACAATCTCGGCATCGGGCCGCTGCGCGACGCGCTGTCGCACTACCTGGGGCGCGCCCACCTGCCGGTCGATCGCGAACGGGTCGTCGTCACCAGCAGCGGCGTGAACGCGCTGATGCTTGCCGCGCAGACGATCCTTTCGCCGGGCGACCGGGTCGTGGCCGTCGTGCCGCTGTGGCCGAACGTGACCGAGATCCCGCGCATCCTCGGCGCCGAGGTCACGCGGGTGCCGCTGGCGCTGACTGCCGACCACCGCTGGGTGCTGGACCTCGACCGGCTCATCGACGCGATCGGCACCGATGCGCGGGCCGTCATCGTCAATTCGCCGAACAACCCGACCGGTTGGACGATGCCGCGCGACGCGATGCGGGCGCTGCTCGAGCACTGCCGCCGCCACGGCATCTGGATCGTGTCCGACGAGGCCTACGAGCGCCTGGTCTTCGACGGCAGCTTCCAGGCGCCGTCGATGCTGGACCTCGCCGCCCCGGACGACCGGCTGATCGTGGCCAACACCTTCTCGAAGGCCTGGCAGATGACCGGCTGGCGGCTCGGCTGGCTCGTGGTGCCCCCTTCGCTGACCGGCGACCTGGCCAAGCTGATCGAGTTCAACACCTCGTGCGCCCCGGGCTTCGTGCAACAGGCCGCCGTGGCGGCGCTGCGCGATGGCGAACCCTTCGTTCGCGAGTTCGTTTCCGAGCTCGGCCGGCGCCGCGACGCGCTGCTCTCGGGCCTCGCTCGAATCGACCGGGTCACCGCCGGAATTCCGGACGGCGCCATGTACGCCTTCCTGCGCGTCGACGGCGAGCTAGACAGCCTGACGCTGGCCAAGGCCCTGGTGCGCGAGGCGCGAATCGGGCTCGCCCCGGGCGCGGCCTTCGGCCCCGAGGGCGAGGGCTTCCTCCGGTGGTGCTTCGCCCGGCCGATTCCGGCGCTGGAGGAAGCGGTCGGCCGGCTCGACGCGTACCTTCGCCGCAGCTGACGCGCGAAAACCCTTCGGCGAGGCGCCAGCTGCATCGGCACTGCGCAGTCGCGACGCCCTGGCCGTGCACGTCACCGCACGCCGACACATCCAGGGCCGGTGGGCAGCCCAGCCGCATCCGGGCATCGTGCGAGCCGAGCGCCGCCGAAAGGAATTTCGCGGGACCCGCTCGCCACGGGGCGAAGCCCCCTGCGAGGCGGGTGCGAAATTCCGAGGTGGGCGAGGGAAGCCCCGCGAAGCGGGGCCGCGGCACTTGCCCGGATGCGGCTGGGCTGCCCGCCGGCCCGGGCGCACTCAACTAACGGGGCACGCGCGCCCCAGAGCCGCCTTCAGCGCGCCTTCGGCACGCCGCGATTGGCCAGCGCGTCCGCGCGCTCGTTTTCCGGGTGCCCGGCGTGGCCGCGCACCCACTTCCAGTGAACGTCGTGGCTGCCGACCAGCTCGTCGAGCTGCTGCCACAGGTCGACGTTCTTGACCGGCTTGCGGTCGGCAGTCTTCCAGCCGCGCGACTTCCAGTTGCGCAGCCACTCGGTGATCCCCTTCTGCACGTACTGCGAGTCGGTGTGCACCACCACCCGCATCGGTCGCTTGAGCGCCCGCAGCGCTTCGATGACCGCCTGCAGCTCCATCCGGTTGTTCGTGGTCGACGACTCGCCGCCGAACAGCTCGCGCTCGTGGCCGCCCCATCGCAACAACGCGCCCCAGCCGCCGGGGCCGGGGTTGCCCTTGCAGGCCCCGTCGGTGTAAATCTCTATCGTTTCGTTCATCGGGCGGATTGTAGTGGCGATCGCCCACCTCGATCACGGGAAAGGCAGATGCTCGAAAGACAGGTGATGCGCTTCGTGGAGGACCTGCGGCACAAGAAGCCGATGCCGCTCAAGGTGACGCTCTGGGACGGATCCTCGACCGCCCTGTCCGACGAACCGCGGGTCGAGCTGCGGCTGCGGCAGGCGAGCGCCGCCAGGTACTTCCTGAACCCCACGCTGGACAAGCTCGGCGAGGCCTTCGTCGAGGGCCTGGTGGATGTCGACGGCGACATCCGCGACGTGATCTCGATCGCAGACGGCCTCGCCCAGGTGGGCGACACCGAGCACGGCCTGGGCAAGCTCCCCTCCTGGCTGGCCCGCCACACCCGCAAGTCCGATCGCAAGGCGATCGAGTACCACTACGACGTGTCGAACGAGTTCTACTCGCTGTGGCTCGACTCGCAGATGGTCTACTCCTGCGCCTATTTCCCGAACGGCGACGAGGACCTCGCCACCGCGCAGACGCTCAAGCTCGAGCACGTCTGCCGCAAGCTGATGATCGCGCCGGGCCAGACCCTGCTCGACATCGGTTGCGGCTGGGGCGCGCTGGCGCTCCACGCGGCGCGGCACCACGGCGCCCGGGTCGTCGGCGTCACGCTGTCGACCAACCAGTACGAGCTGGCGCGCGAGCGGGTGCGGCAGGCCGGCCTCGAAGACCGGATCGAGATCCGCCTGCAGGATTACCGCGACGTGCCCGGCGAGGCCCAGTTCGACAGGATCTCGTCGATCGGGATGTTCGAGCACGTCGGCCTGAAGAACCTGCGCGCCTATTTCGACGTGGTCCACCGGCTGCTCAAGCCTGGCGGCATCGCGCTGAACCACGGCATCACCTCGGTCGATCCCGACAGCCGCTCGGTCGGCCTGGGCGCCGGCGACTTCATCGACCGCTACGTGTTCCCCGACGGGGAACTGCCGCACGTCTCGCTGGCGATCCGCGAGATGTCGGCGGCCGGGCTAGAGCTCACCGACGCCGAGTCGCTGCGCCGGCACTACGCGCGCACGCTGTGGTTCTGGTCCGACGGATTCGAGAAGAACCTGGCGAAGCTGACCGAGCTCGCCGGAGAGCGCCGCGCCCGGATCTGGCGGGTCTACCTCGCCGGCTGCGCCCACGGCTTCGCCAACAACTGGATGAACATCTACCAGCTGCAGACGATCCGCCCGCTGCGCGGCCCGGGCGGCGCCGAGAGCCCGCTCCCGATGTCGCGCGGCTACATGTACCGCGACTGATCGTCGCGACGGATGCCGTCGTGGCGCGGCACGCGCCGCGGAGACACCGCCGCCACGGCCGGCCTGACGAGCCGCTTGCGGGCCACCGCCGGGCCGACCAGGCGCATCGCCCGCACCCGCTTGACCGCGCAGACCATGTACACCGCCCCGCAGATCGGCCACCACCGGTCGCCGGCCGATTCGAGGAAACGGGTCCGCTCCAGCCAGCGCTCGGTACGGCACGCGGGCCGGTAGCAGCCGAAGCGGCCCCGCTCCTGCTCGAAGCCGAGCAGCTTGAGCCAGTCGCGAAGCCGGGGAAGTCCGATCGGCTGGCCGTTTCCCGGCAGCCAGGGGCGGCCGACCGCCCGGCCCGCCAGGTGACGGGCGCCCCACAGGCTGACCGGATTGAATCCCGACACCACCAGCCTGCCTTCGGGCCGAAGCACCCGGTCGACCTCCCTGAGCACCTGGTGCGGGTCCTCGGCGAACTCCAGCACGTGGGGCAGCACGACCAGGTCGAGCGACTGCGATGCGAAGGGCAGCGCCTCGTAGTGGTCGAGCCAGAGATCGGCCGGGTCCGGTGCATCGTCCGGCTGCAGGGCCCGGAAGCGATGCTGGATCCTGTTCTCGCGCAGCGTGTCCAGCTCGGGCAGGCCGCACTGGAGCGCGTGGTAACCGAAGACGTCGGCCACCATCGCGTCGAACTGCCCCTGCTGCCAGGCGAGCGCGTAGCGGCCGGCCGGCGACGCGAGCCACTCGCGCCACTCGGCGCGATGATCGCGCGGCTCCGGACCGGGCGGACCCGACCCGCCGCCTATAATCGGCGGCAAATCGTCCATCTTCATCACATGCAGACTCCAGACACTTGGCGCCACGCCGCGGCGCCCCACCCGCTGGTCGTTCCGGTCGACGCCTTCTCGGACAACTATCTCTGGCTGCTGCGCGCGCCCGACGGCGACGCCGCGGTGGCAGTCGATCCGGGCGACGCCGCGCCGATCGAGCGGGCGCTCGCCGAGCACGGCCTGCGCCTCGTGGCGATTCTACTGACTCATCACCATGCCGACCACGTCGGCGGGGTGGAGGCGCTGGTCGAGCAATGGAGCTGTCCGGTCTACGGCCCGGCCGGCGAGGACATCCCGGCGGTCGACCGCCCGGTCATGGGGGGCGACGACTTCGAGCTTCCGGCGCTGGGCGTCCGCTTCGAGGTGCTCGACGTGCCTGGGCACACGAGCGGCCACATCGCCTACCGCTGCCAGCGGCTCGGCGACGACCCGCGGCCGCTGCTGTTCTGCGGCGACACGCTGTTCGCCGCCGGCTGCGGCCGGATCTTCGAGGGCACGCCCGCGCAGATGCTCGCGTCGCTCGACCGGCTGGCGGCGCTCGACGGCGACACGCTCGTGTTCTGCGCGCACGAGTACACCGTGTCGAACCTGCGCTTCGCTGCGGCTGCCGAGCCGGATTCGGCGGCGGTCGCGGAGCGGCTCGCCGAGGCGACGCGGATGCGCGAGCTGGGCCTGCGCACCGTGCCGTCGTCGATCGGGATCGAACGCGACACCAATCCGTTCCTGCGATGCGGCGAGCCCGCGTTGCAGCGGGCGGCGGCAGCGCGGCTGGGCCGGGAACCCGCCTCGCGGCTCGAGGCCTTCGCCGCGCTGCGCGACTGGAAGAACGTCTACCGCTGACGGGCCGGAGCGCCCGCCGGTCGGTCGTGTCTTGACCCCGATCGGTGACTTACTTAACATCGCGCAATATTTTGCATTGCCGATCATGCACTTAGGGGATCCCCTTGCAGCGTTTTCTTGAGTCGGCCAGCACCGCCGTCCTCGCCTCCCCCACTCGCCTGCTGATCGGTGCAATTTCGCTGCTGTTGGCTGCAGGCTGCTCGACGATCGCGCCGCAGGCCTCGCTCGAGGCGGACTCCGTCGCGGCCGCGGCCCCGGTCCAGTCCTCGGTCGCGGTCGAAGACCAGGCCGTCGACGAGCGCCCGGATGCCACGGCCGCACAGGCCTCCGCCCGCGTCGAGGCCGAGCCGAGCCTTCCGAAGTGGACCGGCCGCGACGAAAGCCTGCCCGGCAGCCTTTGGGACAGGATCCGCGCCGGCTTCGCGATGCCCGATCTCGACACCTCGCTGGTCGCCGAGAAGGAGCGCTTCTACCTGCAGCGACCGGACTACCTGCAGCGGATGTTCGATCGCGGCGGGCGCTACCTGTTCCACATCGTCGAGGAGATCGAGAAGCGCGGCATGCCGACCGAGCTGGCGCTGCTTCCCTTCGTCGAAAGCGCGATGAACCCGGTGGCGCTTTCGCACGCCAACGCCGCCGGCCTCTGGCAGTTCATTCCTTCGACCGGCAAGGCGTTCAATCTGGACCAGAACTGGTGGGTCGACAACCGGCGCGACGTGGTCAAGTCGACCGAGGCAGCGCTCGACTACCTGCAGAAGATCTACGAGATGCACGGCAACGACTGGTTCCTGGCGCTCGCCTCGTACAACTGGGGCGAAGGCGCGGTGGGCCGGGCGGTCAAGCGCAACAAGGCACGCGGCCTGCCGGGCGACTACCTGTCGCTGCGGATGCCGGCCGAGACCCGCCACTACGTGCCGAAGCTGCTCGCGCTCAAGCGCATCGTCCAGCGAGCCGACGCCCTGGGCGTCAAGCTGCCCGAGCTGCCGAACAGGCCCTACTTCGTCACGATCGAGAAGACCCGGCCGATCGACCTGAAGCTGGCCGCGCGCTTCGCCGGCATGTCGGTCGAGGAGTTCGTGGCCCTGAATCCGGCGCACAACCGGCCGGTCATCTCGGCCAGCCGGAACAACGAGATCAAGCTGCCCGCCGACCGGGTCGACGCCTTCCTGGACGCGGTCGAGAACCACGGCCGCAGCAACCGCGTCTTCGCCACCTGGCAGCCCTACACGCTGCAGGCCGGCGAAACCCTGGAGTCGCTCGCAATGCGCGCCGGCATCAGCGTGGCCGAGCTGCGCGAGGCCAACGACCTGCGGCCCGGCTCCCGGCTGCTGCCGGGCACCCGCATCCTGAGCCCGCACCGTCAGGTCGCGGACGAGACCCGGGTCGAGAACTTCGACGGGCCGCGCGTCTACGAGCTGGTCGAGCGGCCGGCCGTCCATCACGTGGTGCGGCCTCGGGAAACGCTGTCGTCGATCGCCCGCCGCTACGGCACCTCGGTGGCCTCGCTCAAGCAGTTGAACGGCCTGAAGTCGGCGAGCGCGCCGCGCGGGGCCCGCCTGCTGGTCAGGCCCGCCAGCTCGCAGACGCTGCTGACGACCGAGAGCGGCGATCGCCGCGTGCTCGCGCAGGGCGAGCAGCCGAGGATCATCCGGGCGGTGGTGCGCGAGCAGGCGCCGGCGCGAGCGGCCGGCAGCCCGACGCCGGCGGCCGAACCCGTCGCGGCGACGAAGCTGCCTGCCGGCAAGCCGGCCGCCGCGCGCAAGTCCACGCAACGCGCCGCCCCCAGCCCGGGCGCGGCGCGCGATGCCGCGGTGCGCAACGTCGGCAGTTCGTCGAAGACGCCGGTGGCCAGGCCGGCTTCGGGCAAGCGGACCTGAGCCGCGGCCGAACCGCCGTCAGTCCAGCGAGGCGGCGAGCAACTGCCGGGTGTAGTCGGCCTGCGGGGCGCCGAACACCGCCTCGACCTCGCCGGCCTCGACCACTTCGCCGTCCTTCATCACGATCACCCGGTGGGCCATTGCCCGCACGACGGCCAGGTCGTGCGTGATGAACAGGTAGGCGAGCCCGTGGCGCTCCTGCAGGCCGGCCAGCAGCCTGAGCACCTGGCGCTGCACCGAGACGTCCAGCGCCGACGTCGGCTCGTCGAGCACGAGCAGGTCGGGCTGCAGCACGACGGCCCGCGCGATCGCGATCCGCTGGCGCTGGCCGCCGGAGAACTCGTGCGGATAGCGGTCCAGCACGCTTTCGTCCAGACCGACCTCGGCCAGCATCGCCACCACGCGTTCGCGCCGCGCGCGCGCGTCGAGCCCCGGCTGGTGCAGCGCCAGGCCCTCGCCGACGATCTGCCCGATCGTCATCCTCGGCGACAGCGAGTTGTAGGGATCCTGGAAGACGAGCTGCATGCGCCGGCGCAGCGGGCGGAAAGCGGCGCGCGGCAGCGAATCGATGCGCTGGCCGTCCAGCCGGATGGCGCCCTCGGTCTCGCCGGCCGCGAGCTTCAGCAGCGACAGGCCCAGCGTGGTCTTGCCCGAGCCCGACTCGCCGACGATCGCCAGCGTCTCGCCGCGGGCCACGCGAAGATCGACCCCGCGCACCGCCTCGAAGACGTGGCGACCGAACCAGCCGCGGCGCGACACGAAGCGGCAGCGCAGGCCCTCGGCCTCGACCAGCGTCGGCGCGCCAGCCGGCGGCGGGCCGACCTCGCGCGTCGGGCGGCTGTCGATCAACAGCCGCGTGTAGGCCTCGCGCGGCGCGCCGAACAAGGCCGCCGTGTCGCCCTCTTCCACGACGCGGCCGTCCTTCATCACCGCGACCCGGTCGGCGAAGGCGCGCACCAGCGGCAGGTCGTGCGTGATCAGCAGGACCGACATGCCCAGCTCGCGCTGCAGCTCCTCGAGCAGCGAAACGATCTGGCGCTGGATCGTCACGTCGAGCGCGGTCGTCGGCTCGTCGGCCAGCAACAGCTTCGGGCCGCAGGCCAGCGCCATCGCGATCATCGCGCGCTGCCGCTGGCCGCCCGACAGCTGGTGCGGCAGGCTCGAGAAGCGGTGCTGCGGCTCGGGAATCCGCGTGAGCTCGAGCAGCTCGACTGCGCGGCGGGCCGCCTGCGCCCGGCTCAGGCCCTCGTGCAGCTCGAGCACCTCGCAGATCTGGTCGCCGACCGTGTACAGCGGGTTGAACGCCGTCATCGGCTCCTGGAAGACCATCGCGATGTCGCGGCCGCGGACGCCGCGCATCTCGCGCTCGGGCAGAGCCAGCAGGTCGCGGCCCTCGAACAGGATGCTGCCGCCGTAGCGGGCGTCCGCGTTCAGGCGCAGCACCGACAGCGCGGTCACCGTCTTGCCCGAACCCGACTCGCCGACCAGCGCGAACTTCTCCCCGCGCCCGATCGACAGCGACACCCGATCGACCACCCGCGCGCTGCCGCTGGCGGTGCGGAAGTCGACCGACAGGCTCGCGATCTCCAGCAGCGGGGCCGGGTCGCCGGCGCGCCCGGGGCTTGCTCGGTCAGGTCGCATCGGTCGCTCAGCCACGGCGGGTATCCAGTGCGTCGCGCAAGGCCTCGCCGACGAAGATCAGCAGCAGCAGCATGCCGACCAGCACGCCGAAGGTTCCCAGCGAGATCCACCAGGCGTCGAGGTTCGCCTTGCCCTGCGCGAGCAGCTCGCCCAGGCTGGGCGTGGACGGCGGCACGCCCAGGCCGAGGAAGTCGAGACTGGTCAGCGCGACGATCGCGGCGCTCATCCGGAACGGCAGGAAGGCGATGACCGGAGTCAGCGAATTCGGCAGCACGTGCCGGAAGATGATCTTCGAGTCGGGAAGGCCGAGCGCCCGCGCGGCGGTCACGTACTCGAGCTGCCGGTTGCGCAGGAACTCGGCGCGCACGTAGTCCGACAGGCCCATCCAGCCGAACAGCGACAGGATCCCGAGCAGGATCCACACGCTCGGCTCGAACATCGCGGCCAGGATCAGCAGCAGGTAGAGCTCGGGAATCGAGCTCCACACCTCGATGAAGCGCTGGAAGGCCAGGTCGAGCCTGCCGCCGAAATAGCCCTGCACCGCGCCCGCCAGCACGCCCAGCAGGACCCCGATCGCGGTCAGCGCCAAGCCGAACAGCACCGACAGGCGGAAGCCGTAGAGCAGGCGCGCGAGCACGTCGCGGCCGCGATCGTCGGTGCCGAGCCAGTTCTCGGCCGACGGCGGCGCCGGGTTCGGGCTCGCCGCGAAGTAGTTGATCGTGTCGTGGCTGTAGCGGTTCGGGGGCCAGATCGCCCAGTTGCCGTCCCTGGACAGCTGCTCTCGGATGAAGGGGTCGTGATAGTCGGTCCCGGTGCGGAAGTCGCCGCCGAAGGTGGTCTCCGGATAGTGGTTCCACAGCGGCCAGTAGAGTTGCCCCTGGTAGCTCGCGACGATCGGCCGGTCGTTGGACAGGACCTCGGCGAACAGGCTCGCGCCGAACACGATCGCGAAGATCCACAGGCTGACCCAGCCGCGCCGGTTGGCCCGAAAGCGCAGCCAGGCGCGGCGGCCGGGCGACAGCGACGCCCTCAACGGTTCGCCTCGAACTTCACGCGCGGATCGACCCAGGTGTAGGCGACGTCGGTCACCAGCTTGGTGAGCAGGCCGATCAGCGAGAACACGTAGAGCGAGCCGAGCACGACCGGGTAGTCGCGCTTGATCACCGCCTCGTACGAGAGCAGGCCCAGGCCGTCGAGCGAGAACAGGGTCTCGATCAGCAGCGAGCCGGTGAAGAAGGCGCCGACGAAGGCCGCCGGCAGCGCGGTGACCAGCGGGATCAGCGCGTTGCGGAACACGTGCTTGTAGAACACCTTGCGCTCGGACAGGCCCTTGGCCCGAGCGGTCAGCACGTACTGCTTGCGGATCTCCTCGAGGAAGGTGTTCTTGGTCAGCATCGTGGTGACCGCGAAGCTGCCGACCACCAGGCAGGTCAGCGGCAGCGCCAGGTGCCAGAAGTAGTCGAGCACCTTGCCTGCCAGCGACAGCTGGTCGAAGTCGTCGGAGGTGAGCCCGCGCAGCGGGAACAACTGCAGGAAGCTGCCGCCGCCGAACAGCACGAGCAGGGCCACGCCGAGCACGAAGCCCGGGATCGCGTAGCCCACGAGGATCGCGACCGATGTCCACAGGTCGAAGCGGCTGCCGTTGCGCACCGCCTTGGCGATGCCCAGCGGGATCGACACCGCGTAGACGATCAGGAAGCTCCAGATCCCGAGGCTCATCGAGACCGGCAGCTTCTCGACGATCAGCTGCCAGACCCCCTTGTGGTGCGAGTAGCTGGTGCCCAGGTCGAGCACCGCGTAGCGCTTGAGCATCTCCCAGAAGCGCTCGTGCGCCGGCTTGTCGAAGCCGTAGAGCTGGCGAATCTCCTCGATCCGCTCGGCCTCGATGCCCTGCGCGCCCCGGTACACGTTGCCGGTGGTCGCGACCTCGCCGGCCAGGCCGCCGCCGCGCAGCTGCTGGACCAGCTGCTCGACCGGGCCGCCCGGCACGAACTGGATGATCACGAAGGAGACCAGCAGGATCCCGATCAGCGTCGGGACCATCAGCAGCAGGCGCCTGAGGATGTAGCCGGTCATCGGGCTTCCCCTTGCGCGTCGCGCGACCACCAGGTCTTCAGCAGCCAGGGCTCCGCCGCGTAGTAGAGCGGCAGCGTCTCCGGGTGCGCGAGGTGCCTGCGGAAAGCGACCCGATGCGCGGAGGCGTGGAACTGCGGGACCATGTAGTGGCCGTGGCGCAGCAGGCGGTCGAGTACCTTGGCGTGGGTGACCAGTTCGGCGCGGGTGTCGCTGCGCAGCAGCCGCTCGATCACCAGGTCGACGGCCGGGTCGCGCACGCCCGCCAGGTTGTCCGATCCCTTCTCGCCGGCGGCAGCGCTGGTGAAGCGCTCGATCAGCTCGTTGCCGGGAGTCGGGCTGGCGCCGTAGACGTGCACGATCACGTCGAAGTCGAAATCGTCGGTCCGCTTCTGGTAGAGCGCGGGGTCGGTGACCCGCAGCCTCGCCTCGACGCCGAGCTTCTCGAGGTTGCGGGCCCAGGGCACGGCCACCCGCTCGAGCGCCTTCGAGTAGCTGAGGATCTCGAAGCTCATCTTCCTGCCCGAGGCGTCGCGCAGCACGCCCTCGTCGTCGACCCGCCAGCCCGCCTCGCGAAGCAGGACCAGCGCCCGGCGCAGGTTGTCGCGCAGGCTGCCCGGCGGGTCGGTCGTCGGCGGCACCGGCACGGCGCCGAAGACGGCCGGCGCGAGGCCGGCCGGATCCCCCTTCGCGCGCAGCCGCGCTCGAAGGTCCTCGAGCAGGGCGAGCTCGTCCGGACCGGGCAGGCCCGTCGCGGCCATGTCGCTGTTCGTGAAGTAGCTCGGGCTGCGGACGTACTGGCCGTGGAAGACCTGGCGGTTCATCCACTCGAAGTCCATCGCCAGCCCGAGCGCCTGCCTGACCCGCGCGTCGTCGAAGGGCGGGCGCCGCGTGTTGAACAGGAAGCCCTGCAGGCCCGCCGGATTCGAGTGCCGGAACTGCCGCTTGAGGATCTCGCCGCTGTCGTAGCGCCGGCCGGTGTGGCCGCGCGCCCAGTTCTTGGCCGAGTTCTCGGCCACCCAGTCGAACTCGCCGGCCTTGAAGCCCTCGAGCCGCGCGGTCTCGTCGCCGAAGTACTTGTAGACCACGCGGTCGAAGTTGAACATGCCGCGGCGCACGTTGAGCTCGCGGGCCCACCAGTCGGGGTTGCGCCGGTAGGAGATCGTCTTGCCCCAGTCGGTGCGCTCGATCCGGTAGGGGCCGCTGGTCAGCGGCTCTTCCTGGACCACCTCGTCGAAGTTCTTCCCGCTCCCCCACTTGCGCGAGAAGATCGGCAGCTGCATGCCGATGATCATGTGCAGCTCGTGGTTGCGGCGGCGGAACTCGAAACGGACGGTGCTCGGGTCGACGACGACGACCCGCGAGACGTCGGAGAAGTATTGCCGGAAGCGCGGGTGCGCGCGCTTGCCGGTGAGGGTCTCGAACGAATGCCTGACGTCGTCGGCGGTGACCGGATCGCCGTTCCAGAAGCGGGCGGCCGGATTCAGCCGGAAGGTGATCGACAGGCCGTCCGGCGCGAAGGCCATGTCCTCGGCGAGCAGCCCGTACATCGTGAACGGCTCGTCGTCGCTGCCCTCGGCCAGCGTCTCGAACATCAGCAGCCCGAGTCCGGCCGCTGCGAGCCCTCGCAGCGTGAACGGGTTGAGCTTGTCGAAGGAGCCGAAACCGGCGAGGTTCAGCGTGCCGCCCTTCGGAGCGTCGGGGTTGACGTAGTCGAACGCGTCGAAGCCCTGCGGATACTTGGGCGTGTCGCCCCAGGCGAGCGCATGAGCCGCATGCGCTGGCGGCGCGGCCAACCCGGCCGTCGCGATCGAGGCGACCGCCATCCAGGCGGCAGCGAACAGCTTGCGGCCCGCCGCCGCGATCGCCGGCGGACGACGTACCGGCCGGCCGTGGGCCGGCGCATCCGCCTGGTTATCGCGTGCGACAATTGTCATCGTCGAAGATTCTAGCGGAGACCCCGAATGGGATTCCTTGCCGGCAAGCGCATCCTGATCACCGGACTGCTTTCCAACCGTTCGATCGCCTACGGCATCGCGAAGGCCTGTCGCGAGCAGGGCGCCGACCTTGCATTCACCTACCAGAACGACCGTTTCAAGGATCGCGTCACCGACATGGCTGCCGAGTTCGGCTCGTCGCTGGTCTTTCCCTGCGACGTGTCCGAGGACGCCCAGATCGACGGCCTGTTCGCCGCGTTGCGCGAGCACTGGGACGGCCTCGACGGGATGGTCCACGCGATCGCCTACGCCCCGCGCGAGGCGATCGCCGGCGACCTGCTCGACGGCGTCAGCCGCGAGGCGTTCCGGATCGCCCACGACGTGTCCTCTTACAGCTTCGTGGCGCTGGCCAAGGCGGCCGAGCCGATGATGCAGGGCCGGCGGGGCGCGATGGTCACGCTCACCTACCTGGGCGCGGTGCGCGTCGTGCCGCACTACAACACGATGGGGCTGGCCAAGGCCAGCCTCGAGGCGTCGGTGCGCTACCTGGCCGACAATCTCGGCCCGCGCGGCATCCGGGTCAACGGCATCTCGGCCGGGCCGATCCGCACGCTCGCCGCGAGCGGCATCAAGGGCTTTTCGGGCATCCTCGACTACGTCGAGAAGAACGCGCCGCTTCGCCGAAACGTGACGATCGAGGACGTCGGCAACGTGGCCGCCTTCATGCTGTCCGACCTCGCCGCAGGCGTCACCGGCGAGATCACCTACGTCGACGGCGGCTTCAGCACGCTGGCCGGGGGCATGAAGGACATCGCCTGAAGCCACGGCTCGTTCTCGTCACGCCTGCGCTCGCCGACGCCAACAACGGGAACTGGCAGACCGCGTTCCGCTGGTCGCGTTTCCTCGGGAGCCAGTGCAGGGTCCTCACCGTCCGCCACTGGCAGGGCGAGCCGGCCGACGCGATGATCGCGCTGCACGCGCGCCGCTCGGCCGACTCGATCGCCGGATTCGCCGCGACCGGCCGGCCGGTCGCGGTCGTGCTGACCGGCACCGACCTGTACCGGGACACCCGCACCGACCCGTCGGCGCAGCGCTCGCTCGAGCTGGCCAGCCTGCTGGTCGTGCTGCAGCCCCGAGGCATGGACGAGCTCCCCGCGCGCCTGCGACACAAGGCGCTGACCATCTACCAGTCGGCCCGCGCGCTCGCGCCGGGCCGGCCGCGCGCGCGCACCTTCGACCTGGCGCTGGTCGGGCACCTGCGCGAGGAGAAGGACCCGATGACCGCGGTCCGCGCGATGGCCGCGCTGCCCGACCCGGGGCTCAGGCTGGTGCACGCCGGCGCCGTGCCGGGCGACGCGCTCGGCGACGCCTTCCGGGCCGCCGCGCGAGCCGACGCCCGGATCGAGCTGCGCGGCCCCCTGCCTCACGCGGCCGCCCGGCAGCTGATCCGCCGCTCGCGCGCGCTGCTGCTTCCCTCGCTGATGGAAGGCGGCGCGAACGTGGCGATCGAGGCGATCACGAGCGGCGTGCCGGTGCTGGCCTCGCGGATCGGCGGCTCGGTGGGCCTGCTGGGGGACGACTACCAGGGTTTCTTCCCGGTCGGCGACGCCGCCGCGCTGGCCGGCCTGATCCGGCGCTGTAAGGAGTCGCCGGACTTCCTCGTCCACATTCGACGGCAATGCGCGGCCCGCGCCCCGCTCTTCGAGCCGGCCCGCGAACGGGATGCCGTTCGCGCGCTGGCGCATAATCTCCTGTCCACGACCCAGGAAGCCCGACGATGAACGCTCCCACGTCTCCGGGGCCGATGCGGCTCACCTCCTTCTCGCACGGCGGCGGCTGCGGCTGCAAGATCGCGCCCGGCGTGCTGTCCGACATCCTGAAGAACACCGGCAAGCTGCCGGTGCCGCCGCAATTGCTGGTCGGCATCGAGACGGCCGACGACGCCGCCGTGTGGAAGCTCAACGACGAGCAGGCACTGGTCGCCACGACCGACTTCTTCATGCCGATCGTCGACGACCCGTATGACTTCGGCCGGATCGCCGCCACCAACGCGATCTCCGACGTCTACGCGATGGGCGGCAAGCCGATCATGGCGCTGGCCATCGTGGCGATGCCGATCGACCGGCTGCCGGCCGACACGATCCGCCGCATCCTCGAGGGCGGCGAGTCGGTCTGCGCCGCCGCCGGGATCCCGATCGCCGGCGGCCACACGATCGACTCGGTCGAGCCGATCTACGGACTGGTCGTGATGGGCCTGGTCCACCCGGACCGGATCAAGCGCAATGCCGGCGCGCGCCCCGGCGACAAGCTGGTGCTCGGCAAGCCGCTGGGTGTCGGCGTGCTGTCGGCCGCCCTGAAGCAGGACAAGCTGAGCGACGAAGGCTACGCGGCGATGATCGCCAACACGACCCGGCTGAACACGCCGGGCCAGGCGCTGTCCGAGCTCGACGGCGTCCACGCGCTGACCGACATCACCGGCTTCGGGCTGCTCGGCCACACGCTCGAGCTCTGCCGCGGCGCGCGACTGGCCGCCAGGCTGTCGATGGGCGCGGTGCCGCTGATCCAGGGCGTGCGCGGGTTCGCCGGCGAAGGCCTGTTCACCGGCGCCTCGGGACGCAACTGGGCAGCCTACGGCCAGTCGGTGGCCATGGCAGCCTCGCTGGGCGAGGTCGACAGGGTGCTGCTCACCGATCCGCAGACCTCGGGCGGCCTGCTGGTCGCCTGCGCGCCCGACGCGGTCGACCAGGTGCTCGGCATCTTCCGGCGCGACGGCTTCGATCAGGCCGCGGTCGTCGGCGAGCTGGTCGCCGGCGAGCCGGTGGTCGACGTCGAAGCCTGAACGGCAGGGCACGCCCCGCGCCCGCGCGATCGCCCGCCTCGCGACCGCGCGATCACCGACCCACCGGAGAAAAGCGATGTCGGAACGCAAGCCTGGAACGGTCCTTCTCGCCGCCTCGCGGCGTCGAGCCACGAAGTCCGGCCTGCTGCTGCTGGCCGGCGTCGCGGCGCCGTGGGCCGTCGGCCCCGCCCATGCACAGGGCCTTTTCGACAAGCTGCTCGAAGCGGCCCGCGAGCGCATGTCGAAGGGCGTGCCCGGCCTGGGCGGCGTGCCGGGCATCGGCGAGCCGGTCGGCGTGGCCTCGCCGCGCTACGTGGCCACGGTGCTGCACCAGATCCTGGTGAAGGCCGACCAGTCGCAGGTCAGCAATCCGCACAACACCGGCCAGCGGATCGGCAACGTCACGCTGTCGATCGACATCTCCTCCGGTGGACGTCTGCTCGAGGTCAAGGTGACCGGCACGTCCGGCCAGGGCAGCGCGCTGACCGGCAAGGCGATCGAATCGGTGCGCCGCGCCGCCCCTTTTCCGGTGCCGGTCATGGCCGATGGCGGCGCGCCCAAGCGCGTGATCATCGAGGAGACCTGGGTGTTCAACCGCGTGCAGCGCTGGACGCTCGAGTCCGCGATCGATACCGCGAAGGAACTCGAGCAGATGTCGGGTTGACACCGCCCGGCCCCCAACAAACCCGAAAAGAGGAAGACCACACGATGCCCCCCCGTCGCAAGCTGTTCGCCCTGACCCTGACCCTGCTGCTCGCCGGCCTGCCGGCGGCTCCGGCGCTGGCCGCCGACGTGTTCCGCGTGTCGGCGATCCCCGACGAGTCCCCGACCGAGCTGCAGCGCAAGTTCAAGCCGCTCGGCGAGCACCTGGAACGCAAGCTCGGCATGAAGGTCGAGTTCGTGCCGGTCACCGACTACGCCGCCTCGGTCGAGGCGCTGGTGAACAAGAAGGTCGACATGGTCTGGTTCGGCGGCTTCACCTTCGTGCAGGCCCGGATCCGCTCGAAGGACGGCGTCGAGCCCCTGGTGCAGCGCGCCGAAGACGAGAAGTTCCGTTCGGTCTTCATCACGCCGGCCGACTCCGGCGTCTCGAAGCTCGAGGACCTTAAGGGCAAGTCGGTCGCTTTCGGCTCGCCGTCTTCGACCTCCGGCCACCTGATGCCGCGCTCCTTCCTGCTGGCCGCGAAGATCGACCCCGACCGCGACCTTCGGGTGTCGTTTTCCGGCGCCCACGACGCGACCGCGCTGGCGGTCGCCGGCGGCCGGGTCGCGGCCGGCGCGCTGAACATCTCGGTCTGGGAGAAGATGGTCGCCGAGAAGCGGGTCGATCCGGAGAAGGTCCGCGTGTTCTACACCACCCCGCCCTACTACGACTACAACTGGACGGTTCGCAAGGACATCGACCCTGCGCTGCGAGCGAAGCTGCTCGACGCCTTCCTGTCGCTCGACCCGGCCGTGCCCGCCGACAAGCAGATCCTCGACCTGCAGCGCGCCAGCCGCTTCGTGCCGACCAAGGCGGCGAACTACGCATCGATCGAAGAAGCGGCGCGCAGCGCCGGCCTGCTGAAGTGACGCGGACGCCGGCCGCCCTGGACGCGGCTCGCGCCGCCGGCTCGGCGGCGGCCGGCCACGGTTCGCACGCCGCCGGCTTCGCGGTGGCGCCGGGCGGCGGCCTCGCGCTGCGGCTCGAACGCGCTTCGGTGCACCACGGCGGGCCGCGCTGCGCGCTGTGCGACGCCAGCGTCGCGATCGAGCCCGGCGAGCAGGTCGCGCTGATCGGCCCGAGCGGCGCCGGCAAGACCACGATGCTCGGCGTGCTCGGCGCGGCGGTGCGGCCCACCGCGGGCCACGTCCTCGTCGACGGCGCCGACCCATGGACCCTGTCCGGGCCCGCGCTCCGCGCGCTGCGCGCCCGGTTGTTCAGCGCGCCGCAGGCCCCGCCGCTGCCGCCGCGGCAGCGGGTGGTGACCGCGGTGCTGGCCGGCCGGCTGCCACAGTGGTCGCTTCGGCGCGCGCTGGCCTCGCTGTGGCGGGCCGCCGAGCCCGAGCTCGCCGCGCGGGCGCTCGCGCGCTTCTCCCTCGAGGACAGGCTCTGGTCGCGGGTCGACAGGCTGTCGGGCGGCGAGCGGCAGCGGGTGAGCCTCGCCCGCGCGCTGGTGTCCGGCGCGCAGGCCTTCCTGATCGACGAGCCCCTGTCGGCGCTCGACCCGACGCTGGCGATCCGCACGCTCGACGTGCTGATCGAGACCGCCGCAGGCCGCGGCGCGACGCTCGTCTGCAGCCTGCACCAGGTCGACCTGGCCCTCGCGCGCTTTCCGCGCGTGATCGGGCTGCGCGACGGCACCGTCGTGTTCGACCGTCCGCCCTCGAAGATCGGCAGCGAGGACATCGCGCGCCTGTACCTGAACCGTGACGCCGGCGCGTCGCCGGGGCAGGCCGAAGCCCTGCCCGGCGACGCGCCCGATCTCCCGAAACCGACCCGCTGCTTCTGAGCCCCCGGCGAGGCCGCCGCCACGTCGCCCCAACCGATGCAAGACGCCGCTCCCCGCAGCCCCGTTCGCGCCGAACTGCGCGACCCGGCGTGGCGCGGCCGCCTCACGCTGCTGGTGCTGGCTGCAGCGCTGACCTGGCCGCTGCTGGTGGCCAGCGAGTTCCGCCCCTGGCAGTTGCTCGACCCGCAGGCTCTCGAGGCGGCTTCCGGCTTCCTGCGCAGCTTCCTGCCGCCGGCCGTCGCGCCGGACTTCCTGCTGCTGGTCGCCGAGGCGGCCTGGATCACCGTCGCCACCGCGACCGGCGGCCTCGCGCTGGCGCTGGTGGCGGCGGTTCCGCTGACGCTGATCGGCACCGCGCGGCTGTCGCAATCGGGCATCGGCCGCCCGATGGGCCGGCTGCCCGCGGTGGTCCGCCAGGCGGTTCGCTGGCTGCTGATCTTCCTGCGCAGCGTGCCCGAGCTGGTGTGGGCGCTGCTCTTCGTGCGCGTGGTCGGGCTCGGCCCGACGGCCGGCGTGCTCGCGATCGCGCTGACCTACTGCGGCATGCTCGGCAAGGTGTACTCCGAGGTGCTAGAGTCGGCGGACGCTGCGCCGACCGACGCGATACTCCGGAACGGCGGCAGCAGGCTGCAGGCCTTCCTGTACGGCGCGCTGCCGCAGTCGTCTCCGGAGCTTGTCTCGTACACGGTGTTCCGCTGGGAATGCGCGGTCCGCTCCTCGGTGATCATGGGTTTCGTCGGCGGCGGCGGCCTCGGCCAGCAGATGGAAATGTCGATGAAGATGCTGGCCGGCGGCGAGGTCTTCACGATGCTGGTCGTTTTCGTGCTGCTCGTCGCGCTGGCCGACCTGGTCAGCCGGGCGCTGCGCTCGCAGCTCGACGGACCGGCCCGGCGCGCCCGCTCGACGGCTGGCGCCGTGGTTCCGGGCCCGGCCCCTGGCGAGGAGCGGCGCGCAGGGCTGGCCGCAGGGCCGTCCGGCCGCCCGGACGCGATGCCGCGCGGGCCCGGCTCGCTCGCGTGGCCGGCGGCGATCGCCGTGCTCGCGATCGCCTCCTTCGTCACCCTCGACCTGCGCTGGCGCGACTTCCTCGCCCCCGATGCGCTCGGCGCGATGGCCGAGTTCGTCGGCGCCTTCTTCCCGCCCGAGACTTCAGGCGCGTTCATGGCCCGGATCTGGCAAGGCGCGCTCGAGACGCTCGCGATGTCGGCGATCGGCACCCTGATCGCGGCAGCGCTCGGGCTGGCGCTGGCGCTGGCCGCCAGCCTGCCGGCCGGTCGTCATCCGGCTGGCCTGCTGCGCGCGGGCACCCGGCTGCTCCTGAACATGCTGCGCTCGATCCCGGAACTGGTCTGGGCCGCGCTCTGGGTGATCGCGGCGGGTCTGGGCCCCTTCCCCGGCACGCTGGCGCTGGCCGCCCACACCACCGGCGTGATCGGGCGGCTGTTCGCGGACACGCTCGAGAACCTTCCGCCGGCGCCCGCGCGGGCCTTGCGCGACAACGGCGCCTCGCCGCTGGCGGTGTTCCTCTACGCGACGCTGCCGCAGGCGCTCCCGCAGATGACCTCCTACACCCTCTACCGCTGGGAGAACAACATCCGCGCGGCCGCGGTGCTCGGCGTCGTGGGCGCGGGCGGCCTGGGGCAGATGCTGCACTTCCACCTGAGCCTGTTCCAGATGCAGGAGGCCGCCACCGTGGTGATCGCGATGCTGGCGATCGTCGCGGCCGTCGACGCGCTGAGCTACGCGCTGCGCAGCAGGATGGGCCGGTGAGCGGCGCCGGCGCGGCGCCGCTCGGGCGCCAGCAGGCCTGCGGCCTGCTGATCGACGGCGTCACGAAGTCCTTCGAGGGACGCAAGCTGCTCGACGCGGTCTCGATGCGGATCGCCCCGGGCGAGTCGGTCGCCCTGCTCGGCGAGTCGGGCACCGGCAAGTCGACGCTGCTCAACCTGATCGCCGGCCTCGAGCCGGTCGACGCCGGACGCATCCTGATCGGCGACGACGACGTCTGCGCGATGTCGGCCCGCGCCGCCGCCGAACTGCGCGGCCGCCGCATCGGCTTCGTCTTCCAGGCCTTCCACCTGCTGCCCTACCTGAGCGCCGAGCGCAACGTGGCGGTGCCGCTGCTGCTGTCCGGCGCCGAGCCCGGGCAGGCACTCGCCGCGGCGCGCGAGCTCCTCGACCAGGTCGGCCTGTCGGACCGCGCCGCGGCGATGCCCCGGCAGCTGTCCGGCGGCGAGCAGCAGCGAGTGGCCCTCGCCCGCGCGCTGGTGCACCGTCCGGCGCTGGTGCTGGCCGACGAGCCCACCGGCAATCTCGATCCGGCGACCGCGGCGGTCGTGCTCCGGCTGATCTCCGACCGGGTCCGCGCAAGCGGGGCGACACTGCTGATGGTCACCCACTCGGAGCAGGCCGCCGCCATCGCCGACCGCCGCTGGCGCCTCGACGCCGGCGGCCTGCACGAAGCGTGAGCGCCGCGCTGCAGGGCTGGCTGTGGCAGGCCCAGTTGCGCGCGCAGCCGGGTCGCCTGGCCGCGGCAGCCGCCGCGATCGCGATCGGCGTCGCGCTCGCCCTGGCGATCCACCTGGTCAACCGCTCCGCGCTCGACGAGTTCGACGCCGCGCTCGCCACGGTCAACGGCGAGGCCCAGGCGCGCGTGGAGTCGCGGGCCGGCAGCTTCGACGAGCGGCTCTGGCCGCGCATCGCTGCCGCGCCCGAGATCGCGGCGGCGAGCCCGGTGATAGAGGCGAGCTTCGCGATCGCGGCGCCTGGCGAGGCGAAGGCCGGGCAGCCCGGATCCGGCGCCGCCGAGGGGCCCAGGCTTCGCGTGATCGGCATCGACCCGCTGCGCGCGGCGCGCGTCACCCCGACGCTGCTGCCTTCGGCCGAAGGCGCCGACGCCGGCGCCGGCACCGAGCTCTTCGCCGACGACGCGATCTTCCTGTCGCAGCGGGCGCTCGAGCTCGCCGGCCGGCGTGTCGGCGATCCGCTGACTCTGCTGACGGCCGGCGGCCCGGTGCGGCTGAGGATCGCCGGCACCGTTGCGCGCGCGCCGGCCGACGTGGCGCTCGCGGTCATGGACATCGGCACGATGCAGTGGCGGCTGGGATGGCTGGGGCGACTGAGCCGGATCGACCTGAGGCTCGCGCCGGGAACGTCGCCGGCGGCGCTGGCCGCGCCCGATGCGCTCGGCCTGCCTGCCGACCTGATCGTCACCACGCCCGACGCGTCCCGCCAGCGGATGTCCAACCTGTCGCGCGCATACCGGGTCAACCTGACCGTGCTCGCGCTGGTCGCGCTGTTCACCGGCGGTTTCATCGTCCACTCGGCGATGGCGCTGGCGGTGGCCCGCGAACGCTCGCGCCTCGCCCTGCTCGGCGTGCTGGGCGCCGGGCGCGGATTCCTGGTCCGACAGGTCCTCGGGCTCGGCCTGATCCCCGGGCTGGCGGGCGCGCTGCTCGGCGTGCTGGCCGGCGTGGCCGGGGCGCGCCTGCTGCTGGCCGCCGTGGGCGGCGACCTGGGTGGCGGCTACTTCGCCGGCAGCACGCCGGCCCTTTCGATCGATCCGTCGGCGATGGCCGGCTTCGGACTGGCGGGCCTGGCCACTGCCGTGGTCGGCAGCCTGGCCTCGGCGCGGCGGATCGCCCGCCAGCCCGCGGCGCGGATGCTGCGCGAGGGCAGCGCCGACGAGTTGCCCGCCGCCCGGATTCCTGCCGCGCTGCCGCTGCTCCTGTTCGGCGCCGGCGCGCTGCTGCTCGCGGCGCCGCCGCTGAACGGGCTGCCGATCGCAGCCTACCTGACGATCGCGCTGTGGCTGGTGGCCGGCATCGCGATCCTGCCGCGAGCGCTGGCGGCCGCGGGTCGGCACCTGCGCGGCGACGGCACCGCGCGGGCAGGCGCGATCGCCTGGCTGGCCGCCCAGCGCGTCGCCGCCGCGCCGGGCAGCGCCAGCGCCGCGCTGGGCGGCATCGTGGCCGCGGTGGCGCTGGCCAGCGCGATGGCGATCATGGTCACCAGCTTCCGGACGTCAGTCGATCAGTGGCTCGGCAATGTCCTGCCGGCGGACCTCTACGGGCGCATCGAGAACGCCGGCCCGCTCGACGGCATCGATGCCGCCGCCCAGGCGAGGATCGCCGCGATAACGGGGGCGGCGCGGGTGGAGTTCCTGCACGCGACGCGGCTGATCCTCGATCCGCAGCGCCCGCCGGTCGCGCTGCTCGCCCGGCCGATCGATGCGTCGGCGCCGCAGCAGCGACTGCCGGTCACCGGTGCGTTGCGGACCCCGCCTGCCGGCGCGACCCCCGTCTGGGTCAGCGAGGCCGTCGTGGACCTGTACGGCTGGCGTCCGGGCGACCGGGTGGCGCTGCCGGTCCCGGACAAAGGGGCCGCGCCGCCGGTCCCGGACAACGGCTTGGCGCCGCCGGCGCCGGCCGAGCCGGCGCCCTTTTTCGTCGCCGGCGTGTGGCGCGACTATGCCCGCCAGCACGGCGCGATCGTCGTCGACCTCGACGCCTGGCGCCGGCTCGCCGGCGAGGCGCGGGTCACCGACCTCGCGGTGTGGCTGGCGCCGGATGCGGACGAGGAAGCCGTGGCCGGGGAGATCCGCGACGCGCTGGCCGGCGCCGCGACCTTCGAGCTGCGCAGCGCCGCCACGCTGCGCGCGCTGTCGCTGACGATCTTCGACCGCAGCTTCGCCGCGACCTGGGCGCTCGAGGCAGTGGCGATCCTGGTCGCGCTGTTCGGGGTCGCGTCGGCCTGGTCGGCCGAGGCGATCGCCCGCCGCCGGGAGTTCGGGATGATGCGCCACCTGGGCGTGCAGCCCGCCGCGATCGTCGGGCAGTTCGCGATCGAGGCGGCCGTGCTGGTGGCGGCTGCCGTATGCTGGGGCATCGCGCTGGGCGCCGCGATCGCGCTGGTGCTGGTGCACTGGGTCAACCCGCAATCCTTCCACTGGACCATGGACATCGATTGGCCGGCGGCGACGCTGGCGGGCGGCGCCTTCGGGATGATCGCGCTGGCGGTCGTCGTTGCAGCGCTCGCCGCGCGCCAGGCGAGCAGTGCCTCGCCGGTGCGCGCCGTCAGGGAGGACTGGTGAGTCCCGCCATGCCCCGCCCGGTTCGCCGTCGCCTGATTCTCGCCGCCGGCGCTGCCGGCGCCGCGGCCGTCGGCCTGGCGCGCGCGCAGGCCAGCGTTTCTTCTCCCGCAGGTGCGCCGCCCGGCCCGCAGGCCGGCAAGGCCGACGACGCGGCCGGGCACTGGCCCCCGGTGCGTCCGGGCCGGCCGCTAGCGTTCCCGCGCGACCACGGGGCGCACCCGGCGTATCGCACCGAGTGGTGGTACCTGACCGGCTGGCTCGAAGGGCCCGATGCCGAAACGCTGGGCATGCAGATCACCTTCTTTCGAAGCCGCACCCGGCACGACGCCGGCAATCCGAGCCGCTTTGCGCCGACCCAGCTCCTGTTCGCCCATGCCGCGCTGGCCTCCCCTGCGCGCGGCCGGCTGGCCCACGCCGAGCGTGCCGCCAGGCCCGGGTTCGGCCTGGCCGGGTTCTCGGAAACCGACCTCGACGTCTCGATCGGCAACTGGCGGCTGAACCGCGAGCCCGACGACCGGATCGTCGCCCGGATCGACGACGCGGCGCTGGCGCTGGCCCTCGATTTCGTGCCGCCGGGCCCGCCCGTCCCGCAGGGCGAGGCCGGCTTCTCGCGCAAGGGGCCGGACCCGGCCCAGGCCAGCTGGTACTACAGCCGCCCCCAACTGGCGGTGAGCGGCGCGATCGGCGGCCCGGACGGCAAGCCGACGCGGCCGGTGCGAGGCATCGCCTGGCTGGACCACGAATGGTCGTCCGAGATCCTCGACCCGCGCGCGGCCGGCTGGGACTGGGTCGGCCTGAACCTCGAGGACGGCAGCGCGCTGATGGCCTTCCGGATCCGGCACCGCGACGGCGGCGTGCTCTGGTCCGACGCCAAATGGATCGACGCGGAACGGAGCGACCGCGCCGCCGGCGACCCGGTCTTCACGCCGCTGCGCGAATGGCGCTCGCCCCGGACCGGCGCGCGCTGGCCGGTGGCGATGCGCCTGGCGCTCGGCGGCCGCACGCTCGAGCTCGAGCCTTTGCTCGACGATCAGGAGATCGACGCCACGGCCAGCACCGGCACCGTGTACTGGGAAGGCGCGGTGCGGGTGCTCGAGGGCGGGCAGCCGGTCGGGCGAGGCTACCTGGAACTGACCGGCTACGCCGGGGAGCTCAGGCTGTGAGCCCGCGGCCCGTCGCGCGATGGCTGCCGGCACCGCTGCGCTGGATGGCGAGGAACGCACTCGTCGCGCTCGCCTACGCGATCGCCGGCGTGCTCTCGCACGAGCTGACGCTGCCGACCGGCTTCGCCAGCCCGATGTTCGCGCCGGCCGGCATTGCCGTGGCCGCGGTCCTCTTCCTCGGGCGCGGCGTTCTGCCGGGCGTGTTCGCGGGATGCCTGCTCTTCCTGCACTGGGTCGGCGCCCAGGCCGTGCTCGGTGCGGCCGCGGCCCCGGCCTTCGCGGCGATGGCAGGGGGGGCCACCTTGCAGGCGCAGGTCGCCGCCATGCTGGTGCGCCGCTTCGGCCGCTTTCCGAGCGAACCCTTGTCGAGCAGCCCCACGCTTCGCAGGATCCTGCTCGCGGGCCCCCTCGCCGGCCTCATCAGCGCCACCACCGGCGTGCTGACCCTGTACCTTTGCGGCGCGATCGCCGGCGGCGACATCGCCTTCAACTGGCTGACCTGGTGGGTGGGCGACACCTTCGGCGCGGCGCTCGTCGGCCCGGTGGCCGCGGTGCTGCTCTCGCGCCGCAGCTCCGATCGCATGCGGCCCATCCGGGTCTTCGCGCTGCCGATGGCGCTGGCCATCCTGTTCCTCGGGCTCGGGATCGCCGAGATCGGTCGCCGCGACCGGCAGCAATTCCAGGCCCTGCTCGAGCGCGAGGTCCTGTTCGCCACCGACTCGCTGTTCGAACGCATCGACGGCGTCCTGCTCGCCCTGCAGGCGGTGACCGGCCTCCTGGCCGCATCGGAGTCGGTCACGCCGGAGGAATTCCGTCGCTTCGTGTCGCCGTGGATCGGCGCGATCCCCACGATCGACGCGATCGGCTGGTCCAGGCGCCTGCTCCCGCAGCAACTCGCGGGCCACGAGGCCAGGATGCGCGCTGCCGGCGACACCGATTACTCGGTGGCCGGGCAGCGAAGCAGCGGCATCCCCGCGCCGATCGCTCCGGCCGCCGAATACTTCCCGATCACCTTCATCGAGCCCGCCGACTACGACGACGGCCGGCTCGGCCTGGACCTGCTCGCCTCGGAAGCCGCTGCCGAGGCGATCGAGCGCTCGCGCCGCACCGGCACACCGCAGGCGAGCGCGCCGCCGCCCGGCCAACCGGATCGAGAACGGAGCCGCATCGACGTCTACAGCGTGCTGCGCGATCCGCTCGCCCCTGCGCACGCCGCGCCGCCCGACGCAGTGCTCGGGGCGGCCTTCGTGTCCCTGAACCTGGCCGGCGCGATCGACGCGCTGGCGATCGTGAGCCCGGACATGCTCGATCTCTGCCTGGTCGATGTCTCGGTTCCAGAGGCCGCGCATCGCCTCGCCGGCCCGCCGGGCTGCGAGGGGGGATCGCTCGCGAGCGCAACCACCAGGGTGATCGATCGGGTCTTCGCCGGGCGCCACTGGCAGCTGCACTTCGCCCCCAAGGCGGAATACGTGCAGGCCCACCGCGACTGGGGAAGCTGGCTGCTGTCGGTGCTCGGCCTGCTCGGGGCCACAACGCTGGGCATCTTCCTGCTCGGCCAGTTCGACCGGCAACGCCGTTTCGAGCTCGAGGTCGCGACCCGTACCCGGCAACTCGCCCACGAGATCCGGGAGCGGGAAGCCGCCGAGCTGGCGAGCCAGGCGAAGAGCGCCTTCCTGTCCCGGATGAGCCACGAGCTGCGGACGCCGCTGAACGCAGTGCTCGGGTTCGCGCAGTTGCTCGAGGCCGACCGCTCGCCGCCCCTGTCCGACGCGCAGGTCGAACGCGTGAGGCTGATCGAGAAGGCCGGCTGGCACCTGCGCGACATGATCGACGAAGTGCTCGACCTCGCGCGGATCGAGGCAGGCGCGGTCCGGCTCGACATGAAGCGCGTCGAGGTCGTCGCGCTGCTCGAGGATTGCCGCTCGCTGCTCGCCAACGAAGCGGCCCGCCTGCCGGTCACGCTCGGCGCCCCGGAGCTCGACGCCGAGGCTTCGCAGGTCGCGGTGCGTGCCGACGAGACCCGGCTTCGCCAGATCCTGCTCAACCTGATCGGCAATGCGATCAAGTACAACCGCGCAGGCGGCTCAGTGCTGCTGCGCGTGCGCCGCACTGCGCAGGGCGAGGTCGCGATCTCGGTCACCGACACCGGGCCGGGGCTCTCGCCCGACGAGATCCGTCGCCTGTTCGTTCCCTTCGACCGGCTCGGCCAGGAGGACGCCTCGTCCGGCACCGGCATCGGTCTCGTCATCTCCAGGCACCTGGCCGAAATGATGGGCGGGCGGCTGGAGGTCGCCAGTCGGGCGGGCGAAGGCAGCACGTTCACGCTGGTGCTGCCCTCTGCCCCGCCCGTTGCCCCGTCCCCCTCGACGGCCTCGGCCGCTTCGACCGCCTCGGCCGCCCCGGCCGCTCCGAACGCTCTCTCGCCGGGCCGGTCCGCGCCATCATCGCCGGCCGCGCGCGCGCCGGACGCGGAGAAGGAAAGGAACGGCGGCACGGCCGCCGCAGGGCAGGCCCGTTACCTGGTCTGCATCGAGGACAACGTCCTGAACGCGGAACTGATCCACGACGCGCTGGCCGGCAACGGCGAGCTCGCGCTGTCGGTCTGCGCACGCGCGGACACCGGCCTTGCCACCGTGCGCACGCTGAAGCCTTCGCTGATCGTGCTCGACCTGAACCTGCCCGACCGACACGGGCTGCAGGTGCTCGCCGAGCTCAAGGCCGACCCGGCCACCGCGGCGATCCCGGTGGTGGTCGTGTCGGCCGATGCGACCTCCGGCACGCGGCGGGCGGCGCTCGCAGCCGGCGCCGCCGATTTCCTGGAAAAGCCCCTGAACCTGAAGCGCTTCGCCGCGCGCGTCGCGCGGCTGCTCAACGAACCAGCTGGTTGATCTCGATGATCGGCAGCAGCACCGCCAGCACGATCACCAGCACCACGGCCCCCATCAGCAGGATCAGCATCGGCTCAAGCAGGCTGGTCAGCGCCATCGTGCGGCGCTCGGTCTCCTGAGACAGCTGCAGTGCGGTGCGCTCGAGCATGTCGGGCAACTCGCCGGTGGCCTCGCCGCTGGCGATCATGTGGATCATCACCGGCGGGAAGCGGCCCCCTGCCGCGAGCGACCGGGACAGCGGCGCGCCCTCGCGCACCCGGTCGATCGCGTCGTCGACCACCAGCCTCAGCGCATCGTTGCCCAGCGTGCGGGCGCCGGCATCGAGCGCCCGGATCAGCGGCACCCCGCTGCTGGTCAGGATGCCCAGCGTCGACGTGAAGCGCGCCGTGTTCAGCCCCAGGATCAGGCGGCCCGCGATCGGCGTCGCCAGCAGGCGCGAGTGCCAGGCGAGCCGGAAGCTGGGCGAGCGAAGGGCCAGCCGGAACGCGGTCAGCGCGAGCGCGGCCGCCAGCAGCACCCAGATGCCCCACGCCCGCGCGAAGTCCGACACTGCGATCAGCCCCACGGTGAGCCAGGGCAGCTCCTGCCTGGTCTGCGAGAACACGCCGACCACCTGCGGCACGACGTAGGTGAGCAGCGCCACGATCACCAGCGTGGCCACCACGGTGACGATCGCCGGATACGTGAAGGCCAGCACGATCCGCTGCGACAGCGCGGTGCGCGACTCCACGTAGTCGGCGAGCCGGCTCATCACCAGCGCCAGGTCGCCGGACTGCTCGCCCGCCGACACCAGCGCCCGGTACACCTCCGGGAAGTCGCGCGGATAGCGCGACAGCGCCTGCGACAGCGTCTGGCCCGAAACGACCTCGCTGCGCACCGCGGCGAAGCGCTCGCGCACCGCCGGCTTCTCGGCCTGCTCGACCACCGCGTTCAGCGCCTGCTCGATCGGCAGGCGGGCCGACAGCAGGCTGGCCAGTTGACGCGTGACCAGGGCCAGGTCGGCCGCCCTGAGCCGCGCGGAGAACACCGGCGTGGCGCGCGCCGCCGTCGGCTCCTGCACCGGCGCGACCTCGAGCGGCGTCATGCCGCGCTCGCGCAGCGTGGCGCGGGCGTGACGCGCCGAATCGGCGTCGAGGACGCCGCGCTTGATCTGTCCGGCTGCGTCGGCAGCCTCGAAGCGGAAAGCGGGCACGCTGCCGGCCTGGCTGCCTAGTCGCGGGTCACCCGCACCACCTCGTCGGCCGAGGTGACGCCGGCCTTCACCCAGCGGGCGCCGTCCTCGCGCATGGAGCGCATCCCGTCGGCCTCGGCGGCCGCGCGAAGGGTCGCCTCGGAGGCGCCCTCGTGGACCAGTGCCCGGATGCGGTCGTCGACGACGAAGAGCTCGTGGATGCCGGTGCGCCCCTGGTAGCCGCTGCGGTTGCAGGCCACGCAGCCCACCGCCCGCCAGCCGCCGGCCACCGGGTCGGGCTCGCGGCACTCGGGGCACAGCTTGCGGACCAGCCGCTGCGCCACCACGCCGATCAGCGACGAAGACAGCAGGAAGGGCTCCACGCCCATGTCGATCAGGCGGGTAACGGCCGACACCGAATCGTTGGTGTGCAGCGTGGCGAGCACAAGGTGGCCGGTCAGCGAGGCCTGCACCGCGATCTGCGCGGTTTCCAGGTCGCGGATCTCGCCGATCATCACCACGTCGGGGTCCTGTCGCAGGATCGAGCGCAGCGCCTTCGCGAAGGTCATGTCGATCCGCGGGTTGACCTGGGTCTGGCCGATGCCGGGCAGGTCGTACTCGATCGGGTCCTCGACGGTCAGGATGTTCGTCGTGGTCGCGTCGAGGCGGCCGAGCGCCGCGTACAGCGTGGTGGTCTTGCCCGAGCCGGTCGGGCCGGTGACCAGCAGGATGCCGTGCGGCTGCCGGGTCAGCCGGTCGAAGGTGGCCAGCGTGTCGGGCGCCATGCCGAGCTTGGCCAGGTCGAGCCGGCCCGCCTCCTTGTCGAGCAGGCGCAGCACCGCGCGCTCGCCGTGGCCGGTAGGCAGCGTGGACACGCGCACGTCCATCGGCCGGCCGCCGATGCGCAGCGTGATCCGGCCGTCCTGCGGCAGGCGCTTCTCGGCGATGTCGAGCTGGGCCATGATCTTGATTCGCGAGATCAGCGCCGCGTGCAGCTCGCGCCTGGGGCGCACGACGTCGCGCAGCGTGCCGTCGACCCGGAAGCGCACCAGCGAGTGCGTCTCGAAGGGCTCGATGTGGATGTCGGAAGCGCCGTCGCGGGCCGCCTGCGTGAGCAGCACGTTGATCATCCGGATGATCGGCGCATCGTCCTCGGTCTCGAGCAGGTCCTCGATCTTGGGCAGGTCCTGCATCAGCCGCGACAGGTCCATGTCGCTCTCGAGCTCGTCGACCACCGCGGCCGCCGAGCCGCCCTGGTTCTGCGAATACGCGCGCGAGATCGCCGCGCCGAGCTCCTCGTCGGGCTTGCGGACCGCGACCAGGCGCATCGGCACGAGCCGGGCGAGCTCGGCCAGCGCGTGGCGCGGCGTGCGGTCGCCGATCCAGACTTCCATCGTGTCGCCGACCGTGCCGGCGACCAGCAACTGGTGAGCGCGCGCGAAGCCGTAGGGCACGTAGCGCGAAGGCGAGATCGTGGACATCGTGCTGCCGCCCCGGCCCGTCAGTTCGCGGGGGCACCCGCGCCCGGCGGCGCGACCGGCGCGGTCTGCACGCCGGCGTCGGGAACGATCGGCGAGATACGTCCGTCGAGCGGCACGACCACCTCCCTCTCCCCTTTCGGCGGCTTGATCGTGGTCGGCGTCGAGCGGAAGATCGGCGCCGGTTCCCGCAACGCGCTCTCGTCGATCTCGGGCGCCAGGCTGGCCGGCCCCGGCGAGATGCCCGGCGTCGCCTTGCCCGAAGGCGGCCTGGGCAGCGGTGGCAGCTCCGAAGGCTTGAACTCTGGCAGCAGCCAGTGCTGCGGCAGCCCGGAGTCGCCGCGCAGCAGGCGCATGTACTCGTAGCGGTCTGCGGTCACGCCATAGGCGGCTTCGCCGTCGCGCACCACGACCGGCCGCAGGAAGACCAGCAGGTTGGTCTTGACCCGCCGGCGGTTGTCGTAGCGGAACAATTGCCCGACGACCGGCACGTCGCCCAGGCCAGGCACCTTCTCCTCGCCGCCCTCGACCCGCTCCTCGATCAGCCCGCCCAGCACGACGATCTGGCCGTCGTCGACCAGCACGTTCGACTCGATCGCCCGGCGGTTCGTGATGATGCCGGAGGCCAGCGAGGTGCTCTGCACGCTGGAAACCTCCTGGAAGATCTGCAGCCGCACGGTGCCGGATTCCGACACCTGCGGCTTGACGCGGAGCGTGGTGCCGACGTCTCGCCGCTCGATCGTCTGGAACGGGTTCACCGACGCGCCGCCGGTGCCGGTGGCGGTGAACTGCCCGGTGACGAATGGGACGTTCTGGCCGATGATGATCCGCGCCTCCTCGTTGTCGAGGGTCAGCAGGTTCGGCGTGGCGAGGATGTTCGCGTTGGCGTTGGTCTCGAGCGCGCGAGCCAGGAAGCCGAGGTTAAGCACGGTGCCGATGCCCGGGATCGTGGTCGTGCCGCGCACGACGCCCACGTTCAGGCCGGAGCCGACCGACCCGATGTTCGCGGTGGCGTCGAGGATGTTCGACCCTGTGCCGCGCCCGGTCAGGTTGGTGCCCCCGATCACGCGGGTCGTGCCCTCGGGCGCGCTGAGGAACTGCCACTGGATGCCCAGCTCGGCCGCGCGCTCGGCGCTGATCTCGACGATCAGCGACTCGATGAAGACCTGCGCCCGCCGCGTGTCGAGCTGGTCGATGACCGTGCGAAGGTTGCGATAGATCGGCTCGGGCGCGGTGATGATCAGCGAGTTCGTGGTCGGATCGGCGGCGATCGTCGCCCCGCCCGCCTGCACGGTGACCGGCTGTGTCGAGGACTGCTGCAGCGGAGAGCCCGCCGCCCCCTGCGCCTGGGCACCTGTCTGCGTGCCGGTCGTCAACCCGGTGCCGGTCGTGCCGGCCGTCGTGCCGAGCCCGGATGCGCCGCTCTGGCCGAAGCCGGTGGCGCCGGCGCCGGGCTGCCGGCCCGCGCCGCCGCCGGCCAGCACGCCCTGCAGCGTCTGCGCGAGCTTGACCGCCTCGGCGTTGCGCAGGTACACGACGTAGATGTTGCCCGGCTGCGCGCTGGGCTGGTCGAGTCTCGCGATCAGCGAGCGGGCGAGGCTCATCTTGGCGGCGCTTCCGGTGCGGATCATCACCGCGTTGATCCGCGGGTCGGCCATCACGACCACCCGCTGGCCGGCATCGACCTGCGCGCCCGCGCTGGCGCGCGCGCTGTCGTCGAGCATCCGCGAAACCGCGATCGCGATGTCCGCGGCCACCGCGTGCTCGATCGGCACGACCTCGACGCCGCTGGTCGACGGACTGTCGAGCGTGGCGACGATCCGGGCGATCCGCTGCAGGTTGGCGGCGTAGTCGGTGACCACCAGCGAGTTGTTGTTCGGATAGGCGACGATCGTGTTGTTCGGCGAGATCAGCGGACGCAGCACCGGCACCAGGTTGGACGCCGACTCGTGGCTCAGCCTGAAGATCTGGGTGACGATCTCGTCGCCGCTCGCCCCGGGCGCCCTGCCCGCCGAGACCGGGCTGGACTGCAGCTTGGCGTCGGCCTCGGGCACCACCTTGGTCAGGCCGCCGGCCTCGACCACCGCGAAGCCCTGCGAGCGAAGCTGCGACTGCAGGAGCCGGTAGGCCTGGGCGCGACTGACCGGCTTCGGGGTCTCGAGGGTCATCTTGCCACGCACCCGCGGGTCGATGATGAAGGTGCGGTTCAGCAGGTGGCCGAAGGCGCCCACCACCGAGTCGATGTCGGCGTCCTTGAAGTTCAGCGTGACAGCGTCGGAATCCGCCGGCGCGGCCTTCTGGCCGGCCGCAGGCTGCCCGGCCGGCTGCTTGGCGGACTGGGCGAGGGCCGGCGGCGCGATCGCCGCCAGCAGCAGTGCCGCAGCCGCCGCCATGACGGCGGCCGTGCGCATCGAAGCGAGCCAGCGCCCGCATGCCTGGTGCAAGGTCATGCCCCTATTCTAATGACGGTGCGCTCGCCCACGCGTCTTCCGACGAGACCGAGGAAGGACTGTAGCCTTTCAGCCTCGGCCGGGTCGGCGCTGGCGTCGGCCTCGAAACGCAGGCCCGCCCGCGCGTCCCAGGTGCCCTTGCCGGTCAGCCGCAGCGGGCCCGACAGGGTCTGCAGCGCCACGTCGGCCCGCGAGCCCTGCCCGTCGATGTCGACCCGATAGCTGCCCAGCGGGCGGACCGGCGTCATCGCGGACGCCGCGTTGCGCAACTCGATCGTGGCCTTTCCCTGGAGCTGGCCGCCGCGGATCGTCATCGCCTCCCAGCGGACGGCCAGCGCGCCGGCCGGCCGGATGCTGTTCCAGGGCGACCCGAGACGGCTCAGCTCGACCGAAGGCAGCGACAGCGCGCCGGGCCCGACCCGCATCTCGGCGAAGCTGCCCTGCAGGCGCACCGGCTGGGCCATGCCGTCGACTGAGATCGCGGCGTCGACCAGCCCGGCGAAGAGCGGCCAGGGCCTGACCGCCCAGCCGATCCGACCCGGCACTGCGACCCCCTGCGTGGAGAGCCTCTGCCCGTCCTGCGCGCCGACGTCGGCAAAGACAAGTCGCCCGCTCCCTTTCCAGATCGTCCCGTCGGCCTCGGCGAGCCGGACGCGCCCCAGGGTCGCGCGATCCAGCGCCAGGTCCAGGAACCGGGCCGGCGCGGTGGCGACCGTGGTGGCGATCGCCGTCGCCAGGCCGGCCAGTGCGAAGAGGATCCAGCGAAACATGTCCTAGCGGCCCTCCCGTCGCGGCAATTCGAGCGACGCCCGGGCGGTGACGAGGCCCGGCGAGGACTCCCGGGTGACCGACACGTCGACCACCCTGAGCCGCGTGTCGCGGACCGCGACGTCGATCCAGGCGAGCCATGCCGCATGCGGCACGCCGCGGAAGCGCACGTCGAACAGTGATCCGGTCTGCTGCAGCTGCGCCAGCGCGGGCCGAAGCCCGGCCGCGTCGATCGACTGCTCCAGCCGCGCCCGAACCGCCTGCGGCGTGTCGGCGCCGGCCGGCGCCGACCCCAGCTGGCGGGCCTCGTCGGCGAGCTGGTCGATGCGGGCAAGCTGCGCGCGCAGCGTGGGCAGCTCGCGCTGCAGGCGCTGCCGTCCGAGCCAGGCCGGCTCGATCAGCAGCAGATAGACGATCGCCGACAGCACGAACACGCCGGCGACCAGCACCAGCCGGCGCTCCCGGAGCGCCATCGCCTGCCAGCGCTGCATCAGCGATTCGAGCATGGCGCGGTCCTCAGCGAAGCAGCGCGACCGTGGCGGTCGGCTCGCGCTCGGCATCGAAGCGCAGCTGCAGCCCGAGCCGCTGGCAGGCCTGGACGAGCGTGTCGCGGACCGCGCGCGCCTCGAACTGGCCCGGCTGGAAACGCACCCGCAGCCGGCCGTCGCGGTATTCGACGCCCGACAGCGCGTCGGCGGCCTGCCCGCCGAGCGCCTGCGCGAAGCGGGTCAGCAACGGGACGAAGTCCTCCGGGCCGCTCTGCCCCGCCCGCGCCCGCATCGTCGCGACCTGGCGCTCCATCTGCAGCACCGGGTCCACAACGACCTGCGCCTCGGGGAAGGTCTGCCGGTAGCGCGCCTCGATCGCGGTCCGCAGGGCATCGCGCTCGCGCGCCAGCATTCCCCAGTGAAGGTTCAGGCCGAGCAGCGCCACCACGACCGCGGCCGCCGCCAGCGCGCCGGGCAGGCGCCAGGCGCGCCAGTCGATGTCCGCGAACCAGCGGCCCGCCTTGCTGCCTCGCCGGCCGGTGAGCAGGTCGACCGGCGCCGCCATCGGCAGCGGCAGCGAGCGGATCTCGGCCGCGAACCCCGCCTTGGCCGCGGCGATCATCACCGCGGGCTGCCAGGCCGGGCCTTCGACGTAGAAGGGAAGATTGCGCCGGTCGGGGCCCTCCTCGGGCAGTTCCCTCTCGGCGAAAGAGCGCTCGCCTTCGGGAGCGGCGCTCCAGGCGGCCTGCAGCAGCGCGACGATCGCCTCGGCCCTTGCCTGCTGGCCGTCGGCGGCATTCCAGCCGATGCCGTCGAGCGGGCCGAGCCGCAGGGCGAGGCCGTCGTTAAGGCAGGCGAGCGCCGCGCCCGAGGCGCCGACCGGCAGCGCCAGCTGCGCCGGCCAGGCGGCCGCGACCTTGGCGCCCTTGCGCTCGAAGGCGCCGACGACGAGCTCCAGCCAGCCCCGGTCGATGACCGCGACCAGCCGCTCGCCGTCGCCGGTCTTGGGGCCGACCGCGAACGCGCACTGCTGGGCGTCCTGCAGCAGCAGGTCCTCGACGATGTTCGGAAGCGCCTGCCGCAGGCGGGCGCCCGAGAGCGGCGGCACCTTGGCCCTGAGCAGGGTCACGTCGCGGGCGTCGAAGACCAGAGTGACCGACTTGAGCGGCGGCAGCGCGTCGAGGCTGAGCCTTGCGTAGCGCGCGGCGCTGCCGGTGCCTTGCACGGTGACCGCGGTGTGCCCCGGCCCGCTGACCAGCTTCTCGGTGGCGGCGATCGGCAGCATCGCGAGCAGCGTCGCTTCGGTGGCGAACGCGCGCTCGCCGCCGGCACGCGGCGGCACCCAGACGATCGCCTGACCTCTTCTCAGAACCTGTGCTGCCATACCCGTTCCACGCGCCCGGTACCCCGATAGAGCAGGGACTCGCTCTGCGCCTCGACGCGGTCGAAGCGTACCATTCCGCTCACCATGAAGAAGTCCGAGCCGACGGACAGCATGTTCGGCGGCAGCACCGGCGATCCGGTGAACATCGAGCGCGCCACGTCCAGGCTGGCGAAGAAGGTCCGCTGCCGCACGCCTTCGACGAACTGACGGGCGGCCTGCAGGTCCACGTCGGGGATCACCGCTGCCAGCACTTCGGCCGGCGCGGTGTTGACGTTCACCTTCGTGTTCTCGGTGTTGACGACCGCTCGCGCCAGCCGCACCGACTTCGGGAGGAAGGCCACGAAGGGCGCGAGCGCCTCGACCGTCGCCTCGTCGAAGCCCGGCACCGAGCGCAGGTCGGAAATCTTCAGCAACGGCAGCGCGCTGGCCTGCAGCCGCCTGCCCTCGACCACCGGCGGGTAGGCCTGCTGCAGCCGCTGCTGCAACACCGCGGCCAGGCTCTCCGGCCGGCCGAGCAGCCCGAGCAGGCGCTCGAAGGCCTGGCGATGAGGCGTCGACGGCTGGCCGGCGATCACCAGGTTGTTCAGGTTCAGGCGCGACTGGGCGTCGAACATCTGGCCCGCGATCATCGCGTTGCGCTCCGCGTCGGAGACCCGCGCCCCGCCCATCACCGTTTCGTCGAGCCGCGTCTCGGCCACCGGCAGCGCCCAGATCTCGCCGAGGTGGTCGACCGTGCCGGTGCTGCTGCGGTCGACCCGCAGCACGACCTCGGCCCAGTCGAGCACCGCGCTCTCGATCCAGCGCACCTGCGCGAGCGACAGGCGGTTCTGCACCGATCGCACGGTGACCATCTCCCGCCAGAACAGGCTGCTGACGATCAGGGTGGCCAGCGTGACGACCAGCAGCACGCTGATGATCGCCACGCCGCGCTGAGCCGATGCGGTGCGCCCCATCGTCAGTCGCCCACCGCGAAGACGCGCACGATCCGCTCGCCGCGCCGCACGAGCACGAGCTCCACGCCGGTCACCAGGGTGCCGGCGGCGGCCGGCACGATCGCCGCGGCCGGACCCCCCGGCGCACCGGGCGCCGAACGCGCGGCCTGCGCCGACTGCTCGGCGGCCTGGCTGGTCGCGATCGACGACGCCGGCAGCCAGCCGCGGCCCTGCAGCCAGCCGCGCAGTTCCATCGCCTCGACACCGCCCACGATCGGCTGCCAGGTGAACGGGATGTCCGGAACCGGATTCGTGTCGCCGGGCACCGGCACGCCCCAGGCACTGAAGCCGCGCTCGAGCGATCCGTCGCGCAGCCGCCAGATCACCCGCTGGACCTGCGTCGCCGCATCGCCCGGCGCCTCGCGAAGCAGCGTCAGCGAAGGCGGCTCGCGCTCGTCGCCGATCGTGAACGACACCGACGGCACCGAGAGCTCGAGCAGGCGCACCGGCCAGGCACGGCGGAGGTCCTCCTCCATCTGCGACATCACGATCGTCAGCGCGCGCAACTCGTCAGAACGCTCGACGATGCTGTCGCGCCCGGCGATCACCGAGCTCATGCCGCGCCAGCTGAGCAGCGCGAGCACCGCCAGCAGGGAGACCGCGACCAGCAGCTCGAGAATCGTGAAGCCGAGGCTGCGCCGCGAACCGGGGCCCCGCCCCTTGCCGGGGCGCGACGCCTTGCGGCTGCGCGACGACGGGTGCGCGAGCATCGCCTATCTCGTAGAGAATCCGACCAGCCGCGAAAGACGGTGGTCCGATCCCGGGGCGAACACGCCCACCTCGACCCGCCGGAACTGCGGGTTGGGCGTCTGGAAGACCTGCTCGACGCAGACCAGCGCGACGCCGGCCTGGCTGCAGTCGAACTCCCGCCGGCCGAGCGCCGGCCACTCGCCGGCGATCCGGATCTGGGCGAGGCGGTTCTCGGCGCTCCACTGCGCCAGCGAGCGGGCGCGCAGTTCGGCGCTGTTGACCGCCAGCGAGCCGGTGGCGCGCATCGCGGTCATCAGCGCGATCGCGGCGATGGTCATCGCCACGAGCACCTCGACCAGCGTGAAGCCGCGCGACCTCATCGCAGCCCGAACACGCCCAGGCCGTTGGAGACGATCGACACCCGCTCCCCCTCGCGCTCGATGTGCAGCACGAAGGGCGCGTCGACCTGGTCGCGGCCGAACTCGACGCTCTCGCGGTTGTCGGCGCGCTCGACCGACACCCGGGTCGGGCGCTCCCACTGGCGCTCGCGGAGGTCGCGGTCGTCGATGATCGGCTGCCAGCGCCGGTCGCGCCAGATCGCGAAGCGATAGCGCTCCTCGTCGGCCTCGAGCCGGATCGGCGCCCCGCGCACCAGCGCCTCCTCGCGCGCCAGCGACAGCAGCTGCGCGAGGCGGTCGGCCTCGAAGCGCAGCCCCCGGTCGAAGGCGCCGATCGAAAGCGTCGCGACCCCGATCAGCACGCCGGCGATGACGATCGCGACGAGCAGCTCGAGGAGAGTGAAGCCTCGCGACCGCCTAATCACGCATGCTCAGCGGTTCAGCGCCCAGTTGCCGATGTCCGCATCGACACCCTCGCCGCCCGGCTGCCCGTCGGCCCCGAGGCTGAAGACGTCGATCTCGCCCTTCACGCCCGGGTTCAGGTACTGGTAGGGCCTGCCCCACGGGTCGACCGGGGCCTGCTTCAGGTAGGCCTTCCAGTTCTGCGGGACCGGCTCGACGGTCGGCCGCACGGCCAGCGCCAGAAGGCCCTGCTCTGTGCTCGGGTAACGCTGGTTGTCGAGCCGGTACAGGTCGAGCGCCTGCAGCAGCTGCGCGATCTCGGTCTGGGCCGCCTTGACCCGGGCCTCGTCGGGCTTGCTCATGATGCGCGGCACGGCGATCGCCGCGAGAACGCCGAGGATCACGATCACGACCATGATCTCGATCAGCGTGAAGCCGCTTGCGCGGCGGGACCGGTTCGGGCGGGTCGCCCGCTTCGCCGGCCTGGCCGGATTCCTGCCATCGGCCGATGGACGGTGCATCGTCACTCCTGAATGTTTCGCCAGTGAACCGGGCTATGATAGCAGCGGGTCATTACGAATCGGCACGCTTCCAGAATGCGCTTCAGACCGCCGGCGGCATCGGGTCGCTGGGCGCCTCACCTTGCCGCCATCGTGCTGTTCGCAGTGCTGTGCGGCGCCGCCACCTACTGGGGGCTGCAACTGCTCGCCCCGCGGGCGGCGATCGCTCCCGCGGGCTCGCTGGTCGACTGGCAGAAGGCGCCCGACCTGGCGGCGGCTTCGCGCCTGTTCGGCATGCCTCCGTCGGCGGTCCAGGCGCAGCGCGCGGCGGTCGTCGCCTCGAACATCAAGGTGATCGGCGTCGCGGCGTCGCCCACGCGAGGCAGCGCCGTGCTGGCGATCGACGGCAAGCCACCGAAGGCCTTCCTGGTCGGGGAGAAGATCGACGACCGGTCCACCCTGCTCGAAGTCAGGGCCGACGCCGTCGTCATCGAGCAGCCCTCGGGCCGGGTCGAGCTGCTGGCCCCGGAGCGCCCCGACACCGCCCTGCTGAGCGCCGGGCCGGCGGCCTCGTCCGGCGCCGTGCCGCCCGCCCCGGTACCCATCGCTCCACGGCCAGGATCCGCGCCGCCTCCAGGGGTTCAGCAGGCCTTGCCGCGCATCGGCCCTTCGCCAGCTCCGGCCCCGGTTCCGGCGAGCCCACCGCCGGCGGCCGGGGCGGCCCAGGATGCCGCGCCCGCCCAGGATGCCGCGCCGGCCGGCGAGCCGCCCGCCGACGCGACCCAACCCGGCACTGCGGCGCCGCCGGCAGAAGCGCCGAACGAAACCTCTCCCGGGACGGAGCCCCGTGCGGGCGTCCGCCGTGGCGGCCCGGTCGTCCACGCAGTCGAACGCCGCACGGCGGCCTTGCGCCAGTAACACCGACCTCGCCCCAGCACAGTGACCCTCTTCAGCATCACCGCCAGGAGTTCCCGGGAGCCGGTCCGTCCGGAGAAGACATTCCGCCAGGCCCAGTTCGAACGTCGCGAGCAGGCGATTCTCGACGCCACGAACCGCCTGCTCGCCGAGAAGGGCTACGAGCCGATGTCGATGGACGACATCGCGGCCGAGGTCGGCATCGCCAAGGGCAGCCTATACAAGCACTTCGCCTCCAAGGAGGCGCTCGCGGCCGCGGTGATGATCCGCCTGCTGCGCCGCACCCGCGACGCGCTCGACGCCCTTCCCGCCGACATGCCGGCCAGCGGCCGGCTGCGCGCGCTGCTGGAATGGACGCTGCGCGAGCGGCTGGCCGGCGGCGTGCCCCATCTGCCGTCGACCAGCGCCACGCTGCGCGGAGCGCTGCTCGAGAACCGCGAGTACGTCGACGAGCTGATGGAACTCTCCGAGCGCCTCGGCGCCCTGGTCGGGCGAGCTAGGGCCGAGGGCGCGCTCGCCGAGGGCTTCCCCGACGAATTCGTCCTCTATCACTTCTACGCGCGCGCCTGCGACCCGACGCTGGACTTCCTGAAGGCCGGCGGGGCGATGTCCGACGACGAAATCGTCGAACGCATGGTCCGGGCCGCCTTCGACGGCATCACCCCATGAGGCAATACCACGACCTGATGCGCCACGTGCTCGAGCGCGGCGCCGAGAAGTCCGACCGGACCGGCACCGGCACGCTGTCCGTCTTCGGCTGGCAGATGCGCTTCGACCTGGCCGAAGGCTTTCCTCTGGTCACCACGAAGAAGCTGCACCTGCGCTCGATCGTCAACGAGCTGATCTGGTTCCTGAACGGCGAGACCAACACCCGCTGGCTGCGCGAGAACGGCGTGACCATCTGGGACGAATGGGCCGACGAGAACGGCGAGCTCGGCCCGATCTACGGCTACCAGTGGCGACACTGGCGCACGCCCGACGGCGGCGAGATCGACCAGATCGCCGACGTGATCGAACGCATCCGCAAGGACCCGGACTCGCGCCGCCTGATCGTATCCGCCTGGAACGTGGCCGACCTGCCGAAGATGGCGCTAGCCCCCTGCCACGCGTTCTTCCAGTTCTACGTGGCCGGCGGCCGGCTGTCCTGCCAGATGTACCAGCGCAGCGCCGACATCTTCCTCGGCGTGCCGTTCAACATCGCGTCGTACGCCCTGCTCACCCACATGGTCGCGCAACAGTGCGGCCTGCAGCCCGGCGACTTCGTCTGGACCGGCGGCGACTGCCACCTGTACTCGAACCACCTCGAGCAGGCGCGGCTGCAGCTCACCCGCGAGCCCTACCCGCTGCCGCGGCTCGAGATCCTGCGCAAGCCAGACTCGATCTTCGACTACCGCTTCGAGGACTTCGCGGTGCACGGCTACCAGGCGCACCCGCACATCAAGGCGCCGGTGGCGGTCTGATGCGCGTCACGATCGTCGTCGCGCGCGCCCGCAACGGCGTCATCGGCCGCGACAACGCGCTGCCCTGGCACCTGCCCGAGGACCTGAAGCACTTCAAGGCCACCACCACCGGCCACGCGATCGTCATGGGCCGGCGCACCTTCGAGTCGATCGGCCGGCCGCTGCCGGGCCGGCGGACCATCGTGGTCACGCGCGACCCGCAGTGGTCCCACCCGGGCTGCGAGCGCGCCGGCTCGCTGGCCGAGGCGATCGAGCTCGCGGGCGAGCCGGGCAGCGACCCGGCGATCGCGACCGACGAGGTGTTCGTCGTGGGCGGCGCGCAGCTCTACGCCGAGGCGGTGCCGCTGGCCGACCGCGCGATCGTCACCGAGATCGACATCGAGCCCGAAGGCGACGCGCGCTTCGAGGCGATCGGCCCGCCCGACTGGACGCTTCGCGCGAGCGAAGAGCACCGTTCGGCAAGCGGCCTCGACTACCGGATCGAGGACTGGGTTCGAAGCAGGCGCTGAACCCCTCGCGGCCGTCGCGCGGCCCGATCGTCCAGACTGTCAGCGCCCGGGCGGATCGGTACGCGCCAGGCGCCGCAGTTCTGGCAGCGCGAGCGCCTTGAGTTCGGCGATGCGCGCAGCGATCCACCCGAGCGCGAACCATGCCGCCGGATCCTGCGCGACCAGCGCCTGATAGCGGTCGCGCGCCACGAACAGATCGTTCAGCTCGCCCATCCGGTTCTGGACCACGGCCAGTTGCTTCAGGTAACGCGCACACGCAGAGCCTCTGAGCACCGGCTGGAAGAACTCGGCGGCGTAGCGCTGGCGCTTGATGCGCTTGCGCAGCGCGTGCAAGTCGCTTTCCTCGAGGGTCTCGAAGCGCTCCGAAGCGGCGCAGATCGCGCGGTGCCAACGGCGCAGCCGACGCTCGGCAAGGCGCGGGAAGCCCTGCCCGGAATGGCCCGCTTCGGCGCCTTCCCCGGAATCGGGCGCCGGCGCGTCCGGCGGCACCGGTTCCTCGACCAGGCCCACCCGCCAGGTCAGCCAAGCGAGCAACATGCGCTGGACCTCGGCCGACCGCGCCACCTCGTGCGGATCGGGCCCCTGGGCTCCCGCGCCGGCGGCGAGCGGCGGCGCGCCGGCCTGCGCCAGCGCGCGCGCCACGCCGGAATCGAGAACGTCGGCATCGCGCGACTGACCCAGCGCGGCGAAGAAACCGCGCAGTTCGTCGACGAGCGCCTGCGGCGGCGCCTGCACCCATCCGCGGAAACTCCTCAGCGCCGAGCGCAGCCGGCGGATGCCGACCCGGGTCTGGTGGACATGCTCGACTCGCAGTGCCTGATCGCCGTCCGCCAGACCGATGGCATTGCGCAGGACGTGCGCGAGGCACTCGTCGAGCGCCGTGCCGAAGGCGTCGAGCGCATTCGCGTCGCGCGGGTAATCGGCCGGCAAGCCCTTGCGAACCGGGGGAAAAGGCATCCCCTGCGCGAGCCGGTCGCCACGCTCCGCCTTGCTGCGGGGATCGAGGACCAGGCCGAAGCGCTTGCGCCAGCGCTCGGCCAGCGCCAGCATCGCCAGCGGAGAACCGGAGACCAGCTCGAACTCGACTTCGCGGATCCGCAGGATTCCCTCCTGCGCGTCGCCGCCAGTGCCGCCAGTGCCGCTAGTGCCGCTAGTGCCGCTAGTGCCGCAAGCGCCGCCAGCGCTGCCCGCGTCCGGCGCGCCGCCGGCGCGGATCCGGCCTTCGTCCAGAGCCACCTCGACGATAGCGCCCCGGGTACGCACCCGGCGCAAGATCCGGCGCACCTCCGTCCGGTAGCGTACGCCAGCGAACTCGCCGGCGGCCTCGGCCTTCGCGAGGATCTTCAGCAGCCGGTCCCCGACTTCGGTGCCGGCGTGAAGCGACGCATCGGCGCTGGCATCCGGACGGATGACCTCGTGCTCGAACCGCTCGAGCGCGTTGCCCCGATCAGCCTTGAGCGTTTGCACCCAGCGCCGCCCTTCGCGCCGCAAGCGCCAGGCGATGCCCTCCTTCGCCAGTCGGCGATCGGGCGTGTCAAGATACATCGCTGCCAGAGTGCGCCGCTCCAGGCTGGCAGTGGCGCGGGCCATTTCGGCCGTCAGCGCCTTGCGCGCCTGCGCGGGCACCAGGAACTTGACTTCGATTTCGAGCTCGGGGTTCAAGAGTCGGATTCGGCTGATCGGCGACCCCCGCGGTCGCCGGGGAACCGGACGAGGATAGCGCTTCCGCCCGGGGCTTTGGTTACAGAGCCGGGATCCGGCCTTCGACAGAGGCCGCGGGTCGAGGGCCCGGTTGCGCCGATCAGGCAGATCGCGGGGCTCCGGTAGAATGCTGGATCGCGCACGCCGCATCCGCCTCCGTAGCTCAGTGGATAGAGCATCCCCCTCCTAAGGGGAGGGTCGCACGTTCGATTCGTGCCGGGGGCGCCAGCCTTCCGCTAGCGCCAGCGCCGCCACCCCATCGCCCGCCGCACCCGCGCCTCGGCCATCGCCACCGCCGCCTCCCTTGGCAGGACGCCCTCGGCGGCCGATCGCTCGAGCACCTCGGCCGTATTCGCCCGGATGCTGTCGCGGATCCGCTCCAGCGCCTGCGACTGGCTGCCGCCCCGGTACTCGACCGCCGCGCAGATCACGCCGCCGGCATTGCCAATGAAGTCAGGCACGCTGACCACGCCCCGCTCGTGCAGCGCCCGCTCAGCCTCGGCGGTCACGCCGATGTTCGCACCCTGCAGCACCAGCCGGGCCTTGAGCCGGCCGACGTTGTCCTCGCGGATCACGTCGGGCCGCGCGGCCGAGATCCAGATGTCGCAATCGATGCCGACGATCGCGTCGCGGTCGAGCTTCTCGCCCCGGCTGGATTCCGCCAGATGGCCGCCGCCTTCCTTCAGCGCGATCAAGGCGGCCACGTCCAGCCCCTTCGGGTCGTGAAGCGTGCCCTGCGAGTCGGCGGCCGCGACCAGCACCGCCCCCTTGTCCGCGAGCAGCCGCGCCGCGTGCTTGCCCACCGAGCCGAAGCCCTGCACCGCGACCCGCGCCCCCTGCAGCGACAGCTTCGCGTGCGGCGCGGCGACCTCCGCCGCGGCGACCAGGCCGTGGCCGGTCGCGCCGATCTCGTCGAGCGGGATGCCGCCGATCTCGCGGGGCAGCCCCACCGAGCGGCCGATCTCGTCGCGGATCCAGGCCATGGCCGCCTCGTTCGTCCCCATGTCGGGGCCGACGATGTAGTCCTCGATCGGCCCGATCGCCTGGGCGAACGCGCGGATCAGATGCTCCTTCCGCGCCGGGTCCATCGCCGGATCGCCGACGATCACCGCCTTGCCGCCGCCGTGCGGCAGCAAGGCGGCGGCGTTCTTGAAGGTCATCGCGCGCGCGAGCCGGAAGCACTCTTCGAGCGACACATCGGGCGCCATCCGCAGGCCGCCGATCGACGGTCCGGCCGCCACGTTGTCGACGACCAGGATCGCCTTCAGGCCGATCGCCGGTTCGTGGATATGCAGGATCGTCTTCGGGCCCAGGTCGTCGCAGAAGCGGAAGGCATCGTCGCTCATCGGGAGGCTCCAGTGTCCGGAAAGGCTCGAGAAGGTCCAGGAAGATTCGCCAGGGTCCTAGCGAGGCTTGCGCAGGTCGTCGACGACCGCGTTCAGGAATCGGGTGGCCTCGACGCCGGTCACGGCCCGATGGTCGAAGCTCAAGGACAGCGGCAGCATGCGCCGCACGGCCGGCTTGCCCTCGACCGGCACGACGCGTTCGATCGCCCGGCCGGCCCCGAGGATCGCCACCTGCGGCGGCACCACGACCAGCTCGGCGAAGCGCCCGCCATGAGTGCCGAAGTTGCTGAGCCCGATCGTCTGGCCGGCGAGTTCGCCGCGCGGGATCGACCGGCTCGCCACCTCCCGCTTCAGCGACTCGAGCGTCGAGCGAAGCGCCTCGGCGCCCAGCGCGCCGGCGTCGCGCAGCACCGGCGTGTAGAGCCCCTCGCCGACGTCGATCGCGATGCCGATGTCGACCCGGCGATGCAGGGTTCGCGTTTCGCTCGCGGCGTCGAGCCACGCGTTCAGCGCTGGCGAAGCCCGGCAGCCGGCCACGACCGCCCGGACCAGCCGGGCGGTGGCATCCTCGTCCGCGGGCCAGTCGTGAATGTCGACCTCGTCGGTCACCGTGGCGCGGACGATCTCGCGACCCGCGCGGGTCATGTTCCGGTGCATCGCGCGGCGCACGCCGCGGAGTTTCTCGACGACGGACCCGGCTGGCGCGCCTGCGCGCCCGGCACCCGCAGCCGCCTCCAGGTCCGGAATCGTGACGGCGCCACCGGGCCCGGATCCGGCGAGCGCGGCGAGATCGACGCCTAGCTCCGCGGCCCGGCGGCGCACCGCGGGCGCCGCCTTCACTGCCGCGCCGCGCGGGCGTGGCGGCGCGGGTGCCTTCGCCACCTGCTCGCCCCCGGCCGTCGCCCCGTCAGCCGCAACCTCGCCGACGATCGCCCCCTTGTCGGCCCCTCGCCCGGCCTCGAACTCGACCAGCGGCGCGCCCACCGCGATCACGTCGCCCGGCGCGCCGTGCAGCGCCGCGATCCGCCCCGAGCGCGGCGAAGGAATCTCGACCACAGCCTTGTCGGTCTCCACCGACAACAGCGGCTGGTCGGCCACCACGTGGTCGCCGACGCCGACCTGCCAGGCGACGATCTCGGCCTCGTGCAGGCCTTCGCCGAGGTCGGGCAGACGAAACACCGTGTCCACGTCAGCGGTACTCCAGCGCGCGCCGCGCGGCCGCCACGATCCGCTCGGCCGACGGCATGTAGCGCGACTCCAGCTTGGGCAAGGGCATCACGGTGTCCCAGCCGGCAACACGCTCGACCGGCGCGAGCAGGTGCATCAGCCCCTCGCCGGCCAGCCGGGCCGCGATCTCGGCGCCGAAGCCGGCGGTCAGCGGCGCCTCGTGCACGATCACGCAGCGCCCGGTGCGCGCGACCGACCCGAGCACCGTGTCGGCATCGAAGTACTTCAGCGTGGCCAGGTCGATCACCTCGGCCTCGACGCCCTCCTCCGCCAGTGCCTCGGCGGCTGCCAGCGTCTCGACCAGCATCGCGCCCCAGGACACCAGCGTCAGGTCGCCGCCCTGGCGCAACACGAAGGCGCGGTCCAGCGGCAGCGCCCGACCGTCGTCGGACACCGGCTCGCGCACCGCGCGGTAGACCCGCTTGGGCTCCAGGAAGACCACGGGGTCCGGGTCGCGGATCGCCGCAAGCAGCAGCCCGTAGGCCTTCGCCGGCGACGACGGGATCGCCACGCGGATGCCCGGGACGTGGGCGAAGATCGCCTCCATGCTCTCGGAGTGGTGCTCGGGCGCGTGGATGCCCCCGCCATAGGGTGCGCGCAGCACCATCGGGCATGAGAGCCGACCGCGCGTGCGATTGCGCAATCGGGCGGCGTGGTTCACCAGCTGGTCGATGACCGGATAGATGAAGCCCATGAACTGGATCTCGACCACCGGCCGGAAACCCATCGCCGCCAGGCCGACCGGCAGGCCGCCGATCAGCGCCTCGCTGATCGGGGTGTCGAACACGCGCTGCGGCCCGAAGCGGGCCAGCAGGCCGTCGGTGGCGCGGAACACGCCGCCGTCCTTGCCGACGTCTTCGCCGAGCACGACCACGGTCGGATCCTCGGCCATCGCGCGGGCGAGCGCCAGGTCGATCGCCTCGACCATCGTGAGCCCGGCGGCGGTCATCGCGCGGCCTCTTCCAGCATCCGCGAGCGCTGGCCGGCCAGCGCCGTCGGCAGCTCGGCGTGCAGGTGATCGAAGATCGCCTCGGGCGGTTCCGGCGGCTGCGCCAGGTAGGCCTCGCTCCCCGCCTCCACCTCGGCCGCGCAGGCCTCGATCAGCGCCTCCTCCTCGTCCTTGGTCCAGCCGTGCTCGGCGACCAGGTGCGCGCGCAGCCGCGCGACCGGCTCCTCCTTCCAGTGGCCGGCCACCTCGGCGTCGTCGCGGTAGCGGCTCGCGTCGTCGACCGTGGTGTGGTCGGCCAGCCGGTAGGTGAGCGCCTCGACCAGCGTGGGGCCGCCGCCCGAGCGCGCCTTGCGGAGCGCCTCGCCGACCGCGTGGGCCACCGCCACCACGTCGTTGCCGTCGACCTGCAGCCCTTCGAAGCCCGCCGCGATCGCCTTCTGCGCCAGCGTTTCGGCGGCGGTCTGCGCAGCGCGCGGCACCGAGATCGCCCACTGGTTGTCGTTCACCACGAATACCAGCGGCAGCTGCCAGGCGCCCGCCAGGTTCATCGCCTCGTAGACATCGCCCTTCGAGGTGGCGCCGTCGCCGAACACGGCCACGGCCGCCCCGCCCTCACCGCGCAGCTTCAGCGCGAGCGCCACGCCGGCCGCATGCGGCGCGTGGCTGCCGATCGGGATGCACACCGGGAAGTCGCGCCGGGGTCCGGCGAAGTCGTTGCCGCGCTCGTCGCCGCCCCAGTACAGGAACAGCTCCTTCATCGAAACGCCGCGCATCAGCTGGGAGCCATGCTCGCGAAAGCTGGGGAGCAGCACGTCTTCTGGTGTCATCGGGTGCGCAAGGCCGACCGCCACCGCCTCCTGGCCCAGGCTCGACGCGTAGGTTCCGAGCCGGCCGGTGCGCTGCAGCGCCACGGCCTTCGCGTCGAAGGCGCGGGTCAGCACCATCGACCGGTAAAGCGCGACCAACGTCGCGCGCTCGCGCGCGAACGCCGGCAACTCGGCCCCGACCTTGCCGTCGGCGGCGATGAAGCCGCTGCGGCAGATCTCGAAGCGGGCGACGACTTGCGTGGGCTCGATCTGCACAGACTGTCTCCTCGTGGCCGTGCGGCGGCCGATCTTCGGATCGTCGCCGCATGCCACAGGAATTCTTTTACCCCGCGAGCCCTGCGCGTTCGCTGATCGCGCGCAAACTCCGGTTCCGCCGCCACCGCGAGCGCATGGAATGCGTCGTTCGGGGTCAGCCCCAGTGCGGCGGCTTCTGCCCGGACCAGAACCGGCCCATCTCGATGAACATGAACGAGGCCGACCAGGTGATCAGCAGGAATCCGACCAGCGCCTCGGTGCCGACCAGGAAACGGATCGGCCCCACCGGGAAGATCTCGCCGAGCCCGAGCGTGGTGGACACGACGGCCGAGAAGTAGACGTAGTCCAGAAAGCCGAAATGAGCGCCCGGCGCGCCCTGCACGACCAGCTCACCTGTGCCCGGGATCGACAGCAGCAGCCAGTATCCGGCGGCGAAGAGCCAGATCTCCACGATGTGCAGTGTGAGCAGCGCGAACATCAGGGCCAGAACCCGCTGCCGGCGCCGCTGCACGTGCATCTGCGGCACCTTGCCGCTCAGCCAGGCGAAGACCTCGTAGTGCAGCAGCATGCACACGCCGACGATCAGCGTCGTGATCGCCACCACCTGGAAGTGGCCGAGGGTCAGCGGCTCGAAATCGATTGGCACGTCGGGCAACCCGGGTCGGAAGTCGCGAAAGCCTATCAGGGGACTTGGCATCCGGACTTGAGCAAAGGCAGACGACGTCTTTCCCCCGGGGAGGCCGGTATTGCGGCGGCCCCGAAATCCCTCGCCGGAACGGCCCTTCTATCGGGGATAATCGTTCGTCCGAACAAGTTCCCGCAAGGAGCGCCATGACTTCCCGACCTCGCGACGACGCTCCCGAGGGCATCTCGAAAGGCCTCGTCAACTACGGCGACACCGGCTTCTCGCTGTTCCTGCGCAAGGCCTTCATCAAGGGCGCCGGCTTCTCCGACTCCGCGCTCGAGCGCCCGGTGGTCGGCATCGTGAACACCGGCAGCGCCTACAACCCCTGCCACGGCAATGCCCCGCAACTGATCGAGGCGGTCAAGCGGGGCGTGATGCTGTCGGGCGGCCTGCCGATGGAGTTCCCGACGATCTCGGTGCACGAGAGCTTCGCGGCGCCCACCAGCATGTACCTGCGCAACCTGATGTCGATCGACACCGAGGAGATGATCCGCGCCCAGCCGATGGACGCGGTGGTGCTGATCGGCGGCTGCGACAAGACGGTGCCGGCGCAGCTGATGGGCGCCGCGTCGGCGGGCGTCCCTGCTATCCAGCTGGTCACCGGCTCGATGCTGACCGGCTCGCACCGGGGCACGCGGGTCGGCGCCTGCACCGACTGCCGGCGCTTCTGGGCGAGCTTCCGCGCCGAGGAGATCGACGCCGAGGAGATCGCCGACGTCAACGACCAGTTGGTGGCCAGCGTGGGCACCTGCTCGGTCATGGGCACCGCCAGCACGATGGCCTGCATCGCCGAGGCGCTCGGCATGATGGCGCCGGGCGGCGCGTCGGCCCCGGCGGTCACCGCCGACCGGATCCGGGTGGCCGAGCACACCGGCGGGCTGGCGGTGGAGATCGCCCGCAAGCGGCTCACCGTCGACCAGGTGATCACCGCCAAGGCCCTGGAGAACGCGATGCGGGTGCTGCTCGCGATCGGCGGCTCCACCAACGGCATCGTGCACCTGACCGCGATCGCCGGCCGGCTGGGCTTCGACGTCGACCTGAAGGCCCTCGACCGGATGAGCCGAGAAACGCCGGTGCTGGTCGACCTCAAGCCCTCGGGCAAGCACTACATGGAGGACTTCCACAAGGCGGGCGGCATGGCCGCGCTGCTGCGCGAGCTGAAGCCGCTGCTGCACCTCGACGCGCTCACCGTCACCGGCCGCACGCTCGGCGAGGAAATCGAGCTCGCCGGCCCGGGCTTCCCGCAGGACGTGATCCGGCCGCTCGCCGACCCGATCTACCGCGAAGGTGGCATCGCGGTGCTCGAGGGCAACCTGGCGCCCGGCGGCGCGATCATCAAGCAGTCCGCCGCCAGCCCGGCGCTGATGGAGCGAGAGGGGCGCGCGGTCGTGTTCGAGAACCTGGAAGACATGGCCGCCCGGGTGGACGCCCCCGACCTGGACGTGACCCCCGAGGACTTCCTCGTGCTGAAGAACATCGGCCCCACCGGCGCGCCGGGCATGCCCGAGGCCGGCTACATGCCGATCCCGAAGAAGCTCGCGCGGGCCGGCCTGAAGGACATGGTCAGGATCTCCGACGGCCGGATGAGCGGCACCGCCGCCGGCACGATCGTGCTGCACGTGACGCCCGAGTCGGCGATCGGCGGGCCACTGGCGCACGTTCGCACCGGCGACCGGATCCGGCTCAGCGTAGCGAAGCGCGAGCTGAGCCTGCTGGTTTCCGACGCGGAACTGAGCCGCCGGGCCGAGGAAAGCCCGGTCGCGCCCCCCACGGCCGAGCGCGGCTACCGAAAGCTTTTCCTGCAGTCGGTGACACAGGCCGACAAGGGCGTCGACTTCGACTTCCTGCGCGCGACCGAGCGCCGCGGCACCGTGCCGCGCTAAACTCGGCCCATTGACCTACAGGACACTTCGATGAGCGAGTTGTGGCTTCACGACGTCGGCGACGACGTCACCCGCGAGGAGATCCAGAAGGGCTGCGCCGCCGCGAAGGCCCTTATCGAGTCGCGCGGCCTCACCGTCGACCAGGCCTACGCCGCCGTTATGAAGCGCTCGAACCGCGAGTCCTTCGACCGCAACGCGGCCAAGGCCTGGGACGACGCGGAAGACGCCGCGCTCGGCGCGATCTTCGGCGACATCGACGACTGGCCCGACGACGCGGTCCTGGGCCTGGCCGGCGAGGTCTGAGCCTGCGCGGGGTCAGGCCGGGCCCCCTCGCCTGCCCCGGAAGAGTTCCAGCACGCGCTGCCTGAGCCACCGCTGCGCAGCGTCGCGCTCGGTGGCTTCGTGCCAGACCATCCGGATGTCGAACACCGGCAGCTTGATCGGCACCGGCCAGCTGGCCAGTGGCTGTCGCTCGCAGGCCATGTGGGCGAACATCTCCGGCACGATCGCGACCACCGGCGCGTTGCGCACCAGGTCGGGAATCGCGGCGTAGTGCCGCGCGCGGATCGCGATCCGGTCACCCAGCTTCTGCCGCACCAGGCTCTGCTCGATGCCCTGGTGGAAGGTGGCGGTCGGCGAGGTCACCACCAGCGACACGCCGGAGAAGCCCGCGCGGGTCCGCCACGCGGCGGGCGAATCCGGCCCGCCCAGCGCCACGTAGGACTCGCGGAACAGCAGCGCGGAGCGGATGCCGCGCAGCTTGGGGTTCAGGATGCCGATCGCGAGGTCCACCTCGCGCCTGGCCAGCGCGTCGGCGATGCGGGCCGCCGGCACCGCGGCGTTCGACAGCCGCGTGCTGGGCGCCTGGCCGAGCACGGCGGCGGCGATCCGGGACAGGAACACGATCTCGCCCAGATCCGACAGCGACAGGCGCCACTCGGCATTGCTGCGCGCCGGGTCGAAGACGGCCGGCTCGCTGAGCGCCAGCTCCAGCGCCTCGAGCTGGCGGGCCGCCGCCGGCGCGAGCCGCTCGGCCAGTGGCGTGGGCGCCAGGCCACCCGGCGCGCGCACGAACAGCGGATCGTCGAACGCCACGCGCAGCCTCGCCAGCGCATTGCTGGTGGCCGGCTGGCTCAGCGACAGGATCCGACCGGCCTCGGTGACTGAGCGGCTGCGGTCGATCGCCACCAGCACCCGCAGCAGGTTCAGGTCCAGTCGGTCGAATCGCTCGCGCATCGCCACGCCCCCGGAATCGATTCGGTGAATGAAGGGTATCCATCATATCCATTTGACGGATGATGACCCGGGCCCTACCGTTTACCGGAAATTCACAGGGAGACATCCGTGGAGCGTTCGTTCCGGGAAGAGATCCGGTCGCTCGGGCTCGGGCAGGGCGAGGTGTTCCACGGCGAGGGCATCCTCGCCGTGACCAAGGCGCTGCTTCAGTCGGGCGTAAGCTACGTGGGCGGCTACCAGGGTGCGCCGGTCTCGCACCTGCTCGACGTGATGGTCCAGGCGCGCGAGGAGATGGACGAACTCGGCGTGCACGTGGAGGCCTGCTCCAACGAAGCGTCGGCGGCCGCGATGCTGGGCGCCTCGATCATGTACCCGGTGCGCGGCGCGGTCACCTGGAAGTCGATCGTCGGCACCAACGTGGCCTCCGACGCGCTGTCCAACCTCGCCTCGCCCGGCGTGGTCGGCGGCGCGCTGATCGTGGTCGGCGAGGACTACGGCGAAGGCGCCAGCGTGATCCAGGAGCGCACCCATGCCTACGCGATGAAGTCGGGCATGTGGCTGATGGACCCGCGGCCCGACCTCCCGACCATCGTGCGCTGCGTCGAGCAGGCCTTCGAGCTGTCAGAGGCGTCCAACACCCCGGTGATGATGGAGTTGCGCATCCGAGCCTGCCACGTGCGAGGCAGCTTCGTGGCCAGCGACAACCGGCGACCGAAGATTTCCACACGCGACCTGCAGGTCGACCCCGCGCCCTTCGACTACGCGAAGCTCGCGCACCCGCCGGTCACCTACGGCCACGAGAAGCTCAAGTACGAGGTGCGCAGGCCGGCCGCCCGCAAGTTCATCGTCGACGCGGGCCTGAACGAGCTGTTCCAGGGCGAGCGCGGCGACATCGGCATCGTCGTGCAAGGCGGGCTGTACAACAACCTGGTCCGGGCGCTGCAGCAACTCGGGCTGGCCGACGCGTACGGCCGCTCGCCGATCCCGATCCTGAACCTGAACGTCGTCTATCCGCTGGTGCCCGAGCAGCTGACCGCGTTCTGCGCCGGCCGCCGCGGCGTGCTGTTGCTCGAGGAAGGTCAGCCCGAGTTCATCGAGCAGGAGCTCAGCGCGATCCTGCGCCGGGCCGACCTGCAGACGAAGCTGCACGGCAAGGACATGCTGGCGATGGCCGGCGAGTACACGGCCGAGCTGATCCTGCGCGGGCTGCTGAAGTTCCTGTCGCTGCACGCGCCGGACATCGCGCTGGCGCCGGGGCAGGACCTCGTCGCCGAGATCGACGGGCTGCGCGGCCGCGCGAGCACCGCCTTCGGCGGGCCGGTGCCGGCGCGCCCGCCCAACTTCTGCACCGGCTGCCCCGAGCGGCCCGTTTTCGCCGCGCTGAAGCTGGTGCAGCGCGAGATCGGGCCGATGCACGTGTCGGCCGACATCGGCTGCCACTCGTTCGCGACGTTCGAGCCCTTCTCGTTCGGCAACTCGATCCTCGGCTACGGGATGAGCCTGGCGAGCAGCGCCGGCGTGCGCAACTTCTCCGCGCGCCGGCCGATCGCGATCATGGGAGACGGCGGCTTCTGGCACAACGGCCTGCTGTCCGGCGTGTCCTCGGCCCTGCTGAACAAGGGCGACGGCGTGCTGGTCATCATGAAGAACGGCTACACCTCGGCCACCGGCACGCAGGAGGTCATCTCCACGCCGGCGTCGGAGTCGCGCCGGGTGGCCGAGGGGGCGAGCGCCACCGGCACCGAGGTCACGATCGAGAACACGCTCAAGGGCATGGGCGTGAAATGGCTGCGCACCGTGCACAACTACAAGGTCGCCGACGTGCGCGACACGCTGCGCGAGGCGCTCACCTCGAGCTTCGACGGCCTGAAGGTGATCGTCGCGGAAGGCGAGTGCCAGCTCGAGCGACAACGCCGGATCCGGCCGCTGCGCGCGAAGATGCTCAAGGAAGGCAAGCGCGTCGTGCGCACCCGTTTCGGAGTGGACGAGGACACCTGCACCGGCGACCACTCCTGCATCCGGCTGTCGGGCTGCCCCACCCTGACCGTGAAGCCGTCGTCCGATCCGCTGAAGGTCGACCCGGTGGCCCACGTCACGAATGGATGCGTCGGCTGCGGCCTTTGCGGCGAGGTCGCTCACGCGGCCACGCTGTGCCCGTCCTTCTGGCGCGCCGAGATCGTCAGCAATCCCACTGGCTGGGACCGATTCAAGGACCGCCTGCGCCGCCGCGTCATCGGCTGGCTGCAGTCCGGTCACCGCGAAGCGCCTGCGAGCCGCGGCATCGAGCAGGCGAGCTGAACGAGCCATGAACACGACCGACTCCACTTCCGCAGCTCCCCCCGCCCCGGCGGCAGCGGCCCCAGCCACACCGATCGCCGCGCCCGCCGGCGCCGACAAGCCCTTCTGCATCCTGATCGCCGCACTGGGCGGCGAAGGCGGCGGCGTGCTCGCCGACTGGATCGTCTCCTGCGCGCTGGCGCAGGGCCTGCCGGTCCAGGCCACTTCGGTGCCCGGCGTCGCCCAGCGGACCGGCGCGACCAGCTACTACATCGAGACGATGCGCGGCCCCGCCCCGGGCGGTGCCCAACCGGTGTTCGCGCTGAACCCGATGCCCGGCCGCGTCGACGTCGTGCTGGCCAGCGAGTTGCTCGAGGCGGCGCGCATGATCGAGCGGGGCTTCGTGAGCCCGGATCGCACGACGCTGATCGCGGCCCGTCATCGCGTCTACACGACGGTCGAGAAGATGCAGATGGGCGACGGCCGCTTCGACGACGCCCGCATCCACGAGGCCGCGAGGCAGTTCGCGAAGCGCTACCTGAGCCTCGACATGGAAGGCATCGCCGCACGCCATCGCACGGTGATCAGCGCGGTGATGTTCGGCGCGCTGGCGGGCTCCGGTAGTCTCCCCTGGCCGCGAACTGCGTGCGAAGAGGCGATCCGGCGCGGCGGCGTCGGCGTCGACGCGAGCCTGGCGGGCTTCGCCGAGGCCTACCAGGCAGCGGTCGGCGACACGATCGAGGCGGCCTTCGCGGATGCGCCCGCGGCTTCCCGCCCGGCGCCCGACGTCTGGGCGCCGCTGATCGCCACGCTGCCGGACTCGGTGCACGCGTTCGCCGCCCACGGGGTGGCCCGGTTGATCGACTGGCAGGATGCCCGGTGGGGGCGCGAGTACGTCGACCGGCTCGCCGCGCTGTCGGCCCAGGCCCCCGACGTGGCGCGCGATGCGCTGGCGGAAGCTGCGCGGCAGCTCGCGCTTTGGATGAGCTACGAGGACGCGATTCGCGTCGCGGACCTGAAAACCCGCCGCGAGCGCTTCGCCAGGATACGCGCCGAGGCACAGGCCGGCGACGACGACATCGTGCGCATCGTCGACTACCTGAAGCCCGGCTACGAGGAGATCGCGGCGATCCTGCCGCGCCCCCTGGGCAATGGCCTGCGTGCGTGGGCGGCGCGCGGCGGCCGCAGCGCGCTGTTCGGCCGCGGCCTGCACATGTCGACCTCGCACGTCGGCGGGTTCGTCGCGCTGCGCCTGCTGGCCAGGATGAAGCCGCTGCGCCGTCGCTCGCTGCGCTTTCACGAGGAGCGCGAGGCGATCGGCCGCTGGCTCGAGGCGCTGGGCAAGGCCCTGCCCCGCTCGCCGGAGCTCGCGCTGCAGATCGCCGGCCTGCCGCGGCTGCTCAAGGGCTACGGCGACACCTGGACACGCGGCCAGGCCAGCTACGAACGAATCTTCTCGACGCTGGTCGCCCCCGCCGTCGCGGCGCTGTCCGCCGCCGCGCCGCAGGCCGAAGAAGCGGCACGCCTCGCCGCCGGCGAACAGGCCGCCCGCATCCGCGACGCGGTGGCGGCGGCGCTCGCCGACCCCGAGGGCCGGCGCCTCGAGGACTCGCTCTCGAAGGCGGGAATCCAACCCCTGCCGCCTAAGCCCAAGCCGATCGTCTGGATGCGCAAGCCGCGGACAGGCGACGGATCCCGGGAAATCGGAGAGAATCCGGGCACGGTGCCCTGAGACTTTCCGGGTTGCCACCCAAACCTCTGCACAGACAGAACGAGGAGACGACACGATGACCCGAAGCTTCCGACTTGCCCGCATCGCCGCCGCGGCGATCCTCGCCGCCGCCGGCGCCCACGCCATGGCGCAGGACAAGCCGGTGGAAATGCGCTTCGCGCACTGGCTTCCGCCGACGCATCCGCTGGCCAAGACCAGCTTCGAACCCTGGGCGAAGTCGGTCGAGGCCGCCTCGAAGGGCTCGATCAAGATCATGTTCTTCCCGGCCCAGCAGCTCGGCAAGGCGCCCGACCACTACGACATGGCGCGCGACGGCATCGCCGACATGACCTGGATCAACCCGGGCTACCAGGCCGGCCGCTTCCCGATGATTTCCGCCGGCGAACTGCCCTTCCTGATGACCAAGCCCGGCGGCGGCTCCGCCGCGCTCGACGCCTGGTACCGCAAGTACGCCGAGAGCGAGATGAAGGACGTCCGCGTCTGCCTGTCGCACGTCCACATCGGCACGCTGCACTCCAAGAAGCCGATCACCGATCCGTCGGAGATCAAGGGTATGAAGATCCGGCCGTCCAACGGCACGATCCAGGCCTTCATGACCCAGCTCGGCGCGACCAACGTGCAGGTGTCGGCGCCCGAGGCGCGCGACGCGCTCGAGAAGGGTGTCGCCGACGCGATCACCTTCCCCTGGCACTCGATCATCACCTTCGGCATCGACAAGGTCGTCAAGTTCCACAACGACCAGCGGCTCTACGCATCGACCTTCAACTGGGTGATGAACAAGGGCTGGTACGACAAGCTGAGCGCCGCTCAGAAGAAGGTCATCGACGACCACTGCAACAACGAGTGGGCCGGCAAGGTCGGCGCGGCCTGGGGCGACAACGAGGACTCGGGCCAGCAGAAGCTCGAGGCCAAGGGCGGGCACACGATCGTCAAGCTCACGCCGGAGCAACACAAGGCGTGGCGCGACGCTGCCCAGCCGCTGTACTCGCAGTGGATCGAGGCCGCTGGCAAGGCGGGCCACGACGGCAAGGCGGCGCTCGAGGCCCTGCGCGCGGGGCTCAAGGCGCAAGGCGCGCTGAACGAGTGATCGCGCTCGCTCTCGCGTGACCGGCGGGCGCGGGCTTCGCGCCCGCGCCCGTCCGGCTCTCTTCCGCATCTTCCCGGCAGCCCAATGAAGCGCTTCCTGACGGCGACCGAGAACACGGCCGCCCTCTTCCTGCTGCTGATCGCACTGCTCACGGCCGGCAACGTCGTGCTGCGCGACCTGTTCAGCATCCAGATCCCCGACTGGTTCGACGGCACCAAGCAGCTGCAGGGCATCGCGCTGTTCTGGGGCATCGCGCTGGCCACCTGGCGAGGCTCGCACATCTGCGTCGACATCGTCTGGGAACACCTGCGGCCCTCGCGCCAGCGCGCGATGGACCTCGTGGCCACGCTGATCGTGCTGGCCTTCCTGGCGCCGATGGCCTGGATGATCTGGGTGAAGGTCGGGGGCACCGGCACCCAGGCGACGTCCGACCTGCGGCTGCCGCTGACCTGGTTCTATTCGGTAGGCGCCGTCGGGGCGACCGTTGCCGCGATCCTCGCCGCCGCGCGGGTCGTGGCCTTGCTGCGACGGCGCGCCCCCGAAGACGATGCCCTGGAAGCTTCCAGCGACGGCAAGGGAGCCGGCCATGGATCGTGATCTGGTCGCGCTGTTCGGCTTCATCGGGATGTTCGCGCTGATGGCCCTGCGCGTGCCGATCGGCATCGCGATGGGCATCGTGGGCGTGGCCGGGTTCGCGACCCTCACCAGCACGAGCACCGCGCTGAACCTGCTGTCGAACGTCCCGCTGTCGGTACTGACCGACTACAACCTGAGCGTGATCCCGATGTTCGTGCTGATGGGCGCCTTCGCGTCCCATGCAGGCATGAGCCGCGAACTGTTCGACGCCGGCATGGCGTGGCTGGGCCATCGGCGGGGCGGCCTGGGGCTCGCGGCCGTCGCAGCCTGCGCGGGCTTCTCGGCGATCAACGGCTCGTCCGTGGCCACCGCCGCCACGATGACCCAGGTGGCGCTGCCCGAGATGCGGCGCGCCGGTTACGCGCCGGGCCTCTCGGCCGGCGTCATCGCGGCCGGCGGCACGATAGGCATCATGATCCCGCCTTCCGTGATCTTCGTGCTCTACGGGATCATGACCGAGACCGACCTCTCGGCACTGTTCGCCGCGGGCGTCGTGCCGGGGCTGCTCGCCGTGCTCGGCTACTTCCTGGTGATCCAGCTCATCGGCTGGCGGCGGCCCGACTCGATGCCCCGCGGCGAGCTGCACGGCTGGGCCGAGCGCTTCGCGACGCTGCGACAGCTCTGGGCGGTGATCCTGCTGTTCATGTTCGTGCTGGGCGGCATCTACGGTGGCTTCTTCACCGTGCAGGAAGCAGCCGGCATGGGCGCCACCGGCACGCTGTTGATCGGCGTGTTCCGCGGCCGGCTGCGCGCGCCGCAGATCCGTGCGGCGCTGGTCGACGCCCTGCGCGTGTCCTCGGCGATCATGCTGATCGTGGTCGGTGCATACCTGTTCGGCTACTTCCTCACGATCACGCAGTTCACCCAGAAGGCGGTCGACCTCCTGGTGAACCTGCCGATCGGCGCCTACGGCGTGCTGGCCCTGATCATGGTCGGCTACCTGATCCTCGGCGCCGTGATGGACGAACTGGCGATGATCCTGCTGACCGTGCCGATCGTCTTCCCGGCAATGATGCAGCTCGGGTTCGACCCGATCTGGTTCGGCGTGATCATCGTGATGGCGGTCACCTTCGGCATGATCTGCCCGCCCGTCGGCATGAACGTCTTCGTGATCAACTCGATCGCCCGCGACGTGCCGCTCGGCCGAATCTATGCGGGCACGATGCCGTTCATCGCGATCGACGTAGTCAGGCTGGTCCTGCTCTGCGCCTTCCCGGCGCTATCGCTCTGGCTGCCCACGGCCCTGGGGCGCTGATTCCAGGGCGGGCCCGGCGCTCGCCAGCTGGCGATAGACCTCCTCGGCCAGCCCGAGCAGGGCCGGCCGCTCGAGCTGGCCCACCAGGGTGTACGCGAAGCGCCCGTCGATCCAGTAGAACGCGGCAAGCCGGCCGTCCGCCTCGAAGCGGAATGCCGTGTCGCCGGAATCCTTGCCAGGGTCTGCTACATAGAGAGTGAGCCTCGCGCCGCTCGCTTCCTCGTACATGAACTGGGCGCGCGCGCCCTCGCCTCCCGGCAGCAAGCGGCCGCCGACCAGCGACCAACCGGCCGCCTCGAGCGACGGCACCTTCAGCGGGGCGCCCAGTCGTCGGGACAGCCACTGGACCAGATGTTCGTGCTGGGCGGCCGCCACCTCGACCGGGTGGCGCACCTCGGGCGCGAACACGACGTGGGCGAGCACCGCGTCCCGCACGAAAGTCGGCGGCATCGCGACGTGTTCGGCAGTACCGAAGCGGGCGTGCGACAGCCATCCGCCGGTCCACGCCACCACTGCGATCGATGCCGCGACCAGCCAGGCCCCGGCATTCCGGAAGCGCCCCGCCGGGGCGGCCGCCCAGGGCCGCGCCGCCCGCACCAACCGCGGCGGAACCGCCTCGTCCAGCACCTCGCGCCGCAAGGCCGACAGCGCCAACGCCTGCGAGCGGAAGGCCATCGCGGCCTCGCGCAGCGCGTCATCGCGCGCCAGCCTCTCCTCGAACAGGCGCAGGCGCTCGCCGCCCAGCCGCCCATCGACCCAGGCGTGGACATCTTCCAGGTCAGATCTATCGATCACTGCGCAATCTCACTTCAGAACCCTCAACCTCGCGCCTCGCGGGGGGGTCTCGCCTTCCAGCAAGGCCTTGAGGCGCTCTCGCGCCCTGAACAGCCGGGACATCACGGTGCCGACCGGCACGCCGATCGCATCGGCGACCTGCTCGTAGCTCATGTCCTCGAAAGCCACGAGCAGCAAGACCTGCAGCTGTGGTTCCGGCAGGAGCCGCAATGCGCGCTCCAGGTCCAGCGCCGCCCCCCAGCCGCCGGCCGGATCGAATGCGGCGTCGACCGCGGTCACGGCATCCTCGGCGACCGGCAGCTCGTGCCTGTGCCGAGGGCGGCGGGTTTCGCTCACGAAGAGGTTGTGCATGATCGTGAAGACCCAGGCGCGGAGGTCGGTCCCGGGCCTCCATTGCGAAAGCCGGCCGCAGGCGCGCTCCAGCGTGTCCTGGACGAGGTCGTCCGCGGCCGGCCCATCGCCGCACAGCACGCGCGCGTAGCGGCGCAGGCGCGGGATCAGCGCGACCAGCACGTCATGCTCGAGCGGTACACCTGACACCGTTGAACCCGCCCCACATCGGAATCGCTGTCAACACGCGAAACGCCGGCGCCGTTGGAATCGGCGGCACCAGGGTGCGGGCCCGGTCGCACGCAACGCGCTTCGCAGGCCCGGACGCCACACCTCAATCGTAAACGCGCGCAACCCGGGAAGTATTCCCGACTCTGCCTCGAGCCGCGCTATCCCGGCGCCGCGGGATCATCGATAAAAGCCCTCCCACCTTCCGCCGAATGACGCCCCCACGCCCCCGCAGAAGCGCCGTCGAACAAAGCGTTCTCGAAGATTCGTTCCGCGAACCGTTCGAGCGAACGATCGCCTTCAACCAGTCGATCGGCATGCGCATCGAGTCGCTCGATGCCGAGAGCCCGAAGATCCGCTTCGACGTGCGCCCCGAACTCGTCGGACACCATTTGACCGGCAGGTTGCACGGTGGCGTCATCTCCGCCGCGCTGGACGTCACCGCGGGGCGTAACTGCGCTCCCCGTCAGGCCGCCACGCAGCCCTCCAGAAGGGCCCGTAAACGATTCGGGTCGAAAGGCTTGGACATCGCAGTGACCTCCAGGGCCCTCAGGCGAGACCCATCGATCGCCTCCACCTGCCCCGAAAGAATGATCGCCGGCGTCGGTTGGCCCTGCTCCGCCCTGACGGCATCGATCAAGCCGACACCGTCGCTCCCCCCGGGCAATCCGTAGTCCGATACCACGACGTCGAACAGACGCTCCGCCCCGCGGACGACCTCGAGCGCCTCGCCCGCAGTGCCTGCGGCCTCCACGAGAATTCCCCAGCTTTCCATCGTTTCGACGAGCGCGGCTCGCACCTGCGGATCGTCTTCTACTACCAGGGCGTAGGTGCCGGTGAGGGGGCCACTAGCCTCCAACGCCAACGTCGACGTGTCCCCGACGTTCCTTACGCAGATAGCCTCCATCGACCGTGGCATAAAAATATCAAAGCGCGCCCCGACGCCGAGATCTGACGAAAACACGAGTTCATGCCTTGGAAGTTTCTCGATTGTTCCTCGCACTATTGACAATCCGAGACCGTATCCACCTTCCAGTCCACGCCCCGTGGCGCCCAACTGAAAATATTCGTCAAATATTTTTTGATGAAATTTTCGATCGACTCCTAGCCCATTGTCTCGGACGGTCAGCCGCACCCTTTCACCGAGTCGGGCAGCATGCACGACAACCCAAGAGTTCCTCTCGTGGTTCATATACTTCAGAGAATTGCTGACCAAGTTAGAGAGCACATCCCACAAACGGCCTTCTTCACTATCCACAATCAGTTTGCGGAGAGGAGGAATATCTACTCGCATTGTCACACCACGATCTTTCGCCGGCCCCCGAAACACGGCTTCGACCTTCAACAGCAAGGAACGAAGATCGACCGGCCCGACCGCAATCGGCGACGACTTCAAGCGCAGGGCCGACGCCTCTGATAGTCGGTCAATGCTATTTGCCATAACTTCGACGCAGGCCGCTACATTTCCGGCTAACTCATCGAGCCTCGACGCCCCCTCAGATTCTCCGGCCGAATGAATAGACTTGACATGAAGAGACATACTAGCGAGTGGTTGTCGTAAGTCGTGGCTTATTGCTGCGAGAACCTGCGTTTTAAACTTGTTCGCCTCAGCGTTCTCCGCTGCCGTAACAGCAAGCCTCCGAGCCATGTCCAGAAGCTTTTTGCCACTAGAAAAGAGCGCCCTCTCGCGCCGCTCGCCACCGACGGCCATGGCCCAACCAGCAAGATTTGCCACTGTCAGATACAGCAATAATGCAAATATGTATTCGTCTTGGTGATATAAAGCGCCACAGACCACAAGAACTGATGAAACCACACAGGATGCTGCCGAGACATAGGGTGGCAACCTTGTAAATCCATACATTAGCCAACATGCAACTGTCATTGCCGTGGCCAACCTCGTAGTAGTTTGATGCTCCACATCGGGTGGAAAAATACTCATGAGACCGATCGAAAAGCAGACAATCGACGATGGAACGCCAATGATGAATACGTATCTCCTCAACGCAAATCTCGGGCGCAAATAGAGAACGGCTGCGCAAGCCAGAAGGGCGCAAACAACCAAGAGACGCAACCCTTGCCGCCCTGTCGCCAGCTCACCGTTCGGCACGCGTATTGAAACCAAAAGCCAAAATGACAAAGCCAGCCCGCTTCCCATTAACGCTGCTACACGCGACATGCGTAAGCCCGTCACCAAGTAGTGACGGGCGAAAGCTGCTTCATCGCGGCTGGCCGAGAAGCGCGGTGGCGGGCTAAGAGCCTGTCTCAATGAGAGTCTCTTCAACATTCTTGTGCATGCGCAGATGTCGAGGCTCTCGATCGTGGCACAGGGTGCGACTACTCGCCACAGCCCCCTATAGCCAGCGCGGCCCCGCATCGCCACTCAGTTGCAGAGAGACTCTACAGAGCACTTTCACTGTCGAACGCAACCCTATGTTGTACGTAGGAAACTTCCTAATCGCCAGCATTTGTGGCGACAAGCCCTTCCTGTTACGCTTAGCGGTCTAGATCAATAGGCCTAAGACTGTCGTCTTAGCCAAGGCGCTCACGGAGGATCCTTTTTCATGACGAGTTCGTTGACGCTGGAGGAAGTACAGCGAACCGCAGAATCCGTCTCCTCCCTCCAGTGGCCTGGGGGGCCTAGCTCGATCGGCAAGCCACTGCCTTTTCGCGTAAGGGTTGTCCGGACCAATGAACAGTTGGAAAAAGCCATCAGTCTCCGCGCTGAGGCCTATGGCCGGCATGTTCCCGAACTTGCAACTGTCCTTGATAAGCCGGAAGAGATCGATCGCTCCGACAAAGCGATCATTTTTCTGGCGGAATCAAAAGAGGACGGTTCACCAGTCGGAACCCTGCGCATGCAGACAAATCTGCACGGCCCACTTTCCCTTGAACAATCGGTTGTTCTCCCACAACGTTTCCAGAATCGCCCCTTGGCCGGGGTCACCAGGCTCGCGGTAAAGGAAGGACGCGCTGGAAAGCAAGTCAAGCTCGTTCTATTCAAGACCCTTTTTCGCTATTGCTTCGCCACGCAGATCGAGTGGATCATCATTGGGGCTCGACCACCTTTGGACTCGGAGTATCGAAAGATCGGCTTTGAAGACGTGTTCGATGACCAGCGTCTAGTGCCATTCGTCACCGCGGAACACATCCCTCACCGTGTCTTAGCTTTTGACGTCTTGGGTGCTGAACGCAAATGGTTCGCGACGAACCATAGGCTGTACAAGTTTATGGCTTACGACTACCATCCGGACATTGAGGTTTTCGCATCGATCAGTGGAATGTGGTCTCGACCACGTCGAATGCGTAGAAGCGATTCAGAGTTGAGTGTTCCTGCGAACTTGGGTATCCCGCTCGTCTGATTGCCTAGCCCTTCCGTCGGAAGCACGTGTGTGGAGGTTCGCCTTTAAGGCATCGTAGGAACCTCGACGTGCCAGCCTTCTGGCCCGCTCGCAATTCATCTCGTGCATGCACATGGCGGCATTTGGGCTGAGCAAAGAAAGCAACCGACTTCGAGATGCGGTCTCGCGATTTCTTCTTTACGGGATCGCAGTACTCATCCTTGCTTCTGTTGCGGCCGTAACCATTGGTTGGGGTCTTTCAAGCAGCGATTGGGAGTCGTACACGCAGGCGGAAGAGCTTGCGTTCACGTACGAAGAAGATTCGACCGCGGACTTAAGCCCCGCTGAGGCTTTCGCGCGATTGCGAAAGTCCCCTGTCAGTACCCGCACGTTCGCCACCAACCGATCCGAGCACGCCTTCTGGCTCCTGTTGGAAGCCCCCGAGCGGTCGGCCCCTTACTCGATCGTCCTGCCATCACGCCATCTTCGAAGCGCCGAGTGTTGGTGGCGATCTCGGGATGCCGTCGATGGTCAAACCTCTTCGATTCGGCCACTTGACTCAATACGTCCAAGCCGTGGCGGGTTTGTATTGGAGATCGTCGAGGCAGATCCTGGCTGGGTTCTTTGCAAGACAAGACACGTCGGGCCGGCTCGAGCGACAGTACTAGCCGCCGACCCCGTAGGAGTAAAGATCGCCGAGCAGCGTTTCGAACGCTCAGGAGGCTTGCTCTTTGGCAGTCTCTTGATGCTCGCGGCATTTAGTGCGGTCGTTGCGGCGGTCTCTAAGGACTCAACATTCTTCTTCTTCTCAATTTGGATAATTCTTAACCTTCGCATAGCTGCCGTAAGCGCCGGATGGGATTTCTCTTGGCTAGGCCTCAGCCCGGAACTAGAAATCACGTTTCGACAAACATCTCTGGGCGGTTACTCTCTGATATCCGGCTTGCTCTTTGGCAGCTTGTTCAAGCAGGAAATTGTCAAGCTACATCTGACCCCCCTCTTTCGTGGCGGGGTTGCGTTCGCTGCCGCGATCCTTGTCGCCTCTTTCATTCTTCCCTATAAGACATTCCTGCCAATTATGTGGGGCTCGGCCGCTATAGCGGCCATTATCCTTGGAATCCTCCTCACGCGGATCTGCGCCAGCAGCCTTTCTTCCATCGCCATCTGGTATGGACTCGGGTGGGGCTTTTCTATTCTGGGAATTGCAGGTGAGATTATTCGCGCAGTCACGAATCAGACACTGGACATCCCGGGACTCAATCAGTCCACCGGAGCGGTAATTTCTGCATTGCTGACCGGCGTGGCACTCGCTCAGAAATTAAACGATGAACGCCAGCAACGGGTTTCTGCACAGAATAGTGCGGTCTACGCCCTCCAGCGCTTCCGCGAGAACTACAACGCGATGCCCGTCGGCCTGTTCTCGATGAAGGACGACGGGACCATCCTCGAGTACAACCCCGCGTTCGGTGTGATGTTCGGGCTGCCGCCGCCATCCCAGTACCGCGAGCCACGGCGCTGGGCGGAGGTCGCCAACGAGTACGCGTTCGAGTCGCTGATTCGGCAGGCGGATGAGAGCAGGATCACCGACACCGAGATCGCGATCTCTTCGCGGGAGGGCGGTCGCCGCTGGCTGCACATGCGGGCGTTGCGCAAGCAGGGCCGCATCGAAACCTGGATCGAAGACGTGACCGCGCGAAAGGAGGCCGAGGGCCGCTTGCAGTTCCTCGCCGATCACGACTCGCTGACCGGACTCCTGAACCGGCGTGGCTTCAATGCGTACCTCGAGCGGGCGATCGCCGCATCGCGCGATCGAAGCATCTGCTTCGCCTACGTCGACCTGGACCGGTTCAAGCTCGTCAACGACCTGTTCGGACACGTGGCGGGCGACCAGATTCTTCGCCAGATGTCGACGCGGACGCGCGCCGTGGTGCGTCCGCCCCATGTCGCCGCCCGCGTCGGTGGCGACGAGTTCGTGGTCATCATCAACGACATGGACCTGGACGCGGCGCGCATGCTCTGCGAGGAGCTGCGGCGGGCCCTGAGCGAACAGCCCTACCAGCATCAGGACAAGGCGTTCAGCGTTGCCGCCAGCATCGGCGTGATCCGGCTCGACCCGGCGATGTCGCCGCGGGATGCGCTTACGGCGTCGGACCGGGCCTGCTCCGAGGCGAAGAAGGCGGGCGGCTCGACGGTCGTCGCCTTCGACTCGCGCAGTTCCGAGCTGACCGCCTATCTCGACGAGATCAAGCTCGTGGCCAACATGCGCGAGCGGCTGCCGGTCGAGAACTTCTTCACCCAGTTGCAGCCGATCGTTTCGCTGCGAACGCCCTACTCCAGCCTTTCCTACGAGGTGCTCGTCCGGATGCGCGATGGTGCTGGCGCCGTAGTGCCCCCTGCCCGCTTCATCTCGGCCGCCGAGCGAAACGGCCTGATGAGCCAGATCGACCGCTGGGTGCTGCGCTCGACGCTCGAATGGCTCGACGAGCATCCCGATCACCGGGAGCGCCTCGGCTTCTGCACGATCAACCTCAGCGGGGCTTCCCTAAACGACGAGAAGTTCCTGCAGGACACGATCTCGCTGATCCGCGAACACCGCGACGCGACACAACGGGTGTGCTTCGAGATCACGGAAAGCGTGGCGCTCTACGACCTGAACACCACGCGGCGCTTCGTCGACCGGGTCAAGTCCTTCGGGGCGCGGGTCGCCCTCGACGACTTCGGCGCCGGCTACACGTCCTTCAGCTACCTGAAGGAGCTGCCTGGCGACTTCGTGAAGATCGACGGGAGCTTCATTCGCGACGTGAACCTGAATCCCGCGAATCACGCGATCACGCGCGCGATCGTCGACCTCTCCCACGAGATCGGCATGGCCTGCGTGGCCGAGTGGGCCGAGAACGCCGAGATCGTCCGCACGCTGAGGGACCTCAACGTGGACTACGCCCAGGGATTCGGTCTTTGCCGGCCGGTCGACCGCGAGCGCCTGCTCCACGCCGATCACGGCGTGGCGCTGGTCCAGGACCCGCAGGTGATCGAGGTCCTCGGCCAACAGGCCCCGGCAGCGCACCGCCGCAGCAGCATCGCCGGCCGCCGCAGCATCCTGGCGGTCTGAGTCCGGCGGCACCGCGCAGAACCGAGCTCCCCCGGGGGACCCGGCGCGCAAGGCCCGGCCCGCGCTCCTCGAGATGGCCCCGAGGCCGTCGTAATCGAGCCCGCTGGCCGGCGTTATGATTCCGTATCGCCGGCCCTCCTCGGCCCGCCCCCCGGACTTCGATCGATGAACGTTTCCCCCGAAGGGACGCCGCACGCGCGTGCGGCGACCTCCAAGATTTCCAGCATCCTCGTCACCGGTGACGGCCTGCTCGCGGACTCGCTCGCGGACGCCTTCCTTCGCGGCGGTGCGACCGTGCAGCGTGCGGCGGCGCAGCCTGTCGGCGCCTGCGCGGCTGCGGTCGACCTCGTCGTCGAGGCATCCCGGTCAGCCGCCAGCGAGCGGGCGCGCGCCCTGCATCGGCTCGAGCACCAGGCCCCCGCATCGGTCCCGATCGTCGCGGTGTCGACCATCGACCCCATCGCTGCCTTGGCGGGCGGCCTTCATGAAAGAGGCCGCCTGATCGGGCTCGCGCTCGCTGCCGCCCCAGGCCCCGCTCGCTTCGCCGAGATCGTGCGGGGCGAGTCGAGTCCGGATGCGATCGATTCGCTGCGCACTCTCCTTGCGCATAGCGGCATCGACAGCATCGAGGTATCGGACGCCACGGGCTTTCATGCCCCCGGCCTGGCCCGGGCCTTCGCGAACGAGGGGCTCGCACTGCTCGGGGAAGGCATCCCTGCCGCCACGATCGAGCGTGCGGCGCACGAGGCCGGGTTCGCCGCGGGCCCGTTGGCGCTGATGGACGCAATGTCGCTCGAGGAGGCCGACCGGCTGTTGCATGACGCCGCGGACGGGCACGGCCACGATCATGGGCACGACCACGGACACGGACACGGACACGGACACGATCACCGACACGGACACGATCACGGGCACGGGCACGGGCACGGGCACGGGCACGATCATTCGCACGGTCACGGGCACGATCATTCGCACGCGCACGGCCACGGTCACTGCTGCGAGGAGCACGGTCATCACCACGCGCCAGGGCACGAACATCACGATGCCCACCACGAGGCTGCACCGCCGCACGGCATGACCGAAGAAGCTGTGTACGTGCTCGAGAAGATGGCTCATGGCTTCGGGCGATTGGGCCGCGAAGCCGGCCGCGGCTTCTACGACTACGAGGACGGCGAGGAGCCCGAGCTGTGGTCCGGCCTGAAGGTGTTCGAGCGCCGCCGCGCCGCGGTTCCCGCCGAAGACCTGCGCGACCGCCTGCTCTACGCGCAGGCGGTCGCGTCCCTGCGCTGTCTTGCCTCCGGGGTGATCGCTTCGGCTGACGATGCGAACCGCTCGTCGATTCTCGGCGTGGGCTTCCCGCAGGCGCTCGGCGGCACGCTGGCCTTCGTCGAGCGCATCGGGCAGGCCGCATTCGATGCGCGCGCGCGCGAGCTCGCCGGGCGCTATGGCGAGCGTTTCACGCCCCCGGAGCTGCCTACCGGTCTCGGCGGGCGGGCGCCGGCAACGGAGAAATGAGCCGATGACGCCGGAAAGCCGCATCCGCCCCGGGAAGTACCTTCACGATCTGCGCGAGCCGGTAGCCACGCGCCCGGCCGCCACGGTCCTGCTGCTGCGAGACAGCGCCGCCGGACCGGAAGTCCTGATGACCCGGCGCTCGATGTCGGCGAGCTTCGCGCCGGGCGCCTTCGTGTTTCCGGGTGGCGTCGTCGACCCGCTCGACGCCTCGCCCGCCGCCCGCCGCGTGAGCGCTTCGCGTCCCGACCAGTCGCCCGAGACCCTCGCCTTCGTGACCGCGGCGGTTCGCGAGGCCTTCGAGGAACTGGGCGTGCTGCTGGCGCGACCGGCGCGGTCGGGTGTCGACCCGGCCAAGGTCGCGACGACGATGCCCCGCCACGACGATGGCAGCTTCTTCGAACGCGTCGCGGCGGCCGGCCTCACGCTGGCGCTCGACGAGGTCCACTGGCTGAGCCGCTGGATCACCGATCGCGACCTGCCGAAGCGCTTCGACGCGCACTTCTTCGTGGCGAAGATGCCCGAGGGGCAGGAGCCGGTCGCCGACGAAGGCGAGCAGTTCGAGCCGACCTGGGTGCTGCCGGCGCAGGCGCTCGCGCGACACGATCGCGGCGAGTTCGACATGATCTTCCCGACGATCCGCACGCTGCGCGCGCTCACGCGCTTCGAGGACGTCGCCGCGATCCTGCGCCACTGCGAGGAGAACCCCGGCAGGTGGTTCTCCTGCCCTCGGGCGGGGCTTCTGCGCGGTGAGGTCGCCCGCTTCAGCGAGGAGGAACTGCCCTTCGGCGAGCTCGAGCTCGTGAGCCCGGACGGCAGGATCGTCCACGAGCTCGACTGGCAGCACGAGCGGGCGGTGCCGCTGCTGCGACACGTGCAGCGACTGACCGCGCCCAACCCGGGCCGCATGACCGGCCCGGGAACGAACACCTACATCGTCGGCGAGCCGGGCGAATACCTGGTGATCGATCCGGGGCCCGACGAGCCGGACCACATCGCACGGATCGCGGCGATCGTCGGTGACGGGCTGAAGGCGATCGTCTGCACCCATGCGCACCCCGACCACGCGCCGGGCGCCGCGCCGCTGAAGGCGCTGACCGGCGCGCCAATCCTGGGTCGCCCGACCGGCCCGGACTTCGACCCGCAGTGGGCCTTCGTGCCCGAGCGCACGCTGGAGGACGGCGAGTGCCTGCGCGTGGGCGACTCCACGCTGCGGGTGCTGCACACGCCCGGCCACGTGTCGAACCACGTCTGCCTGCTGCTCGAGGAGGACGGCCTGCTGTTCTCGGGCGACCACATCCTGAACGGCTCGACGACGGTGATCACGCCGCCCGATGGCGACATGCGCGACTACGTGGCCCAGCTGCACAGGCTGGCGCACGAGCCCTTCGACTACATCCTGCCGGCCCACGGCCACGCGATCGCGGCGGGCAAGAGGGAGGTCGCCCGGCTGATCGCGCACCGCATGGCGCGCGAAGCCAAGGTGATCGACGCGCTGGGCACTGCCGGCAAGCCGGCGACCGTGGACGAGCTGGTGCTGACCGCCTACGACGACGTGGACCCGGTGATCAGGCCGGTGGCCAAGCGCTCGCTGACCGCGCACCTGCTGAAGCTTCGCGACGACGGCCTGGCCACGCTCGACGGCGAGCACTGGCAGCTGATCGGCTGACCGCCCTGCCGGCTGTCGATGCCGGCGGCGCAGCGCGAAAAAAATCCCGGCCAGCCCGAAGGCTGCCGGGATTCCCGTTCGATCCGGCGCCGGTCCGTGTCTGGCGGCCCGGCCGGCGAACCGGGCGCCTCGGCAGTCGAGGCGCCGCGGCGGCCGATCAGCCTTCCGGCTGGCGGGCCGCGTCGTCGGCGGCGGCGGCCTTCATCGACAGGCGCAGGCGGCCCTTGTCGTCGGCCTCGATCACCTTGACGCGAACGACCTGGCCTTCCTTGACGTAGTCGGAGACCTGGTTGACGCGCTCGTTGGCGATCTGCGACACGTGCAGCAGGCCGTCGCGGCCCGGCAGCACCTGCACGATGGCGCCGAAGTCGAGGATCTTCAGGACCGTGCCTTCGTAGATCGCGCCGATCTCGACCTCGGCGGTGAGGTCCTCGATCATCTTCTGCGCGCGCTTGGCAGCGGCGCTGTCGACCGCGGCGATCGTGATCGAGCCGTCGTCCTGGATGTCGATCTGGGTGCCGGTGGTCTCGGTGATCTGGCGGATCGTGGCGCCGCCCTTGCCGATCACGTCGCGGATCCGCTCGGGGTTGATCTTCATCGTGTACATGCGCGGCGCGTAGTCGGAGAGCTCCTCGCGGGCTCCGCCGATCGCCTGCTGCATCAGGCCCAGGATGTGCATGCGGCCTTCGCGCGCCTGCGCCATGGCGACCTGCATGATCTCCTTGGTGATGCCCTGGATCTTGATGTCCATCTGCAGCGCGGTGATGCCCTGCGCGGTGCCTGCCACCTTGAAGTCCATGTCGCCGAGGTGGTCCTCGTCGCCCAGGATGTCCGACAGGACGGCGAAGCGGTTGCCTTCCTTGATCAGGCCCATGGCCACGCCGGCCACGTGGCTCTTGACCGGCACGCCGGCGTCCATCAGCGCCAGGCAGCCGCCGCAGACGGAAGCCATCGACGAGGAGCCGTTCGATTCGGTGATCTCGGAAACCACGCGCAGCGAGTAGGCGAACTCCTCGGCCGTGGGCAGCAGCGGACGGATCGCGCGCTTGGCCAGGTTGCCGTGGCCGACCTCGCGCCGCTTGGGCGTTCCGAAGCGACCGGTTTCGCCGGTGGCGAACGGCGGCATGTTGTAGTTGAACATGAAGCGATCGCGGTACTCGCCGTTGATCGCGTCGATGATCTGCTCGTCGCGCGAGGTGCCCAGCGTGGCCACGACCACCGCCTGCGTCTCGCCGCGGGTGAACAGCGCCGACCCGTGAGCGCGCGGCAGCAGGCCGGTGCGGATCGAGATCGGGCGGATCGTGCGGGTGTCGCGGCCGTCGATGCGCGGCTGCCCCGACAGGATCTGGTGACGCACCAGCTTGGCCTGCAGATCGAACAGGATGTTGCCGAGCTCGTTCTTGTCCGGGGCGGGCTGCCCCGCGGCCTCGGCCTCGGCGACGACCTTCTCGATGGCAGCCTGCTCGACCTCGCGAATGCGGGCCACGCGCTGCTGCTTGTTGCGAATGGCGTAGGCCTCGGCGAACCCGGCTTCGGCCAGCTCGGTCACGCGGGCGATCAGCGCCTCGTTCTTCGCCGGCGGCGTCCACTCCATCTCGGGCTTGCCGCCCATCTCGACCAGCTCGTTGATCGCGTCGATCGCGACCTGCATCTGCTCGTGACCGAAGGCGATCGCGCCGACCATCACGTCCTCGGGCAGCTCGTGCGCCTCGGACTCGACCATCAGCACGGCAGCGTCGGTGCCGGCCACGACCAGGTCGAGCCTGGACGAGGCCATCTGGGTGGCGCTCGGGTTCAGCACGTACTGGCCGTCGACGTAGCCGACGCGGCAGGCGCCGATCGGGCCGGCGAAGGGCACGCCGGAGATCGCAAGCGCGGCCGAGGTGCCGATCATGGCCGGGATGTCGCTGTCGACTTCCGGGTTGCTCGACAGCACCTGGGCGATGACCTGGACCTCGTTGTAGAAGCCTTCGGGGAACAGCGGGCGGATCGGCCGGTCGATCAGGCGATCGATCAGGATCTCGCGCTCGGTGGGCCGGCCCTCGCGCTTGAAGAAGCCGCCCGGGATCCGGCCGGCCGCGTAGAACTTCTCGACGTAGTCGACGGTCAGCGGGAAGAAGTCCTGGCCCGGCTTGGCGCTCTTGGCGACCGAGACCGCCACCAGCACGACGGTGTCGTCCATCGTGACCAGGACGGCGCCGCTGGCCTGGCGGGCGATCTCGCCCGTTTCGAGGGTGACGGTGTTGTCACCCCACTTGAATGTCTTTCTTGCGATATCGAACACTTGCGTTCCTTGTAAACATTGCCCGCGCGATCGGCCGGCGGCGCGGTTCGCCTCTTCAACAACCACTCATGGCGGGCCGCCCGTCCGGCGCGCTGCCCGTGTAATGCAAAAAGCAGTCGTTCAAACAAAAAACCCGCAAGTTTGTCTTGCGGGTTCTCTGGCGTTTTCGATCAGCCGCGCAGACCGAGTCGGCCGATCAGTGCCTTGTAGCTGTCGGCGTTCGTACGCTTTAGGTAGTCGAGCAGCTTGCGACGGCGGCTGACCATGCGAAGCAGGCCGCGGCGCGAATGGTGGTCCTTCGCGTGGGCCTTGAAGTGCTCGGTCAGCTCGACGATGCGGGCGGTGAGCAGCGCGACCTGGACTTCGGGCGAACCGGTGTCCGAAGCGGCACGCTGGTAATCGGCGACGATCTTCGCCTTGTCGATGTTGGCGACAGCCATGGATTTCCCCTGATTGAATCGATGAATCACTTGCGGCGCCGCCGGGTTGCAGCGCCGTGCTGAGGTAAAGCCTTGAGAGTATAGCAGTTTTCAGGGCTGCCGCATCGCGCAGCCGTGCGGCATGGCCGTGTCCGCGGGCTCGAACCGCCGCTCGGTCACGAAGCCGAAGCCGCTTCCCTCCAGGTCGAAGCGCGGAGCCCCTTCCCCAGCCGACGGCCCGGCCCGGCGCATCACGGAAACCTGCAGCGGGGTCAGGATCTGGTGATCTTCCGCCCGCATCGTGGCCGTGTAGGGGGCGCCGACATGGGTGCGCCCCTCCAGCGCCCGGGCCACCGCCGCCGCCTCCGGCTTGCCGGCGGCCTCGATCGACGCCGCCAGCATCTCGATCATGACCACATGGCGCATGTTGAAGTAGTCGTCGCGAGGGTCGCGCAGCCGGGCCCGGAAGTCCTCGTAGATCGGCTGCGCCGCCCCGATCCCGGCATTCGGGTGCCACTCGGCGACCGCCCTCACCTTGTCGACGCCGGCCTCGCCGATCGCCGCCGGCGCGCCGAGGCCGTTGCCGTAGAAGGTGTAGAAATCCGCATCGAGCCCGACCTCGCGGGCGGCCCGGACCAGCAGGGTCAGGTCGTTGCCCCAGTTGCCGGTGACCACCGCATCGGCCCCGCTGCCGCGGATCTTCGCCGCGTAGGGCACGAAGTCCCGGATGCGGCCGAGCGGGTGGAGCTCGTCGCCGACGAACTCGATGTCGGGGCGCCGCTCGGCGATCATCTCGCGCGCGAGCCTGGCGACCTGTCGGCCGAAGCTGTAGTCCTGGTTCAGCAGGTAGACGCGGCGCACCCGCGAATTGCCGGCCAGCGCGTCGACCAGCGCGCGCATCCGCATGCCCGCGTGCGCGTCGAAGCGGAAATGCCAGAAGCTGCAGCGCTCGTTGGTGAGCACCGGGTCGACCGCCGAGTAGTTCAGTAACAGCATCCGGTTGCCGGGCTCGCGTTCGTTGTGGCGCTCGAGCGCCTCGACCAGCGCGCCGGCCACCGTGGAGCTGTTGCCCTGCAGGACGAAGGGAATCCGCAGGTCCGCCGCGCGCCGCAGCATCACCAGCGCCTCGTCGGCCTGCCCCTTGCTGTCGAGCCGGACCAGCTCGAACGGGCGGCGCGCGTCGCCGACCGGCACTCCCCCTCGGGAATTGACCCGGTCGACCGCGAACTGCAGGTTGCGCCAGACCGCTTCCCCGGCGTTCGCGAACGGGCCGGAGAAGCCCTCGATCAGGCCGAGGCGGATCGGTGCCGCCGGCGCAGCCGCGTCGGCCTTGGCCGCACCCGACGGGGCCTGCGCCAGCGCGCCGCCGGCAGCAGCGAGCATGCCGGCGATTGCCAGCGAGAAGGAGAGCGCGGCGCCCAGCAGCGCCCGGCGCCGCCCGCGTCGGGCGACGCCCGGAACGCTGCAGGACAAGCTCAGACCCCGCCGCGCTGAGGGTCCACGCGGACCGTGTCCGACTTCAGGCGATTCAGCGCGCTCAGGTAGGCCTTGGCCGACGCGACGATGATGTCGGGATCGGCGCCCACGCCGTTCACGATCCGGCCCGCCTTGGCCAGCCGCACCGTGACCTCGCCCTGCGACTCGGTCCCGGTCGTGATCGCGTTGACCGAGTAGAGCATCAGCTCGGCGCCGCTGCCCGCCTTGGCCTCGATCGCCTTGAAGGTGGCGTCGACCGGTCCATTGCCCTCTGCCTCGGACGTGGTCTCTGCCCCGTCGATCGACATCGTGATGCGGGCATGCGGGCGCTCGCCGGTTTCCGAGCCTTGCGACATCGAGACGAGCTGGTAGTGCTCGTCGACCTGGTGGTGGGCCGCCTGCTCGGACACCAGCGCGTGGATGTCCTCGTCGAAGATCTCGGCCTTGCGGTCGGCCAGGTCCTTGAAGCGCTGGAAGGCCTCGTTGACCTCCTGCTCGCTGTCGAGCTGGATGCCCAGTTCCTGCAGGCGCTGCTTGAACGCGTTGCGGCCCGACAGCTTGCCCAGCACGATCTTGTTCGCGCTCCAGCCCACGTCTTCGGCGCGCATGATCTCGTAGGTGTCGCGCTGCTTGAGCACGCCGTCCTGGTGGATGCCCGAGGCGTGCGCGAAGGCGTTGGCGCCCACCACCGCCTTGTTCGGCTGCACCGGGAAGCCGGTGATGCTCGAGACCAGCTTGGAGGCCGGCACGATCTGGGTGGTGTCGATGCCCACTTCGAGGTCGAAGTAGTCGCGCCGGGTCTTGACCGCCATGACCACCTCCTCGAGCGAGGTGTTGCCCGCCCGCTCGCCCAGCCCGTTGATCGTGCACTCGACCTGCCGGGCGCCGCCGATCATCACGCCGGCCAGCGAATTGGCCACCGCCATGCCGAGGTCGTTGTGGCAGTGGACCGACCAGACCGCCTTGTCCGAGTTCGGGATGCGGGTGCGCAGCGTGAGCACCAGGTTGCCGAACAGCTCGGGCACGCCGTAGCCGACCGTGTCGGCGATGTTGATCGTGCGCGCGCCTTCCTCGATCGCGGTCTCGAGCACGCGGCACAGGAAGTCCATGTCCGACCGGCTGCCGTCCTCGGGCGAGAACTCGACGTTGTCGGTGAAGTTGCGGGCGTAGCGCACCGCCTGGCGGATCTGCTCGTGCACCTGGTCCGGCGTCATCCGCAGCTTCTTCTCCATGTGGAGCGCCGAGGTGGCGATGAAGGTGTGGATCCGCGCCGACTTCGCGCCCTTCAGCGCCTCGGCGGCGCGCGCGATGTCGCGGTCGTTGGCCCGGGCGAGCGAGCAGACCGTGGAATCGGTGATCGCGTCGGCGATCGCCCTGACCGCCTCGAAATCGCCGTTCGACGACGCGGCGAAGCCCGCCTCGATCACGTCGACCCGCAGCTTCTCCAGTTGCTTGGCGATGCGAAGCTTCTCTTCCTTGGTCATCGAGGCGCCGGGGCTCTGCTCGCCGTCGCGCAAGGTCGTGTCGAAGATGATGAGTTTGTCGGCCATGGAAGATGCTCCTATGCTTCGCCGCCCGCCTTGTGGACGGGAGACAGGGTGCTGCTACGGGGGGATGGGGGAAAGGGGGTGTCAGCGCGCTAGGCGCAGTAGCAGGCCGAGCGCGGCTAGCGCGCGCAGGCTGCCGGGCTTCCGATTGCCGGAAACCGGGGAGAGCTGGAAGAAGGGAGCCGAAACGGTCGCCATGCACCGCAATATATCGGCTTCGGGAACGGTTCGCAACACGCCTCGACTCATCGCGCGCTCAGGTCCGCGGCAGCGTGACCCCGGTCTGTCCCTGGTACTTCCCGCCGCGGTCCTTGTACGAGGTTTCGCAGACCTCGTCGGACTCGAGGAACAGCATCTGCGCGCAGCCCTCGCCGGCGTAGATCTTCGCCGGCAGCGGCGTGGTGTTCGAGAACTCCAGCGTGACGTGCCCTTCCCATTCCGGCTCGAGCGGCGTCACGTTCACGATGATGCCGCAGCGCGCGTAGGTGGACTTGCCCAGGCACACGGTGAGCACGTTGCGCGGAATGCGGAAGTACTCGACCGTGCGGGCCAGCGCGAACGAGTTCGGCGGAATGATGCAGATCGGGCCCTTGAAGTCGACGAAGGACTTCTCGTCGAAGGCCTTGGGGTCGACGATCGTCGAATTGATGTTCGTGAAGATCTTGAACTCGTCGGCGCAGCGCACGTCGTAGCCGTAGCTCGAGGTGCCGTAGGAAACGATCTTGCGGCCGTCGATCTGGCGGACCTGGCCCGGCTCGAAGGGCTCGATCATCTGCTGCTCGGCCGCCATCCGGCGGATCCATTTGTCGGCCTTGATCGTCATGGGGAATCCTGGGGTTCGGCCTGCGCCGCTGCGAAAGCGGGAATTCTACCCGCCGCCCGAGCGCGTGGTCCCCGCCCTGCCCCGGCCCGCGCCCTAGCCCCCGCCCCGCTGCGTATGGCGATCGAAGCGGGTGATCCAGCCGCGGGCCTCGGCGGCGCGCTCCTGCGGATAGTCGAATCGCACGTCGAGCTGTGGCATGCGCAGCAGGGCGACGACCCGCGGCGGCATGACCTCGACCTGCACGCGCATCGGCCAGCCGCCGGCGTCGAGCCTGAACTCGCCGCCCCCCCCGCCTGCAGGTTCCAGGCGAATGTCCTGCCCGCCCGTGAACTCGCGCAGCCAGCGTTCGATGTCGGCCGGCGTGCAGGCCATCACGCGGCGATCGCCGAAGAAGGGCATGGGAGGGGAAACGTCCGGAACGCGGCGGGAAACGGGCAGCTCAACCGCCCGCGATCGGCGGCCAGATCGCCAGCGTCTCGCCGTCGGTGAGCACCCGCGCGGCCCGGGCGTCCTTCTCCACGTAGCGACCGTCGACCAGCACTAGGTGAACGAGCTTGCCCGGCAGGTTGAAACGGTCGACGACCTGCTGGACGGTCGTGCCCTCGGGCACCTCGAGCTCGATCTGGTTTCCCTGGCGCCGCCGCCCGTCGAGCTCGTCGGGCAGGTGGTCTGAGAGCATCGCGAACAGCTTGAAGGTGATGCGCATCGGTCTGGCTGAAGAGGTGGCTTCTGGGGGCGGCTGGCTGGCGGGCGGGCGCCGCGTGTCAGTGCTTCATCGTGCCCCGGGCGGGCCCCTGCCACTGCTCCTGGGCCTGGGCGCTGGCCAGGTAGGCCTCCATCAGGCGCGTGGGGTCCTTCAGCAACTCGTCCTTCCAGGCGCCGAGTTTCACGCCGTTCTCGACCAGGTTGCGCAACACGCCGACGTGCTCGGTCATGCCGAGGCTGTTGGCCCCGACCATCACGTCGCCGTCGAACTCGAGCCGCAGGTAGCGATAGTTCCTTTCGTCGACCAGTTCGGCGTGGTCGCCGCCGGGCACGCCCTGCCAGTTGCCGAACGAGGTGGAGATCAGCCCGAGCGTGTCGAGCACGTTGATCTGGGTGACGCCGCGGGACACCGCGCGGCGGCCCGCCATGTTCATCGCCGCAACGTAGGCCTGGTCGACCGCGTTGGGCTGGATCGCCGACACGATGGTCTTGCCGCTGACCGGGTCGTAGGCCTCGGCGCAGTCGCCCGCCGCGTAGACCCCTTCGACCGAGGTCATCTGGCGCTCATCGACCAGCACGCCCTGCAGGCACTTGATCGGCGAGCCCGACAGGAAGCCGATGCTGGGCTTCACGCCGGTGGCCTGGATGACCAGGTCGAATTCCTCGCTCTTGCCGTTCGAGAAGTTCGCGCGGATCTTGTCGCCGGGCTCGAGCGATTCGACCCGCGTGCCGGTGTAGACGGTCACGCCCTTCTCGACGCACCAGTTGCGGATCATCGTGCCGGCCGCCGGCCCCATCATCCGCGGGACCATCCGGTCGCCCATCTCGACGACGGTGAGCTTCACGCCGCGCAGCGCGAGCGCCTCCAGGATGATGCAGCCGATGAAGCCCGCGCCCATCTGCAGCACCCGCGCGCCCTTGCCCGCCAGCTGCGTGATGTTGCGCGCGTCGTGCAGCGTCCAGCAGGGATGCACGAAGGGAGACTCGAGGCCAGGGATCGGCGGGCTGACCGGGTAGGAGCCGCTCGCGATCAGCGCGCGGTCGTAGTCGAGCTGGGTGCCGTCGGAAAGCGCGACCTTGCGGGCCTCGGTGTCGATGCCGGTGACCCGCCCGGTGACCTGGCGTATGGCGAGGCGATCGAAGTGGTCTTCGTCCTTTCGCAGCAAGGTGCCGCGCTCGTCGATGTTGCCGATCAGCAGGTAGGGAATCGCCATCCGCGAATACGGCGGATGCGGTTCGCTGCCGATCATCACGATCTCGTCCTTCGGCCGGTGCTTGCGCAGGGTCTCGGCGGCCACCACGCCGGCCGGTCCGTTGCCGATGATCACGTGCTTCATCTGCGGGGTCCTCGTGCTCGTTCGATCCATCAGGAAAAAGGGGCGACCCGAGGTCGCCCCTGCATCGGCAATGCCTCGCCCCGGGCCTGCCGGCCCGGGGGGCGCGGCTCAGAGGCCGAGGCGCGCGCGGGTTTCGGGCTTCAGGCGACCTTCGTCGTCCCAGCCGCGAATCGCGTAGTACTCGGGGATCATCTTGTCGATGCCGCTGACCAGGCCCTTGGCGGGTCCGGTCTTGGCAGGCTCGGTCTTCAGGCGCTTGGGCAGGTCGTCGTCTTTCCGGGTGAAGCCCGCGCGGTTGTTGAAGTCGCGCTCGAGGTTCCAGATCCGCTCGCCGATGTCGTTCAGGTTCTCCATCGTGAAATCCGGCCCGCAGGCGGCGGCCAGCTGCGGCTGCAGGTCGGCCAGGGTCCACGCGAAAGTGGTGAACACGCAGGTGCCCGACGAGTCGAACACGGCGGTCGCGTCCTGGAAGGCCTTGACCAGCTCGGGCTTGCCCTCGGTGGTGAGCGGATCGGTCTTGACCGGGATGCCGAGGATCTCGGAGGCGACCGTGTAGGAGCGCAGGTGGCAGGCACCGCGGTTGGAGGTGGCGTAGGTGAGACCCATGCCCTGGATGCCGCGCGAGTCGTAGGCCGGGAACTCCTGGCCCTTGACCGACATCGACAGGTCGGGGTGGCCGTACTTGGCGGTGAGCCGCTTGGAGCCCAGCGCGATCTCCTTGCCGAAACCCTCGCCACGCGCGGTCATCTCGACCAGCTTGCAGAGCGCCTCGGCCGAGCCGAACGGCGCCTCGATGCCGACCTGCTCCTTGGTGAGCACGCCCATCTCGTAGAGCTCGTAGACCGCGCCGATGGTCGCGCCGAACGAGATCGGGTCCATGCCGTCTTCGTTGCAGATCGTGTTGGCGTACTGCAGGGCCTCCAGGTCGTTGACGCCGGGCGCGGCGCCGAGTGCCCAGGCGGCTTCGTACTCGAGGCCGCCGGTGGCGCCCCAGTACTCGGGCTTGTTGACCACCGAGAAGTGGGTCTGGTCGATCTTGGAAATGCGGCCGCAGGCGATAGTGCAGCCGAAGCAGGCCTGGTTGGTGACCAGCTGCGCCTTGCCGTCGCTCGGGCGCTTCTCCATCATCGCCTCGGCCGAGATGCGGCTGGCGCCCTCGAACTGCGAGTCGCGATGGTTGCGGGTGGGCAACGCGCCGGTCTCGTTGATCACGTTCATCAGGACCTGGGTGCCGTAGGTGGGCAGGCCCTGGCCGGTGACCGGGTGATCGTGGAGAACCTTCTTCTTCTCCATGGTGACCTTCATGAAGGCCTTCGGGTCGTGGATGTTGCCCACGCCCTTGGTGCCCCGCACCGCGATCGCCTTCAGGTTCTTGGAGCCCGCCACCGCGCCCACGCCGGAGCGGCCGGCAGCCCGGTGCAGATCGTTGACGATGCAGGCGAACAGGACCTGGTTCTCGCCGGCGCGGCCGATCGAGGACACCCGGGTCAGCGGATCCTGCGACTCCTTCTTCAGGATTTCCTCGGTCTGCCAGACCGTCTTGCCCCACAGGTGCGAGGCGTCCTTCAGCTCGGCCTTGTCGTCGACGATCGACAGGTAGACCGGCTTCGGAGACTTGCCCTCGAAGACGATCATGTCCCAGCCGGCCATCTTGAGCTCGGCCCCCCAGTAGCCGCCCGAATTCGAGCAGGCGATCGCGCCGGTGAGCGGGCCCTTGGTGATGACCGAGTAGCGGCCGCCGGTCGAGGCCATCGTGCCGGTCAGCGGGCCGGTGGCCCAGATGATCTTGTTGTCCGGCGAAAGCGGGTCGACCTTGGGGTCGACCTCTTCGACGAAATACTTGGTGGCCAGGCCTCGCTGGCCCAGGTACTGACGGGCCCAGTCCATGCGCAGAGGCTCGGACGTGCAGGTGCCCTTGGTGAGATTGACGCGGAGGATCTTTCCAGCCCAGGTCATCGTTGACTCCTTGTTGGCAGTGTCGGGGCGGGCGGGATCAGGCCGCCGGCTGGTTGCCGAGCTTGTCGGCCCACTGCTGCATGCGATCGAGACCGGTCCAGTTGGCGTCGACGTAGGTGATCGCGCCGGTGGGGCAGGCCTCGGCGCAGGCAGGCTCTCCGCCGCAGAGGTCGCACTTCTGGACCTTGCCGGTCTCCTGCACGTAGTTCACCGTGCCGAACGGACAGGCGATCGTGCAGACCTTGCAGCCGACGCAGACGTCCTCGAGCACGACCTTGGCGCCGGTGCCGGCGTCGAGCTTGATCGCCTCGACCGGACAGGCGTGCAGGCACCAGGCCTCGTCGCACTGGGTACAGGTGTAGGGAACCTTGCGGCCGGTGTGGTGGAAGTCGAAGACCTTGATCCGCGACTTCGCGGTCGAGAAAGTGCCGTAGTTCTCGTAACTGCAGGCCATCTCGCACTGCAGGCAGCCAGTGCACTTGTCAGGGTTGATGTGCAGCGATTTCTGCATGTCTCCTCCGCGAAGAAACGGGAGCCTCCGGACGCTTGTCGGTCCCAGACCGTACATCCGGGCAGGCGAAACCTATGTCCGTGAAAGCATACCTTCAACCGCGGCGCGATGCACCGGTCAGGAGCGATCCGCTCGGAATTCGGTACGGCCAAGCGTCAGCACGCCACGCCCGTCGGCGGTGAAGGCCTGCTCGATCGGCGCGCCGTAGGCCTGCGACAGCACCTGCGGGGCGAGCAACTCGCTGACCGGGCCTGCCAGGATGCCCCCCCCGGGCTGGTACAGCAGTGCCTTCGAGCCGCAGCGCAGCGCGTGGTTGGGATCGTGCGTCGAGTAGACGATGCCGAGCCCGTCGGCGGCCAGCGCCGACAGCGTGTCCAGCACCCTGCCCTGGTTGCCGAAGTCCAGGCTGGCGGCCGGCTCGTCGAGGATCAGCGCACGCGACTGCTGTGCCAGCGCGCGGGCGATCGCCGCCAGTTGCCGCTCGCCGCCCGACATCCGGGACAGCAGACGGTCGCGGAAGCGGGCCAGGCCGAGCCGGTCCAGGGCCCGCTCCACCGCCTGCCGGTCGGCGGCGCCGGGCGCCGAGCCGAGCGGCAGGCGGCCGATCCGGCCGAGCAGCACGTAGTGGAAGACGTCGAGGTCGAAGGCGGTGGCCGGCTGCTGCGGCACCCAGGCCGCCTCGGCCGCCAGCTGGCGCGGCGACAGCGCGTCCAGCGCGCGGCCGCTCCAGCGGACCTGGCCTGCGATCGGCGGCACCGTGCCCAGCAAGGTACGGAACAGTGTGCTCTTGCCTGCGCCGTTGGGCCCGAGCACGACCAGCACCTCGCCAGCGCCTAGCGTGAAGTCGACCGGCCCGGTCAAGGCCCTGCCCCGGTAGCCGAAGCGAAGGCCGGCGGCGCGCAGCAGCTCAGTCATCGCGCCCCTCGGTCATCGCACCCCTCGACTCAGTCATCGCGGCGCCTGAGCATCAGGAAGAACAGGACCGGCGCCCCGATCAGCGCGGTCAGCACGCCCGGCGGCAATTCGGCCTGGCCGACGTTGCGGCCGAGCGTGTCGATCGCCAGCATCAGCAGCGCACCGAGCAGCATCGAGACCGGCAGCAGCCGCGCGAACGACGCGCCCACCAGCAGCCGTGCCGCATGCGGCACGACCAGGCCGATCCAGCCGATGATGCCGGCCGCCGCAACCGTGGCCGCGGTCAGCAGCGTGGCGCCGACCACCAAGGCAAGACGAAGCGCCTGCAGGCGGATGCCGAGGGCGCGCACCTCGTCGTCGGAAAGCATCAGCGCGTCCGCTCGCCAGCGCATCAACAGCAGCGGCAGGAGCCCGAGCAGGCCGCAGGCGGCAAGCCCGAGGAGATCGGCCATGCCGATCGACGCAAAGCTTCCCAGAAGCCAGAAGGTGATCGCGGGCAGCTGCGTGTACGGATCGGCGAGCGTCTTGATCAGCGCCACCACCGAGCCGAGCATGCTGCCGACCGCGATGCCGACCAGCACCAGGCTGAGCGTGCGGTCGCGCAAGGGAACTGCGGAACCGACCGCGTAGACGACTGCCACCGCCGCCAGGCCGCCGGCGAAGGCCGCGCCCTGGATCGCCCAGGCGGTCCAGCCGAGGAAGATGCCGAGCACCGCGCCCACCGCCGACCCGGCGGACACGCCGAGAAGGTCGGGCGCCGCAAGCGGATTGCGGAACACCGACTGCAGCGCGACGCCCGAAGCGGCGAGTCCCGCGCCGACCAGCACGGCCGCGAGCACCCGCGGCCCGCGAATCTGCCAGAGCACCGTGTCGGCCATCGGCGGCAAGTCGGCCGGCGCCCCACCGAGCCGCTCGGCGAGCAGCCGCAGCACGTCGGACAATGAAAGCGGAAAGCTCCCGCTGCCCAGCGCGAAGAGCGTGGTGGCGGCCAGCGCGAGAGCGAGTCCGGCAGGCAGGAGCCAGGAGGATTGCCTCATCGGTCGGGCAATCGCGGGCAGGCGTGCGGCCTGGGGGGCTCGAAGCGTGCGCTCATCGCGATGACAAGGGAGACCGGAAAGGCCAGGAGGGTCGAGGAAGGATTCTAGCGAGCATCCGCGGGCAAGCGCCTGGGCGCCGGCGCAACCTGCGCGCGGGCGATACCGGCCAGAGAGCGGAGCATTCCGTCGCGCAGGCGCCGCCTGGACCAGGGCCGCCCGGTGCGGGCGCGCCCCGCCAGGCAAAAAAAACCGGACGTCGGTAGGCGGGAGCCTTCCTTCGCCCGGCGAGGCGGAGACAACCGATGAAGTCGCTCTCTATCGCTTCGAAGGGCGTGCCGCTTCGGGCCAGCCCTTACGAACAAATCCTACGCCTGCAGCCGGGTCTTGGGAACCGCCCGATCGGGGGATCGGGGCGGCAAAGGCGGGCGACCGCCGCCGTTCGTCGAAAAACCGGAACGCCCCGCCGGCCGCTCAGGTGTTCTGCACGACGATCGACGGGAACTTGAGGCTCATGTCGCGGGCCTTCTCGGCGATGCGCACCGCGATCCGGCGCGCGATCTTGCGGTAGATCGCGGCGACCTCGCCGTCCGGATCGGCCACGACCGTCGGCCTGCCTGAGTCGGCCTGCTCGCGGATCCGGATGTCGAGCGGCAGCCCGCCCAGGTACTCGACGTCGTACTCCTTGGCCATCCGCTCGCCGCCGCCCTGGCCGAAGATGTGCTCGGCGTGGCCGCAGTTCGAGCAAACGTGGATCGCCATGTTCTCGACGATGCCCAGGATCGGGATGCCGACCTTCTCGAACATCTTCAGGCCCTTGCGGGCGTCGAGCAGCGCGATGTCCTGCGGCGTGGTCACGATGACCGCGCCGGTCACCGGGATCTTCTGCGCCAGCGTCAGGTGGATGTCGCCGGTGCCGGGGGGCATGTCGACGAGCAGGTAGTCGAGGTCGCGCCAGTTCGTGTCGCGCAGCAGCTGCTCGAGCGCCTGGGTGACCATCGGCCCGCGCCAGACCATCGGCGTGTCGGGATCGATCATGAAGCCGATCGAGCTCGCCTGGATGCCGTGGCCGGTCATCGGCTCGAGCGTCTTGCCGTCGCGCGACTCGGGCCGGCCGGTGATGCCCAGCATGGTCGGCTGCGACGGGCCGTAGATGTCGGCATCGAGCATGCCGACCGACGCGCCCTCGGCGGCCAGCGCCAGCGCCAGGTTCACCGCGGTAGTGCTCTTGCCCACGCCGCCCTTGCCCGAGGCGATCGCAATGATGTTCTTGACGTTGGGCAGCGTCTTCACGCCGCGCTGCACCGAGTGCGCGACGATCTTCTGGTACACGTTGGCGCTGACGTTGCCGGCGCCCGGCAGCGCGCGCAGCTTGGCGATGACCTCGCGGCGGATCGGATCGATCTGGCTCTTCGCCGGGTAGCCGAGCTCGACGTCGACGCTGATGTCGGCGCCGTCGACGCGGATGTTGCGGGCCGACTTGCCCGACACCAGGTCCTTGCCGGTGTTGGGATCGACGATCTGGGACAGCGCCGACTTCACGTCGGCTTCGGACACGGACATTTCTGCGCGACTCCTTCGGATCCTGGCGCGCCTTCCCGGCGCCCGCGGGATCGGGCGACCGGCTGCGCGAATCTGGCGCGGAGTTTAGCCCCTTCGGCCCGCGCCTGCCGCCGGGGCGGCCGAATCACCCGATCCGCTCATGGGATTTGGCGTCCGGCCCTCGTGGAATTCGCCGTCTGCGCTAACGTGTCGCGCCGCCGGCCCTGACGGGGTCCGCGACCTCGCGAGGGCCGCCGGAACGACCGAGACTCGACCAGGACGAACCCCGCGCCGCCGGGCCCGTGGAAACCGGCCCGTTTGCTAAGATTTCGCGATGAATCCGCGCAATCTCTTCGTCACCACCGCCCTTCCCTACGCCAACGGCGCCTTCCACATCGGCCACATCATGGAGTACATCCAGGCCGACATCTGGGTGAGGTTCCAGCGGATGCGGGGGGCCACCGTGCGCTTCGTCTGCGCCGACGACGCCCACGGCGCGCCGATCATGATCGCGGCCGAGAAGGCCGGCAAGACGCCGCAGGAGTTCGTGGCCGGCATCGCCGCCGGGCGCCGCCAGTACCTGGACGGCTTCCACGTCGCCTTCGACCACTGGCACAGCACCGACTCGCCCGAGAACACCGAGCTGTCGCAGTCGATCTACCGCGGCCTGCGCGACCAGGGCCTGATCGACGTGCGCTCGGTCGAGCAGTTCTTCGACCCGGTCAAGGGCATGTTCCTGCCCGACCGCTACATCAAGGGCGAGTGCCCGAAGTGCGGGGCGAAGGACCAGTACGGCGACTCCTGCGAGGCATGCGGCGCGGTCTATGCGCCCACCGAACTGAAGAACCCGTTCTCGGCGCTGTCGGGCGCCACGCCCGAGCTGCGGACCTCCGACCACTATTTCTTCCGGCTGTCGGACCCGCGCTGCGTGGCCTTCCTGCAGGAGTGGACCCGCTCGGCCGACCGGCACGGCCAGCCCCGGCTGCAGCCCGAAGTGCTGGCCAAGGCGCAGGAGTGGCTCGGCGAAGGGGCCACGCCCGACGAACCGGGCGGCGCCGCGGTCGGCGGCGGCAAGCTCGCCGACTGGGACATCTCGCGCGACGCGCCCTACTTCGGCATCGAGATTCCCGACGCGCCGGGCAAGTACTTCTACGTGTGGCTCGACGCGCCGATCGGCTACCTGGCCTCGCTGAAGGCATGGTGCGCGAAGAACGGCGTCGACTTCGACGCGCTGATGGCCGACCCGACGCTCGAGCAGGTCCACTTCATCGGCAAGGACATCATCTACTTCCACGTGCTGTTCTGGCCGGCCACGCTGCACTTCGCCGGCCGCAAGGCGCCCGACCGGGTCAACGTGCACGGCTTCATCACGGTGAGCGGCGAGAAGATGAGCAAGAGCCGCGGCACCGGCATCTCGCCGCTGCGCTACCTCGAGCTCGGCATGAACCCCGAGTGGCTGCGCTACTACCTGGCCGCCAAGCTGAACAGCCGGGTCGAGGACGTCGACTTCAATCCCGACGACTTCGTCGCCCGGGTCAATTCCGACCTGGTCGGCAAGCTGATCAACATCGCGAGCCGCTGCGCCGGCTTCGTGGTCAAGCGTTTCGACGGCCGGCTGGGTCCGGTCGACGACGCCGCGCACCAGGCCTTCGCCGGCGGCTGGGCGGGCGCCGACGCGGTGGCCGCGCTGTACGACGGCCGCGACTACGGCAAGGCGATCCGCGAGATCATGGCCTGCGCCGACCGGGTCAACGAGTACATCGACGCGCGCAAGCCCTGGGAGCTGGCCAAGGATCCTGCGCGCGCCAGCGAGCTGCACACCGTCTGCTCGACCGCGCTGCGGGCCTTCGCCGACCTGGCGCTGATGCTCGCGCCCATCCTGCCGGCCACCGCCGAGCGGGTCGCGGCGATGCTGCGCCTGCCGGCGACCGACTGGTCGGCGATCGGCAAGCCGCTGCCCGAGGGCCACGCGATCGAGCCCTACCAGCACCTGATGACCCGGGTCGAGCCGAAGCAGCTCGACGCGCTGTTCGAGCTGCCGGAAGCGGGCGGCGCAGCCGGCGGCGACAAGCCCGCGGCGGCGAAGGCCGCTGCCGGCGAGAAGAAGGCGGCCGCCGGGAAACCGGCGGCCTCGCAGGCCGGCGCCAGGGCTGCCGTCCCCGAGGGCACGATCTCGATCGACGACTTCGGCAAGGTCGACATGCGGATCGCGAAGATCGTCGCCTGCGAGGCGGTCGAGGGCTCGGACAAGCTGCTGCGGCTCACGCTGGACGTCGGCGAGGAGCGCACCCGCAACGTGTTCTCCGGGATCCGATCGGCCTACTCGCCCGAGCAACTGGTCGGCCGGTACACGGTCGTGGTCGCCAACCTCGCCCCGCGCAAGATGAAGTTCGGGGTGTCCGAAGGCATGGTGCTGTCGGCCGGCTGGGACGACCCGGCAAAGGGCCGCGGCCTGTTCCTGCTCGACGTGCACGAGGGCGCGCAGCCCGGCATGAAGGTGAAATGACCCCCTCCACACCCCGCGCGAGCATGCGGTGAAACTGCCCTCGCTGCGCTTCCGCCCCCAGCTCGTCGACAGCCTGCGCGGCTACACGCGCGACGACCTGCGGGCCGACGTGTCGGCGGGAGTCACGGTGGGGGTGGTCGCGCTGCCGCTGGCCATGGCCTTCGGCATCGCGAGCGGGGTCAAGCCGGAGCAGGGGATCTTCACCGCGATCATCGCGGGACTGCTGATCTCGCTGCTGGGCGGCTCGCGAGTGCAGATCGGCGGGCCGGCCGGCGCCTTCGTCGTCGTGCTGTACGCGATCGTCGAGCGCTACGGCGTGGCGAACCTGCTGATCTCGACCTTCATGGCGGGCATCCTGCTGTTCGCGATGGGCGCGCTGCGGATGGGCAACCTGATCCGCTACATCCCGGTATCGATCGTCATCGGTTTCACCAACGGCATCGCGGTGATCATCGCGCTGCAGCAGGTGAAGGACTTCCTCGGGCTGGCGATCCCGAAGATGCCGGCCAATTTCTTCTCGCAGATCGCTGCGATCGTTCAGGCGCTCGGAACGATCAACTGGACCGCGCTGGCCCTGGGCGCGGTGTCGCTGGTGATCGTGGTGCTGTGGCCGAAGTCGTACAAGCCGAACGACCAGCGCTGGAAGCTGTGGATGGCGCGGGTGCCGGGAACGATCGTGGTGCTGGTGCTGGGCACGCTGGCGGTCGCGGTCGCCGGCCTGCAGGTCGAGACGATCGGCTCGCGTTTCGGCGGCATCCCGCAGGGCCTGCCCAGCTTCGAGCTGCCGGCCTTCGAGTGGCGGACCGCGCAGAACCTGGTCATGCCCACGCTGTCGATCGCCCTGCTCGGCGCGATCGAGTCGCTGCTCTGCGCGCGGGTGGCCGACGGCATCACCGGCGACCGGCACGACCCGAACCAGGAACTGATGGCGCAGGGCGTGGCGAACTTCGTCGCGCCCTTCTTCGGCGGCATCGCGGCCACCGGCACCGTCGCTCGCACGGTGACCAACATCCGCTCCGGGGCCCGCTCCCCGATCGCCGGCATCGTGCACGCCCTCACGCTGCTGCTGATCGTGCTGGCGCTGGCGCCGCTGGCCGCCAGCATCCCGCTGGCCTCGCTGGCGGCGATCCTGCTGTTCGTGGCCTGGAACATGGGCGACTGGCACGAGTTCGCGCGCCTGCGCCAGTTCTCGGTCAACTACCGGGCTGTGCTGCTGACCACCTTCCTGCTGACCGTGGTGTTCGACGTCACGGTGGCGGTGCAGATGGGGCTGCTGCTGGCCAGCCTTATGTTCATCTTCAGGATCTCGTCGCTGACCCGCATCGAGGAGATCGCGCTGCCGGCCGACTACGCGCGCACGCCCGACGGCCGCAGCATCGTCGCCTACCGTGTGTTCGGCTCGCTGTTCTTCGGCTCGGTGACCAAGCTCGAGCAACTGCTGGATCCGGCCCACCCGCACGAGGTGGTGGTGCTCGAGATGGACAAGGTGATCAACCTGGACACTACCGGGCTGGACGCGCTGGAGAACCTGCACCGGATGCTCGTGCGGCGCGGCGGCCGGCTGGTGATCGCCGAGCCGAATCCGCAGCCGCTGTCGCTGCTGCGCCGGTCGGGCTTCCTGGACGAGCTGGGGCCGGATGCGGTGTTCGACGAGCTCGACGAGGCGCTGGCGGCGCTCAGCGGATCGCCGAAAGACTGAGACCCTTCCCTTCGATCGACTAGAATGCCGGCTTGGGACCCCCACCCGAATTCGCTTTCCGAGCCGCCATGTACGAATCCGACATCACCCGCTTCATTCGCGAGATGAAGGCGCGCAATCCCCAGCTCGAGGAGTCGCAGCGCAAGGGCCGCTCCCTGCTGTGGGACCGCCCGCAGGATCCGGAGCTCACCCGCCAGGCGCGCGAGGCCCGGGTGCCCCAGAAACCCTACGTCTACCAGACCGAATCCTGAGCGCGGGCGCCTCGCCGCGCCCGGCGCGAGCGCAGGCCCCCACCTCACCGGCCCGGCTAGTGATCGACGCCCCCGCCACCGAAGAAGGTCCCGAGCAGCTCGAGCTGAAGGTCGTCGCGCGGCTGTACGGCGAGCCGCTGGTCAAGCTGCCGCAGGACCTCTACATCCCGCCCGACGCGCTCGAGATCTTCCTCGAGGCCTTCGAGGGGCCGCTCGATGTCCTGCTCTACCTGATCCGCAAGCAGAACTTCAACATCCTCGACATCCCGATGGCCGAGGTCACGCGCCAGTACCTGGCCTACGTGGAGGAGCTCCGCGCGCACAATCTCGAGCTCGCTGCCGAGTACCTGCTGATGGCCGCGATGCTGATCGACATCAAGTCGCGGATGCTGCTGCCGGTGCGCAAGGCCGACAGCGGCGAGGAGGTCGAGGACCCGCGCGCCGAGCTCGCCCGCAGGCTGATCGAGTACGAGCGGATCAAGCTCGCCGCCCAGCGCATCGACCAGCTGCCGCAGATCGGGCGCGACTTCCTGCCCGCCCAGGTCTGGATCGACCACACGGTGGCGGTGCGCCTGCCCGAGGTGGTGGCGCCCGACCTGAAGAGCGCCTGGGCCGACATCCTGCGCCGCGCGAAGCTGGTCCAGCACCACCGGATCAGCCGCGAGGAGCTGTCGGTGCGCGAATACATGACGGTGGTGCTGCGCAAGCTGCAGGATCGCCGCTTCGCCGAGTTCGAGGAGCTGTTCGAGGTCGACAAGGGCACGCCGGTCGTCGTGGTCACCTTCATCGCGCTGCTCGAGCTGGCCCGCGAATCGCTGATCGAGATCACCCAGGCCGAAGCCTTCGCGCCGATCTACGTTCGGCTCGCCTACCTGCCGAGCTGACCCGCGGCCGATGACCCTGCGCATCGACGAGCCCGCGTCGCTGCGGCCGTTCAACAGCTTCGGCGTGGACGCCCGCGCGAGCCGGCTGGTCACCCTCGAGGACCCGACCGACGTCGCCGCGGCGCTGGCGCTGCTGGCCGAGGCGCCGCGCGCGCTGGTGCTGGGCGGCGGCAGCAACCTGCTGCTGGCCGGCGACTTCGACGGCACGGTGCTGCGCGTGGCGCTGCGCGGCCGGCGCGTCGTGTCGGCCGGCGAGAACGACGCGATCGTCGAGGCCGCCGCCGGCGAGAACTGGCACGACTTCGTCTGCTGGACCCTCGACCAGGGCCTGCACGGCCTGGAAAACCTGTCGCTGATCCCCGGCACCGTGGGCGCCAGCCCGATCCAGAACATCGGCGCCTACGGGGTCGAGATGCGCGAGCGCTTCGACTCGCTCGAGGCGGTCGATCGGCACACCGGCGAGCGGCGCCGGCTCGGCCCGGCGGACTGCCGCTTCGGCTACCGCGACAGCGTGTTCAAGCACCCGGACGGCGAACGCTGGCTGATCCTGTCGGTGCGCTTCCGGCTGTCGCGAAGCTTCGAGCCGGTGCTCGACTACGGCGAGCTGCGCGCCGAGCTGTCGGCAAGGGCCGCCGCGCCCCGCAGCGACGGCTCGGGCCACCGTGACACCGACCGCCGGAATGCCCCGGCCACCGCAGACGGCTCGCCGCCTCCGGACGCGCGAGAAGTCGCCGCGGCGGTCGTCGCGATCCGCCGCCGCAAGCTGCCCGATCCGGCGGTGCTCGGCAATGCCGGCAGCTTCTTCCGCAACCCGGTTGTCGATGCCGCGCAGGCCGACGCGCTCGCCGCCGCGCATTCCGACATGCCCCGGCATCCGGCCGGGCCCGAGGCCGGCCCAGGCGCCGACGGGCGTCCGAGGGTCAAGCTGTCCGCCGGCTGGCTGATCGAGCGCTGCGGCTGGAAGGGGCACCGCGAAGGCGACGCCGGCGTGCACGAGCGGCACGCGCTGGTGCTGGTCAACCACGGCAATGCGACCGGCGCGCAGCTGCTCGCGCTGGCCGAGCGGATCCGGGCCTCGGTGCGGGAGCGCTTCGGCGTCGCGCTGGAGCCCGAGCCGACGATCGTGCGGTGAAGGCCGCGCCGCGATCCGGCCCGGGGCGTGACGCCGCGGCCGTTGCGCGCCCCGCTGCCGCCTCAGGGCGCTTCGCGGCGGAAGTACCAGCGCCGGTCGTCCGAGGCCTCGGCGTCGAAGCGATAGCCGTCGCGATCGAAGTCCTTGAGCCCTTCGGCATCGTCGATCCGCTCGTCGATCGCGAAGCGGGTCATCGCGCCGCGCGCGCGCTTGGCCGAGAAGCTGACGATCTTCCAGGCGCCGCCGCGCCGCTCCTGGAACACCGGCTGCACCACCGGATGGCGCAGCGCCTTCGGCGCGACCGCCTTGAAGTATTCGTCGGACGCCAGGTTCACCAGCACCGGCCGGTCGTGCGAATCGAGCTCGCCGGAGATGGCCGCGGCGAGCCGATCGCCCCAGAAGGCATAGAGGTCGCGGCCGCGCTCGTTCGCGACCCGGGTGCCCATCTCGAGCCGGTAGGGCAGCATCAGGTCGAGCGGCCGCAGCAGCCCGTAGAGCCCGGACAGGATGCGGACGTGGTCCTGCGTCCAGTCGAGCGCGGCAGCGTCGAGGGTCTTCGCGTCCAGCCCGTCGTAGACGTCGCCGGCGAACGCGAGCACCGCCTGCTTCGCCCTGCCCGGCGCGAACGGCAGCGACCATTCCGCGAAGCGGGCCACGTTCAGCGCGGCGAGCGCGTCGCTGATCGACATCAGCTCGGCCAGCGCGGCCGGGTCGAACTCGCGCATCCGTTGCGCAAGCTTCTCGGACTGGTCCAGGAAGGCCGGCGTCGTGTGCCGGTCGGTGGTCGGCGGGGTGTCGTAGTCGAGAGTCTTGGCGGGGGAAAGGACGATCAGCATCGGTCGGCAGGCAGGATTTCCAGCGGCCGGATGATGTCATGAAAGCGGTGCTCGACACGAATGTCTGGCTCGACTGGCTGGTCTTCGACGACCCGTCGGCCCGCGAGCTGGGACTGGTCGCCGAGGCCGGCGCGCTCGCCCTGCTCGCCACGCCGGCCACCCGGGCCGAGTGGCTCGACGTGATCGGGCGGCCGCAGTTCCGGCTGGATGCGGCCGCCCGGGAAGCGGTCGCGGGGCGCTACGACCTTCACGCGACGCTGGTCGATGCCGACCCCCCTGTGGAAGACCTGCCCGGCCAGGCAGTGCCGCCGCCACCCGCGAAGGTGCCGCTGTGCCGCGACCCGGACGACCGGAAGTTCGTCGAGCTCGCGGTGGCGGCCGGCGCGAGTTTCCTGGTCTCCCGCGACAAGGCGCTGCTGAAGCTCGCCCGGCAGGCGCGCCGCTGGCACGGCCTGGAGATCGTCCGGCCCGAGGCGCCGGCCTGGCGCGACGCGCTGGCCGCGCTGCTGCAAGGCCGGACGCCCCGCTCTTCCGGGGCGCCGCCGGGCGACGAGCGCCTATAATCCGCGACTTCACCGCAGGCCGACCATGAACGCACCGCAGACCTTCACGCCCCCGTCGATCGACACGAAGATGCCCAAGGTGGGGACGACGATCTTCACCGTGATGTCGGCGCTGGCCACCGAGCGCGGCGCCGTCAACCTGGGCCAGGGCTTCCCCGACTTCGACTGCGACCCGCTGCTGGTCGACGCGGTGGCCGACGCGATGCGCAAGGGCCTGAACCAGTACCCGCCGATGGCCGGCATCCCGGCGCTGCGCCAGGTGGTGGCCGACAAGATCGCCGCTATCTACGGCACCCGCTACGACTGGAACGAGGAGATCACGATCACCGCCGGCGCCACGCAGGCGATCTTCACCGCGCTGCTCGCGATCGTGCGCCCCGGCGACGAGGTGATCGTGCTCGAGCCGGTCTACGACAGCTACATCCCGAACATCGAGCTGATCGGCGGCAAGGTGGTCGCGGTGCCGATGACCACCGAGTACCGGGTGCCCTGGGACAAGGTGCGCGCCGCGGTCGGGCCGCGCACCCGCGCGATCATGGTCAACTCGCCGCACAACCCGAGCGGGATGATCCTGCGCGACGCCGACATGCGCGAGCTGGAGTCGATCGCGGTCGATGCGAACCTGTTCGTGATCTCCGACGAGGTCTACGAGCACATGGTCTACGACGGCGAGCCGCACCAGTCGGCCTGCCGCTACCCGGCGCTCGCCTCGCGCAGCTTCGTGATCTCGTCCTTCGGAAAGACCTTCCACGTGACCGGCTGGAAGGTCGCCTACTGCGCGGCGCCCGCCCCGCTGACCGCCGAGTTCCGCAAGGTCCACCAGTTCAACGTGTTCACCGTGAACACGCCGGTGCAGCACGGGCTGGCCGAGTACATGCGCGAGCCCTCGCGCTACCTGCAGCTGCCGGCCTTCTACCAGCGCAAGCGCGACCTGTTCCGCGAGGGGCTGGCGAACACCCGGTTCCGCCTGCTGCCCTCCGAGGGCACCTTTTTCCAGCTGGTCGACTACAGCGCGATCTCGGACATGCCCGAGGCCGATTTCGCCAAGTGGCTGACCACCGAGATCGGCGTGGCGGCGATCCCGCTGTCGGCCTTCTACGAGCAGCCGGTCGAGAACGGCGTGGTGCGCTTCTGCTTCGCGAAGAAGGAAGAGACGCTGAAGCTCGCGCTGGAGCGGCTCTCGAAGCTCTGAGAGCGGCCGCGGCGCAAGGCTTCTGCCTGTGCCGCGACGCAGCCGATGGCCGGTTCCCGGCCACGCGACCCGCGCGCGCAGATCGCGGGCGCCCGATTGCTCACGCAACCCACGAAGATCCACGAGGAGAACACTAATGTCCCGTTTCGATCGCCGCCGCTTCCTGGAGACCGCCGCCGCCGGCTCCGCGCTGGCCGCCCTGCCCTCGATCGCGCTGTCGCAGCAGCACGCGGTCGACACGCTGCGCATCGTCACCGGCTTCACGCCCGGCGGCACGTCCGACACGCTGTGCCGGCGCGTCGCCGAGGCCCTGAACGGCAGCTATGCCCGCTCGGCAGTGGTCGAGAACAAGGCCGGCGCCGGCGGTCAGATCGCGATCGACCTGATGCGCAGCGCGCCCGCCGACGGCACGACCATCGTGCAGACGCCCGCGTCGATGCTGATGATCTATCCGCACATCTACAGCAAGCTGCCCTACGACCCGTTCACCGACGTCACCCCGATCAGCCTGGCCTGCACCTTCGAGTTCGGCTTCGCGGTCGGCCCGATGGTCCCTGCCTCGGTGAAGTCGATGCCGGACTTCTTCGCCTGGTGCAAGGCCAATCCCACGAAGGCCAACTTCGGCTCGCCTGCCGCCGGCTCGGTGCCGCATTTCCTCGGCGTGCTGGCCGGTCGTACCGGCGGCGTGGACCTGCGCCATGTCGCCTTCCGCGGCACCCAGCCGGCCATCCTCGACATGATCGGCGGCCAGATCGCGGCAGTGTCGGGTCCCGTCGGAGAGTTCACGCAACACGTCGCGGCCGGCAAGTGCCGGCTGCTCGCCACGTCGGCGCCCCAGCGCTCGCGCTTCGCGCCCGATGTGCCGACTTATGCCGAGCAGGGCCTCACCGACCTGCAGTTCCGCGAGTGGTTCGGCTTCTTCGCGCCGGGCAAGACGCCGAAGGACATCGTCGATAGAACGAACAAGGCACTGCGCGCTGCGCTGGCCACCAAGGCGGTCGTCGATGGCCTGGCCGTGATGGGGCTCGAGGCCGCTTCCTCGACGCCCGAGGAGCTCGGTGCGATGCTGCGCGCCGACCACGACCGCTGGGGCCCGATCGTCAAGTCGATCGGGTTCCGCGCCGACTCCTGATCGTCGACCGACGGGCAGGCAAGCGCCCGGGCGCTAGGAACCGGGGCTTGCCGCCCACTGCGCGAACGCTGCGAACACGCCGACGAAGCTCTCTCCGGCCACCAGGCCCGCCGCGATCGCGACCGTGAAGCGGGCCGCAAGCGACGGTGCGACAGCGCGGAATGCCGCGGCTGCCAGCGCCCCCAGGGCCATCGTGAACGAGATCGAGGCCGGAATCACGAAGGCCAGCCCGATCGCGGTGGCGCTCGGCAACAGCCTCGCGAAGCGGGCCGGCGCCGCCGCCTCGAAGAATCCCGCGGCGCAACCGGCGGCGAGCGCGATCAGCATCGCGGCGCGAGCCGACTCGGGCACCGAGTCGATCCCGTGGGCCATCGCCTCGGCCACCGCCTTCCAGGTCGCGACCGCCGGCGCCGGCCACGCCTCGGTGAGCAGCATGGCCGCCGGGTCGGGAATCAGGGCCAGGTAGGCCGCGGCGCCCACCAGGCTGCCGGTCAGCACGCCCACGCACTGCGCGATCGCCTGCCGGAACGGCGAAGCGCCGATTCCCTGCCCGACGCGAAAGTCGTTCAACAGGTCGGCGCACTGCCCCGCCGCGCCGCCCGCGACGTTCGCGGTCATCAGGTTCGCGACCGCCTGCCCGGGCGCGGCCAGGCCGAAGCCGAGCTGGGACACCTTGCCGATCGCGCCGATCGGCGGGATGCCGGTGTCGCCCACCACGCGCGCCGCCACGACGGCCAGCATGACCGCGACCGGGATCGCCAGCGCCGCGATCCACGGGGCGATGCCGAAGAGCAGGACCTGCAGCGCGACGGCACAAACGGCCACCGCGATGAACGCCAGCGCGGGGGCTGGCGCCGACAGGCCCGCGCGCAGCGCCGCGGCCTGCCCGGTTCCCCGCGAGCGGCCGCGCCACAGCCCGACCGCGAAGCTGGCCAGCGTGGCGCCGACCATCAGGCTCACGCCCGGCCAGAGCAGCCATTCGACCAGCGGGCCGAACAGCGAGCCGCCGTGCCCGGCCGGCACCGGCACGACGCTTCCGGCGATCCGCGGCGCGATCGCGCCCCAGGCCAGCAGCGCGCCGAGCAGCAGCGACAAGCCGACCCGAGGGCCGACGATCGCGCCGAAGCCCGCCAGCAGCCACGAGGGCTCGATCGCGAAGGTGAAGCGCGACAGGCTCTCGGCCGGCGCCCAGCGCGGCAAGGCGAGCACGAAGACGTCGAGTGCGCGCGTGGCCCCGGACAGCAGCGCCGCGGCGCCCAGCGCGGCGACCCGCCGGCTCGCCTCGGCGCCGCGCGCGAACACGTCCTCGAGCGTCTCGAGCGTGGCGACGCCCTCGGGAAAGCGCAGCGCGGAGGCGGGACCCAGCATCGCCGGCCGCAGATACCAGGCGATCCAGACCCCGAGCAGGCTGACCGTGGCGACCCAGGCCACCAGCGGCAGCGCGTCGAGCGTGCGGCCGGTGATCAGCGCATAGGCCGGGATCGGCGCCACGAGGCCGCCCGACACGATCGACGCTGCCGCCGAGGTGGTCGTCTGGCCGATGTTGCTCTCGAGCGCGTTCCAGTCGCGAAGCCCCAGCGCGCGGGCGAGCGGCCGCCAGACGGCCACGCCGATCAGCAGCGCGATGATCGACATGTTGAACGACCAGCCGATCTTCAGGCCCGAATAGACGTTGCAGGGCGCGAGCAGCGCGCCGAGGGCGACGCCGGTGAAGAGCGCGCGCCCGGTCAGTTCCGTGTTGCTGGACATGCCCGACCGAGTCTAACCCCTGCGCGTCCGGCGCCCGGCGCCGGGCTCGGGCGCTCCCGGGATCGCCAGGCGGACGCCCGGCGATCGACCCGCCCCGTCAGTCGTCGATCGCCGCGTAGGCCAGCGCGCGGAACAGCTGGCGCAGGTATTCGCGCCGCCCCGGCGCCTGCGTGAGCAGGATCGCGATCATCCGCTCCCGGGGATCGACCCAGAAGGTGGTGCCGGCGATGCCGCTCCAGTAGTACTGGCCCACCGAGCCCGGCGTGAACGCGATTCCCGGCTGCGTGCGCACCGCGAAGCCCAGCCCGAAGCCGTAGCCGGGCGGCAGCAGCGGCGAGTCGGCTGCGATCGGGCCGAGGTGGTCGGCGGTCATCAGCTCGACGGTCTTGCGGCTCACGAAGCGACGGTCGCCGGCCCGCCCGCCGTCGAGCAGCATCTGCAGGAAACGCAGGTAGTCGGCGGCGGTCGAAACCAGCCCGCCGCCGCCCATCTCGAGCGCCGGGCGCCGGCGCGCGTCGAGCAGGCGCACCGACTCTCCGGTGTCCGGATCGACCGGGAACGGCTCGGCGATCCGGTGGTGGCGATCCGGCTCGGCGTGAAAACCGGTGTCGACCATGCCGAGCGGCCCGAGGATGCGCTCGCGCAGGAACTCGCCCAGCGGCACGCCGGCCACGATCTCGACGACGCGGCCGAGCACGTCGGTCGAGCGGCCGTAGCCCCAGCGCTCGCCGGGCGCGTTCAGCAGCGGCAGCGTCGCCAGCAAGTCGCAGAGCTCGGCGTTCGTGCGCCGCGGATCGCCCAGGCGGGCCTGCTGGTACGCGAGGTGGACCGGCCCCTCGCCGAGGAACTCGTAGGTCAGTCCCGACGTGTGCCGAAGCAGGTCCTGGATCGTGACCGGCCTGGGCAGCGGCTCGAGACGCATGCCGCCGGCGGCGGCCGGGTCTTCGCGGCCGACCTTGAGCGAGGCGAAGGCGGGCAGATGGCGCTCGAGCGGATCGTCGAGCATCAGCCTGCCCTCCTCCATCAGCATCATCACCGCCAGCGACACGATCGGCTTGGTCATCGAGTAGACGCGGAAGATCGCGTCGCGCGTCATCGGCGCGTCGGCGTCGGGCCGCAAGCGGCCGAAGGCCTCGAACCAGGCGACGCGGCCGTGCCGCGCCACCAGCGCCACCGCGCCGGGCAGCCGCCCGCGCGCGATCTCGGCCCGCAGCGCGTCGCCGGCCCGCGCCAGCGCGGCCGACGACATCCCCAGCGCCTCCGGCGGTTCGGCAGGCAGCAACTCGGGCGCCAGCAGCGCCGGCGTCGGCGCGGTCTCGGGTCGGTCGGACATCGATGGATCCTCGTTCGAAGCGGCGCGGGCCTCAGGCCGCGCGCCGGCGGAAATTCAGCACCAGCAGCGCGAGCAGCCCGGCGACCAGGCCCCAGAACGCCGAGCCGATGCCCCACAGGGCGAGCCCCGAGGCAGTCACCAGGAAGGTGACCAGCGCCGGCTCGCGCTGGCGCTCGTCCGCGACCGCGGCGGCCAGGCCGTTGCCGATCGTGCCCAGCAGCGCGAGCCCGGCGATCGCCATGATCAGCTCCCTGGGGAACGCGGCGAACACCGCGGCCACCGTCGCGCCGAACAGGCCGATCAGCAGGTAGAAGCAGCCCGCGGCCACCGAGGCCACGTAGCGGCGCGACCGGTCCTCGTGCGCCTCGGGCCCCATGCAGATCGCCGCGGTGATCGCGGCAAGGTTCAGCGCGTAGGCGCCGAAGGGCGCGAGCAGCAGCGTGGCGATGCCGGTCCATCCGATCACCGGCGAGATCGGCACCGGGTAGCCGGAGGCCCGGATCACCGCCACGCCCGGCATGTTCTGCGAGGCCATCGTGACCACGTAGAGCGGCAGCGCGATGCCGACGACCGCCGCCAGCGACAGCGACGGCGTGGTCCAGACCGGCGTCGCCAGCTCCAGGCGCAGGCCTTCGGTGCGCAGGTCGCCGCCGAGCGCCGCCAGGCCCACGCCCACCGCCAGCGCGACCACGACCGCGTAGCGCGGCCACAGCCTGCGCGCGAGCAGCCAGCCGGCGAACATCGCGAAGACCAGGCCGAAGCGGGTCTGCATCGACGCGAAGGCCTCGATGCCGAAGCGCAGCAGCACGCCGGCCAGCATCGCCGACGCGATCCCGATCGGGATCCGGCTCATCGCCCGCTCGAACCAGCCCGAGAACCCGCTGGCCGCGATCAGCAGCGCGGACACGATGAACGCGCCGATCGCCTGCTCCAGCGGCACGCCGGCCGCGCCGGTGATCAGCATCGCGGCGCCCGGCGTGGACCAGGCGGTGACCACCGGCATGCGCCAGCGCAGCGAGGGCACGATGCAGGTGAGCCCCATGCCGATGCCGAGCGCCCACATCCACGAGGCGACCTGCGCGTCGCTCGCTCCCAGCGCGCGCGCCGCCTCGAACACGATGACCGCCGAGCTGGTGAAGCCCACCAGCACGGTCACGAAACCGGCGACGACCGCCGGCACCGACAGGTCGCGAAGGAAGCTCGGAAGGGGACTGGCGGGCGGCGAGGCGCTCAAGGACGGCAGCCTGGGAACGATCGGGCAAAGAAGCGGCCCGCGCCGGGCCGCCGGAGAGCCCCGATGGTAACCGAGCCGCCCGGGCTCAGCCCGCCGTTCGGCCCGGTCCGTGCCGCGAAGCGGCCATCCGGACGTTGATCGCCAGCGCCTGGCGCAGCCCCTCGACGTTCGCGATCCCCTTGCCGACGATGTCGAAGGCGGTGCCGCTGGCGCAGGTGGTGAACGGCACCGGCAGGCCGCCCAGCACGGTCACGCCGGAGTCGAAGCCCATCAGCTTCATCGCGATCTGCCCCTGGTCGTGGTACATCGACACGACCGCGTCGTAGTCGCCGCGGCGCGCCGCCACGAATATCGTGTCGGCCGGCATCGGCCCGCGCGCATCGATCCCTTCGGCGCGCAGCGACGCCACGGCCGGGGCGATCAAGTCGATCTCCTCGCGGCCCATCGTGCCGCCGTCGCCGGCGTGCGGGTTGAGCGCCGCGACGCCTATCCGCGGGCTCGCGAGCCCGGCCTCGCGCAGGCTGCGATCGATGATGCGCACCGCGTCGCGCACGCCGTCGATCGAGATCGATGCGGCCACATCCTTGAGCGGAATGTGCGAGGTGACCCGCGAGGTCCACAATGCGCCGGTCACGTTGAACTCGCAGACGAAGCCGCTCACGTCGAGCAGGGACTGCAGCAGTCGCAGCTCGTCTTCGTGCTCCAGGCCGGCGAGCCGCATCGCGCCCTTGTTGAACGGCGCGAACACGATGCCGTCGACCCGCCCCTGCCGGACTGCCTCGGCGGCGGCGGCAAGGGAGTCGAGCACGTAGGCGCCGCAGGCGCGGCTCATGCTGCCGGGCTCCCAGCCGGCCTCGGGCATCTTGACCTCGGCCAGCACGGGGATCCCGGGCAGCGCAACGCGCGCCACGGCGGCACCTTGCGCCAGCACGGCCGGATCGCCGATCAGCGCGAGGCGGGCCGACCCCGAAGCCTCCGAATCGGCAAGCAGCTTCGCAAGGAGTTCGGGGCCGATGCCGGCCGGATCGCCGGTCAGCAGCGCGATGCGCGGAAGCTCGGCGGCGATCATTTCTCCACCTTCACGCCGGCGTCGCGGATCAGCTTGCCGAAGCGCTCGAACTCGGCGCGGTTGAACGCCGCGAACTGCTCGATGCCCAGGTTGCCGGGCTCGCCGCCCAGCGAGCGCAGCTTGGCGACGACATCGGGCCTTTGCATCGCGCGCTCGAACTCGGCCCTGAGCTTCGCCACGACCGGTTGCGGCGTGCCACCGGTGGCGAACAGCCCGTACCAGGTCGTCATCTCGACGCCCGGCAGGCCGGCCTCGGCCAGCGTCGGCACGTCGGGCAGTTCGGGGGAGCGCTGCGCGGACATCACCGCGAGCGGCTTGAGCTTGCCCGAGCGGATGTGAGGCATCGACGAGGAAGTCGTGTCGAACATCATCTGGACCTGCCCGCCGATCAGGTCGATGTGGGCCTGGCTGCTGCCCTTGTAGGGCACGTGCACCCCGCGCGTGCCGGCGGCGAGGTCGAAAGCCTCGCCCGCCAGGTGCTGGGTGCTGCCCACGCCCGACGACGCGTAGCGGTAGCCGCCCGGGCTCTGCTTCATCAGCCCGACCAGGCCGCGAACGTCGCCGGCGGGCACCGACGGATTCACCAGCAGCACGTTCGGCACGACGACGATCAGGCCGATCGGCTGCAGGCTCGCCAGCGGATCGTAGGCCAGCTTGAGCAGGTGCGGTGCGATCGCCTGGCCGGTGTTGGTGGCCACCAGCAGGGTGTGACCGTCGGCGGGCGCCTTGGCAGTCAGGTCGGCGGCGATCGTGTTGGACGCGCCGGGCCGGTTCTCGACGACGAAGCTCTGTTTCGTGGCCTCCGAGAACTTCTCGGCGAACATCCGGGCGATCACGTCGGTGCCGCCGCCGGCCGATGCGCCGACCATGATCTTCACCGGCTTGGCCGGCCAGTCCTGCGCGAGCGCCCCGGGAACGGCGATCGGGAGAAGGCCGGCCGCCACGGCGGTGGTTGCGAGCGCGCGGCCGATTCGCCTGCGGGCGTGGTCCATGGGCATCGAGGTCTCCTGAATTTTCGGGGGCGTTTCCGCGAACGAGCTGTCGACGACCGACGCGGCTCCGAATCCTAGGACACCGTTCGTATAACCTCCAATGATATGTTTTGATACCGTGAATACCTGAGGGAATATGCCTTGGACGCCCCCGCATCGCTGCCGCCGGACTGGAAGCTGCGCCGCCAGATCAGGATGAATCACCTGCTGCTGCTGCAGGCGCTCGACGAGCACGGCAGCCTGCGCAGGGCGGCCGAGTCGCTGTCGGTCACGCAGCCGGCGGCCACCAAGCTGCTCGCGCAGCTCGAATCGCTGCTCGGGCTGGCGCTGTTCGAGCGGGGCTCGCGCGGCCTCACGCCCACCGAATACGGACGGATCATGATCCGCCATGCCCAGGCGGCGCTGGGCGAGATCTCGGCGGCGCGCGAGTCGCTGGCCCTGTCGGCGCTCGGGGCCCAAGGCAAGGTGGCGATCGGCGCGGTGGTCGGCTCGATCCCCAGCCTGACCGGTCCGGCGGTCGCCGACCTGCTCGGCCGCCATCCCCGGGTGGCGATCTCGGTGCTCGCCGAGACCAGCGCGACCCTGGTCCCGATGCTGCTGCGCGGCGAGCTCGACTTCGTCGTCGGCCAGATCCCGCCGGGGGTCGACGCGGACCGGCTCGAGTTCGAGGTGCTCGGACCCGAGCCGATCGACGTGGTGGCCCGCCCGGGTCACCCGCTCGCTTCGGTTCGCCGGCTCACCCTGCGCCGGCTGGCCGACCTGCCATGGATCCTGCCGCCGCCCGGAAGCCCGTTGCGGATCCGGATCGACTCGGCCTTCAGGGCCGCGGGGCTGGACGCGCCGAGGCGCGTCGTCGAATCCGCCTCCACGCTTCTGGCAGTCACCGTGGCGCGCGAGACCGACATGCTCGCCGCGCTCTCGCGCGACGTGGCGAGGCACTACGCGGCATCGGGCTTCGTCGAAGTGCTGCCATTCCGGATGCGCGACGACGCCGGCACGCTGGGCATCGTCAGCCGGCGCCGCGCGCGATCGACGGCCGCGGCGGCGCTGCTGGTCGACGCGCTGCGCGCTCGCGCGCGGCGGGCCCCCGCGGCTTTCGGGCGCTGAGACCAGCGGGGTTCCGCCGGAGCCCGCCGGAGCGGCTGGGCCCGCCCGGGGGCCCGCTGGGCCGATCAGGCCTGCTGGACCTCCTCGAGCCCTTTGGCCAGCCAGACCGCCAGCGCGGCCATCGCCGCGAACACCAGCAGCACCGCGATCTCGCCGACGGCCTGGGCGAGCAGGCCGAAGACACCGGCGCCCAGCGTCAGCACGCCAGTGATCGTGTTCGACAGCGCGGTGTAGGCGGCCCGCCGCGACTGGCCGGCCATGTCGACCACGTGGGTGGTGCGGCCGAGCCGGACGCCCTGCTCGGCGATCGCCAGCGCGAAGACCAGCGCGGGCAGCGCCAGCGGCGACGCGACGTCCAGGCCGATCGGCCGGCCCAGCCCGGCGCCCACTGCGGCCGAGGCCAGCAGCGCAACGGTGCCGATCAGCCCGGCGGAGACGATCACGCGCCGGCTGGACACGTCGGACAGCCTGCCCCACACGTAGCTGCTCGCGATGGCCGCGAGCGCCGACGCGATCACGAAGGCGCCGAGCCCGACCGCCTGCGCGCCGATGTTCCGCGCTTCCATCGCCACCAGGAACGGCGGCGCAAGCGTGGTGGCGAGCAACAGGCAGCGGATCGTGACGAAGCGCGCCAGTTGCGGATCGTCGCGAAGCAGCCCGAACTGCGCCACCGCGACCGCGAGCGGATTGCCGCCGCCCTCGGTGGCCCCGGGCGCCTCGGCCAGCGACGCGAACAGCAGCGCGCCGCCGATCCACAGCAGCCCCGCGACGAACAAGGCGCCGGCGATGACCCCGACCGAGCGCTCGAGTAGGCCGGTGCCGAGCAGCACGCCGAAGCCGAGCAGCAGGATCGCCGACGCGGTGCCGGCCGTGCCGGTGACCGTGCCCCGGGTGGACTTGGACACCGTCTTGCCGAGCACGTCCTTGTGCGCGATCGAGCAGGCACTGCGGGCGAGCGCCAGCGCGGCCAGCAGCGCGAGCATCGTCCAGCCGGCAGCCGCGCCTTCGAGCAGCAGCGCGGCGAGCCCCACGCCGATCGCGGCGATGCCCTGCACGACGCTGCCGATCGCCCACACCCGCTTGCGGATCGGCAGCGCGCGGATCGACGCCGCGATCACCAGCTGCGGCAGCAGTGCGCCGGCCTCGCGGATCGGCACCAGCAGGCCGGTCATGAAGGCCGGCGCGCCGACCGCGCCGAGAAGCCAGGCCAGCACCAGCTTCGGGTCGGCGAGGCCGTCGGCGGTCTTGGTGGCGGCCAGGCTCGCGACATGCGTCAGGAAGTTGCGCGGCTGCTCGCGGCAGGCCGCGTCGGGGATGTCCCGGCACACCCGGCCCTGGTCCTCGCCGGTCAGGATTTCGTAGACGCGCTGGTGAGTGTCGATCTGCGGCGTGGCGTCGGGCTCGGGTGGCAAGCGGCTTCTCCGTTGGATTCGGCTTTCCGGCTCGACGGGCGGATCGCTCAGCGCTGCGCCAGCGCCAGCCGCGCGGCGAGCGCCGCGAAGACCGTGCCCGCCGCGAGGTTGAGCAGCCTGCGCGTGGCGCGCGACCGCTTCAGCAGCCCGCCCAGCGAGCCTGCGAACCAGGCGACCGCCCCGAACACCAGCAGGGTCGCGACGATGAACACCGCGCCCAGCAGCGCGATCTGCCCCGCCAGCGCGCCGCGCGCGGGGTCGGCGAACTGCGGCAGGAAGGCCAGGAAGAAGATCGAGACCTTCGGGTTGGTCAGGTTCATCAGCACGCCGCGGCGGTACAGGGCCCAGCCTTCGAGCGCCGGCGCCGCCGCTTCGGCCGGGGCATCGACCGGCGCCCGGAAGGCCTGCCAGGCCAGCCAGAGCAGGTAGAGCGCACCGGCGATCTTCAGCGCCTGGAAGGCGAGCTCCGAGGCTGCGAACACCGCGGCCAGGCCCGCGGCGACCGCTGCCGTGTGGACCAGCAGGCCGGTGCAGAGCCCCAACACGACGCGCATGCCAGCCGGGCGTCCGTGCATCGCCGACTGCATCATCACGAACAGGTTGTCCGGACCGGGCGAAAGCCCGAGCAGCACGGACGCCAGGAAGAAGGCGGACAGGTTCTCGACGGACATGGGATGGAGGCTGGCGCGCGGATCCCGATTATCGCCGGAAGCGGACCCGCGCCAGCCGGCCGGCATTCCGGGTGGCGTTAAAGTGCGTGCTTCACGTGCCCCCTTGCCGGGCGGCGCGGCCAGTCGAGCGCAGACGAATCGGAGGAACCGGAAGATGAGCGCAGGTCAAAGGCGTATCGGGATGATCGGCATCGGGATGATGGGTCACGGCATCGCGACCAACGTCGTCAAGCACGGGCACCCGCTTGCCTTCCTGGAGCATCCGGGCAACCAGCCGGTCGACGCGCTGGTGTCCGCAGGCGCGAGGGGCGTGCCGACGATCGCCGCGCTGGCGGCCGAGGCAGACGTGGTGATCCTGTGCGTGACCGGCTCGCCCGAGGTCGAGAGCGTGCTGTTCCAGGCCGGCGGCCTGCTCGAGTCGATGCGCCCGGGCACCACGATCGTCGACTGCTCGACCGCGATCCCTTCGTCGACGCTGCGCATCGCCGAGGCCGTCGCGAAGGCCGGCGGGCGCTTCCTCGATGCGCCGATGACGCGCACGCCGAAGGAGGCCGCCGAGGGCCGGCTGAACCTGCTGGTGGGCGGCGAGGCGGCGCTGTTCGACGAGTGCCGCCCCCTGCTCGCCTGCTTCGCCGAGAACATCGTGCACGCCGGCCCGGTCGGCGCCGGCCACCGGATGAAGCTGCTGCACAACTACGTGTCGCTCGGCTTCTCGGCGGTGCTGGCGGAAGCGGCCGCCTGCGCGCAGCGGGCCGACGTGGACCCGCACGTGTTCATGGAGGTGCTCGCCAAGGGCGGCGGCGGCGGCGTGGTGCTCGAGCGGCTGCGGCCCTACATCGAGGCGAAGCAGATCGCCGCCTTCCGGTTCTCGATCTCCAATGCGCTGAAGGACATCGGCTACTACACGACGATGGCCGGCGAGATCGGCGCAAGCGTGACCGCGGCCGAGGGCATCCGGCGCACGCTCGAGGACGCGGTGGCCGCCGGCCGCGGCGGCGCGGCGGTGCCCGAGCTGATCGACCTGCTGGCGGCCGGAAACGCCCTCAGGGCGTCAGCGTGACGACCTTGCTGATCTGCACGCTGGGCCTGATCGTGGTGTAGTTCGCCACGTCGGCCATGATCTCGCGCGCGTGAGGGTTGAACGCCGCGGCGAAGGCCTCGATCGAGTCGAACATCATGTGCGCGACGGCGACGTACGGGGCCGGCTCGCCGGGCAGCCCGCCGGCGAGCCCCTCGTCGATCGCGGCGCCCTTGCAGGCGTCGCCCACCCGCTGCAGCACCATCGGCATGTGGCTGTTGCGGTAGTAGTCCATGTCGAAGCCGGCGCCTTCGGTGCGCGGATACAAGACCGATACCCTGATCATCGCGAGCTCCTTCTCGGGGTGGTGGCCGGTTTCTCCGGCTGATGGGCAATCGCCGGCTCGTCCGGCTCAGGCATTGAAGTTCAGGCGCAGCCCGGGAACCGGCCAGTCGTCGATCGCGACCAGCTTGCCCACGCCGGACAGCGTCACGTAGACGGTGCGCATGTCCTTGCCGCCGAAGCACAGGTTCGTGGTGTAGCGGTCGGGCATCGGCACGTGGGTGGCGAGGCTGCCGTCGGGCGAGATCACGGTGATGCCGCCGTGCAGCAGCGTGGCCACGCAGACGTTGCCGAAGGCGTCGACCGCCATCGAATCGAAGCGCTGGTAGTGGCCGCCCGGCGCGGCCGCGACCTGCCGGCCGCCGTGCGGCGAGGGCCAGGGATCGCGGCGCACCTGCCCGGGCCCGGTCACGTCGAAGGCCCACAGGCGGGCGCCCTCGGTCTCGGCGTAGTAGAGCGTGCGGCCGTCCGGGGACAGCGCGATGCCGTTGGGCGTCATCGCCGGCCTCGCCACCGCGACGGCACCGCTGCCGTCGGCCTTCGTGTAGTAGACGCCGCCACGGTCCATCTCGCGCTCGCGGACCTTGCCCAGGTCGGTGAACCACAGGCCGCCCTGCGCGTCGAAGACCAGGTCGTTCGGGCCGCGCAGCGGCGCGCCGTCGACCGTGTCGAGCACGCGCTCGCCGCGGCCGGTGGAGAGGCTCACCCGCTCGATGCGCCCGCCCGAGTAGTCTTCGGCCTGCGCCACCGGCCGCAGGTAGCCGTCGGGCCCGGTGTGGAAGCGGAACCCTCCGTTGTTGCAGACGTAGACCGCGCCGTCCGGGCCGATCGCGGCGCCGTTCGGGCCGCCGCCCAGGTCTGCGACCACCGAGACCTTGCCGTCGGCGGCCACCCGGGTAAGCGTGCCGCGCGCGATCTCGACCAGCAGCACCGAGCCGTCGTCCATGGCCACAGGCCCCTCGGGGAACTGCAACCCGGAGGCAATCTCGCGAATCCTCATTCCTTCCTCTCCTCGTCGCGCCGCGTCGGACGCGATGTTCTTCGAACGGCTAGAGCAGCTCGATCCCGAAGCGCCGCAGCGCCAGCCCGAACAGGCCGAAGCAGGCCAGCGTCAGCACGATGCACGCCCCCATCGTCGGCCAGAAACCGATCCGCGGCAACAGCGCCGGGAAGGCCAGGAACATCGGCAGCGTCGGGATCACGTACCAGAACGTATACCAGGCGTGATTGGCGATCTTCTCGACGGGCTGTTTCTCGAAATGCAGCCAGACGAGCGCGAGCACCGTGACGAGCGGCAGCGCCGCGATGAAGGCGCCGAGCCGGTCGCTGCGCCGCGCGATCTCGGACACCGCGACCACCACCGCGGCGCTGAGCAGGTACTTGGTGACGAGCCAGCCCATCTTGTCCCCTCGTATCCGGTCGTTCAGCCGAGCAAGGCCGACGCGGTGACCGCGACGATCGCCGCAGGCGCGATCCAGCGCAGCAGCGCGCGCAGCAGGCTCGCCCCGCCCTTCCCGAGCCGCAACTCCTCGACCAGCAGCTGCCGCGGCGCGGCCCAGCCGGCGAACAGCGCGATCAGCAGCCCGCCGATCGGCAGCAACAGGTCGGAGGTCAGCATGTCCAGCAGGTCGAAGAAGCTGGCGTCGGCGAGCCGGTCGATGCCGCCGAGCGGTCGCCAGTCGGCCCACAGGTTGAACGACAGCACCGTGGCGATGCCGGCGGCGAAGCAGGCCGAAGCCGCGATCGCGGTCGCCGCGAGCCTGCCAAGGCCGAGACGCCGCGTCAGCATCGCGACGATCAGCTCGAGCATCGAGATCGCCGAGGCGAGCGCCGCCACGAAGAGCAGCACGAAGAAGGCGCCGGCCGCCAGCGTGCCGTAGGGCATCTGCGCGAAGGCGAGCGGCAGCGTGACGAAGACCAGACCCGGGCCGCTGGCCGGATCGAGCCCGTGGGCGAACACGATCGGGAAGACCGCGAACCCGGCGAGGAAGGAGATCGCGGTGTCGGCGAGCACGGAGCCCACGGCCACTTCCTTCAGGCTGATCTCGGCGCCGCTGTAGGCCGCATAGGTGATCATCAGCCCCAGGCCCACGCCGATCGAGAAGAAGCCCAGGCCCAGCGCCTCGAGCGCGGTGCCTGCGTCGAGGTGGGATGTGTCGAGCCGGAACAGGAACGAGAGCGTGGCGGGCAGGTCGCCGACCGCGACCGAGTAGCCGGCCAGCAGGACCATCAGCACCAGCAGCAGCGGCATCAGCACCTTGACCGCGCTCTCGATGCCGCCGCTGACGCCGCGCGCCACGATCGCTGCGGTCGCGCCCATGAAGACCGCGTGCAGCAGGGCCAGACGCCACGGCGATGCGAGGAAGGCGTCGAAGCGCGCGGCCACCGCGCGCGGATCGACGCCGGGCAGGCCGTCGTGCACCATCTGGATCGCGTAGCCGAGCGTCCAGCCGCCGATCACCGAATAGAAGCTCAGCACGAGGAAGCCGGTCACCACGCCCAGCACGCCGACCAGCGTCCAGCGCCGGCTCGCGCCGCAAGCGGCCGCGACCGCGGCGATGCTGCCCGACGGGTCGCTGCGACCGCGCCGGCCGATCGCGAACTCGGCGAACATCAGCGGCACCACGATCAGCGCGAGCCCCAGCAGGTAGAAGAGCAGGAAGGCGCTGCCGCCGTTGGACCCGACCTCGTACGGGAACTTCCAGATGCTGCCGATGCCGACCGCCGACCCGATCGTCGCCAGCATGAAGCCGAGGCGGCCGGTCCAGCCGTCGGGACGCGCGCCGCCCGAACGCGCGCCGCGGCCGGTCGATTCCGCGCCCGGTTGCCGGCTCATCGCGCGCCCTCCGGCGAGTCCGCGCCCGACCGCCCGCCCGGCGCGCTCGCGCCCCCCGTTCCCGCCGAAGTGACCGACCGGATCCAGGGTTCGAAACGTCGCCCGAACGCGACCTCGATCTCGAGCCCCGGGACGATCGGCTGGCCCGCTTTCCGTCGCGCGCCCGAAGCGGCGAGCGCGCGCTCGAGCGCCGCTCGGGCGCCCGAGGGAACGTTGATCGCGGGCACGTTCAGGCCGGACACGTAGCCGCCGACCCGCGCGGTCTCGTCGGGCCCGACGAGCGCGGCGCGGACCCGGCCTTCGACGATCGCATGGCGGGACGCATCGGGCCAGACGGCCCGCAGCGCGGCCGCATCGAGTCCGGCGTCGACGACGAACAGTCGGCTGTCGATCGTCTCGGCGCGGCGCAGGCGATTCGCCGCCCACTCGGCGCGCCGCTTCAGGTCGGCCGCCCCGGGCTCGGCCCGGCTGCGCGCCTCGGCCAGCTCGGCCTGCTGGCGAGCGTGATCGACGGCTCGGCGGTACGCCGGGCCGTCGAACTCGAGCACGAGCAGCACATCGCGCGACAGCTGGCGCGCGAGCGCGAGCCGCCGCGCTGCGACATCGCCTTCCCGTGGAATCTCGAAGCCCAGGGCGGCGATCCGGTCCTCGTCGAGCCAGGCCGGCGACGCGCCGATGCCGTCGGCGGCGGATCCGCGTGCGTCGGCAGCCGGTGTGGTCGGCACGCGCCACTGGAGCCTGAGCAGCATGCCGCTGTTCTCGACCCGCGCCGCCTGGCTGTAGGGCACCCGCAGCTCGCGGGTGCCCAGCCGGAGCACCGCCTCCGGGGCGCCGCTGCGGTTCCAGGCCACGCCCGCGAGCACCACCGCATTGGCGACCAGGATCAGCAGCACCCCTGCGAGCAGGGTCCAGCGCGCGCCGCGGGCGTTCATCGCGCGTCTCCGCCGGGCGCGCCCGCCCGGTCGCCGGCGGGCTCTCGCCGCCCCGAACGCAGCCGGCGCAGTACTGCCAGGATCGCCACCGAGATCGCGCCGATCAGCAGGAAGAACAGGTACTTCGGCAGGAGCTCCCACCACCAGTCGAAGAACTTCGTGTACAGGAACAGCACGAAGAACGCGACGCCGGTGTTGACCACGTGGGCCCAGTCGCGGCGCGCGCCGAGCCAGATCGCCGCAGCGCTGGCGGCGAAGCCGAGCACCTGGTAGAGCCCCTCGACGACCGCCGGGGCGATCGCCAGGTAGCTCGCACTTCCCCAGTGCGAAAGCACCAGCACCGGCAGGAAGAAGGCCAGCATGCCGACGATGCGCCAGGTGGCCGCGAAACCCGCGCGACGCTCCTGCGACAGCCACTGCGGCAGCACGAACATCGCGATCGCCGCCGGCAGGAAGTTCTCGGGCCGCTCGCCGAAGTGCAGCCAGTACAGGCCGCCCCAGCTCCCGGCGCGTGCCGAGCTGAACGCCACCAGGCACAGCAGCCCGGCCGCCAGCAGGAGCCGCAGCTCGCACGCATAGGCCAGCAGCAGCGCCAGCGCCGCCCACGCGAGCAGCGCCCGGTCGGACGGCGTGACGTTGAAGATCTGGCCCAGCATGACCAGGTTCAGCACGAAGCAGGCGAAGGCGATCATCGCGGCCAGCTTCGTGAAGTAGCCCGACGCGTCCCTGCCCCGCAGCCACAGCGTGAACGCGAAGCTGCCGAGCGAAGCGATCGCGAGGATCGCGACCTGCGCCGTCTCGTCGAAGAATCCCCAGAACTGGTAGAAGAGGAAGAAGACGCCGGCGGCCAGCGCCAGCGCGCCGAGGAAGGAGGCGATCTTCATGCCGAGCGACAGCCGGCTCGCGCGGCTGTCGCGGTCGATGTCGAACTCCGCCGCGAGGCGCGAGAGCAGGCCTTCGTGGTGCGCGTCGACCGCGGCGCGCTGCCCTTCCGAAAGCGCCAGCACGCCCTCGCGCTCGAGCTCGACGAGCTCCGCCCGGAAGGCCCGGATCGCGTCGCCCCGCCGCTGGGCTTCGGCCCGGGACATCGGAGGCGTCGGGCGACCGGCCACGCCTCAGGCCTCCAGCCGCAGGTCGAAGCGCTGCTCGTCGACTTCCACGCCCCACTGCGCGCCGCGCGCCTGCCGGGTGAGCCTGAAGCCGTTGCGTTCGTACAGGTGCCGCGCGGCATCCAGCCCCGCGAAGGTCCACAGGTGGCAGTCGCGGTAGCCGCGGGCCCGGCAGAAGTCCAGCGCGGCGCCGATCAGCGCCTTGCCGGCACCCCGGCCCCGGAGCCGGTCGGACACGATGAACCAGCGAAGATGCGCGCCCTCGCCCCGGGCGTCGATGCCGTCGATGACGATCGAGCCCTCGACCCGGCCGTCGGACACCGCCAGCCACAGGCCGTCGCGCGCGTCGTCGTGCCGGCACGCGAACTCGGCCAGCTCGCGCGCGACCTTGGTTTCGAAGTACAGGCCGAAGCCGGCCTTGCGGTGGTAGTACTCGCCGTGCAGCGCGACGATGCCGCCGATGGCGCCGGGCAGCCAGCCGCGGACGATCTCGAAGCGCATCGCCGGCACCGCCTCAGCGGACCTCGATCTCCACGAACACCACCTCGTGCGGGCTGGCGTTGACCACGTTGTGCTCGACGCCCGCGGCCCGCGAATAGCTGCTGCCCGCCACCAGCGGCGCGTCGAAGTCGCCGTCCTTCGTCTCGAGGCGCAGCGTGCCGTTGGTCATCGGCACGACGACGTAGTCCATCTGGTGCGTGTGCCAGCCGGTTTCCGCGCCGGGCGCGAAGCGCCACTCGGTCACCACGACCCGCTCGTTGGACACCTGCACCGTGGGAACCGCCTGCGCTCTGCGTTCGCTCATCGAGATCTCCGACTTCAGTCAATTTCCGTGTCGAAAGCAGCATAAGCCATCCGGGACGCCGTGACAGAATCCGGCGGTCCGGTTCGAATGCCGCGGCCGCCGCGCCGCCGGCCGCGATCGGCGCCGCCGAAGACTCCGCCATGGCCGAGATGCCCCAGCCCCACGCTCCTCGCCCGCCAGGCCTCGACCAGCCGCCGCCGGGATCCTTGCGCCACACGCCGCTCGAGGACGCGATCGCCTTCCTGTCGGCAGCGGTGCTGGTGGGCCTGGGCGTCGCGCTCTTCGAGAAGGCCGGGCTGGTGACCGGCGGCACCGCCGGCCTCGCGCTGCTGCTGTCCTACCGCTTCGGGATCGGCTTCGGACCGGCCTTCGTGCTGGTCAACCTGCCCTTCTTCGCGCTGGCGGTCTTCCGGATGGGCTGGCGCTTCACGATGAAGACGATCGCCGCGGTCGGGCTGCTGGCCGCGATCAGCGAGCTGCAGCGCCCGCTGCTCGGCCTGGGCGCGATCCACGCCGGCTACGCGGCGCCGGTCGGCGGCCTGCTGGTCGGCGTGGGGCTGCTGATCCTGTTCCGCCATCGCGGCAGCCTGGGCGGCTTCAACGTGCTGGCGCTCTACCTGCAGGAGCGGACCGGTTGGCGGGCGGGCTGGCTCCAGTTGGGCCTCGACGCCGCCGTCGTGCTGCTGTCGCTGGCGGTGGTCGCGCCGGAGGTCGTCGCGGTCTCGCTGGTCGGCGCGCTGACGCTGAACCTGACGCTGGCGATCAACCACCGCCCGGGCCGCTACGTGGGCATGTAGGGCCGTGAGCCGGGGCGGCGCAGCGCCGCCCGGACCGTCGCTAAGCCTCGCGCCGGCGCGCGGTGACCTCGATCTCGATCCGCATCCGCGCATCGGCCAGGCCCGCGGAGATCATCGTCGCGGCGGGCCGGATCTCGCCGAACCATCGCCGCAGCACCGGCCAGCAGCGCGGGAACTCGGCCGCGTCGGGAAGGATGTAGGTCACGCGCACGACGTCGCGCATTTCCGCCCCGGCCTGCCCCAGCGCCGCCTGGATGTTCTTCAGGCACTGCTCGGCCTGTTCGACGACGTCGTCGGCGATCGTCATCGTCGCGTAGTCGAAGCCGGTGGTGCCCGACACGAACACCCAGTCGCCGTCGACGACGGCGCGCGAGTAGCCGATCTCGCGCTCGAAGGTGGAGCCCGAGCCGATCAGTGTTCGCGACATCTTCCCTCTCCTTCGAGCTGCCGGTCAGCCGGCGATCTCGGCGCCGCGCTCCGCGAGCAGCTCGCGCAGCACCGAGCGGTGGCAGCGGGCCTCGCTCTCGCAGTAGCAGCCCACCGAGAAGCTCGCATGGTGCGACAGCGCGGCAAGCAGGTCGAGCTCGCGGCTGGCCTCCGGCGCGGACATCTCGGCGCGGAACTTCCTGCGAAAGCCCGCCCAGTCGCGGTCGCTCTGCGCAGCCTGCGCCTCGGCGACCAGGGCGGCGCTGGGCGAGAGGTTCGGGAACCAGACGTCGTAGTAGTCCCGGGCCGCGAATTCCGCCTTCGGCACGCCGCGCGGCGGCCTGCGCACCGTGCCGATCCGCAGGCCCTCGCCGTCGGCCCGCGGCGAGCCCAGTCGAACGATCCTGACCGCCATGCTTCCTCCCGTGCGCCGCCCGTCCGCCGGCACTCGAATGCGTCGCCGCCTCAGAAGTCCCCGTCGCGATAGCTGCGGGCGAGGTCCTCGGTGTACTCGGCGATCGGCCCCAGATGCACTGCGATGCTTTCCAGTCGGTCCGCGCAGCCGAAGTAGACGAAGGCCGTCGCGGTTTCGCCGCCTGCGGCGCCGCGCGGCCCGACCTCGATCTCGCGGCGGCTGTACCACCCCGGCTCGTCGATCTGCTCGAGTTCGTCCATCAGCGCGAGCGCCTGCGCGTCGACCCGGTACAACTCGCCGGCCACCGGGTGGCCGCTGCCGGGCCGGTCGACCAGCCAGGGCACGCGGATGTCGCCGACCACGTAGAGCGGATAGGGCCGCAGGGTCACGAACTCGCCGGCAACTCGGGTGCCGCGATTGACGCGGAAATTCGGAAAGCCCTGCTTAAGGGTGCCGTAGACGAACACCAGGTCGGTCATTTTCGCTCGGGAGGAGGACGGCGCAGCGCATCGCGCCAGTAGCCGAAGGCGGTGGCGCCGATGCCGCAATCGGGTTCGGCGACCCGCAGCGTCTCGAGGCAGCCGAGCAGCCGCTCGGCGTACTCGCGCAGGCCGAGGATCGCCAGGCTCTTCAGGATCCGGGTGATCCGCAGGTCGTTGTGCGTGTCGGCCAGGAACCAATCGAGCTTGCGTTCCGGCCAGTCGGGAGACTTCACGATGCCGTCGGCGCTGCGCGCGAGCCCGTAGAACGCGAGCATCCGGTCCAGGCTCGCGAGCAGCCGCGCGCGAAGTTCCGGGTCGGCATCGAAGGCGTCGCGGACCTCGTCGTCGACCAGCGGCGCGAACGGATTGACGCCGCTCGGCTCGCGCAGCGGAAAGAGCCACTGGATGAAGTCGTGCGTGTGCTCGAGCCAGTCGTCGTCGCGGGCGAGGATCTCGTCGACCCGGCGCCCGCGATGGTCGGCGCCGGTGCCGCGGTAGAAGGCGAGCAGCGGGTTCATCGCGCCGAGTTTAGTGAGCTCGCCGGCAAGGCGCCAGAGGCGATAATCGCTCGATGGACCGCTTCAAGCAGATCGAGACCTTCGTCGCCGTGGCCACCCGCGGCAGCCTTTCCGCCGCCGCCCAGGCCGAGGGCGTGGCGCCCGCCGTGATCGGCCGCCGGATCGACGCGCTCGAGGAGCGCCTCGGCGTCAAGCTGCTGGTGCGAACCACCCGCCGCATCACGCTGACCTTCGAGGGCAGCGCCTTCCTCGAGGACTGCCAGCGGATCCTGCACGACTTCCACAACGCCGAGGCCTCGGTCTCGCTCGGCGGCATCAAGGCGAGCGGCCACCTCAGGGTGACGGCGCCGGCCGGCTTCGGCCGCGCCCACGTCTCGCCGCTGCTGCCCGGCTTCCTGGACGCCCACCCCGACGTGACGATCTCGCTGGACCTCACCGACCGGCTCGCGGACATCGTCAACGAAGGCATCGACGTGGCGATCCGGATCGGCGTGCTCGACGACTCCAGCCTGGTCGGCGTGAAGCTGGCCGACAATCGCAGGGTCGTCGTGGCCAGCCCCGCTTACCTGGGGCGGCGCGGCACGCCGCTGGCGCCGTCCGACCTGGCGCGGCACGACTGCCTGACCTTCGGCACCTACGGCAACCAGGCGCGCGGCTGGCAGTTCACGATCGACGGCGAGCTCGTGTCGATGCGGGTGTCGGGCTCGATGGAGTGCAACGACGGCGCGGTGCTGCGCGACTGGGCGCTGGCCGGACGCGGGCTCGCCTGGCGCTCGATGTGGGAGGTCGGAGAGGACCTGAAGGCGGGCAGGCTGGTCGCCGTGCTCGAGCCCTTCGCTGCGCCCGACAACGCGATCTACGCGGTATTCCCGCAGCGCCGCCACCTGCCGCTGCGGGTGCGGATGTTCATCGACCACCTGAAGAACACCTACGGCAACGCCGCCTACTGGCTCGGCGCCGCCTGAACCGGGCTTCCGGGGCCGCCGACCCGGGCTTCCGGGGCCGGGCCCCGGTGAACGGCGCCGGAACGAAAAAAGGGGCGACCCTCGGCCGCCCCTCGCGCGATCGGGCGGCCTTCGCCGCCCGGCATCGCGATCACGACAGGTGCTTGCCCACCAGGCCGGTCATCTCGAACATGCTGACCTGCGCCTTGCCGAAGATCTTCTTCAGCTTGTCGTCGGCGTTGATCATCCGCTTGTTCTTGGCGTCCTGCAGGTTGCCCTTCTTGATGTAGTCCCACATCTTCTTGACGACTTCGGTGCGCGGCAGCGGCTTGCTGCCGACGATCGCGGCGAGGTCGGCGCTCGGGGTCATCGCCTTCATGAAGGCGGCGTTCGGCTTGCGGGCGGCCTTCTTCGCCGGCGCCTTCGCGGCGGCCTTCTTGGCCGGCGCCTTGGCCGCGGCCTTCTTCGCCGGGGCCTTCGCAGCCGCTTTCTTGGCCGGGGCCTTGGCCGCGGGCTTCTTGGCCGGCGCCTTGGCAGCCGCTTTCGCGGCCGGTTTCTTCGCCGGCGCCTTCGCGGCGGGTTTCTTCGCAGCCTTGCTGGCAGTCGCCATGCTCGAATCTCCTTTGATTGGGAATGCCTGGTTCGCTTCGAAAACGCCCGCCTCGACTGGCTTTGCGAGGCGTTTCTCCACAGTCGCAGAGCATGACGCTTCTTCGCAGCGCCGCCAATATCCGGAACGATGCGGCAAGCGCTACAGGCGCCGACTGTTGTATTTCCGAATCACGACGGCTCGAGAAACGTGCTCCGCACGTCGATCGACGAGCGCTTCCCGACGTGCCTGAGGCTCGCCTCGATCCAGGCGGAGGCGGTCTCCCGCCCTCTCTCGCGCAGGTCGAGCAGGAAGGGCGTTGCCGTCGTGAACTTCGATTCGCTGCCCAGGCCGGACAGCACGCCGTCGGCCCGCACCGCGTGGACCAGCATGTTCTTGAGCCTGGGCTCGAACTCGGGCTTCAGCCAGCCCTCGCCGAGCAGCTTCTGGACGAAGGCGATCGCCCGCATCTCGGAGATCAGCGAGGCGTTGAAGGTGATCTCGTTGAGCCGGTCGAGGATCTCGCCCGGGTTGCGGGGAACGCGATCGCGGGCGAGCGGGTTGACCATCACCACCAGCAGGTCGCGCGACTCGCATTCGTAGAAGAACGGGAACAGCGGCGGATCGGCCAGGTAGCCGCCGTCCCAGAAGGCCTCGCCGTCGATCGTGACCGTGTGGAAGACAGTCGGCAGGCAGGACGACGCCAGCAGCACGTCGACCGTCAGCTCGTTCGTGTCGAAGACCCGAACGTGACTGGTCCGCACGTTGGTCGCCGAAACGAACAGCCTGAACGGGCTGTCCGCGCGCAGCCGCTCGAAGTCGACCTGCGTGTCCAGGATGCCGCGCAGCGGATTGAGGTTGGCCGGGTTCAGGTGGTAGGGCGAGAACGTGCGCACCAGCAGGTCGGCCCAGGCCCCCAGCATCTCGGTGCCGAAGATGCCCGAACCGCCGCCGACCGTGCGCCAGAACCGGTCGAGCGCCTCGCGGGCGCCGTCGCGCCCGCCTTCCATCCAGCCCTGGGCCAGCACGACGGCATTCATCGCGCCGGCGCTCGCGCCCGACACGCCCTCGAAGTCGAGGCGACCGTCCTCGAGCAGCCGGTCGAGCACGCCCCAGGTGAACGCGCCGTGCGAACCGCCGCCCTGCAGGGCGAGGTTGACTGTGGGCCGGGTGCGCCGCCGGGAACCTGAAGACTCGTTCATCGGAACGGGACACTAACACGCCTGCGGGCGGCCGGTCTTCGCCCTCCGTTACCATCGGCAGCCCGGCCCGCGCGAACGGCGCGCCCGCCGGCCTCGAGCCCGACAAGACCGACGATGACCCAGCCCGCCCTGCCCGACTCCGACGCGCCCGGCCAAGCCGGGCCCCATCCCTTCGACGCCGCGATCCGCCTGTCGCCGCTCGGCGGTGGCCGCTTCGCCGGCCGCACCTCGGACGCCTACCGGAACATGGTCGGCCCCTACGGGGGCATCACGGCCGCAGTGATGCTGCAGGCGCTGCTGCGGCGGCCGGAGCGGCTGGGCGACCCGGTCGCGCTCACCGTGAACTACGCGGGCCCGGTGCGCGACGGCGAGTTCGAGATCGCAACCCGGGAGATCCGCACCAGCCGCTCGACGCAACACTGGTTCGCCGAGCTGGTCCAGGGCCCGGAACGGGAGGTTTCCACGACCGCGACCGCGGTCTTCGGCACCCGCCGGGAGACCTGGGCGCACGTCGAGGCCATGCCGCCCGCCCTGCCGCCGCGCGAGTCGCTCGTTCCCTCGCGCGGCACCTCCGTGGCCCCCTGGTCGGCGCGCTACGAGCGGCGCACGCTCGACGACCTCGACGCCGGCGAGGCGCGCAGCTGGCTGGCCGACGTCCCGCCCAGGCCGATCGACTTCCCCGGGCTCGCCTCGCTGTGCGACGCGTTCCGGCCGTGGCTGTTCGCGCGCCGGCCGCAGCGCACCCCGATCGGCACGGTCACGATGAACGTCTATTTCCACGCCGCGGCCGACGAGCTCGCCGCGATCGGCGCCACGCCGCTGCAGGGCGTGGCCCGCACCAACGCGATCCATCGCGGCTTCTTCGACCAGGAGGCCCAGCTGTGGACGCCGGACGGCAGGCTGCTCGCGACCACGCAGCAGGTCGTCTGGTTCAAGGAGTGAGCCCGGCACCGCGCCGGCGGGTCGCTCAGCGCGGCGCGGGGCGCCGCCTGAACGGGTGCCACTGCTGGCGCAGGAAACCCCGCGGCAGCGTCTCGCCGAGCACGCCGTAGCGCTCGGGCAAGGCGCCGGGTGCCCGGTGCAGGGTGCCGAACACGCGATCGAGGAAGGCGAAGTGCGCCGCGAAGTTGCGGTCGAGCGCCGCGCGGTCCGAAGCGTGATGCCAGTGATGGAACTCGGGCGTGACCAGCAGGTGCCGCAGCGGCCCCCACGGCAGCCGCGCGTTCGAGTGGTTGAGCACCGCGTGGAAGGCCACGATCACGATGTAGGCGTCGATCGCCCAGCGCGAGAAGCCGAGCACGAAGACGATGCCGAGCACGAGCACCCGCGTGGCCAGCATGTCGAGCAGGTGCATCCGCGAGCCGGCCAGCCAGTCCAGCGTGTCGATGCTGTGATGGATGGCGTGGACGCGCCAGAGCGCCGGGACACGGTGCCAGGCGCGGTGCAGCCAGTACTGCGCGAAGTCGGCCACGAGGGCCAGCAGCAGCAGCTCGGCCCATCCGGGAAGCGAGCGGACCGCCTGCTGCAGCGGCGGGTGCACGGCCCATCCGAAGAAGGCGTGAACCAGTGCGTTGGTGGCCAGCAGCAACAGACCCACGGCCAGGTGGTTGGCGGCGAAGTAGCCGAGGTCGGTCTGCCAGTCGGGCCGGAAGACCGGCTGGCCGGGCCGCAGCGGGAACAGCTTCTCGAGCAGCACGAACACGAACGCCGAGCCCAGCAGGTCCAGCACGAACCAGTCGACACCCAGGTAGGGCGTGCCGTCGGCGAAGTCGCCGACCGGCACCCGATGCCCGCCCAGCGCGACCGACAGCAGCACCAGCGCGAATGCCGACAGGCTGAGCCAGCGCGTGCGCCCGAGCGCCGCGTTGACCAGCGACACCGACCCGGCGAGCACCAGCGCGCCGAGCAGCAGCTGTCGCAGCAGCTCGACCGGATATCGCCGCCGCAGCTCGGGGGTGGTCAGGTACTCGGGAAAGTGGAAGGCCAGCACCGCGAGCAGCGAGAGCGCCGCCAGCGCGAAGGCGAGCACGCCGCTGGCCAGCCCGCGGCCGGGCGCGAGCGGGCCGCTGCCCGCCAGCAGCCGGGCGAATCGGTCGACGAGCCCGCGCAGCGCATCCATCGAACGATCATCGCACGGCCCGGGCCGCGCTCGGCAGGCCTGCCGCCCGCCCCGGCGCCCGGCGGCCGCGCCAGCCGCCGAACGGGCCTCAGGCCGTCTCGGCCTCGCGCGCCGCGCGCTTGCGCTCGTGCTCCTTCAGGAAGCGCTTGCGCAGCCGGATGCTCTTCGGCGTCAGCTCGACCAGCTCGTCGTCGCCGATGAACTCGACCGCCTTCTCGAGCGTCAGCTGGATAGGCGGGGTCAGCACGATCGCCTCGTCCTTGCCCGAGGCGCGGACGTTGGTGAGCTTCTTCTCCTTGACCGGGTTCACGACCAGGTCGTTGTCGCGGGTGTGGATGCCGATGATCATGCCCTCGTACAGCGGATCGCCCGGCTTCACGAACATCCGGCCCCGCTCCTGCAGCTTCCACAGCGCGTAGGCCACCGCGTCGCCGTCGTCCTGAGAGATCAGCACGCCGTTGCGGCGATCCTCGATCTCGCCGGCCCAGGGGCCGTAGTCGTCGAACACATGGCTGATGATGCCGGTGCCGCGGGTCAGGTTCAGGAACTCGTTGTGGAAGCCGATCAGCCCGCGCGCCGGCACCCGGTACTCGAGGCGCACCCGGCCCTTGCCGTCCGGCTCCATGTTCTGCAGCTCGCCGCGCCGGCGGCCGAGCAGCTCCATCACCGGGCCCTGGTGGTTCTCCTCGAGGTCCATCGTCAGCAGCTCGTAGGGCTCCTCGCGCACGCCGTCCACGGTGCGGATCTTCGGCTTGGGCCGCGACACCGCCAGCTCGTAGCCCTCGCGCCGCATGTTCTCGAGCAGGATGGTCAGGTGCAGCTCGCCGCGGCCGGACACGATGAAGGTGTCGGAGTCGGCGGAGAAGTCCACGCGCAGCGCCACGTTGGCCTTCAGCTCGCGCTCGAGGCGCTCGCGGATCTGGCGGCTGGTCACGAACTTGCCTTCGCGGCCCGCCATCGGCGAGGTGTTCACCAGGAACTCCATCGTCATCGTCGGCTCGTCGACCTTCAGCACCGGCAGCGCCTCGAGGGCGGCCGGATCGCAGACCGTGGAGCCGATGTCGAGCTGCTCGATGCCGGTGATCGCCACGATGTCGCCGGCCTCGGCCTCGTCGACAGCGACCCGCTCGAGCCCGCGGAAGCGCAGCACCTGGTTGACCTTCGCGTTGACCGGCGCCACGCCGGTCTCGGCCTGGTCGCCGTACAGCACCACGACCTGCTGGCCGGTGCGCACCCGGCCGCGGTTGACCCGGCCGATGCCGATCTTGCCCACGTAGCTCGAGTAGTCGAGCGCCGAGATCTGGAACTGCAGCGGGCCCTCGACGTCGTCCTCGCGCTTGGGCACGTGGCGAAGGATCGCCTCGAACAGCGGCTTCATCGACAGTCCGCCCGCGCCGGCTTCCAGCACGCCCTCGGGCAGGTCCTTCAGGTTCTCGACCGCGATGCCGTTGATCGCCGATGCGTACACGACCGGGAAGTCGAGCTGCTCCTCGGTGGCGCCCAGCTTGTCGAACAGGTCGAAGGTCTGGCTGACCACCCAGTCGGGCCGCGCGCCCGGCCGGTCGATCTTGTTGACGACCACGATCGGCTTCAGGCCGAGGCCCAGCGCCTTGCGGGTCACGAAGCGGGTCTGCGGCATCGGTCCCTCGACCGCGTCGACCAGCAGCAGCACGCCGTCGACCATCGACAGCGCGCGCTCGACCTCGCCGCCGAAGTCTGCGTGCCCCGGGGTGTCCACGACGTTGATGCGGGTGCCCTCGTACTCGACCGCGCAGTTCTTGGCGAGGATCGTGATGCCGCGCTCGCGCTCGAGGTCGTTGCTGTCCATCACGCGCTCGGCCACCTGCTGGTTGGCGCGGAAGGTGCCGGACTGGCGCAGCAGCTGGTCGACCAGCGAGGTCTTGCCGTGGTCGACGTGCGCGATGATCGCGATGTTGCGAATGGCCTGGGTCATGTTCGTGTCCTGGTTCGGAGGATGTGGTGTTCGGGTCCCGGATCGGGCCGGGGCGCGTCGTTCGTATCGGGGGGCCGGGGCAGGATCGCGGCCCCGGCGGGTTGCGGCATCGAGGGCCGGCGGCGAGCCGAGATCCGCGGGCCCGCCGGCGAGGCCCGGCTTGCGCCGGACCGGATCAGCCCTGGCGGGAGCCGGCGGCGCAGGCGCCGTCCGGAACCGGCTCGCGGGCCGCCTCGGCGACCGCGTCCGGAACGGGCTCGGCACCCGACTCGACGGCGACGAGCCTCAGCGGCGCGAGCACCCGGTTGCGCCAGAGCGCGAGTCCGAGCAGGCGCGTGTCGGCGTAGACGCGCACCCTGCCCTCGCGGGCACTGCCGGCGCCCCCGGCGTCCTGGGCACCGCAGGCGTCCAGCGCCTCCCGCTGGGCGGGCCCGAGCGCGTGGGCCGGCAAGCGCTGGCCGTTGCGGAAGCGGGCGGCCGCCTGCGGGTCGAGATCGACCCGCGGCAGCCCCGCGAGCAGCGCGTCGACCGGCGCGAGCCGGGCGCGCCGCTGCGGCAGGTCGAGCGCCTCGAGGGCCTCGAGCCCGAGCGCATCGACCAGCGAAAGCATCCCGACCCGCTCGCGGCGAAGCATGCTCAGGTGCGCGCCGCAACCGAGCCGCTCGCCGATGTCCTCGGCCAGCGTGCGGATGTAGGTGCCCTTGCTGCAGGCCACGCGGATCGTGGCGCGAGGCGCGTCGCCGTCGAGCGCGCAGTCGATCACGTCGATCGAATGGATCGTCACGCGGCGCGCCGCGCGCTCGAGCTCGATGCCGGCGCGCGCGTATTCGTACAGCGGCTTGCCCTCGCGCTTGAGCGCCGAGTGCATCGGCGGCACCTGGTCGATCGGGCCCACGAAGGCGGCGCAGGCGGCGCGCAAGGCCTCTTCGCTCACGGCGACCTGCCGGCGCTCGCGCACCTGTCCTTCGGCGTCGCCGGTGTCGGTGGTCACGCCCAGCGTCAGGTCGGCGAGGTAGGTCTTGTCGGCGTCGAGCGCGTCGGCCGCGAACTTGGTCGCCTCGCCGAACATCAGCGGCAGCAGCCCGCTCGCCATCGGGTCGAGGGTGCCGCCGTGGCCGGCCTTCAGCGCGTTCAGCAGCCGGCGCGCGCGCACCAGCGCGTCGTTGGAGCTGAGCCCCTTCGGCTTGTCGAGCAGCAGGATGCCGTCGACCCGCTCGCGGGGCGCTCTACGAGTTTGCGTCACGACCGGCCTGCGTCAGTCGTCCGCGTGCCGGCGGACTGCCTCGTCGATCAGCTTCGACATCTCGATGCCCTGCGAGGTGGACCGGTCGTGGACGAAACGCAGCTCGGGCGTCGTGTGGATCCGCACCCGGCGGCCGAGCTGGCCGCGCAGGAAGCCGGCCGCCCGCTCGAGCCCGGCCCTGGTCTTCGCGACCGTGTCCGGGTCGTCGGGCAGCACCGTGAAGTACACGGTGGCATAGGCGTAGTCGGGCGTGAGCTCCACGCCGGTCAGCGTGACCATGCCGACCCGCGGGTCCTTCACTTCGGCGCGGATCAGCTCGGCCAGTTCGTGGTGGACCTGTTCCGCCACCCTGACCGAGCGTCCGCCGCCGCCTGGCTGATGCCTGCTCATCGCGATGCGCGCCGCCCTTACAGCGTGCGCGCGACCTCCTTGATCTCGAACACCTCGAGCTGGTCGCCTTCGCGGATGTCGTCGTAGTTCTTCAGCGACAGGCCGCACTCGAAGCCCTCGCGAACCTCGCGGACGTCGTCCTTGAAGCGCTTGAGCGTGTCGAGCTCGCCGGTCCAGATGACCGTGTTGTCGCGAAGCAGCCGCACCCGGGCGCCGCGGCGCACGATGCCGTCGGTGACCATGCAGCCCGCCACGTTGCCGACCTTCGGCACGCGGAAGATCTGCCGGATCTCGACCTGGCCGATGACTTCCTCGCGCTGCTCGGGCGCGAGCATGCCGGACATCGCCGCCTTCACCTCGTCGACCGCGTCGTAGATGATGTTGTAGTAGCGGATGTCGATGCCGTTTGCCTCGGCCAGCCGCTTGGCCTGCTGGTCGGCGCGCACGTTGAAGCCGATCACGACCGCCTTCGACGCGGTGGCCAGGTTCACGTCGCTCTCGCTGATGCCGCCCACCGCCTGGTGGACGATCTGCACCTTGACCTCGCTGGTCGACAGCTTGAGCAGCGCCTGGGCCAGCGCCTCGGCCGAGCCCTGCACGTCGGCCTTCACGATCAGCGGCAGGGTCTGCACCTCGCCCTCGGCCATCTGCTCGAACATGTTCTCGAGCTTGGCGGCCTGCTGCTTGGCCAGCTTGACGTCGCGGAACTTGCCCTGGCGGAACAGCGCGATCTCGCGCGCCTTGCGCTCGTCGCCGAGCACCAGCACCTCTTCGCCGGCGGCAGGGACTTCCTGCAGGCCCTGGATCTCGACCGGGATCGACGGGCCGGCCTCTGCGACCTGCTTGCCGTTCTCGTCGAGCATCGCCCGCACCCGGCCAAAGGCCGAGCCGGCGAGCACGACGTCGCCGCGCTTGAGCGTGCCCGACTGCACCAGCACCGAAGCGACCGGGCCTCGGCCCTTGTCGAGTCGCGCCTCGATGACCAGGCCCTTGGCCGCGCCCTCGCGCGGCGCCGTCAGCTCGAGCACCTCGGCCTGCAGCAGCACGTTCTCGAGCAGGTCGTCGATGCCCTCGCCGGTCTTGGCCGAAACCGGCACCACCGGCACGTCGCCGCCGTACTCCTCGGACACCACCTCGTGCGCGATCAGCTCCTGCTTGACGCGCTCGGGATTGGCCTCGGGCTTGTCGATCTTGTTCATCGCGACGACCAGCGGCACGCCGGCGGCCTTCGCGTGGTTGATCGCCTCGATCGTCTGCGGCATGACGCCGTCGTCGGCCGCGACGACCAGGATCACGATGTCGGTCGCCTTGGCGCCGCGCGCGCGCATCGCGGTGAAGGCCTCGTGGCCCGGCGTGTCGAGGAAGGTGATGACGCCGCGCGGCGTCTCGACGTGATAGGCGCCGATGTGCTGCGTGATGCCCCCTGCCTCGCCGGCGGCGACCTTCGCGCGACGGATGTAGTCGAGCAGCGAGGTCTTGCCGTGGTCGACGTGGCCCATGACCGTGACGACCGGCGGACGCGGCAGCTTCTCGAGGTCGCCGTGCGCCTCGGTTTCCTCGAGGAAGGCCTCGGGGTCGTCGAGCTTCGCGGCGAAGGCCTTGTGGCCCATCTCCTCGACCACGATCATCGCGGTGTCCTGGTCGAGCACCTGGTTGATCGTGACCATCTGGCCGAGCTTCATCAGCTGCTTGATGACCTCGGCCGCCTTGACCGCCATCTTGTGGGCGAGGTCGGCGACCGTGATCGTCTCGGGCACGTGCACTTCGCGCACGATCGCCTCGGCCGGCATCGCCTGGCTCTGGGCCTGCTCCTGCTGGCGGCGATCGCGGCCGCCGCGGCCGCCGCGGGCGCCGCGCCAGCCGCTGTCGGGGCCGCCGCCGCGGGTCTTGAGGCCGCGCCGCTTGGACGCGTCGTCGGACCAGGTCGACGAAAGCTTCTCGGACTTGACGTGCTTCTTCGGCGCCTCGCCGGCCGACGGCTGGGCGCCGCCCGCGGGCTTGGCCGGCGCGCCGGCCGGGCGATGCAGCGTGCCGCTGACACCGGCCTTGGCCGCGGCCGCCGGCGCGGGCGCCGCGGCCTGCGGGACCGGAGCGGGAGCGGGTTCCGGCGCCTTGGGCTGCGGGCGTCGCTGCGCGGCCATCAGGCGGTTGATCTCGGCGACCTCGGCCTCGACCGCGCGGCGGGCGGCCTCGGCTTCCTCGGCGGCCTTGCGGGCGGCCTCTTCGGCTGCGCGCGCCTCGGCATCGGCGCGCTCGCGCCGCGCGCGGGCCGCTTCCTCGGCCTCCGCGGCGGCGGTCTCGCCCTCGGCGCCGGCAGCCTGCTCGGCGGCGGTGCGCTCGGCCTCGCGGCGGGCCTCTTCCTCGCGACGGCGCGCCTCGGCGGCAGCCTGGGCCTCGCGCTCGAGACGCTCCTGCTTCTCGCGCAGCTCGGCGGCCTGGCGCTCGAGCAGCTCGCGCTGGCGCTGCTCCTCGGCCTCGCGCTGCAGGCGCTCCTGATCGTCGACCACGGCGGCGGCGGGCGCCTGCTCCTCGACCTGCGGCGCCTCGGCAGCGCCCGCCTCGGCGGCGTCGCGCTTGACGAACACGCGCTTCTTGCGCACCTCGACCTGGATCGTGCGCGCCTTGCCGGTGGCATCGGCCTGCTTGATCTCCGAGGTCTGCTTGCGCGTGAGCGTGATCTTGCGCTTGGGCGCGTCGTCGGCGCCGTGCGCGCGGCGCAGCGCGACCAGCAGCTGCTCCTTGTCGGCCTCGGTCAGCGTGTCCTCGGGCGAACGCTTGTCGACGCCAGCCGCCTTCAGTTGCTCGAGCAACGCATCGGCCGGCATCTTCAGCTCCGCCGCAAACTTCGCCACGTTAGTACTCGCCATGCTCTTCCTTTCCAGATCGCTCCGGATTTTCTGTACGTCCGGCGCGCCCTTCGGCGCGCCCCGCCAACGACCGATCAGGCCTGCTCTTCGTCCTCGAACCAGTGCGCCCGGGCCTTCATGATCAGGTCCTTCGCGCGCTCCTCGTCGATCCCGGTCGCCTCGGTCAGTTCGTCGACCGCCAGCTCGGCCAGCTCGTCGCGCGTGTGCACGCCGGCGTCGGCCAGCCTGGCCGCCAGGTCCCGGTCCATGCCTTCGAGGCTCAACAGGTCCTCGGAGGTCGTGCCGATCTTCTCCTCGGTCGCGATCGCCTCGGTCAGCAGCACGTTGCGCGCGCGATCGCGCAGCTCGTTGACCGTGTCCTCGTCGAAGGCCTCGATCTCGAGCATCTCGTTGATCGGCACGTAGGCCACTTCCTCGAGGGTGGTGAAGCCCTCGTCGATCAGGATGTCGGCGACGTCCTGGTCGACGTCGAGCTTGTGCATGAACAGCTCGCGGATCATCTGCCGCTCGCTCTCAGCCTTCGCCTGCGACTCCTCGGCCGACATGATGTTGATCTGCCAGCCGGTCAGCTCGGAGGCCAGGCGCACGTTGCGCCCGCCGGTGCCGATGGCCAGCGCGAGGTTGTCCTCGTCGACGACCACGTCCATGCTGTGCTTGTCCTCGTCGACGACGATCGACGACACGTTGGCCGGCGCCAGCGCGCCGATCACGAACTGCGCCGGGTCCTCGGACCACAGCACGATGTCGACGCGCTCGCCGCCAAGCTCGCCGGTGACCGCCTGCACGCGCGAGCCGCGCACGCCCACGCAGGTGCCGATCGGGTCGACGCGACGGTCGTTCGAGTGCACCGCGATCTTCGCGCGCACGCCCGGGTCGCGGGCCGCGGCCTTGATCTCGAGCAGGCCCTGCTCGATCTCGGGAACCTCGTTGGCGAACAGGTGCTTGATGAACTCGGGGGAGGTGCGCGACAGGAACAGCTGCGGGCCGCGGCCCTCGCGGTTGACCCGGTCCACGTAGGCGCGCACGCGATCGCCGACCCGCAGGTTCTCCTTGGGGATCATCTGGTCGCGCGGCAGCCTGGCCTCGACCTTGCCCGACTCGATGATCGCGCCCTCGCGATCGACCCGCTTCACGGTGCCCGACAGGATCGGCTCGCCGCGGGCGAGGAAGTCGTCGATGATCTGCTCGCGCTCGGCGTCGCGGATCCGCTGCAGGATGACCTGCTTGGCCGCCTGGGCGCCGATCCGGCCGAGCTCGACCGGTTCGAGCTCTTCCTCGATGTAGTCGCCGACCTGGGCGTCGGCCACCTGCTTGCGCGCCTCGGTCAGGATGATCTGGATGTCGTGATCCTCGAGCTCGCCGTCGGGCACGACCAGCCAGCGGCGGAACGCCTCGTAGTCGCCGGTCATCCGGTCGATCGAGACGCGCACGTCGCTGTCTTCCTTGAAACGCTTCTTCGTGGCCGAGGCCAGCGCGCTCTCGAGCGCACCGAACACGACCTCGCGGCCGACGTTCTTCTCGCGCGCCAGCGCATCGACCAGCAACAACACTTCGCGGCTCATTCAGCCTCTCCTAGAACCTGTAATCCGGCACCAGCCGAGCCCGCTCGATCTCGTCGAGCGTAAAAACCAGTTTCCTGACCGGCGCCTGCGCGCCGGCACTGCGCGGCGCCACGGCCTCGCCCGCCTCGCCGCCCGTGGCCGCCTCGGCCGCCCCGGCGACCGCGGCCCTCGCTGCCGGCTCAGCGCCTTCCGTCATGCCCTCGGCCGCCATCACCGGCTGGCCCGACGACTTCGCGTTCGACTTCTTTCCGCCCTTCGAACCGCCCTTCGCGCCGCCCTTGCGCCCCTTGCCCGGCGCGGGCTCGGGCTCGATCAGCTCGAGCCCGAAGCGCCCCTCGGGCTCGACGGTGATCAGCCCCTCGAAGTTGCGCCGCCCCTGGAAGGGCAGGCGCAGCCTCAGGCTCGCGCGAGCCCCGGCGAAGCGTTCGAAGTCGGCGGGCTTCTTCAGCGGCCGGTCCATCCCCGGCGACGACACCTCGAGCCTGGAGTAGTCGATGTCCTCGACCGTGAGCAGGTGCGACAGCTGCCGGCTGACCTTCTCGCAATCGTCGATCGTGATCCCGGCCGGCGAATCGATGTACACGCGCAGCAGACCCTGCTGCGCATGCTCGACATCGACCGGCTCGTAGCCCATGCCGGCCACGGCCCTCTCGATGATCGCCTGCACTGTCGAAACACGACTGGACACTTTCGCGCCAACTCCAGCGCCAACCGGCGCGTCGAACCTTACGGGCCCTTGGCGGTAAAACCTGGCGGTAAAAAAAAATGGGCTACTCGAGCCCATTTTCTTTGAGCACACCGACCGTCCGGACACGGCGCCCCCCGGATATCGGGCAAGCCGAAAACCAAGCCTGCCGACCCGACGATTGCGGTCGCCGTTGAGCCGCCGGTCAGGCGGTTTCCATCAAGACCGCAATTATAGCCTGATCCGGGGCGTATCGACAACGCTTGCCGGGCGTGCCGGCAACGATCGTGCTCAGCCGCCGTTCGCGCCGCCGGCGCCGCCCGGCCCGCCCCGCTTGCCGCCGCGCCTGCCGCCGCGCCGCTGGCCGCCCGGTTGCCCGCCCGGCTGGCCGCCGCGTGGCTGGCCCGATGAAGCGCGATTGCCCGGCTGGCCGCCGCCCGCGCCGCCACGCGCGCCGCCCCGGCCCGGCTTGCCGCCGCCCGGCGCTGCCGCCTTGCCGCCCCGCCCTGCCTGCCCGCCGCGGGGCTTGCCCTTGGGGCCCTTGCCACCACCGGGCCTGCCCGCCCCGGGCTGGTCGAAGCCCCCGCCGAAGCCCGGACGGCCGTGATCCATCGGGCCGGTGAAGCCGCCCACCGGGCCGCGCCCGCGGACACCGCGAACGCGCTTGCCGCGGGCCGGTCCCGGAAGCCCGTCGCCGCTGCGCACCTGCCGGGTGATCCCCTCCTGGTGCGCGTTGCTGGAGCTGGGCTGCCAGTCGTCGTCGATCTCGTGCGGCGCGAGCTCGCGCTCTTCCTCGGGTTCGGCGCGGTTGCCGATCGCGTCCGCGGGATCCTCGTAGCCCTCGTCCCAGTCCATCTCTTCGCCGGGAGCCGGCATTTCGTCCTCGTCGCGCTCGGCCTCGGCGTCGGTTTCACCCCCGGCGGCCCGGATCAGCCTGAGCAACTCGGCCACGTCGACCGGCGCGAGCTCGACCCACCGTCCGCGCGCCAGCCCGCGCGGCAGCGCGACCGGACCGAAGCGGATCCGGGCCAGGCGGCTGACCGTCAGGCCCACCGCGTCGAACATCCTCCGCACCTCGCGGTTGCGGCCCTCGGCGATCACCACGCGGTACCAGGCGTTGGCGCCGTCGCCGCCGAGGTCCTCGATCGCGGAGAAGGCGGCCGGGCCGTCCTCGAGCTCGACGCCCTCGAGCAGCCGGGCGCGGGCCTCCTCGTCGATGCGGCCGAGCACCCGGACCGCATATTCGCGCTGCCAGCCGTAGCGCGGGTGCATCAACCGGTTGGCGATGTCGCCCGACGTGGTGAAGATCAGCAGGCCCTCGGTGTTGAAGTCGAGCCGGCCGACCGCGACCCAGCGCGAGCCCTTCAGCTTGGGGAGGCGCTCGAAGACCGTGGCGCGATGCTCGGGGTCGTCGCGGGTGCAGATCTCGCCGGCCGGCTTGTGATACAGGAGGACCCTGGGCGGCTTCGACACGTTGCGGCGCTGGATCGGCCGGCCGTTGACCCGGACCAGGTCGTTCGGGCCGATCCGCTGGCCGATGTGCGCAGGCTGCCCGTTGACCGACACGCGGCCGGCGACGATCAGCTCTTCCATGTCGCGACGCGAGCCGAGGCCGGCGTCGGCCAGCACCTTGTGCAGTTTGGGATGATCCTCGTCGGCCAGCACGACCGTGCGGTCCTGCTTCGGGCGGCGACGGCCCTCGACCGCGTCGAGACCGACGGTTTCGCCCGAAGCCGAAACCGGCAGCGGCTCGGCGTCGGCCGGCGCGCGCGGCGCACGCTCCTCGTCGGGACGGCGGCCACGGCCGCGGCGCTGGCGGCGCTGGCCCGGTTCGCGCGGGCCGCCCGACTGCTCGCCGCCGGCTCGGGCCGGCTGTCCGGCCTCCGCCTGCCGGTCGCCCTCTGCCGGTGCCCGCGCCTCGCCGGCCTGCGGCGGCGCGGCCGACGCGTCGCCGCCCTCGGCCGCGCCGGCTTGCTCGCCCTCGCGGGGCTTGCCGGCCCGCCCGCGCCGACGCGGGCCGCGGCGGCGGTTGAACGGCGAACGGGGCGGCCTGCCGCCGCGATCGCCGCCTTCGGCGCCTGCCGCGGAATCCGCGCCGCCGGCCTCGCCGGAGCGGGCGTCGACGTCTGCGGCCTGACCGGCCTGGAAATCGTCGCGGGGTCGTTCTGTATTCAAGTTTCCCTCTTGGGTTCGTTCGGCCCGGCGTCGTCGTCGGGTCGAAGTTCGGCGCCGCCGGCCTGGCCGGCAGCCCCTGACTGATCGGCGTGATCCGCTCGCGCCCGGGCGGGGTCGGTCGCCTCGGCCGCAACCGCGGCCAGCGCCTCGGCGAGCACTTCGTCGCCGTCGGCGGCCGGCTGCTGCTGGCCGGTGGCCGCCTGCTCCGCGCCCTCGGCCTGCCCTTCGGCAGCGGGCTCAGGCTCGCCGAGGTCGATCAGCCGCTGTTCGAGCGCGCCGGCCGCCTCGGTCGCCGCCGCCGAGGCGTCGGCCGACTCGAGCGGCGGCAGCTCGGACAGCGCGCGAAGGCCGAGGTCGTCGAGAAAGCGGCGGGTCGTGCCGAACAGCGCCGGCCTGCCGATCACGTCCTTGTGGCCGATCACCTCGATCCAGCCGCGCTCCTCGAGCGTCTTGACGATCTGCGCGGACACGGTCACGCCGCGGATCTCCTCGATGTCGCCGCGCGTGACCGGCTGCCGGTAGGCGATGATCGCCAGCGTTTCGAGCACGGCCCGCGAGTACTTCGGCGGCTTTTCCGGATGGAGCCGGTCGAGAAAGGGCGCCATCGCGGGCACGGTCTGGAAGCGCCAACCGGTCGCCAAGGGCACCAGCGCGACGCCGCGGCCCTGCCAGTCGTTGCGCAGGTCGTCGAGCAGCGCCCGGATCGTGTCGGTGCCGAGCTCGTCGGCGAACAGCCGGCGCATCTCGGCCACGGTCAGCGGCTGCTGCGCGCAAAGCAGCGCAGTTTCGATCACGATCTTGGCTTCGTGAGTGTTCATCGACGGGATCGCCCGTGCGCGAGAATCGGAAATGCCTGACCCGGCTGCGGGGCGCGACCGTGCGCGACTCCGGATTCGGCACCACGGCGCCGGAACCGCTCGGCAAGGCTTGGCTGGTCGCCGCCCGGAGACTCGGGACCGAACGCCAGCGGCGATCGGCGAAAGGCGTGGTCGGTGGCCCGACCGAGGAACGGCTGCCGACGCCCGAAAAGCGCGGGGCGGCGCGCCGCCTGTGGCGGAGCCTGATGCGCAAGGATACACGAACGGGCCGGGCGGCGCATCCGCCCGGCCCGTCGCGTCGACCCGTCGGGCCGCCCGTCGCGTCGGGTGGGGTCGCCCCCCCTCGCCGGCCGGCCCAGCCCGGCCGCGTCCGCTCCGCTAACGCGCCTTGTCGACCGGCCGCCAGCGGGACAACAGCAGCGCGTTGGTCATCACGCTGACCGAGCTCATCGCCATGGCCGCCCCCGCGATCACCGGGCTCAGCAGGCCGATCGCCGCGAGCGGGATCCCGACTGCGTTGTAGAAGAAGGCCCAGAAGAGGTTCTGCCTGATCTTGGCGTAGGTGCGGTCCGAGATCTCCAGGGCCGCCGGCACCAGCCGCGGGTCGCCGCGCATCAGCGTCAGGCCGGCCGTGTGCATCGCGACGTCGGTGCCGTTGCCCATCGCGATGCCCACGTCGGCCGCCGCCAGAGCCGGCGCGTCGTTGACGCCGTCGCCGACCATCGCGACCGTGTGCCCGCCCTGCTGAAGGCGGCGCACGTGGCCGGCCTTGTCGGCGGGCAGGACCTCGGAGATCACCTCGTCGATGCCGAGCGAGCGGGCGACCGCCTCGGCGGCGCCACGGTTGTCGCCGGAGATCATCACGGTGCGCACGCCGCGCGCGCGCAGCAGCTCGATCGCCTCGGCCGCGCCCTCCTTCGGGGCGTCGCCGAACGCGAGCAACGCGAGCACGCGCGCGCCCCCCTGGTTGCCCGCGTGCTCCAGCAGCCAGGAGACGGTCGCCCCCTCGCTCTGCAATGCCTCCGCGCGTGCCCCGAGCGCGCCGGGCTCCGCCCCCTGCTCGTCGAGCCAGCGGCGACTGCCGATCGACACGCTCCGGCCGTCGACCCGGCCGCCGACCCCCTTGCCGGGAATCGCCTTGACGTCCTGCGCCTCGGCGAGCGCGAGCCCCCGCTCGCGGGCGGCGTCGACCACGGCGCGCGCCAGCGGATGCTCGCTGCCAGCTTGCAGGCTGGCCGCCAGCGCGAGCGCTTCGGCGGTCGGCGCATCCGGCCCGCCGCTCGCCTTGCCCGCCGCCTGGCCCGCGGCTTCAACCGCCGCCTCGAAGGCCAGCAGCTTCGGCTTGCCCACGGTCAGCGTCCCGGTCTTGTCGAAGGCGACCGTGTCGACCCGATGGGCAATCTCGAGAGCCTGCGCGTCCTTGATCAGCACGCCGTGGCCGGCGGCCACGCCGGTGCCGGCCATGATCGCCGCCGGCGTGGCCAGGCCCAGCGCACAGGGGCAGGCGATCACGAGGACCGACACGGCCGCGATCAGCGCCGGCTCGATGCCCTGGCCGGCCAGCAGCCAGCCGGCCAGCGTGAGCGCGGCGATGCCGATCACCACCGGCACGAACACCGCCGAGACCTTGTCGACGATCCGCTGGATCGGCGCCTTCGCGGCCTGCGCGTCGCCGACCATCCTGATGATCCGCGCGAGCACCGTCTCGGTGCCCACGGCGGTGACCTGCATCACGATCCGGCCCTCGCCGTTGATCGAGCCGCCGGTCAGCCGGTCGCCGGCCGAGCGGCTGACCGGCAGGGGCTCGCCGGTCAGCATCGATTCGTCGACCTGGGTGTGGCCGTCGACCAGTTCGCCGTCGACCGGTATCCGCTCGCCGGGGCGCACGACCACCCGGTCTCCGACGATCACCTGCGCGAGCGGCACCTCGACCTCGGCGCCGTCGCGAAGCAGCCTGGCCACGTCGGGGCGCAGCGCCTGCAGCGCCCGGATCGCCGCCGTGGTCTGCCGCCGGGCACGGGCCTCGAGCCACTTGCCGAGCAGGACCAGCGTGATCACGACCGCCGAGGCCTCGTAGTACAGATGCGGCATCGTGCCGGGCGCGGCCGTCAGCCAGAGCCAGGTCGAAAGGCCCCAGCCGGCGCTGGTGCCGATCGCGACCAGCAGGTCCATGTTGCCGGTGCCCGCGCGCAGCGCGTGCCAGCCGGCCCGGTAGAAGCGGGCGCCGAGGACGAACTGGACAGGCGTGGCCAGCAGGAACTGCGCCCAGGCCGGCAGCATCCAGTGGCGCCCGAACAGGTCGCCGACCATCGGCACCACCAGCGGCAGAGACAGCAGGATGCCGATCAGCACCGGTGCGGCCCGGCGCAGCTCCTCGGCGCGTCCGCCCTGCTCGTCCGGCACGCCGGCCGCCTCGAGCGGGCGCGCGCCGTAGCCGGCCCGCACCACGGCCTTGACCAGCGCCGCCTCGAGCTCGGCGGCCGGGCCGCCGATCACCCTGACCCGGGCCGACTCGCCCGCCAGGTTCACGCTCGCGTCGACGACGAAGGGCAGCCGGCGCAGCGCCTTCTCGACTCGCGAGACGCAGGACGCGCAGGTCATGCCGTCGATCTTCAGGTCGACGTCGCGGGTCGGAGACCGGTAACCGGCCTTCTCGACCGCGGCGACCAGGGCGGCCGGGTCGATCCCGGCCCCGCCGACGCGGGCCGACTCGGCCGCGAGGTTGACCGCCACCGACTCGACCCCCGGCACCCGGGCGATCGCCTTCTCGACCCTCGCCACGCAGGAGGCGCAGGTCATCCCGTCGATCGGCAGCGACAGCGAGACGGCAGCCCGCGCAGGGTCCCCTGCAGCGGCTCCCGCCTCCAGCGAAGCAGTTTGCGTGTTCATCTTCTTCGTTCCCGTTTTCGGTCCTGCCCTCCGGCGGAGACCGTCCCCGCCGCGAGTCCCGGACCCGATGGCGGAAAGATCAAGCTTCACATCATGGGAAGGTCAACAGGAAAATCGACCCGGAAAAATCGACCTGGATCATGGAAGCGCGCGCCGACATGCACCATCCCTACGCATTCGGCACCCCTATGGGGCGTTGCGCACCACTCGCGTGCTAGATTTCGCTTCCCGATCCACCCACCGCACTCCACCCGAAATGACCGACATCTCCGCCTTCAGGCCGGCTTCCGCCGCCACCGCCTCGCTCCCGGAATTCCTGGAGCGGCTGAAGGCGCGGGATCCGGCCCAGCCCGAGTTCCACCAGGCGGTCAAGGAAGTCTTCGAGAGCATCTGGCCGTTCATCGTAGCGAACCCGAAGTACCAGCGCGACGCGCTGCTCGAGCGCCTGGCCGAGCCCGAGCGTGTGATCATGTTCCGCGTGCCGTGGGTCGACGACAAGGGGCAGGTTCACGTCAACCGCGGCTTTCGCGTGCAGATGAACAGCGCGATCGGCCCGTACAAGGGCGGCATCCGCTTCCATCCGTCGGTGAACCTCAGCATCCTGAAGTTCCTGGCCTTCGAGCAGACCTTCAAGAACTCGCTGACCACGCTGCCGATGGGCGGCGGCAAGGGCGGCGCCGACTTCGATCCCAAGGGCCGCAGCGACATGGAGGTCATGCGCTTCTGCCAGTCCTTCATGGCCGAACTGCACAAGCACATCGGCGCCGACGTCGACGTGCCGGCGGGCGACATCGGCGTGGGCGGGCGCGAGGTCGGCTACATGTTCGGCATGTACAAGAAGCTGGAAGGGGAGTTCAGCTCGGTGCTGACCGGCAAGGGCGTGCCCTTCGGCGGCAGCCTGATCCGGCCCGAGGCCACCGGCTACGGCACCGTCTACTTCGCCGAGGGCATGCTGATGCGACGCGGCCAGTCGCTCGAGGGCTTGCGCGTGGCGATCTCCGGCTCGGGCAACGTCGCCCAGTACGCCGCCCAGAAGGCCATGCACCTGGGCGGCAAGGTCATCGCGATGTCCGACTCGGGCGGCACCGTGCACATGCCCGACGGCATGACCGACGAGGACTGGCTCGCGCTGGTCGACCTCAAGGAGGTGCGTCGCGGCAGGGTGTCCGAGTTCGCCGCCGAGCGGGGCTACGCCTACCTCGAAGGCAAGCGCCCGTGGAGCATCCCCTGCGAGATCGCGCTGCCCTGCGCCACCCAGAACGAGCTCGACGAGAGCGACGCACGCACGCTGGTGGCCAACGGCTGCTTCTGCGTGGCCGAGGGCGCGAACATGCCGTCCACGCTCGACGCGGTGCACGTGTTCAGGGATGCCGGCGTGCTGTTCGCGCCGGGCAAGGCCGCCAACGCCGGGGGCGTGACCGTGTCGGGCCTGGAGATGAGCCAGAACGCGATCCGCCTGTCCTGGACCCGCGACGAGGTCGATCGCCGCCTGCGCGAGATCATGGCCTCGATCCACGCGTCCTGCCTGGAGCACGGCCTTGGCAAGGGCAAGGACGGCGGCGTCGACTACGTGGCCGGCGCCAATATCGCCGGCTTCGTCAAGGTCGCCGACGCGATGATCGGCCAGGGCGTGGTCTGAACCGCTCGCCGGTTGCCGAGGGCGCAAGCCTCGCGGCGACCGCACGACGAAGGGGCGCCGCGCAGGCGCTCCTTTCCACGAAGGGGCGCCCGCGCGGCGCCCCTTTCCTTTCCATTAGGGGCTCGCGCGGATGGCGGCCCCGGGGGCCCCGCGCTACCATCCCCCCTCCCAACGCAAGGAGACAAGCATGAACAAGTTCGCCCCGGTCGCGATGGCCGCCGCGCTGGCGGTCTCGGCCGCCGCCGCGATCCTGCCCCAGGACGCCCGCGCGCAGACCTACCCCGACAAGTCGATCCGGATGATCGTGCCCTACGCCCCCGGCGGCGCAACGGACATCATCGGCCGGGCCACCGCCGAGGAGCTCAGCAAGACGCTGGGCCAGTCGGTGGTCGTGGACAACCGCCCCGGCGCAGGCGCCAACCTCGGCTCCGAGATGGCCGCGCGCTCGGCCCCCGACGGCTACACGCTGCTGGTCTCGGCGAGCAGCCTGCACGGCATCACGCCCTTCCTGTACACGAAGCTCAACTACGACCCGAACAAGGACCTGGTGCCGGTCATCGCGCTCGCGTCCTTCGCCAACGTGCTGGTCGTGAACCCGAAGGTGAAGGCCAACTCGGTCAAGGAACTGATCGAGCTCGCCAAGGCCAACCCGGGCAAGCTCACCTGCGCGTCGAGCGGCAGCGGCTCTTCGATCCACATGTCCTGCGAGATGTTCAAGCACATGCTGGGCCTGGACATCACGCACGTGCCCTACAAGGGCAGCGCGCCGGCGGTCACCGACCTGATCGGCGGCCAGGTCGACCTGATGTTCGACAACATCCCCTCGGCGATCACCCACATCCGCGCCGGCAAGCTGCGCGCGCTCGCGACCACCGGCGCCAAGCGCGCCGCGGCGCTGCCCGACCTGCCCACGATGCAGGAGTCCGGCGTGACCGGTTACGAGTCGGGTGCCTGGTTCGGCATCGTGGTGCCGGCGGGCACGCCCGCGAGCATCATCGCCAGGCTCAACGCCGAGGGCCAGAAGGCGGTCGCGTCGCCGGCCTTCGTCAAGCGGATGACCGACCTCGGCTACGAGGTCGTCGGCGGCACGCCCGAGCAGATGGCCGCGATGATCAAGGCCGAGTACGAGCGCTGGGGCCCGATCGTCAAGGCCTCGGGCGCCAAGGTCAACTGAGCGCCGACACGGAGCCCGCCCCATGTCCCGCCTGAAGATGCTCCCGGCCCAGCCGGAAGACCCCGCGGTCGCCGCGATGTTCGACGAGGTCCGCGCCCGCGGCGTGCGGCCTCCGAACCTGTACCGGGTGATCGGGCACGCGCCGGAGATGCTGCGCGCCTGGCTCGACTTCGCGTGGCCACTGCGGCTGAACGCGAAGACCTCGCGCCGGATCCGGGAGTTGCTGATCCTGCGCGGCGCGCAGGTCTCCGGCGCCAACTACGAGTGGGTGCACCACACGAAGATGGCGCTGGCGGCCGGCGTGAGCCAGGCCCAGATCGACGCGCTGGCCGACTGGGAGGGCTCGGACCTGTTCGACGCCGAGGAGAAGGCGGTCCTGCGGCTCGCGCAGGAGGTGACCGCAGGCCCCGCCGCCTCGGCCGAAGCGATCGACGGCCTGAAGAAGGTGGGTTTCGACGAGGCCGCGATCGTCGAACTGACCCTCACCGCGAGCTTCTACGTCTGCGTCGCCCGCTTCCTGCTGTCGATGGACGTCGAGCTGGAAGACGACGACCGCGCCTGAGCGTACCTGCGGCCCGCACCCCGCGAGCCAACCGTCCCGGGCCGTCCGGCCCGGGACGGTCCCTTCCCCCTTCTCCCTTCCCCCTTCTCCCTCCTTCGCCCCTTCGCCCCTTCGCCCGAATATATTTGCCCAAACAAGCATGCTATAATTTCGCCTCTTTCCACTGGCAATTTGTGGGTCCCCGCTCCCGGGGCAGGTCGACGCGGCGCACATGCAACGCCACGCCGGCCGGGTCAGGATCCTGCGCCGACCGCGCATTCCGGGCCGCCGACAAACGCAACGCATGACCGACACGGACCGAAGTAAAGCAAGCCCGACCCAAACCATCGTTTTCCGCTCCGCCCGCCCCGAAGACGGCGCGGCGATCTGGCGCCTGGTGAAGGCCACCGGCAAGCTGGAGTTGAACTCAGCCTATTTCTACCTGGTGTTCGCCACCGACTTCGGCGACACCTGCCTGGTCGCCGAACGCGGCGACACCGTGGTCGGCGCAGTCGTCGGCTACCACCCTCCCCGTCAACCCGACACCGCCTTCGTCTGGCAGGTCGGCGTGCTGCCCGAACTCAGGGGCCAGGGCCTCGGCTCGCGACTGCTCGACGCGTGGCTGGACCTGCCGGCCAACCGGGACTGCCGCTGGGTCACCGCCACGGTCGACGAGGACAACGGGCCGTCGCGCGCGCTGTTCGCGGGCTTCGCCCGCGCGCAGGGTGTGGGCTGCAGCGTCACGCCGCACTTCACGCCCGAGCTGTTTCCTCACGAACACCCCGCCGAGCCGCTGCTGCGGATCGGCCCGTTCCAGCGCGACGGATCCGCCGTCGCGCGCGGCGAGCCTGCCGCCTGCGGCGCGCACTAGCGCGCCTCGCCCCCGCGCCGCTCACCGGACGCGCCCCGCAAGGGGCGGCAAGCGGCGCTTCCGACAACTTCCTGACAGGGACGACCATGAACACCTTCGAGAAACACGAATCGGAAGTCCGAGGCTACTGCCGCAGCTTTCCCACGGTCTTCGCGTCCGCCAAGGGCGCCTGGATGACCGACGACAAGGGCAGCCGCTACCTCGACTTCTTCGCCGGCGCCGGCGTGCTGAACTACGGCCACAACCCGGACCACATGAAGCAGGCGCTGCTCGAGTACATCGAGCGCGACGGCATCACCCACACGCTGGACATGTACAGCGAGGCCAAGGAGGCCTTCATCCGCCGCTTCGACGAAGTGATCCTGAAGCCCCGCGGCCTGTCCTACAAGTTCCAGTTCCCCGGCCCGACCGGCACCAATGCGGTCGAGGCGGCGCTCAAGCTCGCGCGCAAGGTGACCGGCCGCCAGGAGATCGTCGGCTTCACCAACGCCTTCCACGGCATGACGCTCGGCTCGCTGTCGGTCACCGGCAACGGCTTCAAGCGAGCCGGCGCCGGCGTGCCGCTGACCCACACGTCCGCGGTGCCCTTCGACGGCTACCTGGGCCAGGACACCGACACGCTCGACTACTTCGAGGCGATGCTGGTCGACAACGGCAGCGGCCTGGAGGTGCCGGCCGCGGTCATCGTCGAAACGGTGCAGGCCGAGGGCGGCGTCAACGTGGCCAGCGTGGAATGGCTGCGCCGGCTGCGCGAGATCACGCAGAAGCACGGCATCGTGATGATCGTCGACGACATCCAGGTCGGCTGCGGCCGCACCGGCAGGTTCTTCAGCTTCGAGGAGGCCGGCATCGTGCCCGACATCGTCACGCTGTCGAAGTCGCTGTCCGGCTACGGCCTGCCGCTCGCGCTGGTGCTGATCAAGCCCGAGCTCGACCAGTGGGCGCCCGGCGAGCACAACGGCACCTTCCGCGGCCACTGCCCGGCCTTCGTGACCGCCACCGCGGCGCTCGACTACTGGAAGGACGACGCGCTGACGCGCTCGGTCGAGGCCAAGAGCGCGCTGGTTCGCGAGCGCCTGCAGAAGATGGTCAAGCGCCTCGGCGTGGAAGCGACGGTCCGCGGCCGCGGCCTGATCTTCGGCGTGGACTTCGCCGACGCGTCGATCGCCGGCAAGGTCTCGGCCGCCTGCTTCGAGCGCGGCCTGGTGCTCGAGACCGCCGGCATCGACGACCAGGTGCTCAAGCTGCTGCCCAGCCTGACCATCGAGGAAGCCGACCTGAAGAAGGGCCTGGACATCATCGAGACGAGCCTCGAGGCGGTGCTCGGCCGGGACGTCCGCAAGGCGGCCTGAGCGCGCCGGGCATTCCCTCGCGCCGAACATTCCCGAGCGCGCAGCGCCCCCGGCGCTGCGCGCATCCCCAAACGAACTCCGGAGAAAGAGAACATGATCGTGAAGCACCTCGACGACGTCATCGGCACCGCGGCCGACGTCGACACCGAAGGCTGGACCGCCCGGCGCCTGATCTACAAGGACGCCGGCATGGGCTACTCGGTGAACGACACCATCATCAAGCCCGGCGCCGAACTCGAGATGCACTACAAGAACCACCTCGAGACGGTCTACTGCATCGAGGGCGAGGGCCAGATCACCGACATCGCCACCGGCGAGACCCACGACATCCGCCCCGGCACGCTGTACGCGCTCAACGAGCACGACCGGCACATCCTGCGCGCCAACAAGGGCTCGCACATGCGGATGGTCTGCGTGTTCAACCCGCCGCTGACCGGCCGCGAGGTGCACGACGAAACCGGGGCCTATCCCCTGACCGAATGAAGGAGGTCATGCACGCATGACGACGACTACGACCACGACCCGGCCGCGCACGCCCGCGCCCGGCGAGGACCGCTACCCGTCGCGCGTCGCCGCGCAGGCGACGATCACCGACCGCAAGGACCCGGTGGTCTACGGTCGCGCCGGCGACGGGCCGCTTTCCGAAAGCGAGCTGCGCTTCTACGAGGACAACGGCTACCTGAGCTTCGACAGCCTGCTGTCGGCCGACGAGCTGGCCGCCTGCCTGGACGAGCTGCAGCGCTTGCGCGGCGACGACGCAGTGAAGGACTCGCCCGAGGCGGTCATCGAGCCCGACAGCCGCGAACTCCGCTCGGTGTTCGCGATCCACAAGAGCAGCGAGCTGCTGCGCCGACTGTGCGGCCACCCGAAGCTGGTGGCGATCGCCCGCCAGCTGCTGGGCGGCGACGTCTACATCCACCAGTCGCGGATCAACTACAAGGGCGGCTTCCGGGGCAAGGAGTTCTACTGGCACTCGGACTTCGAGACCTGGCACGTGGAAGACGGCGTGCCGGCGATGCGGATGGTCAGCTGCTCGATCAGCCTCACGCCCAACACGCCGCACAACGGCCCGCTGATGATCGTGCCCGGCTCGCACCAGCGCTACGTGTCCTGCGTGGGCGCCACGCCCGACGACAACTACAAGTCGTCGCTCAAGCGCCAGGAAGTCGGCGTGCCCGACGACGCGAGCCTCACGAAGCTGGTCGACGAATTCGGCATCGCCGCACCGATCGGCCCGGTGGGCTCGGTGACCTTCTTCGAGTGCAACGTGATGCACGGCTCGAACTCGAACATCACGCCGATGCCTCGCAGCAACCTGTTCGTCGTCTACAACAGCCTGGACAACAAGCCGGTGGCGCCCTACTGCGGCCTGAAGCCGCGGCCGAACTTCATCGCCGAGCGCGAGGACTTCACGCCGGCGGCGGAGCTCGCCAAGGCGCGCTGAGCCGCCGACCCGGCTCGCCGGCAGGCACGTCGCCGGCGAGCGGGTCCCGGGCCCGCTGCCCCATGCGCCCGCGAACCGATCCCACGACCCGATGACCAACGAGAGGCACCTGTCATGAAACCCGGATTCGTTCTTCGTCGAGTCATGAACGGCCTGCTCGCGCTGGCGGGCTCGGCCGCGCTGCTGTCGGCCGGCTTCGCCCAGGCGGAGTCCACGCTGGAACGCATCCGCAAGGAAGGCAGCATCCGCGTCGGCTTCGCCAACGAGGCGCCCTACGCCTACGCCGACTCTTCGGGCGAGCTCACCGGCGAGTCGCCGACCGTGTTCCGGCACGTGATGAAGCAGCTCGGGGTCGACAAGGTGGAAGGCGTGCTGACCGAATGGGGCGCGCTGATCCCGGGCCTGAAGGCCGGCCGCTTCGACGCGATCGTGGCCTCGATGTACATCACGCCCAAGCGCTGCAAGCAGATCGTGTTCGCCGACCCGACCTACGGGATCGGCGAAGCGCTGATCGTGAAGGCCGGCAACCCCGATGGCCTGCGCAACTACGCCGACGCGGTCCGCAAGAAGCGCAAGATCGCCTTCGTGGCCGGCACCGCCGAGATCCAGCATGGCCGCATGGCCGGCATGACCCGCAAGCAGCAGCTGATCGTGCCGGACTTCGCCGCGGCCATCGCGGCGGTGAAGGCCGGGCGCGCGTCGGCCGCGGCGCTGACCTCGCTGACCGCAGCCGAGCTGGCCGCAAAGGACGAGGGCATCGAGCGCGCCGAGCCCTTCACCTTCACCCACAAGGGCAAGAGCTATCGCGGCGAGGGTTCCTTCGGCTTCAGGCCGGAAGACACCGAGCTGCGCGACGCGGTGAACGCCGAGCTGAAGAAGTTCGTCGGCTCCGACGAGCACCTGGCGATGATCGCGCCCTTCGGCTTCGACGCATCCAACCTGCCCGAGAAGACTGCCGCCCAGCACTGCGCCGGCCAATGAAGGTCGCGCTGGTCGTCGCGGCGCTGGCGGCAGGTTTCGCGCTGGCGCTGCTCGCCGGCGCCGGCGAGTTCCTGCCCGAGCTGCTGCGCGGCACGCTGGTCACGCTGCAGGTGGCGGCCGGCGGCGCGCTGCTGGCCGTGGCGGCGGCACTGGCCGCTGCGCTTGCCCGGCTCTACGGTCCGGCTCCGCTGCGCTGGCTGGCAGTGGCCTACGTGGAGACCTTCCGCGGCACCTCGGCGCTGGTGCAGCTCTTCTGGCTCTTCTTCGTGCTGCCCCACTTCGGCGTCACGCTCGCCCCGATCACCGTGGGCATCGTGGCGCTGGGGCTCAACATCGGCGCCTACGGGGCCGAGGTGGTGCGCGGCGCGATCGGCGCGGTGCCGCCCGGCCAGTGGGAAGCCGCCACCGCGCTGAACATGGATCGCGTGCAGGCCCTGCGGCGCATCGTGCTGCCGCAGGCCTTCGTGCGGATGATCCCGCCCTGGGGCAACCTGTTCATCGAGCTGCTGAAGGCGACCTCGCTGGTCTCGCTGATCACGCTGTCGGACCTGGCCTTCAAGGCCCAGCAGCTGAACCAGAACACGCTGCGCACCGCCGAGATCTTCGGGCTGGTGCTTCTGATCTACCTGGCGATCTCGCTGGCGATCACCGCCGGCATGCGGGCGCTGGAGCGGCGCGCCGCGCGCGGCCTGGCGCGAGGACGGACGGCATGATGGCCGCGATCTGGGACTGGGACTACGCGCTCGAGATCCTGCCGATCCTGGCCGAGGCCTCGATCGTGACTGTGCAGGTCACCTTCGCCGGCTTTCTGCTCGCGCTGGCGGTCGGCCTGGCCTTCGCGGTCGGCCGGATGGCGGGGCCCGCCTGGCTTCGCGCGGGCACCAGCGCGGTGGTCGAGTTCGTGCGCTCCACCCCGCTGCTGATCCAGATCTTCGTCCTGTACTACATGATGCCCGGCCTGGGCCTGAGCCTGAGCGCGATGACCACCGGCGTGCTGGCGCTGGGCCTGCACTACGGCGCCTACTGCGCCGAGGTCTACCGCTCCGGGCTCGAGAACGTGCCAAGGGGCCAGTGGGAGGCCTCGATCGCGCTGAACCTGTCGCCGTGGACCACCTTCAAGGACATCGTGCTGCCGCAGGCGATCCCCCCGGTGGTGCCGGCGCTGGGCAACTACCTGATCGCGCTGTTCAAGGAAACGCCGCTGCTGTCGGCGATCGCGGTGCTGGAGCTGATGCAGACCGCCAAGATCCTCGGCTCGGAGAGCTTCCAGTACACCGAGCCCATCACGCTGGTGGGCGCCTTCTTCCTGCTGTTCAGCCTGCTCTCGGCCGCCCTGATCCGGCGCGTCGAGCGGCGGCTGGGCGCGCGCGCCGGAGCCCGCCGATGAACGAATCCCCGATGGTCCGCTTCGACAGGGTCTCCAAGCGCTACGGCCCGCTGACCGTGCTCGACGCGCTGGAGCTCGACATCGCCGCCAACGAGAAGGTCGCGATCATCGGCCCCTCGGGCTCGGGCAAGACCACCGTGCTGCGGATGCTGATGACGCTCGAGCCGGTGGACGAAGGCGTGATCTGGATAGCCGGCGAGCCGCTCACCCACATGCCGCGCAACGGACAGCTCGTGCCCGCCGACCGCGCCCACCTGAAGCGGATGCGCGCCAACGTGGGCATGGTGTTCCAGCACTTCAACCTGTTCCCGCACATGAGCGCGGTGAAGAACTGCATGGAAGCGCCGATGACCGTGCTGGGGCTCTCGCGCGACGAGGCCCACGCGCGCGCCGCCGAGCTGCTCGCGATGGTGGGCCTGTCGGACAAGCTCGATCACTACCCCGCGCAGCTCTCAGGCGGCCAGCAACAGCGCGTGGCGATCGCCCGCGCGCTGGCGATGCGCCCGCGCGTCATGCTGTTCGACGAAGTGACCTCGGCGCTGGACCCCGAGCTGTGCGGCGAGGTCCTCAACGTGATCCGGGAACTGGGCGCCGCGCACGACCTGACCATGCTGATGGTCACGCACCAGATGGGCTTCGCGCGGGAGTTTGCCGACCGGGTGTGCTTCTTCGACCGGGGGAAGATCGCCGAGCAGGGGCCGCCCGAGGAGCTCTTTGCGGAGCCGAAGAGCGAGCGGACGCGGCAGTTCCTGAGTGCGGTGATGGCGGCGGGGTGAACCGGGGCTACCGGTTTCGCCCACGCGTGTCGACGACCAGGGGTTCTCCGTCGCGCCGACGCCAGGATCTCGGGGGCGGATCGCCGCTCAAGACGTCGCCATGGCCAGCGAAGCTGCTATCGCACCAATGGACCTGAACAGCACGAACGGATCGTCGCGAGACGGCAGGAAACCCCGACGCTGCCAGAACTGTGCCGCCTCCACGTCCAGCGCCTTGACCACGAGCGTGCGGCCGCCGATCAGCTCCGCCGCCCGAACACTACGCTCCAGCGCGTGCTTCAACAGACCCGTGCCGATTCCCCTGCCCGCCCACGACACATCCGTGGCCAGCTGGCCCAGCAGCAGACAAGGCACCGGATCCGGCGGCTGTCCGGTGCGGATGGACCGCGGCATCGCCGCTGGCACCACCGCCGTCGGAGCGAGTCCGTAGTAGCCGACCACCCGCCCCGAATCGTGAACGACCATGACGGCCGTAAAGCCCTTTCGGTGGTTGGACAATGCATGCGTACGGAGCCAGTGATCGAGCGCCGGCTTGCCGCAGGAGAAGCCGGAGAGGTCATGCGCAGGAGCGAGCGGCTCGGGCGCGGAGATCGCCACGTTTCACCGCTCGGCGACAGCGCCCGATTCCCAGGGCGCTGGCCGGCGGGCAAGTTCGACCATCTCGGGAACCGGCTCGGCCGGCCCCGAAAGGGCGTCCACGAACGCGGCAAAGCCCTCGGGGCTCATGCGGACCAGTGCGGCCTCCATCACGACGTCCTCGGCCGCGCGCACCGCGGCTTCCCGCACGAAATCGGTCCGCGAGCGGCCGCGCAAGCTTGCGGCGCGATCGATCAGCGCGACATCCGCCTCGGGAAGGCGCATCGAGATCGGATATTCCTTGCGGTCTGCGGATGCGGGCATCGTTGCCTCTCTGTCGTGCAAAATCCGGGTTGATTGTAGCGCTAAACGCAATACATCTACACCATCCTGCCCACATCCGGCAGGCGGGGAGCCGAGTGATGAGACTCTACGAGCTCGGCGAATATCCCGCACTTGCACGTTCGGCCTATGTCCTGGTGTGATCGCCGAAGGAACCCCGCCCCGGAATCCTCTTCTTCGACTGCGTCGAGACGAAAGGAGTTCGCTTGTCTTCGTTCACCTCGTTCCAGCAGGACCCCGGCGACATCGCCGGAATCCAGGCCGCATTCGATGCAGGCGAATCCGACCCCGTGGCGCTGCTCGAGTCCCTTCTGCGCCGGATCGACGAAGCCGAACCCCACGTGCACGCATGGACGTCGGTGGATTGCGAGGGCGCGCTGCAACAGGCCGTGCAGGCCCGCGATTCGCTGAACCGGGGTGGGCGGCGCAGCCCCATGCACGGAATTCCGGTGGCCATCAAGGACGTCATCGACGTCGCGGGCTTCCCGACCCGGGCAGGCAGCCGCGCCCGGACCGGGCAAGGGCCAGCGGCACGGGATGCCGACGTCGTCCGCGCGCTGCGCGCCGCAGGCGCGGTGATCCTGGGCAAGACCCACACGACCGAGTTCGCCTACTTCGATGGCGTGCCGCCCACGCGCAACCCGTGGAACACGGCGCACACGCCGGGCGGCTCCAGCGCGGGCTCGGCGGCGGCGGTCGCGGCCGGCATGGTGCCCGCCAGCCTGGGCACCCAGACCGCAGGCTCGGTGGTGCGCCCCGCCGCCTACTGCGGCATCGCGGCGTTCAAGCCCACCGGCCAGAACATGAGCACCCACGGCGTGGTGCCGCTCGCGCCGGCCTTCGACACGCTCGGCTGGTTCGGTCACCGCTTCAGCGATGTGGCGGCCATCGGCGCGGCGCTGCATGCGCAGCGCTTCCTGGCGCCCGCCCGGCCGGATTCCCTGCGCGTGGCCTTGCCCGACGACGCCTTGTTTGCCGATGCGAGCCCGGCAGTGATGGACAATCTGGACCGTACCGTGCAGGCCCTCGCTCGAGCGGGACATCGCATCGACCGGACTGCGGCGCCCGTGGCGCTCGCCGACGCGATCGCCGCGCACAAGACCGTGCTCGAGTACGAGCTGTCGCGGCTGCATGGCGAACTCGCCACCGAGCACGCGCAGGTCCTGTCGCCCGGCTGGCTGGCCGCGATCGAACGCGGCTCGAGCATCCGCAACGAGGATCACCTGGCCGCGCGCGCTTTCATCCAGCAGGCCCAGAAGACTTGCTGGGCCGCATGGGCCGACTGGGACCTCCTGCTGGTGCCGGCAGCGCCCGATACCGCGCCGGCGGGGATGCCCACCGGGGACCCGCGCTACATCATCCCCTTCACCGCCCTGGGCGGTCCGATCGCCACCCTTCCGGTGTCGCTCTCGACGAATGGCCTGCCGCTGGGCGTCATGCTCTGCGGCCGCCCGGGAAGCGATGCGGGGCTGATGGCGGATGCGCTGACCCTGGCTTCGGCCATCGAGGCGCCCCGGAATTGGTGAGGCGCAAGCACGCGAGGCGCAGAAAAAGCAAAACGCCGGCTCGATCTCTCGAAGCCGGCGTTTCTTGAAACTGGTTGCGGGGGCAGGATTCGAACCTGCGACCTTCGGGTTATGAGCCCGACGAGCTGCCAGACTGCTCCACCCCGCGTCTGGAGAACGAAACTATAGCACTGTTTCGCTGCGCTGCGCAAACCGGGGCCTGCCCGATCCACGCCAGGGGGCTCGCTGCTACACTGCGGCGAACCCCGATCCGACCCCCATGAAATTCTGTTCGCTCTGTGGCAACGAGGTTTCGCTGGGCGTGCCGCCCGGCGACAACCGCCCCCGCTTCTCGTGCGCGGGTTGCGGCACGATCCACTACCAGAACCCGAACATGGTCCTCGGCACCATCCCCATCTGGGAGAACCGGGTGCTGCTGTGCCGCCGGGCGATCGAGCCGCGCTACGGCTACTGGACGCTGCCTGCCGGCTTCATGGAGAACGGCGAGACCACCGCCGAAGGCGCCGAGCGCGAGACGATGGAAGAGGCCGGCGCGCGCATCCGCATCGGCGAACTGTTCTCGATGATCGACGTGCCGCAGGTCCAGCAGGTTCATGTGTTCTTCCGGGCCGACATGCTCGGCCCCGAGCTCGACCCCGGGCCCGAGAGCCTCGAGGCCCGGCTGTTCGCCGAGGAGGAGATCCCGTGGCCGGAGATCGCCTTCCGCACGGTGGAGCAGACGCTGCGCTGGTATTTCGAGGACCGGCGCAACGGTAGTTTCGGCACGCACACCGGCGCGGTGCGCTACCGCGAGCGGTCGAAGGCCTGAGCGCGCGATCACGCCGCGGCGACCGGCCCGCCAGGTACACGAGGAGGAGACCCCGATGCATCGACGAGGATTCCTGATCGGATGCGCGGCCGCCGGCGCGGTTGACGGCGCCGCGCTGGCCCAGGCGATCGGCCAGGCCGCGGTCCAGGCGCCCGGCGACACGGCCCGGCGATGGCAGCGCGCACTGCTGGTCGGCGAGGACGGCAAGCCGCTGCTGGCCTCGCGCATCCCCGAGCGCACCAACCTGCTGTTCCACTACCCGTTCGTGGGCACGCCGGCCTTCCTGCTGAACCTGGGCAAGCCCACGAAGCGCGAGGTGGCGCTCGCCACCGAGGAAAAGGCCCGCTACACCTGGGCCGGCGGCGTGGGCCCCAAGCGCTCGATCGTGGCCTACTCGGCGATCTGCGCGCACAAGATGGCCTATCCGGCGAAGGAGATCAGCTTCATCAGCTATCGCGCCGAGACCTCGCCGATCTCGAAGCGCGGCGAGGTCATCCACTGCTGCGCCGAGCACAGCCAGTACGACCCGGCCGACGGCGCACGGGTGCTGGCCGGCCCGGCCACCCAGCCGCTGGCCGCGATCCTGCTCGAGCACGACCCAGCCACCGACCAGATCTACGCGACCGGCACGCAGGGCGGCGAGCTCTTCGACGGCTTCTTCGAGCGCTTCGCGATGAAGCTCTCGCTCGAGCACGGCGGGCGCGAGCGCCAGCCGGCCCCCGAGCGCTGCCTGGTTCAGCCGATCGAGAACTACTGCCGGCAGCTGATGCGCTGCGCCTGATGAGCGGACGGCCACGCACGCCGCTGCCCTGGGTCGGCCGGCACGACATGCTGCCCGACCCGCGGCTCGCCTGGCGCGAGCCGAACGGGCTGCTGGCCGCCGGCGCCGATCTCTCTCCCGAGCGGCTGCTCGAGGCCTATTCTCGAGGCATCTTCCCCTGGTACTCGGACGGCCAGCCGGTGCTGTGGTGGTCGCCCGATCCGCGCATGGTGCTGTACCTGGACGAGTTCCGCCTGCATCGGTCGCTGGCGAGGACGATCCGCCGGAACTGCTTCGCGGACACGAGAACGGACGGGCCCGCCGCCGACGCGACGCCCCGCTGGCAGGTCACGCTGAACGGCGCCTTCGACGAGGTGATGCGCGCCTGCGCCGCGCCGCGCGACGCCGACGGCGGCACCTGGATCACCACCGACATCCTTTCCGCCTACCAGGGGCTGCACCGGCTCGGCCACGCGCACTCGGTCGAGGTGCGCGAAGGCGGGCGCCTGGTCGGCGGGCTGTACGGCGTCTCGATCGGCCGGATGTTCTACGGCGAGTCGATGTTCGCGCGAGTCACCGACGCCTCGAAAGTGGCGCTCGCGGCGCTGGTCGCCACGCTGCGGGAGCACGGTTTTCGCGTGATAGACTGCCAGCAGAACACCGGCCATCTGGCTTCGCTCGGCGCTCGCGAAATCCCGCGCGAGGCTTTCCTGCAGGAGATCGCCGGACTCATCCGGCAGCCCGGCCCCGACTGGCAGGCGATGCGCATCGAGCTTCCTCACGCATGACGCACCCGAAGGAACTGCCGTTCGCGGCCCTGCAGTTCTACGCAACGGCCCCCTATCCCTGCAGTTACCTGCCCGGGCGCCAGGCCCGCTCCCAGGTCGCCACCCCGAACCACCTGATCAACGCCGACGTCTACGGCGAGCTGGTGCGCGCCGGGTTTCGCCGCAGCGGCATCTTCACCTACCGGCCCTACTGCGACGGCTGCAAGGCCTGCGTGCCGGTGCGCGTGCCGGTGGCGGCGTTCCGCCCCACCCGCAGCCAGCGTCGCGCCAAGGCCCGGCACGCCGACCTGAAGCCGCTGGTCACCCGGCTGGGTTTCTCGGCCGAGCACTACGCGCTGTACCTGCGCTACCAGTCGAGCCGGCACGCCGGCGGCGGCATGGACCACGACAGCCGCGAGCAGTACGCGCAGTTCCTGCTGCAGAGCAAGGTCAACACCCGGCTGGTCGAATTCCGCGATCCGGACGGCGTGCTGCGGATGGTGTCGATCATCGACGTGCTCGACGACGGCCTGTCTTCCGTCTACACCTTCTTCGACCCCGACACGCCGCGGTCGAGCTACGGCACCTGGAACATCCTGTGGCAGATCGAGCAGTGCCGAGAGCTCGGCCTGCCGTACCTGTACCTCGGCTACTGGATCGGCGAGAGCCCGAAGATGTCGTACAAGGCGAATTTCCGGCCGATCGAGCGCCTGGTCGCGGGCGCCTGGGAGCCCTTCCCCGATGACGAGGCCGTGCCCGTGGAGCCGGCCTCCGCGGAGCCGGCTCCCGCAGCGCCAGCTCCCGGAATCCCCGTCCCGCACGCCCCGCGCGAATGAACCCCTATCCCTTTGCCCGCCCTCTCCTGTTCTCGCTCGATCCCGAACGCGCCCACGACCTGACGCTGGGCGCGCTCGACGGTGCCGCCTGCAGCGGGCTGCTGCGGCTGGTGGCCGGCCCGACGGTCGACGATCCGGTCGAGGTGATGGGCCTGCGCTTCGCCAATCGCGTGGGCCTGGCCGCGGGGCTGGACAAGAACGGCGCGCACGTCGACGCCTTCGGCGCGATGGGTTTCGGCTTCGTCGAGGTCGGCACCGTTACGCCGAAGCCGCAGCCCGGCAACCCGAAGCCGCGCATGTTCCGGCTGCCCGAGCGGCGCGCGCTGATCAACCGGATGGGCTTCAACAACGACGGCGTCGACGCCTTCGTGCGCAACGTGGAGCGCGCGAAGTGGCGCGGCGTGCTGGGCCTGAACATCGGCAAGAACGCGGCCACGCCGATCGAGGACGCGGCCAGCGACTACCTGTTGTGCCTGGAGCGGGTCTACCCGCACGCCGGCTACGTGACGGTGAACATCTCGTCGCCGAACACGAAGAACCTGCGCGACCTGCAGGGGGGCGACGCGCTCGACGCGCTGCTCGGCGCGCTGGTCGACAGGCGCGAGGCGCTGGCCGGCCGGCACGGCCGCCGCGTGCCGCTCGCGCTGAAGATCGCGCCGGATCTCGACGAATCGCAGGTCGACGCGATCGCGGCGCTGCTCGCGCGCCACGGCATCGACGCGGTGATCGCCACGAACACCACGGTGTCGCGCGAGGCGGTGGCCGGCCTGCCGCACGCCGACGAGGCCGGCGGGCTCTCAGGCGCGCCGGTCTTCGAGCTCTCGAACCGGGTGATCCGGATGCTGCGCGCGCGGCTGCCGGCCGGCTACCCGATCGTCGGCGTGGGCGGCATCATGAGCGCGGCCGACGCGCTGGCCAAGATCGAGGCCGGCGCGACGCTGGTGCAGGTCTACACCGGTCTGATCTACGAAGGGCCGGCGCTGGTGGGCGCCTGCGCGCGTGCGCTGCGCGACGCGGCGCGCGTCAGTCGGCCTTGAGCAGGCTCGCCGAACGGGCCACCCGCGCGTAGGCGCGGATCGCCTCGCGGTGCGAGGCCAGCTGCAGCGGGCCAGCCAGGTCCTTGTCGTGCAGCAGGCGCTCCAGCGCGTCGAGCCAGTGCAGCCAGTAGGTGTCGCCGAGGTCCGGGTCGCCGTCGGCCTGCGCGTCGCGGATCGCCTGCGACAGGCAGCGCACCCACTCGGGCCAGGAGAAGTGGCCGGCCTCGTGCATCGCCAGCGTGATCGCGAAGAGTTGCGCCTGCCAGGGCTCGGCGAAGGCCGCGCCGGTGCTCTCGGGCAAGCCGCAGGCGGCGACCGCGTCGGCGATCGAGCGGATCTCGCTCACGCCGGCTCCAGGTACGGCTCCCAGCAGTCGACGTAGACCGCCGAAGCGGTCGTGTCGGGCCCCCACAGGTCGGCCGCCTCGAAGCGCACCGAGTACAGCCACTGCGGGTTCTCGCCCTTGCCGTTACCGCTCGAGTCGGGGAACACGTGCACGCCGTGCACGATCGCGATCGTTCCGGGCCTGCCACGCGCGTAGCGCGGCAGGCGGGTGTGGCCGACCGGGTTCATCAGCTGCGTGCGAACCCGGTCGCCGACCGCGAAGCGCGCCGGCTGCGCGGCCTCGCGCTCGCTCGGGCCGCCGCGCGCGAGCATCGGCCCCACCTGTCCGGCCGACAGCGCCGGCGGGATCGCCGCCCGCGGGGCGAGCGCCTTGCCGGCAGCGATTTCCTCCGCGCTCAGGATGCCGCGCTCGGTCATCAGTTTCTCGAGCCCGGCGAGCCAGATCTCGTAGTAGCTGCTCGACAGGTACTGCGCGGGCGGCAGCGACTCGCGCGCCGCGCGCGACTGATCGATGTTCCAGCCGCCGATCGGGCCCATCAGGATGGTCATCGCCATCGCGTGGCGCTCCCACTCGTCGTGGAAGACCGGCTCGTTCGGCTCGGGGACGACCGGGCCGAAGCCGTGCTGGCCGCCGAGGTCCTGCGCGCCGTTCATTGCCTGTCCTCCAGTTGCACCAGGGCCGTGCCGATCATCGAATCGCGGGTCACCCGCTCGGCCAGCGCCTCCGCACTCCAGCCTTCGGTGCCTGCCGGCCGCATCGGTATCACCAGGTAGCGAATCTCGGCGGTGGAGTCCCAGACCCGCACCTCGACATCGGGCGGCAGCTCGACGCCGAACTCGGCGAGCACGCCGCGCGGATCGGCCACCGCGCGGGAGCGGTACGGCGCCGACTTGTACCAGACCGGCGGCAGGCCCAGCACCGGCCACGGGTAGCAGGAGCACAGCGTGCAGACCACCAGGTTGTGCACCGTGGGCGTGTTGCGCACGACGACCATGTGCTCGCCCTGCCGGCCGGTGTAGCCCATCGAAGCGATCGCGGCGGTGGCGTCGCGGTCGAGCCAGCGGTCGAACTCGGGGTCGGTCCAGGCCCGCGCCACAACCCGCGCGCCGTTGCGCGGACCGATCCGGTTCTCGTAGGTGTCGAGCAGTTCGTCGATCGCGGCTGGCTCCACGTAGCCCTTGGCGACGAGCAGCGACTCGATCGCCTTGACCCGCACCGCGATCGGCGATGCCGGATCGCCGTGCGCCGCCGCCGGCTGCGCCTGCGCCGCGCCGCCGCCCGTGTTGCCCGCCCCCGGCCCGGGGCCCTTGCTCGCTGTCGATGACACGTGACGAATCCTCCTCGGTGCGAGAATAACGCGATGGCCGACATCCTGCTCGTCACGCTGAACGCGCGCTACAGCCACGCCTCGCTGGGGCTGCGCTGGCTGAAGGCCAACCTCGGCGAGCTCGAGCCGCGCTGCGAGATCCTGGAGTTCGTGACCGGCGCGCGAAACGAGGCCATGGCGCAGCGGATCCTCGCGCGCCGGCCCCGCATCGTCGGCTTCGGCACCTACATCTGGAACGTCGACGAGACCGCGCGGCTCGCGGCGATGCTGCGCGCGATCGATCCGTCGCTGAAGATCGTGGTGGGCGGCCCCGAGGTGAGCCACGAGACCGACGCGCAGCGAATCTGCCGCGAGGCCGACCACGTGATCACCGGGCCAGGCGAGCTGGCCTTTCGCGCGCTCTGCGAGCGGCTGCTCGGGGGGCGGGCGGCGACGGCGGCCGATGGCGGCAGCGCGGCCGCCGATGCGGCAGCGCCGAACGCGCCGCCGAAGGTCATCGCCGGCGCCGTGCCCGACCTCGACGCACTGGCCCCGCCCTACCGGCTCTACGACGATCGCGACATCCGCGAGCGCTACCTGTACGTGGAGGCCTCGCGCGGCTGCCCGTTCAAGTGCGAGTTCTGCCTGTCGGCGCTCGACCGCACGGCGGTGCCCTTCGACACCGACCGGCTGCTCGGCGAGCTCGACGCGCTGCACAGGCGCGGCGCGCGCACCTTCAAGTTCGTCGACCGCACCTTCAACCTGAAGGTCGACACCAGCCGGCGCATCCTCGAATTCTTCCTCGCGAAGATCGAGGCCGCGCCCGAGGACCCGGTGTTCGCGCACTTCGAGCTGGTGCCCGACCACCTGCCCGAGCGGCTGCGCGAGACGATCGCGCGCTTCCCGCCCGGCGCGCTGCAGTTCGAGATCGGGATCCAGACCTGGAACCCCGAGGTGCAGAAGCTGATCAGCCGGCGGCAGGACGACGCGAAGGCCGAGGCCAACATCCGCTGGCTGGTCGAGAACAGCCAGGCGCACCTGCACGTGGACCTGATCGCCGGCCTGCCGGGCGAGGACCTGGCCAGTTTCGGCGCCGGCTTCGACCGGCTGCTCGCGCTGCGGCCGCACGAGATCCAGCTCGGCATCCTGAAGCGGCTGCGCGGCGCGCCGATCGCGCGGCACACCGAGGCCTACGGGCTGCGCTTCAACCCCGACCCGCCGTACAACGTGCTGGCGACCGACCGGATCCCGTTCGCCGACATGCAGCGGATCGCACTGTTCGCGCAGCTGTGGGACCGGGTCGCGAACTCCGGGCGCTACCCGCGGGCGCTCGCGGCGATGCTGGGCGACGTCGAGGCGGGCGGCGGCGACACCGCCCCCGGGTCGGCTCACGGCTCGCCGTTCTCGCGCTTCCTGGCATTCACCGACTGGATGGCCGCGCGCGACGACGGAACCGCGCGCTGGTCGGACGAGCGCCTGCGCGCATCGATCGGCCAGTGGCTGCGCGAGGAAGCCGGTGTCGACCCCCAGGCGGTGGACGCCGCGCTGGCGCCGGCAGACCGCCGCGCGCAGCGATCGGGCCGACGCGGCGCGACCGGTGAGCCGGCGTGCGCCGATGCTGCCCGCAGCGAGCGCAAGCGCGCCGGCCTGGAGCGGCAGTCGCGGCGCTGAGCGCCGCCTGCGAGCGCCTCAGCGCGTGCGCTGCTGCCAGCGCTCCTTGAAGGTCGGGCCCGACGGCGTCGGCATGTCGCGGGTACCGGTCCAGCCGCCGGCCAGCGGCAGCGAGCTGACCCGGCGCTTGTCGCCGCCGATCCACTTGAGCACCCGCGCGGCCAGCCGCACCATCGGCCGGTAGAGCGCCGGCCGCGTGGCCGCGAAGCGCCAGGCCGCCAGACCGAGCCGCTCGCCGAGCGGGCGCAAGCCGCGGTCGAACTGCTTCTCGCGCAGCTTGCGCAGCAGGTCGGGCAGCGGGATCTTCATCGGGCAGACCACGTGGCACTCGCCGCACAGCGTGGCCGCCTGCGGCAGGTCGAGCGCCTTGTCGATGCCCACGTACGAAGGCGTGAGCACCGAGCCCATCGGCCCCGGATACACCCAGCCGTAGGCGTGGCCGCCGATCTTCTGGTAGACCGGGCAGTGGTTCATGCAGGCGCCGCAGCGGATGCAGCGCAGCATGTCCTGGAACTCGCCGCCCAGCAGGCCGCTGCGCCCGCCGTCGACCAGCACCACGTAGGAGTGCTCGGGGCCGTCGCTGTCGCCCTCGCCGCGGGTGCCGGTCAGGATCGAGAAGTAGTTCGAGACCGACTGGCCGGTGGCCGAGCGCGGCAGCAGCCGCGCGATCGCGGCCAGGTCGTCCAGCGTGGGCAGCACCTTCTCGATGCCGGTGACGGCCACGTGCACCTTGGGCAGGATCGTGCACATGCCCTCGTTGCCCTCGTTCGTGAACAGCGCGACCGAACCGGTCTCGGCGATCACGAAGTTGCCGCCCGACACGCCCATGTCCGAGGACAGGAAGTGCGGGCGCAGCACTTCACGGGCCTCGTGCGTGAGCTCGCCGATGTCGGTGAGCCTGGGCTTGCCGTGCACCTTCGCGAAGAGCTCCGAGACCTCTTCCTTGTCCTTGTGCACCACCGGCGCGATGATGTGCGACGGCGGTTCCGAGTCGTTGATCTGCAGGATGTACTCGCCGAGGTCGGTCTCGACCGGCTGGATGCCGGCGGCCTCGAGCGCCTTGTTCAGCGCCATCTCCTCCGAGACCATCGACTTCGACTTGGTCACCTTGCGAACGCCGTGCTTCTTCGCGATCTCGACGACCAGGCGCGAGGCCTCGGCCGGGGTCTCGGCGAACAGCACCGTGGTGCCGCGCGCGGTGGCGGCCTTCTCGAATCGCTCGATCCACACGTCGAGGTCGGCCAGCGCCAGGTTGCGGCGCGCGACCGCGTCGTCGCGCGTGGCCTCGAAGTCGTCGAGCTCGGTGATCGCCTGCGCGCGGCCGGCCACGAACTTGGTCGACAGCTTGCGCAGGTTGGCCTGCAGCCGGACGTCGGCGAGCTTCTGGCCGCTGCGCGGCTTGAAATGCATCGACTGGACCTGCATCGCTCAGCCCTCCCCGGCCAGCACTTGCGCCACGTGCAGCACGCGGGTCTCGTTGTCGCCCTCGCGGCGCAGCCGCCCTTCGATGTTCAGCATGCAGCCGAGGTCGCCGAGCACCACGCACTTCGTGCCGGCGCCGCGGATGTTCTCGATCTTCTCGTCGACGATCGCGGTCGAGATGTTGCCGTACTTGACCGCGAAGGTGCCGCCGAAGCCGCAACAGGCGCGCGCGTCCTTCATCTCGGTGACGCGGATCTTCGGGTTCAGCGCCATCAGCGCGCGCGGCTGCTGCTGCACGCCGAGCTCGCGCAGGCCGCTGCACGAGTCGTGGTAGGTGACCTCGCCCTCGAACTCGCCGGGCAGCCTGTCGATCTTCAGCACGTCGTGCAGGAAGGAGGTGAGCTCCCAGGTGCGCGCGGCGAGCGCCTCGATCCGGTTGCGGATGTCGGGGTCGTCGCGGAACAGGTCCGGGTAGTGGCAGCGGATCATGCCGCCGCATGAGCCCGACGGCGCCACCACGTAGTCGAAGGACTCGAACTCGGCCAGGTACTTCAGCGCCAGCTCGCGGGCGGCGCCGGTGTCGCCCGAGTTGTAGCCGGGCTGGCCGCAGCAGGTCTGGCTCATCGGCACCTCGACGGTGCAGCCGGCCGACTCGAGCAGCTTCACCGTGGCCATGCCGATCTCCGGCCGCATCACGTCGACCAGGCAGGTAACGAACAGTCCGACTCTCATGGATTCTCCTCCGGGCACCGGATTATCGACGCTGTCGCTCCGCCCGCCAAACGCTCCGGGGCTCCGCGGTCTTCCCGATGCGTTGCCGCGGGGGCGCGAACGCGCTGCCGTGACAGCCATTTCACGACATGGTATAAGATCCCATCCATATGCTGCACCGCCGCATCGCCGCGGCATCCTCGCTCCATGGCCCGACCGAGAACCTCGACGAACGACGAAGGCAAGACCGCGATCCAGGTGATCGAGAGAATGGTTTCGCTGCTCGACGCGCTGGCCGAGCAGCCCGATCCGGTCAGCCTGAAGGACCTCTCCGGCCGCACCGGCCTGCACCCGTCGACGGCGCACCGCATCCTGAACGACCTGGTCACCGCCCGCCTGGTGGACCGTGCCGAGCCCGGCACCTACCAGCTCGGCATCCGCCTGCTCGAGCTCGGCAACCTGGTCAAGGCGCGGCTGAACGTACGCGACGCGGCGCAGGGCCCGATGCGCGAACTGCACCGCGCGACCGGGCAGCCGGTGAACCTGTCGATCCGCCAGGGCGACGAGATCGTCTACATCGAGCGCGCGGTCTCCGAGCGCTCGGGCATGCAGGTGGTGCGGGCCGTGGGCGGCCGCGCGCCGCTGCACCTGACTTCGGTGGGCAAGCTCTTCCTGGCCTTCGACGACCCCAGGAACGTGCGCGCCTACGCGACGCGCACCGGCCTGGCCGGGCACACGAAGAACAGCATCACCGACCCGGCGCGGCTCGAGCGAGAGCTGGCACTGGTCAAGGCGCGCGGCTACGCGCGCGACAACGAGGAGCTGGAACTGGGGGTGCGCTGCATCGCCGCCGGCATCCGCGACGACTCCGGCAAGCTGGTGGCCGGGCTGTCGATCTCCGCGCCGGCCGACTTCGTGCAGGACGACTGGATCGACCAGGTCTGCCGCACCGCCGCGCAGATCTCGGCGGCGCTGGGTTACGAGTCGCGCGAGGCCTGAGCCGACGCGTGCGGCACGCCGTTGCTGCGCGGCTGGCCCTCGAGCCAGGTGCGCAGCCGCTGGGCGTCGCCGAAGCGCGAAAGCTTGCCGGTGGCGTCGAGCAGCACCAGCACGACCGGCCGGCCTTCCACGCGCGCCTGCATGACCAGGCAGTTGCCCGCCTCGGAGATGTAGCCGGTCTTCTGCAGGCCGATGTCCCAGTCCTCGCGCGAAACGAGGCGGTTGGTGTTGCGGAAGGCGACGAGGCGGGTGCCGGCCTCTACGGTCAGCGACGGCGCGGTCGAGTACTCGCGGATCAGCGGATAGCCCGAGGCCGCGCGGACCAGCTTGGCCAGGTCGAGCGCGCTGGACACGTTGCGGCTCGACAGGCCGGTCGGCTCGACGAACCAGGTGCTCTCCATGCCGAGTTCGGCCGCCTTCTCGTTCATCCGCGCCACGAAGGCATCGAGGCCGCCGGGGTAGTGCCGGCCCAGCGCGTTGGCGGCGCGATTCTCGGAAGCCATCAGCGCCAGGTGCAGCATCTCGTCACGGGTGAGCACGGTGCCCACGCGCAGGCGCGAGCGCGTGAACTTCTCGGTGTCGATGTCGTCGTTGGTGACGGTCAGCCGCTCGTCGAGCGGCAGGCCGGCGTCCAGCACGACCATCGCGGTCATCAGCTTGCTGATCGATGCGATCGGCAGCACCGCTCGCGCGTTCTTCTCGAAGAGGACCTCGCCGGTGAGCGCGTCGACGGCGAGCGCCACCGACGAATGCAGCGACAAGGGATCGTAGACCTCGTGCAGGCCGATCGCCTGGCCGATGGACGGGCGCGCGGTCGAGACCGCGGCGGCGCCGGCGGCCGCCTTGACCGCCACCGTGCGCGCGCTGCCGGAGTCGGGACGCGCCGGCTTCTTGCCCTTGGCCACCGACTGCTTGCGGGCCTGCGGCGCCTTGTCGGTCGCCTTGCGGGTGGACTTCCGCGCGACCGGCTTGCCGGTGCCCTTGTTCGCGGCGCCGGAGACACGGGATTTCGACGGCGACTCGGCGCGCGCCTCGCCGGCGCTGCCCGGGGCTGCGAAACCTGCCGCCAGCGCGAAGGCCGCGGCAAGCGCGCCCGAAGCGATTCGCCCGAAAAGCCTTGCCCGCAAACGGCCGGGGCGCGAACGCCCGTCCTCGGTTCTTGCCTGATTCACCCGAAATCCCCCTCACCCGATAGCGCAAAATCGGGCGCGTACGCCCGATTCGTCGACAGTCTAACCAAAAATTCCAGAAAACAGAGAGGTTTAGCGAAAGAATCTGAGCCGGAATCTAGAAACCGTCGCCGATCCACCGCTCGCCGGCGGCCTGGACTGGACCGACGGCAAGCTCCGGGAGCCGCCGGCCCGGGCCGCCGCCGGCTCACCAGCCCAGGAAGCGAGTGAAGGCCTCCACCGGCTCGCGCTCGGTCACCAGGCCGTTCTCGGGCGCGTCGGGATCGGCGTAGCCGAGCGACATGCCGCACACGAGCATCCGCTCTGGCGGCAGTTCCAGGAACTCGCCGATGATCCGGTGGAAATGGGTGAAGGCTGCCTGCGGGCAGGTGTCGAGCCCGCGGGCGCGCGCGGCGACCATCAGGTTCTGCAGGAACATGCCGTAGTCGAGCCAGCTGCCCTGCTGCATCACCCGGTCGATCGTGAAGATCAGGCCGACCGGCGCGTCGAAGAAGCGGAAGTTGCGCGCGTGCTGCGCGTGCATCCGCTCCTTGTCGCCCTTGGCGATGCCGAGCAGCGTGTACAGGTCCCAGCCGACCTTGCGCCGCCGGTCGATGTAGGGCGACACCCATTGCCGCGGGTAGTAGTCGTACTCGTCGCGCTCGGCGGCCATCGCGGCGGGGTCGTCGTACACGGCCAGGATGCGCCGGCTCAGCTCGACCTTCGGCTCGCCGGCGAGCACCGTCACCTGCCAGGGCTGGGTGTTGGTGCCCGAGGGCGCCCGGGCGGCGACCTCGAGGATGTCCTCGACGACCTCCTTCGGCACCGGCTTGTCCAGGTAGGCCCGGATCGACCTGCGGCCGGTGATCGCCGCGTCGACGTAGCGGTAGCTGTGCGGGTAGTCCATCGCCTTCTCCTCAGATCGTCAGTGGCTCGAGCGCCGCGCGCAGCGCAGGCGGCAGCGACACCGGGCGCCGCGTGGCGCGGTCCACGCACACGTGCACGAACTGGCCGAAGGCGGCCGCCTCGTCCTCGTCGTCGGCGAACAGGCCGATCTCGTAGCGCACGCTGCTGTTGCCGAGCCGCGCGATCCGCAGGCCCGCCACCACCGTCTGCGGGAACGCGATCCCGGCGAAATAGCGGCAGCCGCTCTCGACGACGAACTGGATCACGTCGCCGGCCTCGTAGTCGAGGACCCCGCGTTCGATCATGTAGTGGTTCACCGCGGTGTCGAAGTAGCTGTAGTAGACGACGTTGTTCACGTGGCCGTAGACGTCGTTGTCCATCCAGCGGGTGGTGATCGACACGAAGTGCCGGAAGTCGGCGCGGCGGGGCCGCTGCTCGCGCGCGGCGTCGGCCTTCGGCTCGCTCGATCGGGATTTCTCTTCGTTCATCGGGTCTCCGTCGGAATGTCGTCTCTCGTCGAGCTCGTCGCGGGCCTCGTGTCCGCCGCGTCGCGCAGGGCCGGCGCGCCGTGAGCATGCCTGAATGCTTCGCCGACCGTGGCCAGGTGGATCTCGACGATCTCGTCGACGCTCGGGCAGTAGCCGCCGCCCATCGCGACCGCCACCGGCAGGCCGCGCCGGCGCGCGAAGCCGAACACCCGTCGGTCGCGCTCGAGGATGCCGGCGCGGGTCAGCGAGAGCCGCCCGAGCCGGTCGCCTTCGTACACGTCCGCACCCGCCAGGTAGAGGACCAGGTCCGGGGCGAAGCGCCGCCCCATCTCGCCGAGCGCGCGATCGAGCGCGTCGAGATAGGCGTCGTCGCCGGTGCCGTCGGGAAGCGCGACGTCGAGGTCGCCGACCGCCTTGCGGAACGGGTAGTTGCGCTCGCCGTGCACCGACAGCGTGAACACGCTGTCGTCGCGGGCGAGTATCTCGGCGGTGCCGTTGCCCTGGTGCACGTCGAGATCGACGATCGCCACCCGCCGCGCCCGCCGCTCGGCCTGCATCAGCCTCGCCGCGATCGCCAGGTCGTTGAAGCAGCAGAAGCCTTCGCCGCGCGCGGCGCCGGCGTGGTGGGTGCCGCCCGCCAGGTTGACCGCCGCGCCGTCGCGCAGCGCGCTGCGCGCCGCCTCGACGCTCGCGCCGGCCGAGCGCCGCGAGCGCTCGACCATGCCCGGGCTCCAAGGGAAGCCGATCGCGCGGATCTCGTCGGCCTGCAGCCGGCCCTCCGTGAGCCGCGCGACCCAGTCCGGATGGTGCGCCAGCGCCAGCACGCCGTCACTGGCGGCCGCGGGCTCGAGCAGGCGCACGCCGGGCAAGGCCGCCGCGACCCGGTGGCGCAGCCGCTCGTACTTGACCATCGGGAAACGGTGGCCGGCCGGCAGGGGCAGGACGAAACGATCGCTGTAGAAGGCGTCCACGATGCTCGGAAGTCCGGAAGGCCGCCGCATTGCGGGAAGGCCGCCGCGTTGCGCGGCGCGGCGGCCGAGTCTAGCACGAGGCCTCCCCTCGCCTCGTCACGGTCCTGAAAAATTCCTTTTGCATCATGTGCTTGCAGTCGTTCCAGCCAGACCCCCGGCCGATTTATGCTGCGATGCAAAAATTTCTCTTGACATCCCGTGCCGGGTCACTAGAATGACGATTGTTGCGATGCACAAATGCATCGATCCGAGTTAACCAGCCCATCACGGAGGCTCTCATGATCTCTACTCCCGAACAGTTCGTGCAGCTGCACAAGTCCGCGCTCGACTCGTTCCAGGCCGCCGCGCTGGCGTCGATGGAAGGCTTCGAGAAACTGGCCGAGCTGAACATCCAGGCCGCCAAGGCCTCGATCGACGAAACCACCGAGACGATGAAGTCGCTGCTCGAGGCGAAGGACGTCAAGGCGATCGCCGACCTGACCAGCGCCGGCGCCCAGCCCGCCGCCGAGAAGTTCGCGGCCTACGCCAAGCACGTCTACGAAATCACCAGCGCCACCAACGGCGAGCTGGTCAAGCTGGTCGAGAAGCAGTTCGCCGACTCGAACAAGCAGCTGTACAGCGCGATCGACGCCATGGCCAAGAACGCCCCGGCCGGCAGCGAAGGCGTCGTGAACATGGTCAAGCAGGCCGTCTCGACCGCGAACACCGCGTTCGACCAGGTCAGCAAGGCCACCAAGCAAGTCGTGGAACTGGCCGAGGCCAACATGGCCGCCGCCGCCAAGAGCTCGCCGGTGCGCGCCGCCAAGAAGGCCGCCTGAGTGCTCTGAAGTTCCGGAGGATGCTCTCCTCCTGACGCTGCCTCCCCTCCTCCTCGGGTGGCGTCATTGGGCCCGGTCGAAAGACCGGGCTTTTTCTTTGGTGCGCGGCCCCGGCCGGAACATCCAGGCCAGCGCCGCCCCGGCGCCGAGCGTGAAGCCGAGCATCAGCAGGCCGAGATTCGTCGCGTCGTCGTGGGAGACCAGGCCCACCGCGTAGCCGCCGGCGGCGCCGATCGACTGCTGCATCAGCCCTGCCACCGCCGCGGCCGAGCCTGCCAGCGCGGGCACCATGCCGAGGGTGCCGGTGAGCGCGGCAGGCGTCAGGAACCCGTGCCCGATCCCGAGCAAGGCCAGGGGCATTGCGAAGGCCAGCGGCGTGTGCAGGCCGGCCAGCCCCAGCGCGAGCATCGACGCGATGCCGGCCAGCGTGCACAGTTGCCCGCCGATCATCATCGCGCGCTCGCCGATGCGGTGCACCAGGCGGCTGGCCAGGAAGTTCCCGACGATGTACGCCGCCGGCACGAACATGATGTACCAGCCGATGCTCTCCGGGCCGACACCGTAGCTGCGCAGCACGATCGGCGCGCCGGCCAGGAAGGTGTAGAAGGTCGCCGTGGTCAGCGACAGCACGCACACGTACAGCGGAAAGGCCGGCTCGCGCGCCAGGCGCGCATACGCCGCGGCCATCGCGCGCAGCCAGTGGGAATCCCGCGCGTGAAGACCCTGGTGCGCCGGCAGCCCTCGCCAGGCCGCGAGCAGCAGCACGAAGCCGAGCGCGGCGATCAGCACGAAGTTCGCCCGCCAGCCGAGGTGCACGTGCAACTGCCCGCCGACCAGCGTCGCCAGCGGCGGGCACAGGCCCATCGTCATGCCGACGTAGGCCATCACCCGCGTGCGCTGGCTGCCTTCGTAGCGGTCCTGCACGAGCGCCCTGCCGACGACCATGCCCGCCGCGCCGCCCGCGCCTTGCAGGATTCGCGCGAGGATCAGCGTTTCGATCTGCTGGGCGAAGAGCGCGAGCATCGAGCCCGCGCTGGCCACCGTCAGACCGGCGAGCAGCACCCGCTTGCGGCCGAACCGGTCGGACAGCGGGCCGTAGACCAGCTGCAGCGCGCCGCTGGCCATGACGTAGCCGCTGAAGGTGAGCTGGACCGACGCCTGGTCTGTGCCGAAGATCGAGCCCCACTCCTGCATCGAGGGCAGGCAGATGGTCATCGCCAGCAAGCCGAAGGCCAGCTGGGCCAGCAGGTTGAGCATCAGTCGCGCAGCGCGGCCGAGAGCGCCTCGAAGCCCGGGTAGCGATCGGCCGCGATGCAGTACTTGCGCGCGAATCCGCTCCACGGCTCGCCGCGCGCCATCGCGTCGACGAAGCCGTCGCGATCGACGATCGCGGTGCCGCCGAGCACGGTGACCCCGCGCGCGAACAGCGGATCCGGCAGGCAGCCGCCACCTGGCCCGACCAGCGCCAGGTAGCGCGCGCCCGTGCAGGCGGCAAGCACCTGCTCGACCGTGTCGTTGAGCAGGATCGTGGTCGTCGACAGGATCTTGTCGCAGCCGGCCAGCTCGCCCGGATCGAGCGTGACGCGCCAGCCGTCGAAGTCGCCGGCCAGCTCGGGCTTGAGCTCGAGCACGGTGAGCCGCGCGCCCTTTCCGACGATGCGCTCGACCAGGCCGCGGAACAGCCCGACCATGCCGATCCGCTCGCCGGGCTGCGGATCGAGCATCCCGATCGAGTCGACCGACGTGTCGAACCGGTAGCCGCTCTCCCTGAAGAAGCGCTGCGAGATCGCGTTGACCGCCGCGAAGCCGAGGGTTCTGCGGACCGGATCGGCGTCGGCGTACCAGCCGGCCAGCTCGCGCGCCGGCATGCCTGCCAGGCTGGCGCCGGGGCGCGATGCCAGCAGCGCCTGCAGCGTGTCGCCGAGCAGCACGTAGGAAAGGCCGAGCGAGCGGTCGGCCAGTTCAACCGCGCAGAATTCGCCGTCGCGCGTGCCCTCGGCCTCGGGGCTGGGCAGGTGCAGCGCAGCGACCGGCGGCAGCGGACCGAGCGCCTCGATCCGGTCGATCAGCGCGAGCATCTCGGCGGTCAACGCACCCGGCATGTCCGGCCTTCCTCGCGCCGTTCGCGCAACGCTCGCGCACCCCGCAGGGCGTTCGCGCGCCTCGACCGGCTCGCCGGCCTCACGCCGCCGCCTGCAGCGGCCGGGCCGCCTCGAAGGCCTGCAGCAACTCGGCGCGCCGCGCCTTCGCGGCAGCCAGGTTGCGTTCCTTGACGTGACCGTACCCGCGGATCTCCTCGGGCACCGAGGCGATCTGCACCGCGATCGACAGCTTGTCGCGATCGAGCCTGCCGAGCAGGCCCTCGATCGTGCGCCGGTACTCGTCGATCAGTGCCCGCTCGGTGCGCCGCTCCTCGGTGCGTCCGAACACGTCGAGCGGCGTGCCGCGCAGGCCCTTGAGCTTCGCCAGGATGCCGAAGGCCTTGAAGACCCACGGGCCGTACTCGGCCTTGACCAGTTCGCCCCTGGCGTTGCGCTTGGCGAGCAGCGGCGGCGCGAGATGGAAGCCGAGGCGGAAGTCGCCCTCGAACTGCCGGTTCAGCTTCTCGAGGAAGCGGCCGTCGGTGTACAGCCGCGCGACCTCGTACTCGTCCTTGTAGGCCATCAGCTTGGAGTAGTAGCGGGCGACGGCCTCGGTGAGCTTCAGCGCCGCCCCCTCGCCGACCACCCGCTTCTCGGCCTCGCGCACCTTCGCGACCAGCTCGGTGAATCGCCTCGCGTAGCGCGCGTTCTGGTAGCCGGTCAGGAACTCGGCGCGCTGCGCGATCAGGTCGTCGAGCGACACCGGCGCCGGCTTGCGCACGATGCTGATCGCGGTGACCGGCGCGGCCGCCTTCTCGACCCGCTCCGGGTCGACCGCCGCGACGCGACCCCAGGCGAAGGCCGCCTTGTTCTGCTCGATCGCCACTTCGTTCAACTCGATCGCGCGCTCGATCGCCTCGGCCGAGACCGGCACCAGGCCGCGCTGCCACGCATAGCCGAGCATGAACAGGTTGGTCGCGATCGCGTCGCCGAGCAGCGCGGTGGCCAGGCGCTGGCCGTCGATGAAGTCCGCCGCCGCCCGGTCGCCGACCGCCTCGACGATCTTCGCTTCCATCTCGCCCAGCGGGAACTTCCAGTCGGCGTTGCGGGTGAAGTCGGCGGTGGGCGTGGACGCCACGTTCGCCACCACGCGTGTCCGCCCGGGCACCATGCGCGCCAGCGCCTCGCGCCCTGCGGTGACGACGATGTCGCAGCCGAGCACCGCGTCGGCCGAGGCGGTGCCGATGCGCGGCGCGTACAGCGGCTCGCCCGACTTGCCGAAGCGCACGTAGCTCATCACCGCGCCGTTCTTCTGCGCGAGCCCCGCCACGTCGAGCACGGTCACGTTCTTGCCTTCCAGGTGCGCGGCCATGCCGAGCAGCGCGCCGATCGTGACGACGCCGGTGCCGCCGATGCCGGTGATCAGCATCGCCCAGGAACCGTCGATCGACGGCAGCGCGGCGGCGGTCAGGCCCTCGGCGAGCGACTGAGCGATCGGCGTCTTCACGGTGGCCGGCGCCCCGGCCTGCGCTGCTGCCGCGCCCCCTGACATTGCACCCGACCCCGCGCCCTGTCCCGCGCCGCCGGCCACGCCGATGCCGCGGCGCAGCTTGCCGCCGTGCACGGTCACGAAGCTCGGGCAGAACCCGTTCACGCAGGAGAAGTCCTTGTTGCAGGCCGACTGGTTGATCTTGCGCTTGCGGCCGAACTCGGTCTCGACCGGCTCGATCGACACGCAGTTCGACTGCACGCCGCAGTCGCCGCAGCCCTCGCAGACCGCCTCGTTGATGAAGGCGCGCTTGGGCGGGTCGGGGAACTCGCCGCGCTTGCGCCGGCGCCTCTTCTCGGCCGCGCAGGTCTGGTCGTAGATCAGCACCGACACGCCCGGGTACTCGCGCAGCTCGCGCTGCACCTCGTCGAGCTTGCTGCGGTGATAGACCGGGATGCCGGCCTCGAAGTAGCCGGCCGGGTACTTGTCGGGCTCGTCGGTGACCACCACGATCTTCTCGACGCCCTCGGCGGCGACCTGCCGGGCGATCATGCGCGGCGACAGCTGGCCGTCGTGCTTCTGGCCGCCGGTCATCGCGACCGCGTCGTTGAACAGGATCTTGTAGGTGATCGGCGTCTTCGCGGCGACCGCCTGGCGGATCGCCAGCGAGCCGGAGTGGAAGTAGGTGCCGTCGCCGAGGTTCTGGAAGACGTGCTTCGTCTCGCTGAACGGGAACTGGCCGACCCAGCTCGTGCCCTCGGCGCCCATGTGCGTGAAGGTGGCGGTGCTGCGGTCCATCCACATCGACATGTAGTGGCAGCCGATGCCGGCCAGCGCGCGCGAGCCCTCGGGCACCCGGGTCGAGGTGTTGTGCGGACAGCCCGAGCAGAAGTACGGGATCCGCTCGATCGAAGGCGGCTGCGCGGCGAGCGCCTGCTCGCGCGCGTCGATCCGGGCCAGCTGGGCGTCGCAGCGGGCGAGCACGTCCTCGAGCCGGCCGCCGCGCTCGTCGGCGCCGACCTCGTTCGAGCGGCGCAGCCGGGCGACGATCGTGCGCGCGCAGATCGCCGGCGTCAGCTCGCCCCACTCGGGCAGCATGGTCGCGCCGCGCTCGTCGAGCTTGCCGACGATGCGGGGCCGCCAGTCGAGCGCGTACAGGTGCTCCTTGAGCTGCGCCTCGATCAGCGAGCGCTTCTCCTCGATGACCAGGATCTCCTCGCAGCCGGCGCAGAATTCGCGGATGCCCTCGGGCTCGAGCGGCCAGGGCATCGCGACCTTGTAGACGCGCAGGCCGATCGCCTTCGCGGTGGCGTCGTCGATGCCCAGGTCGGCCAGCGCCTGCATCGTGTCGAGCCAGCTCTTGCCGGTGCTGACGATGCCCAGCCGCGCCGGCTCGCCGTCGGGCCGGCCGAACACGTTGCGGTCGAGCCGGTTGGCGCGCGCCCAGGCGAGCGCCGCCGGGATCTTCCAGCGGGTGAGCCGCTCCTCCATCTTCAGGAAGGGCTCCTCGGGCCAGCGCAGGTTCAGCCCGCCCTCGGGCATTGCCACGCCCTCGGGGGTGACCAGCTGCAGCCGGTCCGGCGAGACGTCGACGATGCCGGCGACCTCGATCGTGTCGGTCACCGCCTTGAAGCCGACCCACAGGCCCGAGTAACGGGACATCGCGAAGCCCTGCAGGCCGAGATCGACGTAGTCCTGCACCGTGGCCGGCGCCAGCACCGGCATCGAGACCGCCTTGAAGATGAAGTCGGTCTGCGCGGCCATCGTCGACGACTTGGCGCCGTGATCGTCGCCGCCCACCGCCAGCACGCCGCCGTGCCGCGAGGTGCCCGCCTGGTTCGCGTGGCGCAGCGCGTCGCCGGAACGGTCCACGCCCGGGCCCTTGCCGTACCAGATGCCGAAGACGCCGTCGTACTTCGCGCCCGGGAACTCGTTGAGCTGCTGCGTGCCCCAGATCGCGGTGGCGGCCAGGTCCTCGTTGACGCCGGGCACGAACTTCACGTGGTGCTTCTCGAGGTGCTTGCGCGCCTTCCACAGCGCCTGGTCGAAGCCGCCGACCGGCGAGCCCCGATAGCCCGAGATGTAGCCGGCGGTGTTGAGCCCCGCGGCCAGGTCGCGCTGGCGCTGCATCAGCGGCAGGCGGACCAGCGCCTGGGTGCCGGTGATGTAGACCGCGCCCTCGCGGGCCTCGTACTTGTCCTCGAGCGTGACCTGCCTGAAGGCCGGATCGAGCGGAGCGTTCATGCTGCGGGTCTCCCTTGTTTCGTGTGTTCGTGCGGGTTCGACGGGTTCATGCCGCCCGGTCGACGAAGCCGAGCTTGCGCGAGACGCGCAGCGCGGCGGCGCGGATCATCTCGACGTAGCCTGCCTCGCCGTCGGCGAAGCGATAGGTGGGGATCGACACGCTCATCGCGGCGATCGCCTTGCCTTCGTCGTTGCGGATCGGCGCGGCCACGCAGGTCAGGCCCGGCACGATCTCCTCGCGATCGAAGGCGATGTCCGCGCCGCGGATCGACGCAAGCTCGCGCTCGAGGGCGCCGAGGTCGGTGATCGTGGCCGGCGTGAAAGGCTTGAGTTCGACATTGTCGAACACTCGCCTGACTTCTTCCCAAGGCCGCAAGGCCAGCAGCATCTTGCCGCAGGCCGAGCAGTGCGCCGGCTGGCGCAGGCCCACCCGCGACATCAGCACCTGCGTGGCGAGCGAGGCCTGCACCTTCTCGACGATCACAGCCTGGTGACGCTCGAGCACCATCAGGTGGCTGGATTCGCCGTGCCGCTCGACCAGCTCCTGCATCGCGCGCCGGCCCTCGCGGACCATCGGCGTCGCCTCGAGCAGCATCTGGTTCAGCTCGAAGAAGCGCCAGCCCAGGCGGAAGCGGCCGCGCGGCGTGCGCTCGACGAAGCCCTGCCCCGCCAGGCTGGCGAGGATCTCGCTGACCGTCGACTTGGGCCAGGACAACTCGGCCGACAGCTCGGTGACGCCCAGCTCGGTGCGATCGAAGGAAAACAGGGACAGGATCGTGCCGATCTTGTCGACGATCTGTCGCATCCGCGCCTTTCCGGGTTGAAGATGACCCGAGTATGACGCTGCCGGCGCGGCAGGACAAGGCATCCGTTCGGTATCGCCGAACGCAGTTCCGGTCCAGCGCGTCGGGGCCGCGTGCGCCCTGCCCGCCGACGCCCGCCGACGCCCGCCGACGCCCGCCGACGCCCGCCTGCGCGCCGACGCCCGCCTGCGCGCGGACGGTCGCTCAGCCGATCTCGGCGCCCAGCCCCCGCGCGCCCGCCTCGAGGCGCTCGAGAGCCGGCGCCACCAGGTGCTCGGGGCCCTTGACGCCGAGCTCGATGTGCCGGCGCCGGCCGTCCTCGCCCACCGAGGGCAGGCTGAAGGTCTTCACCCCGGGGAAGTCCCGCTCGACCTGCTCCATCAGCGGCGTGACCGCCGACTCGGGCACCTCGTAGGCCATGAAGGACTTCTCGGCCCGGCGCTCGCGGTGGAACAGGTCGGCGAAGCGGTTGTCGAGCACCCACTCGATCATCGGCCAGGCCATCACCGGGAAGCCGGGCACGAAGAAGTGGTTGCGGATCTCGAAGCCGGGAATCCGGTTGAACGGATTCGGGATGATCCCGGCCCCGGCCGGAAACTCGCCCATCTTCAGCCGCTGCCGGTTCTCGGGCGTGCTCATGTCGGCGCTGCCCCGGCCCTCGGCCGCCATCTCGGCGGTGCGCTGGGCGATCAGCTTTGCCGCTTCCGGGTGCAGCTCGAGCTCGAGCCCCAACGCGATGCCGGCCGCCTGGCGGGTGTGGTCGTCGGGCGTGGCGCCGATGCCGCCGCACGAGAACACGACGTCGCCCGAGGCGAAGCTGCGCTGCAAGGTGGCCACCAGGCGCTCGCGATCGTCGCCGAGATACTCGGCCCACGACAGCTGCAGCCCGCGCGCGGCCAGCAGCTCGACCACCTTGGGGAAGTGCTTGTCCTGCCGCTTTCCCGACAGGATCTCGTCGCCGATGATGATCAGTCCGAAGTTCATGGGTTCGCAGCCTGCGGGAGTGGAGCGGCGCGCCGCTCGTCGAGCCGCGCCAGCGAGTAGTGACCGAAGGCCAGCGCCGACAGCACCGGCGTGACCAGGAAGAGCGGCGGGATCAGGTTCAGCGCGCTGACGACCATCGCCAGCAGCAGGTACTCGCGCCGGTAGCGCTGCTCGAGCGCCCGGCGCTCGTCGGGCGCCGCGAATTCGACCAGGCTGTCGAGCCGCATGACCCGCGCGGTCAGCCAGCTCCACCAGAACCAGGGCACGACCAGCGCCAGCGGCGGGATCAGCCAGAGCGGCAGCGTCAGCAGGTAGCCGATCGCGAACAGCGGGATCGCCAGCAGCAGGTTCCAGATGCCCGGCAGCGGCGAGCCGGTGCCGCGCCGCGCCACCGACGGATAGTCGCGCGTCGCCAGGAAGCGCATGACCAGCGGCATCGCGAAGATCGCCACGATCGCCACCGCGGTGACCCAGCTCGCCGGAACGACCAGCAGCAGCGCGATCAGCGCCGGAATCCAGTCGCGGATGCCGCCCAGGCCCGCGCCCTGCGCCCAGCCGTACACGCCGCTGAGCCAGCCGTCGAAGATCGCCGCGGCCAGCCAGTCGGTGAGCGGGCTCCAGACCAGCCAGGCAGTCAGGATCCAGAACAGCAGCGACACGACGAAGGGCAGCACCAGCAGGCCGAGCATCTTCGGGTGCAGCTGGCTGACGATCGAGCGGCCGAAGGCCTTCAGCACTCTTTCCATGGCGGCGATGATACCGGGGCGCCCGGGCGAGTCCGGCTAAGAGGCGAATCAGGATCGTCCGACCGGGACGCGCTCAGGCGCGCCCCGCCCAGCGCAGCAGCGCCCGCCACTGCTGCGACCAGAAGCCGCGGCCGTAGTCGCGCCCGTCGAGCTGGTCGCGGATGCCGGTGGGCACCCAGCCGGGCCGGAAGTCGGCGGTGCCGCCGAGGATGTCCCAGATCGGGAACAGCACCGCGAAGTTGCAGCCGTGCCTGCGCCCCTCGTGGCCCACGCCGATCGCGTGGTGCCTGCGATGGAAGGACGGGCTCACCAGCAGCCGCTCGCCGATCGCGCCGAAGCGCCAGCGCAGGTTCGCGTGCTGCAGGCTCTGGAGCACCCGCGAGACGACGACCAGCATCACGAACTGGCCGGGCGCCACGCCGATCGCGATCGCCAGCAGCGCCAGCAGCCCGTCGCGCAGCAGATCGTCGAGCAGGTGGTTGCGGTTGTCGCTCCAGAAGGTCATCTGCCGCTGGCTGTGGTGGACCGCGTGCAGCGTCCACCACCAGCGCCAGCCGTGCTGGGCCCGGTGGATCAGGTAGTCGGCCAGGTCGAGCACGACCAGGTAGACGACGAAGGCCGCCAGCGGGCGCCCGTCCAGCCCCGGCACCAGCGACTCCAGGTTCAGCCGGGAGAAACCGGCCAGCCGCAGCCAGCCCTCCAGCGCGTCGAACAGCGGCGTGACCAGGAAGAAGATCGCGACCGGGACCGCTCCCAGCCGGTGCAGCAGCGTGTAGACGATGTCGGTTCGCACGGCCCGCCGGTCGGTCAGCGGTTCCGCCGGCCACAGCCGCTGGGCGCCGCCGAGCAACGACGCGAGCACGGCGATCTCGAGCACGCCGATCACGAACCATTCGGTCGCGTCGAACGCGTCTTCCTGCCAGCGCATCAGCCCGGCCGAGAACATGACCGGCTGGACGATCGTCTCGAACAACCACTGCTGGACCGTCGCGATCAGTTCTACGACGGCGCCCGACAATGCATCGAACATCTTCACCTCAACCTCGCGCCAGCGCCGTGCCGGTGCCCGCCTTGTCGCCCGCCGCGCGCCCCGCTGGCCCGTCCGCCTTGCGCCAGCGCGGATGCTCGGGAATCGTGGCGAAGCACATGCCCTTCGCCTTGAGCCCCGCGATCAGCGGATCGAGCATCGGCGCGTATGGATCCTTGCGCGACCAGATGCCCAGGTGGGCGATCAGGATGTCGCCGTCGCCGATCGCCTTCAGTTGCCGGGCGAGCAAGCGGTCGTTCGGGAATTTCTCGGACGGCAGCTCGTCGCCGAGGAAACCGGCCGGCGTCCACGGCACGTGCGACCACCCGCATTCGGTGGCGAAGCGGTCGACCGCCTCCGGGAGCCTGCCCCCCGGCGCGCGCCAGATCGCATCGAGCGGCCGGCCGGCCAGTTCGCGAAAACGCGCGTCGACCCGGGCGATCTCGGCGCAGACCGCGCCGGCGTCCCAGCGCTGCTCGCGGCCCGCCTGCGCGCCGAACTGCGGCTTCGCTCGCACGCGATCGCCCGCCGCGCCCGAGAAGTACACGTGGTCCATCGTGTGCGAGCCGAAGGCATGCCCCTCGGCCGCACGGGCCCGCCACCAGTCGCGCCAGCCGTCGTCGAGCGCGTGGTCGCCGCGCACAGTCTTCTCGTTGGCCAGGAAGAAGGTCGCGCGAACGCGGTGCCGGGTGAGCGTGGCGGCGATCAGCTCGGCATCGCGCATGTTGCCGGTGTCGAGCGTCAGGTAGACGGTGCCACGGCAGATCTGCCCGGCCCGACCGGGATCTGCCTGCGCCGCCCGCGCCCCCTGCGCCTCCCGAAAACCCTGCCCCGCTGCGCCGGCGACCGGCACGAGCGCCCCGGCCGCGGCGAGGACGAGCGCAAGGCCGGCCGGCAACGCCGAAGCGAAAAGCCTGTCGTGGATTCGCCGCATTGCCTCGAGCATGACCGCCGGCCCGCCGGGCCGGCAGCTCTCTCCCTTCAGAGCAGTGGCGCCCGGTCGTGCAGGTAGAGCCCGTGCGGCGAGCGCCCGACCGGGATGGTCCTCACCACCTTGCGCTGGGCGATGTCGACCACCGCGACCCGCTTCGCCCAGCGGGTGGTCACCCAGAGCTCGCGCCCGTCGGCGGTGACTTCCAGGCAGTCGGGGCCCCCGGACACCGGGATCGTGCCGACCACCGCCAGCTTCTGCATGTCGAGGATCGAGACCGTGTTCTCGACCCGGTTCGACACGAAGAGGTGACGGCGGTCGCCGAGCCCGCGGAAGTTGTGCGCGCCGGCGCCGGTGACGATGCGGCCGACCGTTCGCCGCTCGCGCCAGTCGATCACCTGGACGTGGTCCTCGCCCATGACGCCGACCAGCAGGTACCGGTCGTCGGGCGTGACGACGATGCCGGCCGGCTGCCGGCCGGTGGGCAGCTTCCAGAGCAGCTCGCCGCGCTCGACGTCGATCGCGGCCACCTCGTCGCTCTCCTGCAGCGTGACGAAGACGGTCCGGCTGTCGGCCGAGAACCAGAGGTGGCTGGGCGCCTTCGGAAGCGGCAGGCGCGTGGCGGGCTTCAGCTCGCCCTGCTCGTGCCGGTACAGGTCGACCCGGTCGAGCCGCAGCGCGGCCACCGCGAACCAGCGGCTGTCCGGAGAAAAGCCGATCTGGTACGGATCGGGGATGTTGGGCACCCGCTTCTGCAGCGCGCCGGTGACCGGGTCGAAGAAGTGCAGCTCGTCGCTGACCGCGTTGGCCACGATCAGCGACTTGCCGTCCGGGGTCGGGTACAGGTGGTGCGGCTCCTTGCCGACCGGGATCCGCTCGACCTCGGCCTGCCGCGCCCGGTCGATCCGGGAGACGTTGGCGTCGCGCGAGTTCAGCACGAAGAGAGGCAGCGGGGGGCGGGAACCGGGCGGGTTCGGCGCGACGGCTGCCGGGGACGCCGAAGCCGTCGCCGTCGCAAGTGCGGGCGCGGCAGGCGGCGGACTGGACGCGGTCGCGAGCGGCAGCAACGCCGCACAGGACAAGGCCGCGAGCCAGCGCGCAAGCGGCCGGACGAGGCGGCGCACGAGCGGCCGAAGCGGCGGCCGGGGCAGCGAGCGGAGGGAACCGGAGAACGCCATCTGGACAAGCATCCGGAACGGGTCGGGCCGAAGATTATGCCGCACCGGCATACACTTCGGGGACCATGCTCGCAGTCCTGGAAGTCACCCTGCCGGTGTTCGCGCTGGTCTTCTGCGGCTACGTCGCGGCGGGCAGGAAGATGCTGCCCGACAAGGCGGTCGAGGGCATCAACGCCTTCGTGTTCCGGTTCGCGCTGCCGGCGATGCTCTTCAGGGTGATCGCGCTGCGACCGATCGGGGAGCTGATCGACTGGCGCTACACGATCGGCTACGTGATCGCCGCGCTGGCGGTCTACGCGCTGGTCTACCGGCTGGCCCGGCAGGGCAAGCTCGGCGGCCCGCCGGCGGACGGCGCCCACGCCGCCGCCCTGTCGCTGCACGTGACCCACGGCAACGTCGGCTACCTGGGCCTGGCGCTGGTGGCCGAGGTCAGCGCCAAGGCCCTGCCCACGGTGGCGCTGACGATCATCCTGGACATCGTCGTCATCGTCGTGCTGTCGATGGTGCTGATGGAGCTGCAGCGCGGCCGCGAGCGCGCCGGCGGCAGCTCGCCCTGGGTGCCGGTGTTCGCCAGCCTGTCGCGCTCGCCGCTGGTGCTGTCGATGGCGGCCGGCCTGGTGGTCTCGTTCGGCGGCTGGCAGCTGCCCACGGTCGTCGACAACTTCACCCGCCTGCTCGGCGGCGCCGCGGGCCCGGGCGCGCTGTTCGCGATCGGCGCGGCGCTCGGCGGCGCACGCCTGCGCTTCGACCGCGAGATCTGGGCGCTGCTCGCCGCCAAGCTGGTGCTCTACCCGGTGGCGGTCGCGCTGTCGCTGTTCCTGGTCTTCCGGCCCGACCCCTTCGTGGCGGCGATCGGCGTGCTGTGCGCCACGCTGCCCGGCGCGAGCAACAGCTTCATCATCGCGCAACGCTACGGCGTGCCGACCGGCGCGATCAGCGCGGCCACCGCCGGCGGCACCGCGCTGTCGGTGTTCACGGTGAGCCTGGCGATCTGGCTGCTGGGCCTTCGCTGAACGAGCCTCGACCGGAGACGCCGCGCAACCGCCGGCCGGCCCGGGAACTGGCGGCCTGCCCCCGACTGCCTGCCTGCCGTTCATGAGCCGTGCGCCGCCGGGCGTCGGCCGCCGCGAGCCGGCCGTCGCCGAGCGAGGTGCGCCCAGGCGACGGCCTGCCTACTCTCCGACCTCAAGCCGATCGTGGCCCCACGCTGGAGAGTCAGGATGTTCTCGATGCGATGGCTCCGAAACTTCGCCGGGGTCCTGGTTGCCGCCCTGGCGCTCTCCGCCTGCGGGGGGGGATCCGGCGACGGATCCGCGGGCAACGTCGCCGGTGTCGCAGGCCAGTCGGCCTGGTCGCCCGCCGACCTGCCCGCCAGCAAGAGCGCGGCCGCGCGCTTCCTCTCGCAGGGCAGCTTCGGCGCCAGCGACGCCGACGTCGCCCGGGTCGAATCCCTCGGCTACTCGGCGTGGATCGAGGATCAGTTCGCCAAGCCGGCCTCCACGCACCTGGGCCACTATGCGGCGCGAACCGCGGCGCTCGAGGAGAACCAGCGCCCCCGGACCGAGTGGGTCTACGAGAGCTTCTGGAAGAACGCGATCGCCGGTGAGGACGCGCTGCGCCAGCGCGTGGCCTTCGCGCTGTCCCAGATCTTCGTCGTGTCGCTCACCGACGGCGCGGTAGCCCAGTACCCGCGCGGCGTGGCCGGCTATCTCGACATGCTCGGCGAGAACGCCTTCGGCAACTTCCGCAAGCTGATCGAGGACGTCTCGCTGCACCCGATGATGGGGCTGTACCTGTCCCATCTGCGCAACCAGAAGGCCGATCCAGCGACCGGACGGGTGCCCGACGAAAACTACGCGCGCGAGCTGATGCAGCTGTTCACGATCGGTCTGCACGAGCTGAACCAGGACGGCACGGTGAGGCTGGACTCCCGCCGCGAGCCGATCGAGACCTACACGAACGAGGACGTCACCGGGCTGGCGCGCGTGTTCACCGGTTTTTCCTGGGCCGGTCCCGATTCGTCGAGCGCGCGCTTCTTCGGCGGCGTGGCCGAGTCGTATCGGGACATCACGCCGATGCGCGGCTACCCGCAGCATCACGAGGCCGGCCCCAAGAGCTTCCTGGGAACCACGGTCACCGCCACGACGCCCGAGTCGAGCCTGAAGGCCGCCCTCGATCACCTGTTCGCCCACCCCAACGTCGGGCCCTTCTTCGGCAAACAGCTGATCCAGCGCCTGGTCACCAGCAATCCGAGCCCCGCCTACGTGGCGCGCGTGGCCGGGGCGTTCGCCGACAACGGACAGGGCGTGCGCGGCGACATGAAGGCGGTCATAAGGGCCGTCCTGCTCGACCCAGAGGCGCGCGACGAGCTCCTGGCCGATCGCCCCACGTGGGGCAGGCTGCGCGAGCCGATCCTTCGGGTCAGTGCCTGGCTGCGCGCCTTCGGCGGACGCTCGACCAGCGGCAACTTCACGATCCCGCAGACCGACGACCCGGTCTCCTCGATCGGCCAGACGCCGATGCGGGCGCCCTCGGTCTTCAATTGGTACCGGCCCGGCTACGTCCCGCCGAACAGCGCGATCGCCGACGCCGGAATGGTCGCGCCCGAGATGCAGATCACGCACGAGAGCTCGGTGGCCGGCTACCTGAACACGATGCGCTCGGCGGTGCAGAACGGTTTCGGCTCGAACGATCCGGCGACCGGCAGGCGCGACGTGCAGCCCGACTACTCGCGGGAGCTCGGGCTCGCCGGGCAGCCCGAACTGCTGGTCGACAGGGTCGCCCTGCTCCTGACCGCCGACCGGATGTCGCCGGACACCCGCGCGATGATCCGGGACGCCGTCGCCTCGGTGACGATCTCGACGACCAACCAGGCCGCCGCGGAGACTGCGCGGCTCAATCGCGTGCGGCTAGCCGTCTTCCTGACGCTGGCCTCGCCCGATTTCCTCGTCCAGAAGTGAGAGCCGCCATGAGCCTCCGGAACGCCTCCCGCCGCCGCTTCGTCCGCACCGCGTCGGCGCTCTCGATCGCAGGCCCGGCCGGCCTTCCGTTCGCGCTGAACCTGGCGGCCATCGGCGCAGCCGCGGCACAGACGAGCGGCGACTACCGGGCGCTCGTCTGCCTGTTCATGTTCGGCGGCAACGATTCGCACAACATGGTGCTGGCCACCGACCCCGATTCGTGGACGGCCTACCGCGCGGTGCGCAGCGTGGCGCCGTCGCCGATCGCGTTGCCGGCGCCCGGCGAGGCCGGTGGCGTGCTGCCGATCACCCCGGTCACCGCGCAGCCCGGTCGCAGCTTCGCGCTGCACCCGAACATGGGCGCGCTGCGCGACCTTTTCGCGGCCGGCCGCGCCGCGGTCGTCGCCAACGTCGGGCCGCTGATCGCGCCCACCAGCAAGCAGCAGTACGTCGCCCGCTCCGTGCCCCTGCCGCCGAAGCTCTTCTCGCACAACGACCAGCAGTCGACCTGGCAGGCGCACGCGCCGGAAGGCGCGCGGGTCGGCTGGGGCGGGCGCCTGGGCGACCTGCTGGCGTCGGCGAACGGCAATGCGACCTTCACTTGCATCTCCGCGAGCGGCAACGCGGTCTGGCTGTCCGGCGAGTCGACGCTGCAGTACCAGGTCGGCGCGGGCGGGGCCGTCGCGATCGGCGGACTGACCGGCGGCCTGTTCGGCGCCTCGGCATCGGCGAACCCGCTGCAGGCGATCGTCGCCGGCGACCGAACGAACCTGTTCGAGAAGGAATACAACCGCGTCACCCGGCGATCGATCGACGCGCAGCAGGCACTGAACGCCGCGATGGTGCCGGCCGCCGGTCTCGAGGCCCCTCCGGACGGCAACGGCCTGGCCAGTCAACTGCTCACCGTGGCCCGCCTGATCGGCGGCCGGGCGGCGCTCGGGGCGCGACGGCAAGTCTTCTTCGTGAGCATCGGCGGCTTCGACACGCACGACAACCAGACGGCGAACCACGGCACGCTGATGGGGCGGGTCTCCCAGGCGATCGCGTACTTCGACCGACTGCTGGCCTCGCCGGCGGTGAACGCGCTGGCCGAGACCACGCTGTTCACCGCGTCCGACTTCGGGCGCACGCTCACCAGCAACGGCGACGGCACCGACCACGGCTGGGGCGCGCACCACCTGGTCGTGGGCGGGTCGGTCCGCGGCGGGGACCTGTACGGACGCTACCCCGTGATCGGCGTCGGCACCCAGGACGACGTCGGTCAGGGCCGGCTGCTGCCGGCACAGTCCGTCGACCAGTACGGAGCGACGCTGGCCCGCTGGTTCGGTCTCTCCGACGCGCAGATCGCGGACGTGTTCCCGAACATCGGGAACTTCTCCGCCCGGGACCTCGGGTTCATGGCCTGAGCGATGCCGCAAGCGCGGCCCTGGGCCGTCAGCCCCGCAGCGCCTCCAGCGCCTTCTGCAGCCGCTTGACCGACACCGGCGTCGGCGTGCGCAGTTCCTGCGCGAACAGCGACACCCGCAGCTCCTCGAGCAGCCAGCGGAACTCGTCGAGCCGCGGGTCTGCCTGGCCGCGTCGCTGCGAGGCGATCCGGCGCCAGGCCTGCAGCAGCGGCGCCATCTCGGACATCTTCTGGGCGTCGCGCGCCGGGTCTGCGCGCAGCTTGTCGAGCCGGTTCGACACGCCCTTCAGGTAGCGCGGCAGGTGGCGGAAGCGCTCGGGCGGCGTGGCCGACACGAAGCGCTTCGGCAGCAGCTCTTCGAGCTGCCTGCCGATGTCCTCGGCCGCCTGGGCGTGGGCGCGCGCGGCCTGCAGCTTGCGCAGGATGGCCTGGTGCTCGGCCAGGATGCCGGCCAGGGTCCGCGCGACCTCCTGGCCGATCAGGTTGACCCGGGAACGGGCCTCGGCGAGCCGCGCCGCGAACGAATCGGCATCGTCGGGCACCGGCTCGCCCAGGCAGGCGCGCTCGATCACCGCCGCCACCAGGTCCCGCTTCAGCTCGTCGCCGCTGCCGAAGCTCGCGAACTGCAGCGACATCTTCTGGAAGTCCGGGATGTTGCGCTCGAAGAACTTCAGCGGCTCCTTCAGCGCGAGCGCGAAGAGGCGGATCGTGCCGCCGCGCTGGGCGGCCTTGGCGGACTCGGGCTCGTCGAAGAGTTGCAGCTCGACCGCGTCGCCGACGTCGACCACCGCGGGGAAGCCGATCAGCGCCTGCCCGCGCCCGCGCTGCGGGATCTCGAGCAGCTCGGGCAGCCTGCCGAAGGACCAGTCCGTGAAGCGCTGGCCCGGCGACAGGCCGGCCGATGCGCCCGCCTGCTCGCCGCCGCCCACCGCCATTCCGGCAGCGGCAGCCCGGCCGGCAGCCGCGGCGGACGGACCGCTCGTCGGGCCCCCGCCCTCGCCCGGCCGCCCAGGACCTGCCGCCTGGCCGACGCGCTCGCCACCGCGAGGCGAAGCCGCCTCGGCTGGCGCTGCCGAGACCTTCAGCCGGTCCCCCAACTGCGCCAGCGCCGCCTGGAAGGCGGTCTGCGCCCGCGCGCCGTGGTCGGCCTTCAATTGCGGCAGGTTTCGCGAGGCCGCGATCCGCGCGCCGTGCGCATCCACCAGCCGGAAGTTCATGGACAGGTGCGGGGGCAGCGTTTCGGGCCGGAAGTCCTCGCGCTGCAGGCGGATGCCGTGCTGCTCGCGCAGGTCGTCGATCAGCGCGTCGACCAGCGGCTTGCCGGCGATCCAGCCCCCTTGCGCGGCGCCCTTGTCGGCCTCCCGCGCCGCCACGCGCCCGACGAAGGCCTCGGCGCTGTCCGGCAGCGGCACGAGGTGGCGCCGGTGCTTCTGCGGCAGCGACTTGTACAGCCCCTGCACCTTGTCCTTCAGCATGCCCGGCACCAGCCACTCGCATCGCACCGGGTCGACCTGGTTCAGCGCGGCGATCGGCACGGTCATGGTGACGCCGTCGTCGGCCGCGCCGGGCTCGAAACGGTAGTCGAGCTCGAAGCCGATGCCGGCCATCTCCAGTCGCCTCGGGAAGGCGTCGCTGCCGATGTCGCCGGCGTCCTTCTTCAGCAGCGCGTCGCGCGACAGGAACAGCAGCTTCGGGTCGTCCTTCGACGCGGACCGCCACCAGTTCTCGAGCGCCTGCGCCGACCAGACCTCGGCCGGGATCTTCGCGTCGTAGAAGTCGAACAGGTAGCGGTCGTCGACAAGCAGGTCGGGCCGGCGGATCTTGTGCTCGAGCTTCTCGATTTCGGCGACCAGCTTCCGGTTGTGCACGAAGAACGGCAGCCTGCCGTCCCAGTCGCCCTCGACCAGGGCCGCGCGTATCATCGCTTCGCGGGCCATCGCCGGGTCGCGCGGGCCATAGGCGACGCGCCGCTGCGCGTAGATCGTGAGCCCGTACAGCATGCCGCGCTCGTGCGCGACCACCTGGCCCGAGTTCTTCGACCAGGCCGGATCCGACCAGCTGCGCTGGATCAGGTGGGCGGCGGCCTGCTCGATCCACTCGGGCTCGATCTTCGCCACGGTGCGCGCGTAGAGCCGGCCGGTGTCGACCAGCTCGGCGGCCATCAGCCAGCGCGGCGCCTTCTTCGTCAGGTACGAGCCCGGGTGGATCGCGAACTTCACCTGGTGTGTGCCCGCGTACATCGGCTCGTCGAGCGGCTTGAAGCCGAGGTTGCCGAGCAGGCCGGTCAGCAGCGCGCGATGGATCGCCTCGGGCTTCGCCGGCGCTTCGTTGGCCTTCCAGTGCATCTCGCCGACCGTCTCGGCCAGCTGCGAGTGCACATCGGCCCACTCGCGCAGCTTGCGCGGGGACAGGAACTCGCGCTCGAGCTGGTTCGCGAGCCGCCGGTTCGACTCCTTGCCCGCCTGCGCCGCCTGCCAGTGGTTCCACAGTTTCAGCCAGCCGACGAAGTCCGAGTTCTCGTCGGCGAAGCGCTTGTGCGACTGGTCAGCCGCCTGTTGCGCCTCGGGCGGCCGCTCGCGCGGATCCTGCGAGGACAGGGCCGCGGCGATCACCAGCACCTCGCGCAGCGAGCCCAGCTCGCGCGCGGCCAGCAGCATCCGGCCGATGCGCGGATCGAGCGGAAGCCTGGACAGCGTGCGCCCCACCTCGGTCAGCTCGCGCGATTCGTCGACCGCGCCGAGCTCGTGAAGCAGCGCGAAGCCGTCGGCGATCGCCTTGCGCGGCGGCGGATCAAGGAAGGGGAAGGCCTCGATGTCGGGCAGCCGCAGCGCCTTCATCCGCAGGATCACGCCCGCCAGCGACGAGCGCAGCACCTCGGGGTCGGTGAAGCGCGGCCGCTTCAGGAAATCTGCCTCGTCGTAGAGCCGGATGCACACGCCGTCCGACACCCGCCCGCAGCGGCCGGCGCGCTGGTTCGCCGCCGCCTGCGAGATCGGCTCGATCTGCAGCTGCTCGACCTTGTTGCGGTAGCGGTAACGCTTGACCCGCGCCAGGCCCGAGTCGACGACGTAGCGGATGCCCGGCACCGTCAGCGAGGTCTCGGCCACGTTGGTGGCCAGCACGATCCGCCGGCCGCGCGAAGGCGAGAACACCCGCTGCTGGTCGGCGGCCGAAAGCCGCGAGTAGAGCGGCAGGATCTCGACCGGGCCGCGCGCCCAGACCGAGGCGCCGGCCGCTCCGCGCGCGCTCTCGCGCGCGACCAGCCGCCGCAGGTGCTCGGCCACGTCGCGGATCTCGCGCTCGCCCGGCAGGAAGACCAGCGCGTCGCCGGGCGCCTCGCGCCACAGGCTCTCGATCGCCTCGTCGATCCGCGACGGCAGGTCGGTCTCGTCGTCGTCGTCGCGGTGGCTGTCGTCGAAGCCCTGCCAGCGGATCTCGACCGGGTACAGCCGCCCCGACACCTCGACGACCGGCGCCGGCTCGATCACCGGCTTGCCGTGCTCGTCGACGCGACCGGTGTCGCGGCCGAAGTGCCGGGCGAAGCGCTCGGCGTCGATCGTGGCCGAGGTGATCACGATGCGCAGGTCGTCGCGCCGCGGCCCCTCGACCAACTGCTTGAGATAGCCGAGCAGGAAATCGATGTTCAGGCTGCGCTCGTGCGCCTCGTCGACGATGATCGTGTCGTAGTCGCGCAGCAGCGGATCGGACAGCGTCTCGGCCAGCAGGATGCCGTCGGTCATCAGCTTGAACGACGCGCCGGCGGCCAGCTTCTCGTTGAAGCGGATCTTGTAGCCGACGTGGGTGCCCAGCGGCGAGCCGAGCTCCTCGGCGATGCGACGCGCCACCGCGGTGGCGGCGATCCGGCGCGGCTGGGTGTGGCCGATCAGGCCGGCCTGCCCGCGGCCGGCCATCGCGCAGATCTTCGGCAGCTGCGTCGTCTTGCCCGAGCCGGTCTCGCCGCTCACGATGACCACCGGATGCGCGCGGATCGCGGCCGCGATCTCGTCGCGGCGCGCCGACACCGGCAGGGACTCGGGAAAGCTCAGCGGGGGCAGCGGCCGCGGCTCGAAGCGGCGCGCCGGGCCGGCGGCTCGGCGACCGGAGCCGGCTCGACCACCGGCGCCGGCTCGACCGGCGGCGCCGGACGGACGATCGGTGCTGCGCGCGGAAGCGCCCGGCCGCGGCGAATCCTGCTGCTGCCCGCGAGGGCGCTGGGGCGAAGACATGGCGCGAAATTATAATGACCGGATGAACACGCCAAGTCGCGCCGCCGACACCGCCGGCCCCCCTTCCCCCGCCGGCGACCTCGCTCCGGCGGCCGCGGTGCCGCCGGCCGTGCCGGAGCCGGCGCAGTTCGTCACCTGGCTGCGCGCGGTCGCCCCCTACATCCACGCCTTTCGCGGCAAGACCTTCGTCGTCGGCGTGCCCGGCGAGCTGATCGAGGCCGGCCGGCTGAACACGCTGGTCCAGGACCTCAGCCTGCTGCACGCGATGGGCATGCGGATCGTGGTCGTGCACGGCTCGCGACCGCAGGTCAACGAGCAGCTGAGGCTGCGCGGCGTCGAGCCGCAGTACGCCGACGGCCTGCGGATCACCGATCCGGCCGCGCTCGAGTGCGCGAAGGAAGCCGCCGGCGAGCTGCGCCTGGACATCGAGGCCGCCTTCTCGCAGGGCCTGCCCAACACGCCGATGGCCCACGCCTCGGTACGGGTCGTGTCGGGCAACTTCGTCGTCGCCCGGCCGGTCGGCATCGTCGACGGCGTCGACTTCCAGCACACCGGGCTGGTTCGCAAGATCGACATCCAGACGGTCCGTTTCGCGCTGCAGAGCAACGCGATCGTCCTGCTCTCGCCGCTCGGCTACTCGCCCACCGGCGAGGCCTTCAACCTGACCATGGAAGACGTCGCGGTGAGCACCGCGGTGGCGCTGGACGCCGACAAGCTGATCTTCCTGGCCGAGCCCGCCGCGCTGACCACCGTCGACGGCGAGCTGCAGCGCGAGATCTCCGAAGCCGAGGCCCACAAGCTGCTGCGCTCGGAGCGGCTCGCGCCCGATGCGGCCTTCCTTCTGCGCAACGCGCTGCGCGCGTGCGACGGCGGCGTGGCGCGCGCCCACATCATCCCGCTGCAGCTCGACGGCAGCGTGCTGCTCGAGCTGTTCCAGCACGACGGCGTCGGCACGATGCTCGTCGAGGAGACCCTCGAGGAGCTGCGCGAGGCCACGGCCGACGACGTCGGCGGCATCCTTGCGCTGATCCGCCCGCTCGAGGAAGACGGCACGCTGGTCAAGCGCGACCGCTCGCTGATCGAGCGCGAGGTCGAGAACTTCACCGTGATCGAGCACGACGGCGTGATCTTCGGCTGCGCCGCGCTCTACGCCTTTCCCGACGAGAAGATCGGCGAGATGGCCTGCCTGGCGGTCAACCCGAAGGCGCAGAGCCGCGGCGACGGCGAGCGGCTGCTCAAGCGCATCGAGCAGCGCGCCCGCGCCGCCGGCCTGAAGCGGCTGTTCGTGCTGACCACCCGCACGATGCACTGGTTCCTGAAGCGCGGCTTCACGCTCGCCTCGGTCGACCAGCTGCCGCTCGAGCGGCAGAACATGTACAACTGGCAGCGCCGCTCGCGCGTGCTGATCAAGCAACTCTGAGGAATCGAATGTCCCGCACCGTTTTCTGCGTGAAGCTGCAACGCGAGGCCGAAGGCCTCGACTTCCCGCCCTATCCCGGCGAGCTCGGCAAGAAGCTCTACGAGAGCGTGTCCAAGGAGTCCTGGCAGGGCTGGGTCCGCCACCAGACCATGCTGGTCAACGAGAACAGGCTGAACCTGGCCGACGCGCGGGCGCGCAAGTACCTGGCCACGCAGATGGAGAAGTACTTCTTCGGCGATGGCGGGGACAAGCCGGCCGGCTACGTGCCGCCTTCCGCCTGACCGGCCTCGCTCGGCGTTCGCTGCCGGACCGCGTCGATCGTTTCGATGCGCCCGGCCGGGGAGGCGGGACTGGCTTGCCGGACATACGGCTGCGCCCCTCGCCTTCGGCGAGGGGTTCCGGCGTCTACCTCGTCGCCGGCGGGTCGGAGCTCAACTCGCGAGCCCTGCGGGCTCGCTCAGACAGAGCTCCTCCCTTTTCGCCGGCTCCTTCGGTAGCCCGCCGCTTGCCCAATGTCCGGCAAGCCAGTCCCGCCACCCCGGCCTCGACGATGTGCCCTGCGCGCGGCCGGAGGCGCTCGCCTCGCTCGCGCCCTGGGTTCCAGGCACTGCCGTAGATCCTGATCGCAGCCCCGATCGATTTCGGCTCATCGAGGCTGAAGCGGCCACACTGGCGGGCGCGGTCGCTCGCCCCGCACCGACGCATCGAAGCGCGCGGACGGGGTGCCGGCGGGCAAGCGCTTGTGCGCTGGCGCGGGAGCGCAGCGAAGACCCGGCGAGCGAAGCGAGAGCGGAACGCTGTCTGAGCCCGCCAAAGGCGGGCGAGTTGCGTTCCGCGACGGGGCTGAGCGTCCGCGCGACCAAGCGTTTCCGCGAAGCGGACAGCGCACCTGCGCTTGCCCGCCGGCACCCCGTCCGCGCGCCCGCCAACCGCAACGCAGGCGATCGATCCGCGCCCGCCAGAGAGGCCCTTCAGCCGCCCGGCTTGCGCCAGCGCCAAACGTGCATCGGCGGGATGTTCAGGAACTCCATCTCCTGGTACTCCGGCGCCCCGAACACCGGCCGCGCCAGGCGCGCGACGACGTCGCGGAACTGGTAGGCGACGAAGCAGCCGCCCGGCGCGAGCGCCTCGCGCACGGCCTGCACGATGCGCTGGCCGACCTCGGCGGGCATCGTGGAGAAGGGAATCCCGGATATCACTGCCTGCGGCGACCGCTGGCGGTACGCGGCGAGCGTCTGCACGATGTGCTCCGCGCTGCCCTGGTGGACCACCAGGCGCGGGTCGCGCACGGTGTTGCGGACATGATCGGCGAACAGCGGGTCGAGCTCGATCGCCATCAGCGCCGAGCCGGCGGGCATCGCCTTCAGGAAGGCCCGCGTCGTGCCGCCGGTGCCGGGGCCGAGCTCGACGACCGACTCGGCGCTGGCGAGGCCGGCCACGCCGACCAGCCTGCGCTCCATGAAGCGAGAGCTCGGGATCACCGAACCGACACCCCTGGGCTCGCGCAGGAAGCCCTGGAGGAAAGTCAATCGTTCATCGCGCTGGGTTCGTGCCGGCTGCTCGCCGTGCACGAGCGTTTCGTCGTCTCCGGCCAGGTCCGTTCGCGGCGATCGAGATGACACGCGGCTCTCCTGTCTGTCGTTCTATGTCCCGCCGCGCAACGACCTGCGTTCGATGCCGCCCGGCTTCGCTATCAATACCATGTCGGCCGGGCGACTCGCAAACAGGCCCACGGTGACGACGCCGGGCCACTGGTTGATGCGCGTTTCCATTTCCACCGGATCTTCGATCCGCAGCCCCGCGACGTCGAGGATCAGGTTGCCGTTGTCGGTCACGAAACCGGCCCGCTCGACCGGATGCCCGCCGAGCTCGCGCAGCCGCGACGCGACCAGCTCGCGGGCCATCGGGATCACCTCGACCGGCAGCGGGAATGCGCCGAGCCGCTCGACGAGCTTGGACGCGTCGACGATGCAGACGAAGCGCCCGCACGCCGCGGCGACGATCTTCTCGCGGGTCAGCGCCCCGCCGCCGCCCTTGATCATCCGCAGGCCGGCGTCGATCTCGTCGGCGCCGTCCACGTACACCGGGATCGGGCGGCCGGCGGCCACGACCTGGTTCAGGTCGAGCACCTCGATGCCGCGCTCGCGCAGTCGCGCGCTGCTCTTCTCGGAGCTCGACACCGCGCCCGCGACGCGGTCGCGGCGCTCGCCGAGGAAGTCGATGAAGAAGTTGACGGTCGAGCCGCTGCCGACGCCGACGATCGCGCCGTCGACCAGCTCGTCGAGCGCGGCGCGGGCCGCGAGCTTCTTGAGTTCGTCCTGGTTCATGACGGCAAGTCTAGCCGAACCCCGGCCAGGCAACGCTCGGCTGCGCAGCCGTCGCCCGATCGCGCAACCGGAGGCGGATCCGGAACGCGCTCCGGCGTCCGGCGCTGCACAATGTCCGGCAACTTCCAGGCCCCGACAGGAGGAGCACGATGACGACCGATGCAAGCGCCGCCCCGTGGGCCGACGGGCGCTCCGAACTGCTCGAACGCCTTCGCGACTGCGTCGGCGCGAATCACGTGCTGGCCACCGCCGACGACATGGCCCCCTACACCAGCGACTGGCGCGGGCGCTACCGCGGCGAGGCGCTGGCTGTCGTGTTTCCCGCCAGCACCGACCAGGTGGCCGCCGTGGTGCGCGCCTGCGCCGCGGCCGGCGTGCGGGTAGTCCCGCAAGGCGGCAACACCGGCCTCGTCGGCGGCTCGGTGCCGACCGGCGCGCGCATCGCCGACGGCAGCGCGCCGGTCGTGGTGGCGCTGCGCCGGATGAACCGGATCCGCGAGGTCGATCCGCTCGGCAACACGCTGGTGGCCGACGCCGGGTGCGTGCTCGAGACGATCCAGCAGGCGGCCGACGCGCACGGCCGGCTCTACGGCGTTAGCCTCGGCGCGCAGGGCTCCTGCCATATCGGCGGCAACGTGTCCACGAACGCTGGCGGCACCGGCGTGCTGAAGTACGGCAATACCCGCGAGCAAGTGCTCGGCCTGGAAGTGGTCCTGCCCGACGGCCGCGTGTGGAACGGCCTGCGGACGCTGCGCAAGGACAACGCCGGCTATGCGCTGAAGCAGCTGTTCATCGGCGCAGAGGGCACGCTCGGCATCGTGACCGGCGTGGCGCTGCGCCTGCACCCGAAGCCGGCTGCGATCGCGGCGGCCTGGCTCACCCTCGACAGCGTGAACGACGCCCTGGCTGCTCTGGAAGCCGTGCAGTCTGTCGCCGGCGAGCGGATCAGCGGCTACGAGCTCCTGAATCGCGCCGAGCTCGAGACGGTCGCCGCCCAGTTCCCCGACGTGCGCCTGCCCACCGACCCCGAGGCGCCGTACGCGGTGCTGCTCGAGCTGTCGGACACCTGGGCTCGCGCCGACCTTGCCGGGCTGCTCGAGGACGCGCTTGGCCGCCTCGTCGAGGCCGGCCGCCTGCGCGACGCGGCGATCTCGGCCAGCGAGGCGCAGCGGCAGGCCTTCTGGTTCATTCGCCACGCGATCGCCGAGGCCAACCGGAAGTCCGGCATGGGGCTGGCCTGCGACGTGGCCGTGCCTGTGCGCGCGCTGCCCGAGTTCATCGAGCGAGCGAGCAGCACGATCCGGACGCGCTGGCCGAACGCCACGATCGTGCTGGCCGCGCACATGGGCGACGGCAACGTGCACTTCATCCCTCGTTTCTCCTTCGAGGACTGGCAGGCGCTCGAGGATCCCGCCGCGTTCGCGGACGAGGTGCGCGCCGCGGTCCACGACGAGGCTGCGGCGCTCGGCGGAACCTTCAGCGCCGAGCATGGCATCGGCCGCGTGCTGCCCGGGGAGCTGGCGCGGCTGCGTGCGCCGCTGGAACTGGAGCTGATGCGGCGGGTGCGCGATGCGATCGACCCTGCGAGCACGATGAATCCTGTGATCTTCGCGAACGGCTGACAGCCCTGCCCCGGAATCGGCACCGGGGCCGGCCGCCCGCTGCCGGCAGACGCCGGACGCCACGCGCGCGACACGGCTTCCGGATCTGGAACTGCGCTCGCCATCCGGCTATCCTGAACGCGGACCGCCAAACCCCGCCCACAGACGGGAGCCGGGCCCCACTACGAACACAACGGAGGAGGATCAGATGAACCGTCTGAGGATCGCGCTCGCATGCTGCACCCTGTCGCTCGCGGCCCTGTCGGGCTGCGCGACCGGCCCCGAACCCCAGTCCTCTGCCGGCGGCGGCAAGGCCGCACCGGCGAAACTCGCCACGATTCCGCCCAAGAAGGACAACGACCTCAAGCTCTACCTCGCCGACGGCCGCATCGTGAAGGGCGCCGAGGCGCTGGGCCGGATGCAGAAGGAGGCCGACCTGGTCCTCTGGCTGGCCGGCAATCAGTTCTTCGCGATGGACGACGTCGTCGCCGCGTTCCAGAAGCAGGCGCCCGGCGCCGTGGTGGGCCTGATCACCCTTCCGCCCGGCCTGCTGCTCAACGCGATCGAGGGGGGCGGCTGGGTCTACGACGGCAAGGCCTATCCGGGCCGTCCGGACGTGTACGCGTCGGTGAATCTCGGCCATCTGCAGCGCCTGAAGAAGCAGGGCTTGATGGACACCTACGCGATCTACCTGCACAACGAGATGGAGCTGATGGTCGCGAGGGGCAACCCGAAGGGAATCAAGGGGATCAAGGACCTGGTCCGGCCCGACGTCCGCACCTCGCTGCCGAATCCGGTCAACGAAGGGATCATGCGCTTCTACGGCAAGAAGGTGCTGCAGCGGCACGGCGTCTGGGACCAGATCTCGGCGGGCAAGGAGTGCTTCTCCTGCCAGACCACGCCGAACAACTGGTTCACCGCGGTGCACCACCGCGAAACGCCCGAGCGGATCAAGGCAGGCACCTCGGACGTGGGCATCGTCTGGGTGACCGAGACGATCGAGGCGAAGCGCGACGGCGCCGACGTCGACAGCGTCCGTCTGCCCCCGGAGGACAGTCTGCGCAACGAGGTGTCCTACGCGATCGGGGCGCTCACCGACAGCCGCCGCAGCGCACTGGCCCAGCGCTACCTCGCGTTCCTGGCCACTGCGGAGGCAAGGCAGGCCTACGGAAAGTTCGGCTTCGTCGAGGCGAGCCCGGCGGAGCAGCGACTGCGGCCGATCCCCTGAGGCGACGAGGCGGCGCGGCTTGACACGCGTCAAGCCGCCGCCGCGCTCGGGGCGGGAACATTGGACTGTTGCCTGATGACAGGTCTTCCAGGAGAGAGTCCATGACCGGTGCCGCATCCGCCCGAACCGCCGCCAGCCCGCGCCAGCCGGATCGGGCGAAACGCCCGGCCCGGCCCGCGCAGACCCGACGCGTCGAGGCCGGGGACACGCTGCCGCACGCCGGGCCGCGCACTGCGCAGGCCGACCGGATCGCTCGCCGCACCAGCGCCACGCAGACGGTCTACGAGCAGGTAGTGGCCGGCCTGTTGTCGCGCGCGCCCGGCGGCGCGCCGGACGACGAAACCCTGCGACGCGTGCAGGCCGTGATCGACGGTGCCTCGCCGGACGAGGTCAAGGCGCTCAGGCGCACGCTCTTCAGGCGAGAACAGCCCGACCTGGCGCCCGGCGTCGACCCGGACCTCGAGCTGAACCCCGGCTGGCGCGAGGGCGCCTACCCTTATCGCAACCTGCTGTCGCGCAAGAACTACGAGCGGCAGAAGTACCGGCTGCAGGTCGAGTTGCTGAAGCTGCAGGCCTGGGTCAAGGAAACCGGCCAGCGGGTCGTGATCCTGTTCGAGGGCCGCGACGCCGCCGGAAAGGGCGGCACGATCAAGCGCTTCATGGAGCACCTGAATCCCCGCGGCGCGCGGGTGGTGGCCCTCGAGAAGCCGAGCGAGATCGAGCGCGGCCAGTGGTACTTCCAGCGCTACATCGAGCACCTGCCCACCCGCGGCGAGATCGTGCTGTTCGACCGCAGCTGGTACAACCGAGCCGGCGTCGAGCGGGTGATGGGCTTCTGCACCCAGCCCGAGTACGACGAGTTCCTGCGCCAGACGCCCGAGTTCGAGCGCCAGCTGGTCCGTTCGGGCGTGCACCTGTTCAAGTTCTGGTTCTCGGTGAGCCGCGCCGAGCAGCGGCGGCGGTTCAAGGAGCGGCAGGCGCATCCGCTCAAGCAGTGGAAGCTCAGCCCGATCGACATGGCCTCGCTCGACAAGTGGGACGACTACACCCGTGCCAAGGAGGCGATGTTCCTGCACACCGACACGTCGGATGCGCCGTGGACCGTGATCAAGTCCGACTGCAAGAAGCGCGCGCGCCTGAACGCGATGCGCTACCTGCTGCACCGGCTGCCCTACGGCAACCGGGACCTGTCGGTGATCGGCTCGGTCGACCCGCTTATCGTGGGCCGGCCCTCGCTGGTGCCTGCCGTCACCGGCGAAGACCAGCTCGCAGTGCCCGGCGCGAGCTGAGGGCGGGGCGCGGATCCATCACGCGCCAGGACCGCGCGGCCGAATGAAAAAGGGCGCCCGGGGCGCCCTCTTTCGACAATCGAGTGGGGTGGCTGATGGGACTCGAACCCACGACAACCGGAATCACAATCCGGGACTCTACCAACTGAGCTACAGCCACCACTGAAACTGGCCTGCCCGACAGGATTCGAACCTGTGACCCTCGGCTTAGAAGGCCGATGCTCTATCCAACTGAGCTACGGGCAGCGGGGTCGGACCTTGTCGGGCCGGTTCCGGGAATCGCCGCTGGCATCGGCGCGGCCCGGGAACAACATGGTCGGGGCGAGAGGATTCGAACCTCCGACATCTTGCTCCCAAAGCAAGCACTCTACCAGGCTGAGCTACGCCCCGGAGGACGCGAATTGTAGCGTAAAAATCAGGAGGCTGCCCCGACCGCATCGGCAAGCCGCTGCGCCATCGCGCGCGCCGCGCCTTCGTCCCGCGCCTCGACCATCACGCGCAGCAGCGGCTCGGTGCCCGAGGGCCGGATCAGGATCCGACCGGCATCGCCGAGCTCGGTCTCGACCTCGCGACGGGCGCGCAGCAGGCCGTCGTGCTTCTGCCAGTCGAAGCCGCGCTCGACCCGCACGTTGATCAGCGTCTGCGGATAGAGCTTCAGCTCGCCGCAAAGCTCGGCCAGGGTCCTGCCCTCGCGCCGGATCGCGGCCAGCACCTGCAGCGCGCTGATCGTTCCGTCGCCGGTGCTGTGCCGGTCGAGGCACAACAGGTGGCCCGAGCTCTCGCCGCCGAACAGCCAGCCCTTCTCGCGCAGGCGCTCGAGCACGTAGCGGTCGCCGACCTTGGCGCGCTCGAAGCCGACGCCCATCTTGCCGAACGCCTGCTCCAGCGCCAGGTTGGACATCAGCGTGCCGACCGCGCCCTGCACCGGGCCCACGTTCATCCGGTCGCGCACGATCACGTACAGCAGCTCGTCGCCGTTGTAGATGCGCCCGCCCGCGTCGACCATCAGCAGGCGGTCGGCGTCGCCGTCGACCGCGATGCCCAGGTCGGCCCGCTCCTCGAGCACCCTGGCCCGAAGCGCCTCGGGCGCGGTCGCGCCGACGCCATCGTTGATGTTGAAGCCGTTGGGCGAGGCGCCGATCGTGACCACCTCGGCGCCGAGTTCGTCGAACACGTGCGGCGTGGTGTGATAGCCGGCGCCGTTCGCGCAGTCCACCACCAGCTTCATGCCGCGCAGGTCGAGGTGCGACGGGAAGCTGCTCTTGCAGAACTCGATGTAGCGGCCGGCGGCGTCCTCGATCCGCCGGACCCGTCCCAGCCCGTCGGACCGCACGCAGCCGAAGGGTTCTTCGATCGCCGCCTCGATCTCGGCCTCGACCTCGTCGGGCAGCTTGTCGCCGTCGGCCGAGAAGAACTTGATGCCGTTGTCGTCGTACGGATTGTGCGACGCGCTGATCACCACGCCGGCCGACAGTCGCCAGGCGCGAGTGAGATAGGCGATCGCCGGCGTGGGCAGCGGGCCGGTCAGCAGCACCTGCATGCCGGCCGACGAAAAGCCGGCCTCGAGCGCCGACTCGAGCATGTAGCCCGAGATCCGGGTGTCCTTGCCGATCAGCACGGTGCGTCGCTGGCCGTCGGCGCGCCGCGCGAGCACGCGCCCGGCGGCCTGCCCGAGCCTGAGCACGAAGTCGGGGGTGATCGGCGAGTCGCCGACCCGGCCGCGGATGCCGTCGGTGCCGAAATACTTGCGGGACATTCTTTCCATTCTCCTCACGCCTGCGCAGGCCGGAAATTCAGCCGGCGCTCGCCTCCTCGATCGCCTGCCACACGCGCAGCGCGTCGCGCGTCTCGGGCACGTCGTGCGCCCGCACGATCTTCGCGCCGCGTGCCACCGCCGCCAGCGCGGCCGCGATGCTGCCGGCCAAACGCTCGCCGACAGGCCGGCCGGTCAGCGCGCCGACCAGCGACTTGCGCGACACGCCGACCAGGATGGGCTGGCCGAGCGCCGCGAACTCGTCGAGCGCCTCGAGCAGCCGCAGGTTGTGCTCGACCGTCTTGCCGAAACCGATGCCCGGGTCCACGCAGATGCGCGCCGGCGCGACGCCCGCCGCCTCGAGCGCGGCGACCCGCTCGCGCAGCCAGTCCTGCACCTCGGCCACCACGTCGGCGTAGGCCGGCGCCTGCTGCATCGTGCCGGGCTCGCCCTGCATGTGCATCACGCACAGCCCGCAACGGCTGGCGGCGACCGCCTCGACGGCGCCCGGCGTGGCGAAGCCGGCGATGTCGTTGATCATGTCGGCGCCGGCGGCGAGCACCTCGCGCATCACTTCCGGCTTGCGGGTGTCGACCGACAGCGGCACGCCGCAGCCGGCCAGCGCCTCGATGACCGGCAGCAGGCGGCGGATTTCCTCGCCGGGCGAGACCGTGGCGGCCCCGGGCCGGGTGGACTCGGCGCCCAGGTCGAGAATGTCGGCGCCCTGCTCGACCATGGCCAGCGCGGCGTCGATCGCCGCCCGCGGGTCGAGGTGGCGCCCGCCGTCGGAGAAGGAATCGGGCGTGAGGTTGACGATCGCCATCAGCAAGGGCCGGTCGAGCATCAGCTCGAAACGGCCGCATCGCAGGACGGCTTGCTGCCGGCGCGGCATCGACAGGCGCTGGAAAGGCAGGAACGATGAAACGGCGAAAGGCCGCCCGATTGCTCGGGGCGGCCTTTCGCGCGCTTACTGGGCGGCAGGCTCGGCCGGCGGCGCAGAGGGCGCGGCCGGCGCCGGCGGCGTCACGGTGGCGCTGCCCGATCCGCCGGACCCGGAGGTGCTGCGCTCCTTCGGCGGGCGCGGCGGGCGGCCGGCCATGATGTCGTCGATCTGCTCGGCGTCGATGGTCTCCCACTCGAGGAGCGCCTTGGCCATCATCTCGACCTTGTCGCGGTTCTCCTCGAGGATCTGCCGCGCCCGGGCGTACTGCTCGTCGATGATGCGGCGGATCTCGCTGTCGACCTTGCGCATCGTCTCTTCGGACATGTGCGTGGTCTTGGTGATCGAGCGGCCGAGGAAGATCTCGCCCTCGTTCTCGGCGTAGACCATCGGGCCCAGCAGGTCGCTCATGCCGTAGCGGGTGACCATGTCGCGCGCGATCGCGGTGGCCCGCTCGAAGTCGTTCGACGCGCCGGTGGTCATCTGGTTCATGAACAGCTCTTCGGCGATCCGGCCGCCGAACAGCACCGCGATCGTGCTGAGCATGCGCTCGCGGTCCATGCTGTAGCGGTCGCCCTCGGGCAGCTGCATGGTGACGCCCAGCGCGCGTCCGCGCGGGATGATCGTGACCTTGTGAACCGGGTCGGTCTTGGGCACGACCCGCGCGACCACCGCGTGGCCGGACTCGTGGTACGCGGTGTTGCGGCGCTCTTCCTCGGGCATGACGATCGAGCGGCGCTCCGCGCCCATGATGATCTTGTCCTTGGCGCGCTCGAAGTCGATCATCTCGACCAGCCGCGCGTTGCGCCGCGCCGCGAACAGCGCCGCCTCGTTGACAAGGTTCGCCAGGTCGGCGCCCGAGAAGCCCGGGGTGCCGCGCGCGATCACGTCGGCGCGCACGTCGGAGCCCATCGGCACCTTGCGCATGTGCACGTTGAGGATCTGCTCGCGGCCGCGGATGTCCGGCAGCGGCACGACCACCTGGCGGTCGAAGCGGCCCGGGCGCAGCAGCGCCGGGTCGAGGACGTCGGGGCGGTTGGTCGCGGCGATCACGATGATGCCCTGGCCGGTCTCGAAACCGTCCATCTCGACCAGCAGCTGGTTCAGCGTCTGCTCGCGCTCGTCGTTGCCGCCGCCCAGGCCGGCGCCGCGCTGGCGGCCGACCGCATCGATCTCGTCGATGAACAGGATGCAGGGCGCGTGCTTCTTGGCGTTCTCGAACATGTCGCGAACACGGGCGGCGCCCACGCCGACGAACATCTCGACGAAGTCGGAGCCCGAGATCGAGAAGAACGGCACCTTGGCCTCGCCGGCGATCGCCTTGGCGAGCAGGGTCTTCCCGGTGCCGGGCGAGCCGACCATCAGCACGCCGCGCGGAATGCGCCCGCCGAGCTTCTGGAACTTGGACGGATCGCGAAGGAACTCGACCAGTTCCTGGACCTCTTCCTTGGCCTCGTCGCAGCCGGCCACGTCGGCGAAGGTGATGTTGTTGTTGCTCTCGTCGAGCATCCGGGCCTTCGACTTGCCGAACGAGAACGCGCCGCCGCGCCCGCCACCCTGCATCTGCCGCATGAAGAACACCCAGACGCCGATCAGCAGCAGCATCGGGAACCAGGACACGAAGATGTTGAGCAGCAGCGACTGCTCCTCCTCGGGCCGCACGTTGACCTGGACGCCGTACTTCATCAGGTCGCCGACCATCCAGATGTCGTTCGGCGCGTTGACGGTGACCGGCCGGCCATCCTTCGTGCGGGCGCGCAGGGTCTTGCCGTCGACGACGACGCTGTCGATGCGGCCGTCCTTGGCCTCGGCCATGAACTGCGAATACGGCATGTCGCCGCTGCGCGTCTGCCTCGTGTCGAACTGCTTGAACACGGAGAACAGCACCAGCGCTATGACCAGCCAGACCGCAGCCTTGGAGAACGCGTTGTTCACTAACCACTCCTTATCGGGGCCCAGGGCCCTCTCAGGGCCTTCCAGGGCCCGCCAGCACGCCTCGATTCTACGCCGATTGGCCGGCACGCCGGCCCGATCCCTTTCTGGGTCAGCGGCACGCCCGTCGCCTTTCAGCGGCCTCCGATCGATCGGCCCGCCAGGCGCCCGGTTCGGCGGCCGGCGACGGGCCGGCCAGCCCCGCCGCCCGGTTCAGTCGTCCGCCACCGGCTCGATCGGCCCGGCCTGCTTGAGCCCCCTGCCCAGCAGGTAGGTCTCGGCCGACTTGTCGCGCGAGGCCTTCGGCTTGCGGCTCGCCACCTTCACGAAGGTCTTCCTGAACAGCTCGACGAGCTGGCTGTAGCCGCTGCCGTGGAAGCACTTGACCAGCAGCGCGCCTTCGGGCCTGAGATGCTCGCCGGCGAATTCGACTGCCAGCTCGATCAGGTCGGCCATTCGCGCGGCATCCGCCATCGCGACACCGCTCAAGTTGGGGGCCATGTCTGAAACCACAAGATCGGCCTTGCGCCCGCCGAGCGCCGCCTCGAGCCGCGCCAGCACCGCGTCGTCGCGGAAGTCCCCCTGGATGAATTCGACCGACTCGATCGGCTCCATGGGCAGCAGGTCGAGCGCGACGATCCGCCCGTCGATCCCGCCGCCGTCGGCGGCCGGCCTCGCGAGCCGCTCGCGCAGCACCTGGCTCCAGGCGCCGGGTGCCGACCCCAGGTCGACGACCGTCATGCCGCGCCGCAACAGCTTGTCCTGGTCGAGGATCTCGATCAGCTTGAAGGCCGCGCGCGAGCGATACTGGTGCTTCTGCGCGAGCTTCACGTACGGATCGTTGATATGCTGCGCGAGCCAGGCGCGATCGACCTTGCGTTTCTTCATGAGACCACCGAGAACATGACATCCGACCCGAATTCCGCGGCCGCCCGTCGCCCCGCGCCCGAACTGAGCCCCGCCGAGCGCAAGGCGCTGCGGGCCCAGGCCCACCACCTCGACCCGGTCGTGGCGGTCGGCGACGCGGGCCTGACGCCCGGCGTGCTGGCCGAGACCGGCCGTGCGCTGGCGGCCCACGGCCTGATCAAGATCCGCGTGCACGGCGACGACCGCGAGCGCCGGCTGGCCATTCTGGACGAAATCTGCGCCAGCCTGGGCTGCGCGCCGGTGCAGACGATCGGCAAGCTGCTGGTCGTGTGGCGCGAGAAACCCGAGACCGGCACCGGCGGCGATGCGGGCACCGCGCGCCGTCGCGCAGGCCGGCAGACCAAGAAGGCCGCCGGCTCGGGCCAGAAGGCCTCGGCCGCGAAGCGCAAGCCCGCCGCGAAGGCGCCTTCGCGGGCCAGGCCCGCCACGGCCGGCGCCTCGCCGGCGCGCAAGGCTCCCGGAACCGGGCCGGCACGCCAGGCCGCTGGCGCTTCGCCCGCGCGCAAGGCCCCGGCCGCCACGTCCGGCGGCACCGGCGCCCGAAAGCCGGCCGCCAAGGCCGCCACCGGCGGCGCGCGCAAGCCGGCAGCCGCCGGCCTCACTCGTAGCGCACGTCCAGGATCTGGTACTCGCGCACGCCGCCGGGCGCCTTGACCTCGGCCACGTCGTCGGCGCTCTTTCCGATCAGCGCGCGCGCGATCGGGCTGGAAACCGAGATCCGGCCGGCCTTGATGTCGGCCTCGTCGTCGCCGACGATCTGGTAGGTCACGGTATCGCCGGACTCCATGTCCTCGAGGTCCACGGTCGCGCCGAACACGACGCGACCGTCGGCGTCGAGCTCGGCCGGGTCGATGACCTGGGCGTTGCCCAGCTTGGCCTCGATCTCGGCGATCCGGCCCTCCACGAAGGCCTGCCGCTCGCGCGCGGCGTCGTATTCGGCGTTCTCCGACAGGTCCCCTTGCGCGCGGGCCTCGGCGATCGCGTTGATCACCGCCGGCCGCTCCACCGACTTGAGCCTCTGGAGCTCTTCCTTGAGCAACTCCGCGCCGCGGCGCGTGAGCGGAATCGTCGCCATTTGAAATCCCCTCAAAAGAATTCGGACCGCGGGCCCTCGCAGGCCCGCGGTCCGATCGAATTGCCCCGATTGTAACGCCAAGCGGCTCAGAGCGCCGCGTGCAGCTCCTGCAGCGAGTACACGTCGAGGCGCTCGAGGTGCCGCATGCCCTCCACCGCCGCCCGCGCGCCGGCGATCGTGGTGTAGTAGGTCACCCGCTGCGCCAGCGCGGTGGTGCGGATCGAGCGGGAGTCGTGGATCGCGCCGCGCTTCTCGTCGACCGTGTTGATGACCAGCGAGATCTCTCCGTTCTTCAGGATGTCGACCACGTGCGGACGGCCTTCCTGCACCTTGTTGACCGCGGTGACCGGCAGGCCGGCCTCGGCGATCGCCGCCGCGGTGCCCTTGGTGGCGACCAGCGAGAAGCCCATCTCGTGCAGCGTTCGCGCGATCGACACCGCCTTCGGCTTGTCGGCGTTCTTGACCGACACGAAGACGGTGCCGGATTCGGGCAGCCGCACGCCGGCGCCCAGCTGCGACTTCACGAAGGCCTCGCCGAACGAGTAGCCGACGCCCATCACTTCGCCGGTCGACTTCATCTCGGGACCGAGGATCGTGTCGACGCCGGGGAACTTCACGAACGGGAAGACCGCTTCCTTGACCGAGAAGTACTTCGGCACGACCTCTTCGGCGACGCCCTGGTCGGCCAGGCTGCGGCCGGCCATGCAGCGCGCCGCGATCTTGGCCAGCTGCAGGCCGGTGGCCTTCGACACGAAGGGCACGGTGCGCGAGGCGCGCGGATTGACCTCGAGCACGTAGACGGTGCCGTCGCCGCCATCGGGGTCCTGCTGGATCGCGAACTGCACGTTCATCAGGCCGCAGACCTTCAGAGCCTGCGCCATCAGGCCGGTCTGCCGCTTGAGCTCGGCCACCACTGCCGGAGACAGCGAGTACGGCGGCAGCGAGCAGGCGGAGTCTCCCGAGTGAACGCCGGCCTGCTCGATGTGCTCCATGACGCCGCCGATGAACACGCGCTCGCCGTCGGACAGGCAGTCGACGTCGACCTCGATCGCGTCGTTCAGGAAGCGGTCGAGCAGCACCGGGCTCTCGTTGGAGACCTTGACCGCCTCCCGCATGTAGCGCTCGAGGTCCTTCTGCTCGTGAACGATCTCCATCGCGCGGCCGCCGAGCACGTAGCTCGGGCGCACGACCAGCGGGTAGCCGATCTCGGCGGCCAGCTCGATCGCCTGCGCCTCGGTGCGCGCGGTGCGGTTGGGCGGCTGCTTCAGGCCCAGGTCGTTGAGCAGCTTCTGGAAGCGCTCGCGGTCCTCGGCCACGTCGATCGACTCCGGCGAGGTGCCGATGATCGGCACGCCGTTGGCCTCGAGCGCCAGTGCGAGCTTCAGCGGCGTCTGGCCGCCGTATTGCACGATCACGCCGACCGGCTTCTCGATCGCGACGATCTCGAGCACGTCCTCCAGCGTGAGGGGCTCGAAGTACAGGCGATCGGAAGTGTCGTAGTCGGTCGAGACGGTCTCCGGGTTGCAGTTGACCATGATCGTCTCGTAGCCGTCGTCGCGCAGCGCGAAGGCCGCGTGCACGCAGCAGTAGTCGAACTCGATCCCCTGCCCGATCCGGTTCGGACCGCCGCCCAGCACCATGATCTTCTTCCGGTCGGTCGGCTGCGACTCGTCCTCGTCCTCGTAGGTCGAGTACAGGTAGGCGGTGTCGGTCGCGAACTCGGCCGCGCAGGTGTCGACCCGCTTGAAGACCGGCCGCACGCCCAGCTCGTGGCGGCGCGCGCGCAGCGTGTCGGCGTTGGTGTCCAGCAGCAGGGCCAGGCGCCTGTCGGAGAAGCCCTTCGCCTTCAGCCAGCGCAGTTCTTCGGCCGACAGCGCCGCCAGCGACAGGCCCTTCAGCCTTCGCTCGATGTCGACCAGCTCCCCGATCTGCGCGAGGAACCAGGGGTCGACGCCGGACTCGTCGTGGATCTCCTCGACGCTCATGCCCACGCGGAAGGCGTCTGCCAGGAACAGGATGCGCTCCGGACCCGGCTCGCCGAGCTCGGTCGCGATCTCGTCGCGATCGGTGCTGCGCTCGTCGAGGCCGTCGATGCCGGTCTCCAGGCCGCGCAGCGCCTTCTGGAAGCTCTCCTGGAAGGTGCGGCCGATCGCCATCACCTCGCCGACCGACTTCATCTGGGTGGTGAGGCGCGAGTCGGCGAGCGGGAACTTCTCGAACGCGAAGCGCGGGATCTTTGTGACCACGTAGTCGATCGTCGGCTCGAACGAGGCCGGCGTGGCGCCGCCGGTGATCTCGTTCCTCAGCTCGTCGAGCGTGTAGCCGACGGCCAGCTTGGCGGCGATCTTGGCGATCGGGAAGCCGGTGGCCTTCGAGGCCAGCGCCGACGAGCGCGAGACCCGCGGGTTCATCTCGATGACGATCATCCGGCCGTCGCGCGGGTTGACCGCGAACTGAACGTTCGAGCCGCCGGTCTCCACGCCGATCTCGCGCAGGATCGCGATCGACGCGTTGCGCATCAGCTGGTACTCGCGGTCGGTCAGCGTCTGTGCCGGCGCCACCGTGATCGAGTCGCCGGTGTGCACGCCCATCGGGTCGAGGTTCTCGATCGAGCAGACGATGATGCAGTTGTCGGCGCGGTCGCGCACGACCTCCATCTCGTACTCTTTCCAGCCGATCAGCGACTCCTCGATCAGCAGCTCGTTGGTGGGCGAGGCCTCGAGGCCGCGCTTGCAGATGGTCTCGAACTCTTCCCCGTTGTAGGCGATGCCGCCGCCGGTTCCGCCCAGCGTGAAGCTCGGGCGGATGATGACCGGGAAGCCGATGTTCTTCTGCGCGGCCCAGGCCTCGTCGAGCGAATGCGCGATCGCCGAGCGGGCCGAGCCGAGACCGATCTTGGTCATCGCCTCCTTGAACTTCTGGCGGTCCTCGGCCTTGTCGATCGCCTCGGGCGAGGCGCCGATCAGCTCCACGCCGTACTTCTTCAGCACGCCGTTCTTGTGCAGGTCGAGCGCGCAGTTCAGTGCGGTCTGCCCGCCCATGGTGGGCAGGATCGCGTCGGGCTTCTCCTTCTCGATGATCCGCTCGACGACCTGCCAGGTGATCGGCTCGATGTAGGTGACGTCGGCCGTCTCCGGGTCGGTCATGATCGTGGCCGGATTGCTGTTGACCAGGATGACCCGGAAGCCTTCCTGGCGCAGCGCCTTGCAGGCCTGTGCGCCGGAGTAGTCGAACTCGCAGGCCTGGCCGATGACGATCGGGCCGGCGCCGATGATCAGGATGCTGTGGATGTCGGTGCGCTTGGGCATGTTGCCTCGGTATTCAATGCTGTTCGTGGGCCGCGCCGTTCAGGCCCGTGTGCCGGACGACTGCTTCGCCCGGTCCTGCGCGCCCTCGCCCTGCTTGCCCTGCTCCATCAGCTCGATGAAGCGGTCGAACAGGTAGTGGATGTCCTGCGGCCCGGGGCTGGCCTCGGGGTGGCCCTGGAAGCAGAAGGCCGGCCGGTCGGTGCGCTCGAGGCCCTGGATCGAGCCGTCGAACAGCGACACGTGGGTGACCCGCAGATTGGCCGGCATGCTCGACGCATCGACCGCGAAGCCGTGGTTCTGGCTGGTGATGTGCACCTTGCCGCTGTCCAGGTCGCGCACCGGATGGTTGGCGCCGTGATGGCCGAACTTCATCTTCATCGTGCGCGCGCCCGAGGCCAGGCCCATGATCTGGTGGCCGAGGCAGATGCCGAAGGTGGGCAGCCCGCGCTCGATCAGCTCGCGGCTGGCGGCGATCGCGTAGTCGCAGGGTTCGGGATCGCCGGGGCCGTTCGACAGGAAGATGCCGTCGGGCTGGTGGGCCAGCGCGTCGGCCGCGCTGGCCTGCGCCGGCAGCACGATCAGCTCGCAGCCGCGGTCGGCCAGCAGCCGCAGGATGTTGCGCTTGACGCCGAAGTCGAACACGACGACCTTGAAGCGGCGCGTGGGGGACGACACGAAGCCGGTGCCCAGCCGCCAGGAGCCCTCGGTCCAGTTGTAGGGCTCGGTGGTGGACACCACCTTGGCCAGGTCCATGCCCGCCAGGCCCGGGAAGGCGCGGGCCGCCGCGATCGCCGCCTGCTCGTCGATCGTGTCGCCGGGCCGGGCGGCCGCCACCAGGCAGCCGTTCTGCGCGCCCTTGTCGCGCAGCAGCCGGGTGAGCTTACGGGTGTCGATGCCGGCGATCCCGGGAACGCCCTGGGCGACCAGGTAGTCGGTCAGCGTGCCGGTGCTGCGCCAGTTCGACAGCCGCGGCGGCACGTCCTTCACGATCAGGGCCGCCGCGTGAACCCTCGCCGCCTCGACGTCCTCGTCGTTGACCCCGTAGTTGCCGATGTGCGGATAGGTCAGCGTGACCAGCTGCCGGCAGTAGCTCGGGTCGGTGAGGATCTCCTGGTAGCCGGTCATCGCCGTGTTGAACACGACTTCACCGACCGCCTGCACCGGCGCGCCGATCGAACGGCCACGGAACACGGTGCCGTCGGCCAGGGCCAGCAGGGCGGGAGCGGACTCGGGGATGAGACCCGCGCCGTCGGGCCGGGCGGGGTCGTTCTTCAGGTCGGGTGACAACGGCAACTCCTGGGGCGGAATTCACCGGCGCACCCCTCGTCCGACCAACCCGATCGACATCGGTACCCCGGCCATGCGGCGTCGGTCGACGTCGGGCGGAGCGGGTCGGCGGAGTGTGAAATGACTGGAGGCAGGCGCTAGCCGGTGGGCATCGGTTAAACCTTCGAATTATATCACCCGCGGGACCCTTCCCCGGGGCGCGCCGCCGCCGCCGCCCGCCGCGCCGCCTTGTCGCGCGCCCCCCGCGGCGGGCCCTGGCTCACCGCTTCGGTGCGGCAACGCACCATCGACGCGCGATCGATCCGTTCCGACCCGGTTCCGACGGCCCTTTTCCGCATGGCACAAATGTTGCGTACCGGTCTGTATACCGCCCTGGATGCGGTCGACCGCTCAACCGAAAGGAGTAGAGATGAAACGTCGCGACCTGCTGAAGTCTTCGGGCGCCCTGCTGGGCGCTGCCGCGTTGCCGATGCTGAAGACCTCGGCCGCCTGGGCCGCTCCGGCCGACACGGCCGTGATCCTGATCGGCAACACGATCAACAGCCTGGACATCCATCGGCCCGGCACCAACCGTCCCAGTTACCAGGTCGCGGTCAACTGCTACGACCGGCTGGTCACCTTCGGCACGAAGACGCTCGCCGACGGCACGCTGGTCTACGACTACGACACGATCGAGCCCGAGCTGGCAGAGAGCTGGACGATCGCGCCGGACCGCAAGTCGATCACCTTCAAGCTCAAGCCGACCGCCAAGTTCTGGGACGGCACGCCGGTGACCGCCGAGGACGTCAAGTGGTCCTTCGACCGGGCGCTCGCGCTGGGCGGCTTTCCGAAGGTGCAGATGGGCGCGGGCGGCTTCGTCGAACCGGCGCAGTTCGTGGTCGTCGATGCGCAGACCTTCCGGATCGACCTGAAGAAGCCGTCCAAGCTGTCGCTGCCGAACCTCGGCGTGCCGGTGGCGGTGATCATCAACTCGAAAGCGGCGAAGGCGAAGGCCACGGCCAGCGACCCCTGGGCCGCGGAGTTCCTGCACAAGACCCCGCTGGGCAGCGGCGCCTACAAGGTCGAGCGCTGGGACTCCGGCCAGCAGCTGGTCTACGTGCGCAACGACGACTGGGTCGGCGGACCCAAGCCGGCCCTTCGCCGCGTGATCATCCGCGAGGTGCCCTCGCTCGCCACGCGGCGCGCGCTGATCGAGCGCGGCGACGTCCACCTGTCCTTCCAGATCCCGAACAAGGACGCGCAGGAACTGACTGCCAACAAGAAGGTCAAGGTGGTCGGCGCGCCGATCGACAACTGCATCTACGTCGCCTGCCTGAACCAGAACTTCGAGCCCTTCCGCGACGCGAAGGTGCGACAGGCGATCGCCCACGCGATCCCGTACGAGCAGATCCACAAGCAGGCCGCCTACGGGCGCGGCGTGCCGATGTGGGGCGGCAAGTCGGCGAAGCCGACCGAGGCGGTCTGGCCGCAGCCCTTCCCGTACACGACCGACCTCGACAAGGCGAAGGCCCTGCTCGCGCAGTCGGGCTTCGCCAAGGGATTCGAGGTCCCTCTGTCCTACGACCTGGGCGAGGCCGACTGGGGCGAGCCGGCGGCGCTGCTGATCCAGGAGAGCCTCGGCAAGATCGGCATCAAGGTCACGCTCGACAAGATCCCCGGCGCGAACTGGCGCACCGTGGCGCTGGTCGAGAAGAAGCTGCCCTTCCTTCTTGAGAACTTCGGCGGCTGGCTGAACACGCCCTGCTACTACTTCTACTGGGCCTACATCAAGGGCAACCTGTTCAACGCGTCGAACTACGACGACGCGCAGGTCAAGGCGCTGGTCGAAGAGACGCTGCACATGGAGAAGTCGGACCCCGCCTACGCGCCGAAGATCCTGCAGCTGATCGAGAAGGCCTTCGTAGACCTGCCGCGCATCCCGCTGTGGCAGCCCACGCTCGAGTCCGCGATGAGCCCGGCGCTGGGAGGCTACGAGACCTGGTTCCATCGCCAGGTGGATGCCCGCTCGATGAAGCTCTCCTGAGCGGGCGCCGTGTCGACCTTCGTCGTGATCCTGGGCCGCCTGCTGCAGGCGGTCCCCACGCTGTTCGGCATCGTGGCGGTCGTGTTCCTGATGACCCGGGCCCTGCCCGGGGATCCGGCGGTCTTCTTCGCCGGTCCGGCCGCCACGCCCGAATCGATCGCCGAGATCCGGGCGCAGCTCGGGCTGGACCAGAGCCTCGCCACCCAGTTCGTCCAGTACCTGGGCGCGCTGGCGAGCGGCGACCTGGGCCAGTCGCTGTCGACCGGACAGCCGGTGGCCGACGAGCTGATGCGGCGGCTTCCGGCCTCGCTCGAGCTGACGCTGGTCGCGCTGCTGATCTCGGTGTCGATCGCGGTGCCGCTCGGCGTGCTGGCGGCGGTCCGGCAGGACAGCTGGATCGACCAGCTCTGCCGCTTCGTCGTGACCGCCGGGGTCAGCCTGCCGACCTTCTTCACCGGCCTTCTGCTGCTCTACGTCTTCTACTTCCTGCTCGGCATCGCGCCCGCGCCGCTGGGCCGGCTGGACATCCTCTTCGTGCCCCCGCCGCACGTGACCGGCTTCTACCTGGTCGACGGCGCGCTCGCCGGGCAATGGGACGTGGTCGGATCGGCCGCCGCCCAGATCGCGCTGCCCAGCGTCACGCTCGCGCTGTTCACGCTCGCCCCGCTCGCGCGGATGACGCGGGCCGCGATGCTGCAGGCGCTCGGCTCCGAATACATCCGCACCGCCCGGGCGGCGGGACTGTCGCGGGCGCGCGTGCTGTTCGTGTACGCCTTCCGCAACGCGCTGCTGCCGGTCGTGACCACGCTCGGGATGGTGTTCTCTTTCTCGCTCGGCGCGAACGTGCTGGTCGAGAAGGTGTTCAGCTGGCCGGGGATCGGCTCGTTCGCGATCGAGGCGCTGGTCGTCTCCGACTACGCCGCGGTGCAGGGCTTCGTGCTGTCGATGGCGGTGCTGTTCGTGCTGCTCAACCTGTGCGTGGACCTGCTCTACACGCTGATCGACCCGAGGGTGCGACTCGATGCCTGAACGGTTCTCCTGGTGGCGCCACCTGCGCTACGTGATGGCCTCGAACCCGGTCACGATGCTGGCCTTCGGCCTGTTCGCGCTGATCGCGATCGTCGCCGTGTTCGGGCCCTGGCTCGCCCCGTACGACCCTCTGGCCTCGTCGCCGGAGAAGGCGCTGCAGCCGCCGAGCGCCGCGCACTGGTTCGGCACCGACCAGCTGGGCCGCGACGTGCTGTCGCGGGTCATCGTGGCCACCCGGCTCGACCTCGCGATCTCGCTCAGCGCGGTGGCGATGTCCTTCGTGTTCGGCTCCGCGCTGGGCGCGGTGGCCGGATTCCGGGGCGGCTGGCCCGACCGCGTGCTCGGCCGGATGCTCGACACGATCATGGCCTTTCCGCTGTTCGTGCTGGCGATGGGCATCGTGGCGGCCGCGGGCAACTCGGTGCAGAACGTCGTGATCGCCACCGCGATCATCAACCTGCCGTTCTACGCGCGGGTCGCCAGGGCCGAGGTCATGGTGCGCCGCGACCTGGCCTGGGTGCAGGCCGCGCGCCTGGCCGGCAACCCGCCGGCGCGCATCCTGTTCGGCCGGATCCTGCCGAACGCGCTGCCGCCGATGATGGTGCAGATCTCGCTGAACATGGGCTGGGCGATCCTGAATGCGGCCGGGCTCTCCTTCATCGGCCTGGGCGTGCAGGCGCCGACCGCCGAGTGGGGAATCATGGTGGCGGAGGGCGCGAGCTACATCGTATCGGGAGAGTGGTGGCTCGCGATGTTCCCGGGCCTCGCGCTGATGCTCGCGGTCTTCACCTTCAATCTCCTCGGCGACGGTCTGCGCGACCTGGTCGACCCCCAGCGCAGGACCTGACATGAGCACGCAAGTACCCCTGCTGCGGGTCGACGACCTGGCCGTCGACTTCCGGACCCGGCGCGGCACCGTGCACGCGGTGCGCGGCGTTTCCTTCGAGCTTCACAAGGGGCGCACGCTGGGCATCGTGGGCGAATCCGGCTCGGGCAAGTCGGTCACCTCCTACGCGGTGATGAAGATCCTCGACCGGGCGGCCCGGATCGCCGGCGGCGCGATCGAGTTCGGCGGCATCTCGATCGCCGGCGCGAGCGAGGCCGTGATGGGCGACCTGCGCGGCCGCGAGATCTCGATGGTGTTCCAGAACCCGCGCGCCGCGCTGAACCCGATCCGGCCGATCGGCCGGCAGATCGAGGACGTCCTGATCCGCCATGCGCAGGCGACGCGGGCCACGGCCCGGGCGCGGGCGATCGAGACGCTGGAGAAGGTGCGGATCCGCGACGCCGCCGCGCGCTACCACGCCTATCCGTTCGAGCTCTCCGGCGGCATGTGCCAGCGCGTGGTGATCGCGCTGGCGCTGGCCTGCCGCCCGCAACTGCTGATCGCGGACGAGCCCACCACCGGGCTGGACGTGACGACACAGAAGGCGGTGATGGAGCTGATCCGCGACCTGATCCGCTCCGAAGGCATGGCGATGGTGCTGATCACCCACGACCTGGGGCTGGCCGGCGAGTACTGCGACGACATCGTCGTGATGGAACGTGGCCTGGTGGTCGAGGCGAAACCCGCGCGAGCACTGTTCACCGAACCCGAGCACCCGTACACCCGGCGGCTGATCAGGGCCACCCCGCACGGCGCGGCGAGCGTCGCCGACCTGCTGCCCGTCGACGACGAGCCGCGGGCCGCCGTCGAGCACCCGCAGGCCGCCGCCCCGACACGATCCTCGGCTGCGGCCGCGGAAGCGCGGCCGGCGGTCCCTCTGCTCGAGGTCGTCGACCTGTCCCGGCACTACCCGGCGCCGGCCACGCTGCGCACCATGCTGAAGAAGCGCTCCGAGCGGCCGGTCTACAAGGCGGTCGACGGGATCAGCTTCTCGATCATGCCGGGCGAGAGCGTCGGGCTGGTCGGCGAATCGGGCTGCGGCAAGTCGACGACCTCCAGCATGCTGATGAGGCTGCTCGAGCCGTCGGGCGGGAGCATCCGCTTCCAGGGCAAGGACATCAGCCTGATCCGCGCCGCCGATTTCGCGCGCTCGCCCTTGCGCCGGGAACTGCAGATGGTCTTCCAGGACCCGACCGAGAGCCTGAACCCGCGCTCGACCGCGTTCGACGCGATCGCGGACCCCTTGCGCAGCCTGCTCGCAATGCGCGACGAGGCGGCGGTTCGAGCCCGGGTCGGGGAACTGGCCGCGCAGGTCGGCCTGCCCGGCGAACTGCTCGACCGGCTCCCCCACCAGCTCTCCGGCGGCCAGAAGGCGCGCGTGGGCATCGCGCGAGCGGTCGCCACGCAACCATCGCTGCTGGTGCTCGACGAGCCGACCGCCGCGCTCGACGTGTCGGTGCAGGCGGTCGTGCTGAACCTGCTCGCCGATCTGCGCCGCCGCTACCGGATGAGCTACCTGTTCGTGAGCCACGACCTGGAGGTGGTCCGCCTGCTCTGCGATCGGGTGATCGTGATGCGCGCCGGCCGCATCGTCGAGCAGGGACCGGCCGCCGAGGTGCTGTCCAATCCCGCCGATCCGTACACGCGGGCGCTTCTCGAAGCGATCCCGCGCCCGCCCTTCCTTCGCCGGGCCGCCCCCGAACCACTCGCGCTGCGAGCCGCCTCATGACCGACAGACCCTTGCCCCACACGATCCGGGAGTCCCTGCAGTCGGGCCCCCCTGCCTGCGAAGAAGTCGCGCGCCGGATCCGCGCCCGCTGGCAGGCGATCCTGGCGCTGAAGCAGGCGCCGGGCGGCGATCCCGCATGGATCCACGTGGCCACGCCGGAGCAGATCGATGCCCAGCTCGAGGCGCTGGCGAGCCGGGACCCGGCCAACTGCCCGCTCTACGGCATCAGCTTCGCGGTCAAGGACAACATCGACGTGGCCGGCTGGCCCACGACCGCCGCCTGCCCGGGCTTCGCGCACGTCGCCGAGCGCACGGCCGAGGTGGTCCGGGCGCTGCTCGAGGCCGGCGCGATCCTGCTCGGCAAGACCAACCTCGACCAGTTCGCGACCGGCCTGGTCGGCACCCGCTCGCCGTACGGCGCGGTGCCGAATGCCTTCTCGCCCGACCATGTCAGCGGCGGCTCCAGCTCGGGGTCGGCCTCGGTGGTGGCGCGCGGGCTGGTGCACTTCTCGCTGGGCACCGACACCGCGGGGTCCGGGCGCGTGCCGGCGGGCTTCAACAACCTGGTGGGCCTCAAGCCGACGCCCGGGCTGGTGAGCAACGAAGGCGTGCTGCCTGCCTGCCGGACCCTCGACTGCGTGTCGGTGTTCGCGCTGACCGCCGACGATGCGGCGCTGGTCTTCGAGCAGATCGAGGGGAACGAGCGAACGCTGGCCGCGACGCCGCGCTTCCACCCGCCGGTCGTGCCGCGCCTGGACTTCGGCCCGGCGCCCAGGCTCGGCGTTCCCGATGCGCCGGTCTTCGGCAGCGAGGCCTGGCGCGAAGCCTTCGGCGAGAGCGTTGCCAGGGCGAGCGGCCTGGGCCTGCCTGTCTCGCAGTTCGAGATGGCGCCGCTCTCCGAGGTCGCCCGCCTGCTGTACGAGGGCCCCTGGGTCGTCGAGCGCCGGATCGTGGCCGGCGACGCGATCGTCCGCGGCGCCGACGGGATCGACCCGGTCGTGGCGAAGGTGATCTCCGCGGGCGGCGCCTACACCGCCGCCGACGCGTTCTCGGCCCTGTACCGGGTCCGCGAGATCGGCGCCTCGCTGGCCGGGCTGTGGGACCGTTTCGATGCGCTGATGGTGCCCACCGCGCCGGGGCTCCCCACGATCGCCGCAGTCGCCGCCGAGCCGATCGCCCGCAACAGCGAGCTGGGCTTCTACACGAACTTCGTCAACCTGCTCGGCTGGTCGGCAGTGGCCGTGCCGGCCGGCTTCACCCCCGACGGGCTGCCCTTCGGCGTGACCTTCATCGGACCGGGCGGCGCCGACCGCGCGCTGCTCGCGCTGGCGGCGCGCTGGCAGCGCGCGCTCGGCCTTCCGCTGGGCCGCCGGCTGGCGCCGATTCCGGCCGCGCCCGACGAGGCCCCGCCGTCGGCGGCACCGGCGCCGCGCGGCACGGTCCGCCTCGCGGTGGTCGGCGCCCACCTGCGCGGCATGCCCCTGCACTGGCAGCTGGTCGAGGCCGGCGCCGCCTTCGTCGCCGAGACCGCCACATCGGCCCGCTACCGGCTGTACGCGCTGGCGGGCACGGAGCCGGCAAAGCCCGGGCTGGTCCGCACCGCCGAGGGCGGCGTGCCGATCGCGCTGGAGCTCTACGACGTGCCGCTCGGGCGCTTCGGGGCCTTCGTGGCGCAGGTGCCGCCGCCGCTGGGGATCGGCAACGTCGAGCTCGCCGACGGCAGCTGGGTGAAAGGCTTCGTCTGCGAGCCCTGGGCGCTGGCCGCGGCCAGCGACATCTCGGCGCACGGCGGCTGGCGAGCCTGGCTGGCCGCGCGCTGATCGCCCCGTACCCTGCGATGAACCCGATGCACGCGACGAGCCCGCCACTGTCCGGCGCCCCGCAGGCCCGGCGCCTGGCCGACCAGGCCTACGCCACGCTGAAGTCCTGGCTGTTCGCGTTCTCGCTGATGCCCGGCGACCGGCTCTCCGAGACCGAGCTCGCCTCGAAGCTCGCGGTCAGCCGAACGCCGCTTCGCGAGGCGCTGCATCGCCTGCAGCACGAAGGCCTGGTGCAGACGCTGCCCAAGGCGGGCTGGATCGTCGCGCCGCTGGACTTCGCGAGGATCGACCAGCTCTACGACTTCCGCATCCTGATCGAGCGCCATGCGGTGTCGCGCCTGTGCGCGCTGGGCGGCGCAGGCCTGCCCGTGGAGATCGACGCACTGGAAGCGATCTGGGCCTGCGCGCCCGGCGATCGGCAGACCGATCCGCGGGTCGTCGGCGAGCTCGACGAGGGCTTTCACGCCTCGCTGGTGGCCACGCTGCGCAACGACGAGATCCTGAAGTCGCACCGCGAGATCACCGACCGGATCAGGATCGTGCGGCGCCTCGACTTCACCCAGCCCGAGCGCGTCGCGGCGACCTACGACGAGCACGCCCGGGTCCTGTCGGCGGTCCGCGCGGGGCAGGCCGACCTCGCCGAAGGGCTGATCGGCGCGCACATCGAGCACAGCAAGCGCGAGGTGCGCAAGATCACGCTCGAGATGCTCGACCGCGCGCGGGTCAGATCTTTTCCGTCTCCCCGCTCTTAGGCTGCCACTTCATCAGCCGCTTCTCGACCACCCCCACCACCCAGTCGAGCACCAGCGCGAATCCGGTCAGCACGACGATGCCGGCCATCACGGTGTTCATGTCGAAGGTGCCCTCGGCCTGCAGGATCAGGTAGCCGACACCCGCGGCCGAGCCGAGGTATTCGCCGACGACCGCCCCCACGAAAGCCAGCCCGACCGACGTGTGCAGGCTGGAGAACACCCAGCTGGTGGCGCTCGGCAGGTACACGTGGCGCAGCAGCTGGCGCTTGTTGGCGCCGAGCATCCGCGCGCTGGCCAGGATGTTCGGGCTGACCTCGCGAACGCCCTGGTAGACGTTGAAGAAGACGATGAAGAAGACCAGCGTGAAGCCGAGCGCGACCTTGGACCACACGCCCAGGCCGAACCAGACCGAGAAGATCGGCGCAAGGATCACCCTTGGCATCGAGTTCATCGCCTTGATGTACGGGTCGAGGATGGCCGCGGCGGTAGGCGACAGCGCGAGCCACATGCCGACCGCCAGGCCCGACACGGTGCCGATCACGAAGGCCGCCATCGTCTCGAAAAGCGTGATGCCCAGGTGACGGTAGATCTCGCCGCTGACGAACCACTCGACGACGCGGCCGAACACCTTCAGCGGCTCGCCGAAGAAGAACGCGGCCTGGTTGGGGTTGTCGAAATAGAAAGGCGGCAGCAGCGTGGGGCTGGTCATCACGTGCCAGAAGCCGAGCACTCCCGCGAGCACCAGCGCCTGCCACACGCGCAACTGGAAAGAGGAAATCTTCATCTGCCTGGACCGGAAATCGTTCGATGCAGGGGCGCCCGGGCGGGGCCCCGCTCACGCAACGCGCTTCTGTTGCGCGTAGCCTTTCAGGACCTCCTCCCTGAGCACCGCCCAGATCCGCTCGTGCAGCTCGATGAAGTGCGGCTGGGTGCGGATCTCGGCCACGTCGCGCGGGCGCGGCAGGTCGACCGTGAACTCGCCGATCGGGTGCGAGGCCGGGCCGGCCGACAGCACGACGACACGGTCGCTCATCGCGATCGCCTCGTCGAGGTCGTGGGTGATGAACAGGACCGCCTTGCGGCTCGCGGCCCACAGCTCCAGGACCTCGTTCTCCATCAGCTGGCGGGTCTGGATGTCGAGCGCCGAGAAAGGCTCGTCCATCAGGATGATGTCGGGATCGAGGATCAGGGTCTGGGCAAGCGCGACCCGCTTGCGCATGCCGCCCGACAGTTGGTGCGGGTAGCGGTCGCCGAAACCGCCGAGGCCGACCCGGCGCAGCCACTCCTCGCCCTGCGCGCGGGCCTCGGCGTCGGGCACGCCGCGGAACTGCAGGCCGGCGATCACGTTGTCCAGCGCGCTTCGCCAGGGCATCAGCGCCTCGGCCTGGAACATGTAACCGGCGCGCGCGTTGATGCCCGCTAGCGGCTGGCCGAACACCTCGACCTTGCCGGTCGAGGGTTCGAGCAGGCCCGCGCCCACGTTGAGCAGCGTCGACTTGCCGCAGCCGGTCGGCCCGACGACCGACACGAACTCGCCGGGCGCGATGCGCAGGGTGACGTCGCGCACCGCCGTGTAGCGCTGCCCGGGGTCGTCCCGGGAAACGAAGGTGCAGGTGACCCCTTCGAGCGAGAGCGCGGGCGTCGTCGACATCACTTCGCGCGCGCGAGCGCCTTGCGGACGAAGGCGTTGGTGTAGGTCTTCGACAGGTCGATCGCCTTGCCCTGCAGATTCTTGTCGAAGGCCTGCAGCGTGCGCAGCGCCGTCTTGCTGCCGGCCTCGGGGATCAGGCCGTCGGGCGACATCGCCTCGCGGACCTTTGTCCAGGCGGCGAGGTAGAGCGCGCGGTCGCCGAGCAGGAAGGACTCGGGCACCGTCTTCACGATGTCCGAGGGCCCGGCCTGCTGGAGCCACTTGAGCGCGCGGACCATCGCGCTGGCCAGCGCCTGCGCGGTGTTCGGGTTGTTCTTCACGAAGGCCTCGGGCGCGTACAGGCAACCCGCCGGCATCGGGCCGCCGAACACCGCCTCGGTGTCCTTCAGCGTGCGGGTGTCGGAAACGATCTTCAGCAGGCCCTGCGCATCCAGCATCGAGATGACCGGATCGAGGTTGGCGATCGCGTCGACCTGGCCGGACTGGACCGCCGAGATCGCGCCCTTGCCGGCACCCACCCCGATGAAGGAAACGTCGGTGGGCTTGAGCCCGCCCTTGGCGAGCACGAAGTTGGCCATCATGTTCGTGGACGAGCCCGGCGCGGTCACGCCGATCTTCTTGCCCTTCAGGTCGGCGATCGTCTTGTACCCGGGCATCGTCTTCGTGGACACCGCCAGCACGATCTGCGGCGCCCGGCCCTGCAGCACGAAGGCGGTGAAGATCTGGCCCTTGGATTGCAGGTTGATCGTGTGCTCGTAGGCGCCGGAGACGACGTCGGCCGAACCGCCCACCACCGCGCGCAAGGCCGCCGAGCCGCCGGCGAAGTCCACGATCTCGACGTCGAGGCCCTCGTCCTTGAAGTAGCCGAGCTGCTCGGCGATCGTCAGCGGCAGGTAGTAGAAGAGGTTCTTGCCGCCGACGGCGATCGTCACCTTCTTCTTCTCGATGCCCTGGGCGAGCGCCGAAGCGGGCAGCGCGGCGATCGCTGGCACGGCCGTCATCGCGGCCAGGACTGTTCTGCGTTGGGTCATCTCGTTCTCCTCGTTGTTCGTCGACGGCTCTCGCGGCCGGCAAGCGGGTCCATGCGTGGCCGGAAGGTTAACCGATCGGCCTCAGATCACGCCATCGGCCCTCAAGGCAGCGATCCGCGCCGCGTCGTAGCCCAGCTCCGCAAGCACCGCGTCGGTGTGCTCGCCCAGCCGCGGCCCGGGCCAGCGGGTGGCGCCCGGCGTGTCCGACAGCTTGGGCACCGCGGCCGGCATCGCCAGCGGCGTGCCGTCGGCGAGCACGGCGCGCTCGATCATGCCGCGCGCCCGGTACTGCGGATCGTCGACCATGTCGGCCACGCTGTAGATGCGGCCGCTGGGCACATCGGCCGCTTCCATCACGGCCAGCCCTTCGTCGAGCGTATGGGCCGAGGTCCAGGCCGCGATCGCGTCATCGACCTCCTGCGCGCGCGCCGCGCGGCCCGCGTTGTTCGCGAGCCCCGGGTCGTCGGCGAGATCGTCGCGGCCGATCGCGCGCATCAGCCGCTTGAAGATCGAGTCGCCGTTTCCGCCGATCACGATGTGCCTGCCGTCGGCGGTCGGATAGGTGTTCGACGGGACGATGCCGGTCAGGTTGGTGCCGGTGCGCTCGCGCACGATGCCGTAGCGGTCGAACTCGGGCAGCGTGCTCTCCATCATGTTGAACACCGCCTCGTAGAGCGCCACGTCGACCACTTGCCCCTTGCCGGTCTCTCGCCGGTGGTGCAGCGCCATCAGCGCACCGATCACCGCGTGCAGCGCGGCCAGCGAGTCGCCGATCGACAGGTTCATCCGCACCGGCGGGCGGTCCGGAAAGCCGGTCACGTAGCGCATGCCGCCCATCGACTCGGCGATCGCGCCGAAGCCGGGCCGGTCGCGATAGGGCCCGGTCTGGCCGTAGCCCGACAGTCGCACCAGGATCAGGCCCGGGTTCGCGGCCGACAGCTGCTCGTAGCCCAGCCCCCATTTCTCGAGCGCCCCGGGCCGGAAGTTCTCGACCACGATGTCGGCGCGCGCGGCCAGCTCGCGCACGATCTGCTGGCCGGCCTTCGCCTTCAGGTCGACGGTGACCGAGCGCTTGTTGCGCGCCTGCACCGACCACCACAGCGAGGTGCCCGACGGATCGTCGGGGTGCAGCTTGCGCCACTTTCGCAGCGGGTCTCCACCCTCGGCGCCCGCGCGGGCCGGCGGCTCTACCTTGATCACGTCGGCGCCGAAGTCGGCCATCATCCGGCCCGCGAAAGGCCCGGCGATCAGCTGGCCGAGTTCGAGCACGCGCAGGCCGGCCAGCGGGCCGGCGGCGGACGCCCCGGGTGTCGCGGGGCTCGCGACCTTCTCGTTCATCGAAGGAATCTCCTGGTCACACCGAGCGCCGATCGCGCATCGCCTGCGCGATCGTGCTCGGGTCCACGTATTCGAGCTCGCTGCCAACCGGCACCCCGCGCGCCAGCCGGGAGACCTTGAGCCCCCGCGCGCGCAGCAGCTCGCCGATGTAGTGCGCGGTGGCCTCGCCTTCCTGCGTGAAGTTGGTGGCCAGGATCACCTCGCGAAGCGCGGGGTCGGCGGCCCGCTCGAGCAGGCGGGCCAGGCCGATCTGCCTGGGCCCGATGCCGTCGAGCGGCGACAGCCGCCCCATCAGCACGAAGTACAGGCCGTTGTAGGCCATCGTCTGCTCGACCATCAGCTGGTCGGCGGGCGTTTCCACCACGCACAGCTGCGAGGGATCGCGGCGCGGCGACGAACAGGTCTCGCAGACTTCGAGCTCGGTGAAGGTGTTGCAGCGGCTGCAGTGACGGATACGCCCCACCGCCTCGGACAGGGCACGCGCGAGCAGCGCCGCGCCCTCGCGGTCGTGCTGCAGCAAGTGGTAGGCGAAGCGCTGCGCGGAGCGCGCGCCCACGCCGGGCAGCCTGCGCAGGGCTTCGGTCAGCGCTTCGAGCGGAGCCGGCGCCTTCATCGGGCGTCGCGGACGCGGCCGGCCTTGCTCAGAACGGCATCTTGAAGCCGGGGGGCAGCGGCAGGCCGGAAGTGACCGAACCCATCCTCTCGGCGGCGGTCTGCTCGGCACGGCGCAGCGCGTCGTTCATGGCGGCCACGACCAGGTCCTCGAGCATGTCCTTGTCGTCGGCGAGCAGGCTGGGGTCGATGCTGATGCGCTTGACGTCGTTGCGGCAGGTGACGACGACCTTGACCAGGCCAGCGCCGGACTGGCCCTCGACCTCGACCTGGGCCAGCTGCTCCTGCATCTTCTTCATGTTTTCCTGCATCTGCTGGGCCTGCTTCATCAGGCCCGCGAGCTGGTTCTTCATCATCGCTTCATTCTCCTGGGGTTGGATTGCCGGCGGCCGGCCGGACCGAGCCGGGCACGATCGTGCCGCCGAAATCCTTCAACAAGGTCTGGACGAACGGGTCGGCATCGATCGCCGCCTCGGCCTCGGCCTGCTTCTCGGCGCGCAGGCGGCTGGCCACCGCCGCGGCGGTCGGCCCCTGGACCGCGCCGACCTCGACGCTGAGCCGCACCTCGGCTCCGAAGTGGGCCGCGAGGGCCTCGCGCGCCCGGTTGACGGTCGCCGGTTCGGCGAGCGGACGGATCGGCACCTTCAGCCTGAAATGCAGCCCTTCGTGGGCCACCAGCGCGCTCTGCTGCAGGAACTGGGCGGCCATGCCGCCGGCCCTCACCTGCGCGACCAGCGCCGGCCAGTCGCCGTCGAAGGCGGCGGCCGAGTCGGCGACCGCCGCCCGGGGCTGCGCGGCCCGGCCGGACACATCGCCCGCGCGTTCTCCCGGCGGCGCGCCGGCAGCGCGATCTGCCGGCGAAGCCGCCGGCCGCGCCGCGAACTCGGCACGCGCAGGCGGCGGCGCCTTCAGCGCCGCGCTGCGGGGCGTGGCCTGCGGCCTCGGAGACGCCGCGATCGCGGGTGCGGCTGCGGGGCCGGGTGCTGGCGCACCCGGCCTTGCGGCACGGCCCCCGGCCTCGGCCGGTCCTCCGGCCGCGTCGTCGGGCCGGAAGGCCAGCATCCGCAGCAGTGTCATCGTGAAGCCGGTGTGCGGGTCCGGGGCGAGAGGCAGGTCGCGCTGCGCGTGGATCGCGATCTGGTAGTGGACCTGCACCTCCTCGGGCGGCAGCTTCTCGGCAAGGCGCTCGAGCAGCGGCGCCTCGTCTCCCGGCACCGCCACGCCGGCCTGCACCAGCGCGACCCGCTGCAGCAGCACGGCCAGCTCGGAGAGCGCCGTCTCGAACGGCGCGTTGGCCTCGAGCATCGCGTCGGCCTGGCCGACCAGCGCGGCACCGTCTCGCATCGCCAGCGCGTCGAGGATGCGCTCGAGCCAGGCGCGGTCGACGACGCCGAGCATCTCGCGCACCGCCGCCTCGGTGAGCACGCCCCCCGAGAAGGCGATCGCCTGGTCGAGCAGCGACAGCGCGTCGCGCATGCTGCCCGCAGCCGCCCTGCCGATCTGCGCCAGCGCGCCGGGCTCGCCGTCGATGCCCTCCGCCTGCAGGACCCGCTGCAGGTGCGCGGCCACGGTGGCCGGCGGCATGTTCTTCAGGCTGAACTGCAGGCATCGCGAGAGCACCGTGACCGGCACCTTCTGCGGGTCGGTGGTGGCCAGCACGAAGACCACGTGCGGCGGCGGCTCCTCCAGCGTCTTGAGCATCGCGTTGAACGCGTGGTTGCTCAGCATGTGGACTTCGTCGATCACGTAGACCTTGTAGCGGCCCACGGTCGGCGCGTAGACCGCGTTCTCGAGCAACTGGGTCATGTCCTCGACGCCGCGATTCGAGGCGGCGTCGAGCTCGATGCAATCGACGAAGCGCCCGGCGTCGATGCCGGTGCACGCCGAGCAGGTTCCGCAAGGCCTGGAGCCCACCCCGGTCTCGCAGTTCAGCGCCTTGGCGAGGATGCGCGCGATCGTGGTCTTGCCGACGCCGCGGGTGCCGGTGAACAGGTAGGCGTGGTGCAGGCGCCCGCTGTCGAGCGCGTGCGCGAGGGCCCGCACGACGTGCTCCTGCCCGACGAGCGAGCCGAAGTCTCGCGGGCGCCACTTGCGGGCAAGCGCCTGGTGGGTCATCGGCAGTCGGTGCTCTGGTGGCGCGTGGCGGAAAGCCGCATTGGAGAAATCGGGGGGCGAGCCGGAACCCCGGCACACGCGGGGAAAGGCTATGGCTGCTTCCTTCCGGACCTGACCAGGTTCACCCGTCCGCGCTGCGGGGAGGCCCGCCCGGCCCGGATTCTATCAGCCGGAGCGGCGACGACCCCGACGCGCCTCCGGTCGCCCGCGCGAAACCCGGCGCCGACGGCGTTATCATCCGGTTTCCGACGACGCAGCCGGTGCGTGCAACCGATCTCGATGGGCGAGCGGGCGCGCCGGCGGGAGCCAGAATGTCCATCCAGCACATCTCCGACGACAGCTTCGAGCAGGAAGTCCTGAAATCCGACCTGCCGGTCCTGGTCGACTACTGGGCCGAGTGGTGCGGCCCCTGCAAGATGATCGCGCCCATCCTCGACGAGGTCGCCCGCGACTACGGCGAGAAGGTCCGCGTGGTCAAGGTCAACGTGGACGAGAACCAGTCGGTGCCGGCCAAGTACGGCATCCGCGGCATCCCGACGCTGATGCTGTTCCGCAACGGCGCGGTCGTCGACACCAAGGTCGGCGCGCTGTCCAAGTCGCAGCTCACGATGTTTCTGGACAGCCATCTCTGATTCGTTGTAAAGTCGCGCCGCCGGGCTTCCGGCGGCCGGCCTGACGCCTTTCCGGGCCGGAGCCGTCCAAGCCTCCGGCCTCGGCGGCAAATTCATCGGCAGCGGCCCTGCTTTCCCGGCCAGCGCCCAGCCCGCCGGCCCCGGATCCTCGCGATCCGCCGAATTCCCGATCAGGCCATCCCCGGCGGTCGTCGCGCCGCCCAGCCAATCGTCCGACTTTCCTTCATCCGACGCACTTCCGTTCGTCCACGTCCCCAGCGGGGAGCCCGTCTACATGCATCTGTCCGAACTGAAAGCTCAGCACGTCTCGCAGCTGATCGAACTGGCCGCGAGCCTCGACATCGAGAACGCCAATCGCCTGCGCAAGCAGGAGCTGATGTTCGCGATCCTCAAGCGGATGGCGAAGACCGGAGAGCAGATCTTCGGCGACGGCGTGCTCGAGGTGCTGCCCGACGGCTTCGGCTTCCTGCGTTCGCCCGAGACCTCCTACCTGGCGAGCACCGACGACATCTACATCTCGCCCTCGCAGATCCGGCGGTTCAACCTGCACACCGGCGACTCGATCGAGGGCGAGGTGCGCACGCCGAAGGAAGGCGAGCGCTACTTCGCTCTGGTCAAGGTCGACAAGATCAACGGCGCGCCGCCCGAGGCGAGCAAGAACAAGATCCTGTTCGAGAACCTGACGCCGCTGCACCCGAACAAGCCGCTGGTGCTCGAGCGCGACATCAAGGCCGAGGAGAACATCACCGGCCGGATCATCGACATGATCGCGCCGATCGGCAAGGGCCAGCGCGGCCTGATCGTTGCGCCGCCGAAGGCCGGCAAGACGGTGCTGATGCAGCACATGGCGCACGCGATCACCGCCAACCACCCCGACGTGGTCCTGATCGTGCTGCTGATCGACGAGCGCCCCGAGGAGGTCACCGAGATGAGCCGCTCGGTGCGCGGCGAGGTCGTTGCCTCGACCTTCGACGAGCCGGCCACCCGCCACGTGCAGGTCGCCGAGATGGTGATCGAAAAGGCCAAGCGCCTGGTCGAGCACAAGAAGGACGTGGTCATCCTGCTCGACTCGATCACCCGCCTGGCCCGCGCCTACAACACGGTGGTGCCGGCCTCGGGCAAGGTGCTGACCGGCGGCGTCGACGCCAACGCGCTGCAGCGGCCCAAGCGCTTCTTCGGCGCGGCGCGCAACATCGAGGAAGGCGGCTCGCTGACCATCATCGCCACCGCCCTGATCGACACCGGCAGCCGGATGGACGAGGTGATCTACGAGGAGTTCAAGGGCACCGGCAACATGGAGCTGCACCTGAACCGCCGGATGATGGAGAAGCGCGTCTACCCCGCGATCGACATCAACCGCTCGGGCACCCGTCGCGAGGAGTTGCTGATCAAGCCCGACGTGCTGCAGAAGATCTGGATCCTGCGCAAGCTGCTGCACGACATGGACGAGCTCGAGGCGATGGAGTTCCTGCTCGACAAGGTCCGCCAGACCAAGAGCAACCAGGAATTCTTCGAGATGATGCGCGGATCCTCTCGCTGACTTGCCAGAACGGTCCCGGATTTCCTATAATTCAAGGCTTTGCTGAACGGATTCGCTCGCTGAAAAGGGCGAAGCGGCCGGAAACCTCGTGCGGCGCGATCCCGACGCCGCGCGAGCCAGCCCAACAGAGGTACTCCCGATGAAAGAAGGCATTCACCCCGACTACCGCGAAGTCGTGTTCCAGGACATGGCCAGCGACTTCCGCTTCATCACGCGCTCGACCGTGAACACCCGCGAGAAGATCACGATCGACGGCAAGGAATACCCGCTGTTCAAGCTCGACGTGAGCTCCGAGTCGCACCCGTTCTACACGGGCGCGCAGCAGCGCGTCAGCGAAGCCGGCCGGGTCGAGAAGTTCCGCCAGAAGTTCGCCCGCTCCGGCAAGGCGGGCTGAGCCCGGGGGAAAGCCGCTCCGGGCACCGCCCCGTGGCCGAGGCCCGGGCGGGTTTCCGGAAACCGAAAAGGGCAGCTTCGGCTGCCTTTTTTCGTTGCGGCGGCCGGCGTTAACCTTCGCTCGAGCATGCGTCCGTTCATCGTCACCGACATCGAGGCCGGCAAGCTGCCCCGCTGGGGGCTGCTGCTGCTGTGCGTGCTGTACGTGGCGCCCGGCTTCGTGGGCCGCGACCCGTGGCGCACCGACGACGCCGCAGGCTTCGGCATCGCGCTGACGATGGCGCGCGGCGGCGCCGCCGACTGGCTGATGCCGAACATCGCCGGCGACGCCATGCCCGGGCAGGGACCCCTGCCCTTCTGGATCGCCGGCGCCTTCGCGAAGCTTGGCGTGCCCTGGTCGGCCGACGCGCTGCTGACCGAACACCTGATGGTCAGGCTGGCGACCGCGCTGCTCCTGGCGGCCACCCTGTCGCTGGTCTGGTACGCGAGCTTCTCGCTGGCCCGCCGGCCGGGGGTCCAGCCCTCCGACCCGTTCGGCGCGTCGGCCGGCAGCATCGATTTCGCCCGCGCGATCGCCGACTCGGTGCTGCTTGTGCTGATGGCCAGCTTCGGCCTGATCTTCCGGATGCACGAGACCACCGGCGACGTCGCGCAGCTGACCTGGGTGGCGGCCTTCCTTTTCGGCTGCGCGCTCGCGCTCGAGCGCCCCGGGCGGGGCGGCGCGATCGCCGGCGCCGCGATCGCGGCCACGCTGCTGACCCGCGGCCTGCCGCTGGCGATCGCGCTGCTGGCGGCGCTGGTCGCGCTGCCGTTGCTGGTTCGCGAGTTCCGCCTGGTCGCTGCCCGGCTGCTTCGCAGCGCGTTGCCGGTCGCGCTGCTCGGCATGCTCGCCTGGCCGCTGGCGCTGCTCGCCGGCGACGACGCCGCCCGCGCGCACCTCGCGGCCTGGCTCGCCGCGCAGGCCCATGCCGCCTCCGGGCCCACGCTCGAGGGGATCGCCTACTTCGTCCAGACCACGCCCTGGTTCTACTGGCCTGCCTGGCCGGTGGCCACCTGGGCGATCTGGCGCTGGCGGGGCCGCTGGGCCGAGCCCGCAGTGGCCTTGCCGATACTGGCGGCTGCAGCCTTCAGCGCGCAGGCACTGATCGCCCCCAGCGGCGCCGAGGGCCGGCTGTTGCCCGCGGCCGCGCCGCTCGCCCTGCTGGCGGGTATGGGCCTGCCGACCCTGCGGCGCGGCATCGTGAGCCTGATCGACTGGTTCGCGGTCACCAGCTTCACGCTGTTCGGAATCGCGATCTGGGCATGGTGGATCGCGCTGATGACCGGCTTCCCGCCGCGCATGGCCTATCGTGCCTCGCGCCTGGCGCCCGGCTTCGAGCCGTCGTGGATCGTGATCGACATCGTGCTCGGCGGCCTGGCGACCGTCGCCTGGCTGGCGCTGGTGCGGTGGCGGATCTCGCGCCGGCCGCGGATGATCTGGCGCGCGATGGCGCTGTCCTGCGGCGGCCTGGTCCTCGCCTGGTTCCTGCTGATGACGCTGTGGCTGCCGGTGTTCAACGAGCGCAACACCTATCGCGACGTGGCGATCGGCCTGGGCGCGGCGCTGGCCGCCGCGCCGCACGACTGCGTCGCGACGCGCAACCTGGGTTCGGCCCAGCGCGCGAGCTTCCTGTACTTCGCGGGCCCGAGGTTCGGCCCGACCGTCGGCGCGATGCCCGACGAGGGCGCCGCGGCGGCCGGCGACCGGGCTTCCTGCGGATGGCTGCTGGTGCAGGACACCGGCCCGATCGCCCAGACCCGGACGTCGCCGCTGGCCGGCGCCGAGCTCGCCTGGGAGGGCCAGCGGCGCGCCGAGCGCGGCGAGCGCTTCCGGCTCTACCGCCTGCGCTCGCCCGGGCGGTGAACCGCGACATCCTGAAGCTCGCCTGGCCGGTCTTCGTCGGCCAGGTGGCGGTGATGCTCAACGGCGTCATCGACACGATGATGGCCGGCCGGCTGTCGGCGGTCGACGTCGCCGCGGTCGGGCTCGGGGCCAGCATCTACATCTGCGTCTACGTCGGCCTGATGGGCGTGCTGCTCGCGCTGGCGCCGATCGCCGCCCAGCACTGGGGCGCGGGACGCCACGACCGGATCCGGGAAGCCGCCGGCCAGGCGATCTGGCTGGCCCTTGCGCTGGCCCTCCCGGGCTGCCTGGCCCTGGGCTGGACCGAGCCCTGGCTCGCGTTCGCGCAGGCGCCCGACGAGGTCGCCGCAGTCGCCCGCGGCTACCTGGTCGCGGTGGCGGCCGGGCTGCCGGCGGCGCTGCTGTTCCGGGTCTTCTACGCGCTGTCGAACGCGATCGCGCGGCCCGGCACGGTCATGGCGATCAACGTCGCGGCGGTCGCCGCGAAGCTGCCGCTCAACGCGCTTTTCATGCAGGGCTGGCAGACGGACGCTGGCACGACGATCGTGCCCGCGCTGGGCGGCGCCGGCGCCGGCGTGGCCACCGCGATCGTGCTGTGGCTGTCGCTGGCGCTCTCGATCGTCGCGCTGCGCGCGATGCCGGTCTACCGCGCGCTGCGCATCCGGTGGCCGATCCGCCCCGACACCGCGCAGCTGCGCGAGCTGCTGAGGTTCGGCCTGCCGATCGGCGGCGCCTACCTGGTGGAGGTCACTTCCTTCGCGTTCATGGCCCTGTTCCTGGCGCGCCTCGGCGCCACGGTGGCGGCCAGCCACCAGATCGCGGCCAACCTCGCCGCGCTCGCCTACATGGTGCCGCTCGCGCTCGCCAACGCCACGAGCACGATGGTCGCGCAATCGATCGGGGCCGGCCGCCCGGATCGGGCGCGCGACTACGGCCGCCGCGGCCTGCGCCTCGCGATCGCGATCGCCTGCGCGGTGTCGGCCGCGCTGTGGCTGGGCCGCGAGGGGATCGTGCGCGCCTACACGACCGATGCCGCGGTGATCGCCGCGGCCTTGCCGCTGGTCGCGCTGGTCGCGGCCTTCCACCTGTTCGACGCGATCCAGGCCACCGCCACCTTCGTGCTGCGCGCGCACCGGATCACCACGCTGCCGATGCTGGTCTACCTGGTCTGCCTGTGGGGCATCGGGCTCGGCGGCGGCTGGTGGCTCGCCTTCGTGGCCGGCGCCGGCGATTCGCCGCTGGCGCAGGCGGTCGCCGGTGCGAAAGGGTTCTGGATCGCGGCCGGGGCGAGCCTGCTCGCCGCGTCGGCGCTGCTGGCGGCGATCGTGGGCCGCGTCTGGAAGGAATGCGAGGCGCCCGCGCCAGGCGCCGCCCCGCCCCTTCAGACGGGCGGCGGCAGGCCGCTGGCCGCGGCGCCTTCGCCGGGCTCGCCGGACATCACGAGGAATCGGTCGCGGTAGTAGCGCAACTCGTCGATCGATTCGAGGATGTCGGCCAGCGCGGTGTGCGCGCCACGCTTGGCGAAGCCCTTCGCGAGCTCGGGGCGCCAGCGCCGGCACAGTTCCTTCAGCGTGCTGACGTCGAGGTTCCTGTAGTGGAACCAGCCCTCGAGCGCGGGCATGTAGCGGGCCATGAAACGCCGGTCCTGGCAGACCGAATTGCCGCACATCGGCGACTTGCCGGGCGGCACCAGCGGGGCGAGGAAGGCGAGCATCGCCTGCTCGGCCTGGGCCTCGCTGCAACGCGAGGCGCGCACCCGCTCGAGCAGGCCGGAACGGCCGTGCGTGGACTTGTTCCACTGGTCCATCGCGTCGAGCACCGTGTCGGGCTGCGCGATCGCGATCGCGTCGCTCTGCGCCACCGGGTTCAGCGCACTGTCGGTGACCACGATCGCGATCTCGATGATCCGGTCCACGCCGGGATTCAGGCCGGTCATCTCCATGTCGACCCAGATCAGGCGGGTCTCGTCGGGCGCGGCGACGCGCGTCGCCGGGCCGGGATGCGCGTAAGTCTGCGGGGAGGGCTGTGACATAATTTTCTCCGGCCGGCATTGTCCCACAGGCCTTCTTCCTGCCATCCGCCCCGACCCGCCCCCTCCAGCCCGCAGCGCCTTGACCGACTCCCCCGCACCCCTGCACCCGTTCACGATCCTGTTCGTCGCGGCGCTGCTGCTGTCGGTCGGCCTGCGCTTCTGGCTGGCCTCGCGGCAGGTCCGGCACGTCGCCCGCCACCGCGATGCGGTCCCGGCCGGCTTCGCCGACCGGATCGGCCTGGCCGCGCATCGCCGCGCGGCCGACTACACGATCGCGCGCGTGCGGCTGGGCATCGTCGAGACCGCGATCTCCGCCGCGCTGCTGATCGCTTTCACGCTGCTCGGCGGCCTGCAGTGGCTGATGCAGGCCGCGCTCGCGGTTGCGCCCGGCTCGCCGTTCGCGGCAGCCATCGTCTTCGTGGCACTGGTGGTGCTCGTCGGGGCGATCGTCGACCTTCCGATCGAGGCCTGGCGTCGCTTCAGGCTCGAGCAGCGATTCGGCTTCAACCGGATGACGCCGGGCCTGTTCGTCGCCGACACGCTGAAGGCGGCGCTGGTCGGCGCCGCGCTCGGCCTGCCGCTGCTCGCGCTGGTGCTGTGGCTGATGCGCGCGAGCGGCGAGCTCTGGTGGCTCTGGACCTGGCTCGCCTGGATGGCTTTCAACCTGGCGGTCATGGTGCTGTTCCCGACGGTGATCGCGCCGCTGTTCAACAAGTTCGAGCCGCTGCCCGAGGGCGAGGTGCGCGAGCGCGTGCAGGCGCTGCTCGCGCGCTGCGGCTTCCGCAGCCGCGGCCTGTTCGTGATGGACGGCAGCCGCCGCTCGGCGCACGGCAACGCCTACTTCACCGGCCTGGGCAAGGCCCGGCGGATCGTCTTCTTCGACACGCTGCTCGCGCGGCTCGACGCCGACGAGATCGAGGCGGTGCTCGCGCACGAGCTGGGCCACTTCAGGCTCAGGCACATCCCGAAGCGGATCGGGCTCACCTTCGCGATCAGCCTGGCCGGGCTGTGGCTGCTCGGGTGGCTGTCGCGACAGCCCTGGTTCTACCAGTCGCTGGGCCTGACCCCCGATCCGTCGATGGCCGACGCGGCAGCGCTCGTCCTGTTCTTCCTGGCGCTGCCGGTGTTCGCCTTCCCGCTGCAGCCCCTTCTCGCTCTGGCGTCGCGACGCCACGAGTTCCAGGCCGACGCGTTCGCGGCGGCCCAGACCGACCCGAAGCACCTGGCCAGCGCGCTGGTCAAGCTCTACGAGGACAACGCGTCGACGCTGACTCCCGACCCGGTGTATTCGGCCTTCCACGACTCGCATCCGCCCGCCGTCCAGCGCATAGGACGGCTGTCGGCCGCGCACGCAACCTGAAGCCGCAGCGATGAAACCTGCCCTGACCCGCCAGCAACTCGTGTCGCGCAAGTCCCGCCCGATGGAGGGCGAGCGCGCCTACACCGACAGCGAGATCGAAGTGCAGCTCTCCGAGCTCGCAGGCTGGTCGCACCGGGACGGCGCGATCGAGCGAAGCTACGCGTTCCGCGATTACCACGACACGATCGCCTTCGTGAACGCGCTGGCCTGGATGGTCCACGGCGAGGACCACCATCCCGACCTGCAGGTCGGCTACAACCGCTGCACGGTGCGCTGGAACACGCACTCGGTGGGCGGCATCTCCGAGAACGACTTCGTCTGCGCCGCGAAGTCCGACGCGGTCTTCACCCGAGCGCTCGGCTGAGCGGCGCGATGGGCGCTCCGGCCCGGGCGGCCGAGCCCGCTCTGGTCTCGGCCAGCTACGGCCGCCACTACCTTGTGCGGCCTTCGGGCGGCGGCGAGCTCGTGGCCGTAACCCGCGGCAAGCGCACCGACGCATGCGTCGGCGACCGCGTCGGCATCCGCCGCACCGGCGACGGCCAGGCGGTCATCGAGCAGATCGCTCCGCGCGACAACGAGATACGCCGCACCGACCAGTGGCGCAGCAAGCTGCTGGCAGCCAACGTCGACCAGGTCGCGATCGTGATCGCCGGCGACCCGCCCTTCTCCGAGGAATTGCTGCTGCGCATCCTGGCCGCGGCCGCGGTCGCCGGCGTGCCGGCCGCTCTGATCGCCAACAAGTGCGACCTCGCCGCGCCGCACGCGTCGATCCGCGCGCGGATCGACGCGCATCGCGCGCTCGGCCTGCCGGTGTTCGAGATCGCGGCCAAGGGCGACCCCTCGCAGGTGCGGGACACGCTTCGCGACTTCCTCGCCGGGCGCACCACGCTGCTGGTCGGGCAGTCCGGAATGGGCAAGTCGACGCTGGTGAACACGCTGGTCCCCGACGCTGACCTGCGGACCCAGGCGATCTCGACCGCGCTGGCGACCGGGCGCCACACGACGACCTTCACCCGCCTGTTCGATCTGCCGGAGTCGGTCGCGCCCGACGCGCGGCTGATCGACACGCCGGGCTTCCAGACCTTCGGCGTGGCGCATCTTTCGGCCTCGCAGCTCGCGCACGCGATGCCCGAGTTCGCGCCGTTTCTCGGCCGCTGCCGCTTCAACGACTGCACCCACCGCGACGAGCCCGGCTGCGCGGTCCGGGACGCGGTGCAGGCCGGCCGGATCGACGCCCGTCGCTTCCAGCTCTACGGGCGCCTGGTCGACGAGACGCTCAGCGCCCCATCCAGGCAGAGACCGTGATCAGCGCGAACAGGCCCAGCCACAGCAGCAGCGAGCGCCAGACCAGGCCCGCCGCCGCCGGCAGGCTGCCGGGCTGGGCCTCCGCGCCGGGGCATTCGAAGGCGCGGGGCGCGGCCGCCCAGCGCGCTTCGAGCGCGGGGTCGGCGAGCCGCACGCCGATCGCCCCGCTGCCGACCGCCATCAGCACCGAGCGCGAATCCCAGGGTCCAACGGCAGCGGTCGCAGCGCGCCAGCAGTAGACCGCGTCCTCGAAGTTGCCGACGATCGCGAAGCCGGCGGCGGTCAGTCTCGTGGGCACCCAGTCGACGACCGCGAAAGCCCGGTTGGCGAAAGCAGGCCACGGCGACCGGGCGGCGGAGTCGCTGCCCGGCGCCGCTTCGCCCGGACCTTCGCCCGGACCTTCGCCCGGACCTTCGCCCGCGCCTTCGCCCGCCCCCTCGCCGCGCCGCTGCCAGTGCCGGGCCAGCATTTCGGTGACCCGGTACAGGACCGGCCCCAGCGCGCCGGGCAGCACCACGTAGCAGAACAAGGGCCCGAGCACGTGGCGGTGGGCAGCCAGCAGCGCGTGGGCGATCGACTGCCGGCAGGTCTGGCCAACCGACGCGCCGGACTCGGCAGCTGCCTCCTCGGCCGGGTCCTCGCCGCGCAGCCATCCCGACAGCACCCGTCGCGCGCCTTCGGCGTCATCGGCAGCGAGCGCCACCCTGATCTCGGTGAAGGACTCGCTGAACTGCCGGAAGCCGACGGTGCAATAGAGCACGAAGACGTGCAGCGCGAACAGCAGCAGCGGATGGATCGCCCCGGCGATCCGCTCCGCGAGCGCGACCACGGCGAGGCTCGCGGCGACGACGATCGCCCAGCCGATCGCGCCCTGCCGCCGCTCGCCGCCGTCGAAGTTACGGCGGATCATCGCCGCAAAGCCGGCGAATGCCGCGTGGACCCGGTTGCCGGGCCGCAGTGGTCGGGCCTGCTCGATCAGCAGCGCCAGGACGAGTGCGAAGAAACCCATCTCCCTGTCTCCATCGAACGGGGTCGCGTCAGGCGCTCAGCAGGCGATACAGGTTCCTGAGCATCGCTGCCGTGGCGCCCCAGATGAAATACTCGTCGGCGGCCGGGTGCGGCCGCCAGGGCATCGCCCAGAAGATGCGCTGCGCGCCGCCCACCTCGACCAGGCGGCGCTGGTGATGGCGGGGATCCATCAGGAAGCCGAGCGGCACCTCGAAGACGTCGGCGACCTCCTGCGGATCGGGGCGCAGTTCCAGGCCCGGCGCGACCAGCCCGACCACCGGCGTCACCTGGAAACCGGTGCCGGTCAGGTAATCGGGCAGGCGCCCGATCACCTCGACCCGCGCCGGGTCCAGGCCGACTTCCTCGTGCGCCTCGCGCAGCGCGGTGTGCACCGGGGTGCGGTCGGCCGGCTCGTAGCGCCCGCCGGGAAAGGCCACCTGGCCCGAGTGCTGGCGCAGGTGCAGCGTGCGCTGGGTCAGCAGCACCGACGGAGCCCCGGCGTGCGCGACGATCGGCACCAGCACCGCCGCCGGCCTGGGCGGCCCGGCGTGCAGGCGGATCCGGTCGCCGGTCATTTCGGGCGCCCACTGCGGCGGCTTGCTGAATCGCTCGCGCAGCCGCTCCGGCGCGAGCGCCTCCCCCGCCACCGCGGGCAGGACCTGCGTGTCGTCGGCCACCAGCGGCGAGAGGCGCGGATCGAAGGCCGGCCCGCGGGGACTTTCAGATGCTGGTCCGATCGACGAGGTCATCCTGGATGGCACGCGAGGAAGCGAAAGCGGGACGAACGAGAAGGCGGAACGAACGAAACGAGGCTCGCACGACGAAAAAAGGGGCGCAAGACTGCGCCCCCTTCTTTTGCCACGTTCCTGCGCCCGTTTCGCGCGCCGCGTGGCAAGGCGCACGCAAGCGCCTGCACCGGTCGTCGCGCCGGCCGCCGCTCGCGCGACGGCCCGGCCCGACCGGCCCGACCGTCAGGCCGCGGCGTTGCCCGACGACTTGCCGGGCAGCTTTTCCTTGATCCGCGCCGACTTGCCCGAGCGCGCACGCAGGTAGTAAAGCTTGGCGCGACGGACGTCGCCGCGGCGCTTGACCTCGATCGAGGCGATCAGCGGCGAATACAGCTGGAAGGTGCGCTCGACGCCCTCGCCCGACGAGATCTTGCGGACGATGAACGAGGAGTTCAGGCCGCGGTTGCGACGGCCGATCACCACGCCCTCGAAGGCCTGGACGCGCTTGCGGCTGCCCTCGACGACGTTGACGTTGACGACCACGGTGTCCCCGGGGGCGAACTCGGGGATGGTCTTGCCGAGCCGGGCGATCTCTTCCTGCTCGAGCGTTTCGATCAGATTCATGCTTGCTCCTTGGCCATCGTGCGCCGGGGGGTTCGAGGAGTATTGACCCGGGCAGAGGATGGGGTTCGCGGATTCCCGCAAAGCCGTCGATTATAGCCGTTCGGCGCGTTTCCTGCCAAGCAGGGCGAGCAGGCGCGGCGCGACCAGCAGCAGCGCCGCGATCGCCAGCAGGGTCCCGGACAGCGGCCGGGTGGCGAAGGTGGTCCAGTCGCCCTGCGCGATCGTCAGGGCCTGGCGCATCGACTGCTCCATCATCGGCCCGAGGATCAGCCCGACGACCAGCGGCGCGACCGGGAAGCCGAAGCGGCGCATCGCGTAGCCGAGCGCGCCGAAGGCGTAGAGCAGGCCGACGTCGAACAGCGAGTTCCCGGCGCCGTACACGCCGACGGTCGAGATCACGACGATGCCGCCGTACAGCAGCGGCGCCGGAATCGACAGCAGCCGCACCCAGATGCCGACCAGCGGCAGGTTGAGCAGCAGCAGGATCACGTTGCCGATGTACAGGCTGGCGATCAGCGTCCAGACCAGGCCCGACTGCTGGGTGAACAGCATCGGCCCCGGCTGGATTCCGTAGCTCTCGAAGGCCGACAGGATCACCGCCGCGGTGGCCGAGGTCGGGATGCCGAGCGTGAGCAGCGGCATCAGCACGCCGGCGGCCGAGGCGTTGTTGGCCGCCTCGGGGCCCGCCACCCCCTCGATCGCGCCGTTGCCGAACTCCTCGGGATGGCGCGTCAGCTTCTTCTCGGTGTAGTAGGACAGCAGCGTGGGCAGCTCGGCGCCGCCGGCCGGCAGCGCCCCGATCGGGAAGCCGAAGGCCGCGCCCCGCAGCCAGGGCTTCCAGCTGCGGCGCAGGTCGTCGCGAGTCAGCCATACCCTGCCGCCGACCTTCAGCACCTCGTCCTTGCCGGTGCGGCCCTGCCAGGCGAGGAACAGCGCCTCGCCGACCGCGAACAGGCCGACCGCCGCCGCGGTGAACTCGACGCCGTCGAGCAGCTCGGCCGCGCCGAAGGTGAAGCGCGGCTGGCCGCTCTGAAGGTCGATGCCGGTCAGCCCGACGAGCAGCCCGAGCGCGAGCGCGACCAGGCCGCGCAGCACCGAGTCTCCCAGCACCGCCGACACCGCGACCAGCGACAGCAGCATCAGGCTGAAGTATTCGGCCGGGCCGAACTTCAGCGCCGCCTCCACGACCAGCGGCGCGACGAAGGTGAGCGCGATCGTCGCGATCGTGCCGGCCACGAAGCTGCCGATCGCCGCGGTGGCCAGCGCCGCCCCCGCCCGGCCCCGGCGGGCCATCCTGTAGCCCTCGAGCGCGGTGACCACGGTGGCCGACTCGCCGGGCGTGTTGATCAGGATCGAGGTGGTCGAGCCGCCGTACATCGCGCCGTAGTACACCCCGGCGAACATCACGAACATCGCGGCGGCGGGCACCTTGAAGGTCAGGGGCAGCAGCAGCGCGATCGTGAGCGCGGGACCGATGCCGGGCAGCACCCCGACCATCGTGCCGAGCAGGCAACCGAGGAAGCCGTAGAGCAGGATCGACGGCTCGAGCGCCGCCGCGAAGCCGCCCATCAGGGCGTTCAGCGCCTCCACCTCAGCCGCCCAGCCTCAGGAAGGGGCCGAGCTGGACGCCGAGCAGGCGGTCGAACACGAACCAGATCGCAAAAGCGAAGATCGCGCCCGCCACCGCGTCGCGCAGCCAGCGGCGACTGTCGAAGGCGCGCGCCACCAGCACGAAGCACGCCGCGCTCGCCGGGCCGATGCCGGCCGCCGGCAACAGGCCCAGCATCGCCGCGAGCCCCGCGGCGAGCCAGGCCAGGCGCCCCCTGGCGCCGGGCAGCGGGCCCTCGACCGGGTCGCGCGCGGCGTCTTCGGCATCGCCGCGCCACGCCTGAACCAGGTAGGCGAACGACAGCGCAGCCAGCAAGCCGGCGAGCGCGCCCGGCATCGTGCTCGGCCCGACGTCGGAAGCGACCGGCGGTGGCGGGATCAGCCAGACCTGCCAGCCCGCGACCGCGGCGAGCGCGAGCAGGGCCGCGGCCATTGCGAGCGGGCCGCGCCGGCCGCCGGGCGCCGGGCGATTCGGCATCGTTCGAAGCGCGTCGGGCGCGGCCGGATCAGGCCAGCCCCAGGTCCTTCATGACCGCCTCGGTGTCGGCGATGTCGGTCGTGAGCACCTTGGCGAACTCGTCGCCGGCGAGGAACACGTCGGTCCACTTGCGCTGCGCGAGCAGGTCCTTCCAGCCCTGCGCGTCGTGCATCTTCGTGAGCAGCGCGACGAGCTGGTCGCGCTGCGCGGTCGAGATGCCGGGCGCGCCGAACACGCCGCGCCAGTTGGCGGCGGTGACCGGCAGGCCGAGCTCGGTCAGCGTGGGCACGTCCACGCCCGGGATGCGCCGGTTGCCCGAGACCGCGAGCGGGCGCATGCGACCCGCCTGGATCTGCTCGGCGAACTCGGAGTAGCCGGAGATGCCGGCCGTGACCTGTCCGCCGATGATCGCCGCATTGGCCGGGCCGCCGCCAGCGAAGGCGACGTAGGCGGCCTCGCGCGGATTGCGGCCCAGCGCCTTGACGATCTTGCCGAGCAACTGGTGATCGGTGCCGCCCGACGAGCCGCCGGCCACGCTGACCGCCTTCGGATTTTCCTTGATCGCGGCCTCGAGGTCCTTCCAGGTCTTGTGGGGGCTCGACGACGGCACGACGATGACGCCGGCCTCCTCGGTGAGCCGCGCCAGCGGGACCACGTCCTTGATCGTGACCGGGCTCTTGTTCTGGATGCCGGCGCCGACCATGACCGAGCCGCCGACCATCATCGCGTTCGCCATGCCCTTGCGCTGGTTGACGAAGCGCGGCAGGCCGACCATGCCGCCGGCCCCGCCCACGTTCTCGAACTGGAAGGCGCCGACCAGGCCGGCGCCCTTGCAGGCCTGCTCGATCGCGCGACCGGTGCCGTCCCAGCCGCCGCCGGGCGCGGCCGGCACGAACATCAGGATCGATTCGAAGAGCTGCTGCGCGAGCGCCACGCGCGGCAGCGAAGCGGCAATCGGAGCCGCGGCGGCAGCCGCGATCAGGTTGCGACGCGAGATCGTCATGGGGGTCTCCTCGGTGATGCCGGATTATGGGCCCGGGAAGACCGCCCTGACTACTCAGTCGCGCGGGGCTCGTCGCGCAAAACCCTCACGCGCATCGCCGCCCGCGAGCCGGTCGCGCGGCCCGCCCGCGCGGGCGGACCTGCCCGCCGACGCGCCGGCCTTCCAGGAGGAAGCGCCACGGCCGGCCTTCCAGCCGTTCGTGTCGCCGCTGGCGGCCTTCCAGCCGCTCCCCTCGCCGCCTCGGGCTTTCCAGCCGTTCGCGTCGCCGTTGCCTGCCCGCCAGCCTTGCTGGCCGCCATTGCCGCCGGCACCCCAGCCGCCAGGCCTTGCCCCGGCAGGCCGGTGCCCGCCGCCCGGCTTGCCTCGCCAGCCGCCCGGCTTTCCTGCCGGACGCTGCGGCCTGGCGCGAGGCTCCAGCCCCGGGATCGTGTCGATGCGCAGCGGCTGGCCGGTGTAGCGCTCGATCACGCGGGCGCGATAGCCCTCGTCGTGCCTGAGCAGCGTGACCGCGACGCCGCTGCGTCCGGCCCGGCCGGTGCGGCCGATGCGGTGCACGTAGTCCTCGGCCTGGCGCGGCGCGTCGAAGTTGATCACGTGGGTGATGCCGGCCACGTCGATGCCGCGCGCGGCGACGTCGGTCGCGACCAGCACGCGCGTGCGCCCGTCGCGCAGGCGCTCCAGCGTGCGGTTGCGCTGGCCCTGGTGCATGTCGCCGTGCAGGGCCGCGACGCTGAAGCCGCTCGCCGCGAGCTGCTCGCGCAGGTCCTCGGTCGACTGCTTGGTGGCGGCGAAGACCACGCACTGCTGCAGGTCGTCGCGACGCAGCAGCGCGTCGAGCAGGCGCGACTTGTGCGACAGGTCGTCGGCGAACATCAGGACCTGCTCGATGTCGGCCTTGTGCGCCTGCGTGGCGGCCACGTCGATGCGACGCGGCGCGCGCGTCAGTCGGCGCGCGAGATCGCCCACCACGCCGTCCAGCGTGGCCGAGAAGAGCAGCGTCTGCCGGTCAGCCGGCGCGGCGGCCACGATGCGCTCGATGTCGCCGAGGAAGCCCATGTCGAGCATCCGGTCGGCCTCGTCGAGGATCAGCACCTCGAGGCGCGAGAAGTCGATGCGACCGGCCTCGAGGTGATCGATCAGGCGGCCCGGGGTCGCGACCACCAGGTCGAGCGGGCGAGACAGCAGGCGCATCTGCGGGGCATAGGGCGCGCCCCCGACCAGCGCGGCGCTGGTGAAGCGGCGCACGCCTGCGGCGTAGCCGGTGGCGGCGTCCTTGACCTGCAGCGCCAGCTCGCGCGTAGGGGCGAGCACCAGGATCCGCGGCCCCTTGCCGGGGCGCGCCGACTGGCCCAGCAGCCGCTGCAGCGAGGGCAGCATGAAGGCGGCGGTCTTGCCACTGCCGGTCTGGGAAGAAACGAGCAGGTCGGCGCCTTCGAGCGCTGCCGGAATGGCATCGCGCTGCACCTGCGTGGGCTGCGTGTAGCCGGCCTCGGCCAGCGAAGCGAGGAAAGGGGCGGCCAGCCCCAGGTCGGAAAAACTCATGGAGACCTCTGGAACATCAACGGAATGACGCGCGGCGATCGGCTCGATCGCCGCGAGGCGTCGGGCATCGGCGCCAGACGGATTCCGGATGGCCCGGCCAGACAGGCCGGATCGCTAACAGAGGTCGGGGGACGATGAACGAATGAGCGAGGCAGCGCAAGCCCGGTCGCGACGGAGATCGGTTTCCCCGCGCACGCCGGTTGCTGCAACGCACAATCGGACTATACCGGCAATCCGTCGCCGGCGCGAGCGAAATCTGCAGGGGGCGAGATCGGCAGCCGATGCCTGGAGGACGAACCTGGAGGGGAGACCTGGGGAAAATACCGTGCGCGGATGCCCCGAGCGGACGCAAGCAGCGACGGCCGGCGCCGAGCCGAGCGGCGCCGCTCTCTACCCTTCCCCCTTCCCCCTTCCCGCATCCCCTCCCTCAGCCCCTGCTGCCAGCGACGCGAGAAACGCCTCGTCCTGCCGGTCGAGCAGGCCCCGCCTTCTCGCCTCGTCGATCAGGTCGGGGCGCCGCCTCAGCGTCGTTTCGAGCGAGCGATCCCGCCGCCAGCGCGCGATGCGCGCGTGATGACCGGAAAGCAGCACCTCGGGGACCGGCAGGCCCTCGAAGACCTCGGGCCGCGTGTAGTGGGGGCAGTCGAGCAGCCCGTCGGCGAAGGAATCGTGCGCCGCCGAAGCCTCGTCGTTCATCGCCCCGGGCAGCAGCCTGACGACTGCGTCGATCAGCATCATCGCCGGCAGCTCCCCGCCGGACACGACGAAGTCGCCGATCGAGATCTCCTCGTCGACGTGGCGATCGAGCAAGCGCTGGTCGATCGCCTCGTAGCGGCCCGCGACCAGCACCATGCCGGGCAAGGCGGCGAGCCGGCGGACCTTCGCGTCGTCGAGCGGCGCGCCCTGCGGCGACAAGGCGATCACGGGTCGCCGCCCGGCGGCGAGCGCCGCGCCGATCGCGTCGGCCAGCGGCTGGCCGAGCATGACCATTCCCGGGCCGCCACCGTAGGGCCGGTCGTCGACCCGCCGGTAGGCGTCGGTGGTGAAGTCGCGCGGGTTGTGGACGGCGAACTGCCACAGGCCCCTCTGCAGGGCCCGTCCGGTGATGCCGAAGCGGGTGAGCGCGTCGAACATCTCGGGGAAGATCGAAACGACGTCGATGCGCATGTCGGAACGAAGGCCGGGCCGCGCGGTGCGGCGGCCTCTCTAGAAGTCCGGGTCCCAGTCGGCGACGATGCGCCGGCCGACCAGGTCCACCTCGGGCACGTGCGCCTCGACGAAGGGAATCAGGCGCTCTCGCCCCTCGCGATCGCGAAGCCGCAGCAACGGATGCGCGCCGTGGTCGTCGACCGCCTCGACGCTTCCGAGGCCGACGCCCGACGGCGTGACGACCTCGCAGCCGATCAGGTCGACCCAGTAGTACTCGCCTTGGGCGGGCTCGGGAAAATCGGCCCGGCTGACCGCGACCTGGCAGCCACGAAGGGCGTCGGCGACCTCCTTGACCTCGATGCCGGTCACGGTGGCCACCAGGCTTCCCCCGTGCGCGCGGCAGCGAGTCACGCTGACCATGGCAGGCAACGGAAACGGCCGCTCGACGCGACCGGGCGCGCGAACGCCGGGGTCGGCGGACGGGGCGCTCAGGTACCAGCGACGCGCCGTCAGCAGCACCGAATCCTCCGGCTCGTTGAACGGCTCGATCCGGAGCGCGCCGCGCACGCCCCAGGAGCCGCCGACACGGCCGACGACGACGCTGTCCTGCGGCAACGCAGGAACGGTGACGATGTCGGAGCCCGCTCCGGCGGCGATCGCCGCGCGGCGCGAGGAGGAGGGAGGGCCCCCCGGTGAAGAGGACCCTGACGCCGGGCGGCGAGACGAGGCGGAACCGCGCCCGGAATGCCGGGTTTCAGATCCGCCGGCCACCTGGCGCCCGCCGGGAAGCGTCAGGCCGCAGCGGCCGTGGCAGCCTGCGCCTTGGTGTACTGGCGAACCAGGCGCTCGACGGTCGGCGACAGCTGGGCGCCGTTCTGCTGCCAGTAGCCGATGCGATCCATCGACAGCACGAGACCGTTCTCGTTGGCGGCGGCAACCGGGTTGTAGAAGCCGATCCGCTCGATGAAGCGGCCGTCGCGGCGGCTCTGTTTGTCGGTGGCGACGATGTGATAGAAGGGGCGCTTCTTGGCGCCGCCGCGCGTGAGGCGGATGACGACCATATCGGTATCCTTTGTCCGTGGGCGGAAAACCCTAAATTATAGCCGGGCCCGGGCTTCGGGGCAATCGAACGACCCGGCCGCGTCGGCCGGACGTGCCCGGGGCCCCGGCGGGCCGCTCCCGGGATCTCAGAACAGACTGCCCTGCGCCTGCTGGGCCTCGGGCTCGGCGAACGCACGCCCGGCCCGCTTTCTCTCGGGCGGCACGAACAGGTCGGTGCGAAGGACCAGCCGGTCGCGGTTCAGGCCGAGCCGCCGGATCGCGAGGTCGTAGCGCAGGCGCAGCAGTTCGGCCCACGCGCCCTGGCCCTTCATCCGATGGAAGAACCTGGGGTCGTTCAGGCGACGTTCCCTGCCCGCCGCGGCCGGGCGCATGTCGCCGAGCCGGTTCATGATCCTGGCTGCGCGATCCGGATGGACCGAGCGCAGCCAGTCGACGAAGACCTCCCGCAACTCGTGCGGAAGCCTGAGCACCGTGTAGAAAGCCGACGTGGCCCCTGCGTCGCGCGCCTGCTCCAGCACGCTCTCGAGTTCGGGTTCGTTCAGAAAGGGGACGACCGGCGCCACCGCCACGCCGACCGGAATGCCCGCGTCGGCGAGTCGGCGGATCGTGCGCAGGCGCCTCCACGGCGCGGCGGCGCGCGGTTCCCATGCGCGGGCGAGATCCGGGTCGAGCGACGCGAGCGACACGTGGACGGACGCGAGCCCGCGCCTTGCCATCGGGGCCAGCAGGTCGATGTCCCGCTCGACGAGCGCGGACTTGGTGACGATGGTCAGCGGGTGCGAACACTCGGCCAGCACTTCGAGGATGCCGCGGGTGATTCGCCTTTCGCGCTCGATCGGCTGGTAGGCGTCGGTGGCGGAGCCGATGTTGACCGGCTCGCAGCGATAGCCGGGCGCGGCAAGCTCGGCGCGCAGGCGCTCGGCAGCGTTGACCTTGGCACGCAAGCGGGTCTCGAAGTCGAGGCCCGGCGACAGCCCCAGCCAGGCGTGGGTCGGCCGGGCGAAGCAGTAGGTGCAGCCGTGCTCGCAGCCGCGATAGGGGTTGATCGCCCGGTCGAAGGGAACGTCGGGCGAATCGTTGAAGCTCAGGATTCGGCCGGCCCGTTCTTCGGTGACCTCGGTCCTGGGGAGATCGGGCTCCCGGTCGTCCTGGAACCAGCCGTCGTCGATCGTTTCGCGGGCCAGCTTCTCGAAGCGACCCGCGGGGCTCGACACTGCGCCGCGACCACCGGGAGGCCGCACGCCGGAGCGCGCCGCGCCGGACACGACCGCCGACGGCTGGGAGCGAGTGCGCCGGATACTGTTCATTGTTACAGTATCGAACGGAAAGGCCTCCGTGGCAAGCACATCGCGCTATCCTCGCCGACGCGAGGAGGTTCGAACGATGATCGTCAGCTGTCCGGCCTGCGGGGGCGGCAATCCGCCTTGGGCGAAGCGTTGCGCGAAGTGCGGCGCATTGCTCGGCGAGCAGAAGCGCCAGGTCTTCGGCACACCCGATGACGACGCGACGGCCGACAATCGCACGGTAGCGCCGCGTCACGCACAGACCTCCCCGCCAGCGAGCCGGATCCCGACAGGCGCCGATGGCCGCCAGCCGACGCTCCCCTCCGGGGCCCGGAACCCGCCGCCCCGGCAGGCGCCGGCTCCCGGCACGCAGGAGCCGTTTCGCGAGCGGGCGCTGCCCCCCGGATCCGCGGCCGCGCTGGCGGAACTCCTGGCGAGGCGCAGGCCGGCCGACGATCCGCTGTCCCGGCTGTCCCCGCCCGAGGAGGCCGAGCCGCGACTGCCGGAGCACTTCGACGAAGAGGACTGGCTCGACGAACCCGCGCTGACCCGCGCGACGGTCGACGCCGAGCCCAAGCGCTCACCGACGCCCGCCATGCCGAGTCCGGCCGAAAGGCCGCCCGGCCTGCGGCACCGCAACGAACGTCCGGCCAGGCCAACTCTGCGAAGCGCTGCGATCGAGATTCCCGTCACCCCGCGCCGCCGTGGCTGGCTTGCGGCGCTGGCCATAGTGCTCGTGCTGGCGGCCGGCGTCGGGGCCTTCCTGGCAGTCTGGATGACCGCGCCGGAGCGGCCGGTGGCAGGCATCGACGTCGGCGAGATCGCCGACCGCGTCCGCGACCGGCTCGCCGACTGGGGCTGGCTGGCGCGCTGAGCGTCGCGGCACGCGCGCCGGCCCGGGCCCGGGATCTTCCAGGCTCGGGTCCGCTCGGCGCCGGCCTCAGCCCAGGACCGGCCTCCGCCCAGGACCGGCCTCAGGGCCTCAGAACAGCTCGGCTTCCAGCGCCATGACCCCGGCGGCGCCGTCGACGATCGAGCTGGCCAGGCCGGGCGCCTGGCTCAGGATGTGGTCGGCGTGGAAGCGCGCGGTCGCGATCTTGGCCGCCATGAAGCCGGCGTCGCCGCTGGCCGCCTCGCGCAGCGCCGCGGCGGCGAGCGCCGCGCGCCCCATCTGCCAGCCCGACAGCACGATGCCGGCCAGCTTCAGGTAGGGGACGCTGCCCGCGAAGACCGCGCGGACGTCGGACTTCATGCTGGCCACGACGAAGTCGACCGCCGACTCGAGCGCGTCGCAGCCGGCCGCCAGCCGGCGCCCGATCGCCTGCAGGTCGGCGTCGGACGCGCCGGCCAGCTCGGCGGCGGTGCCGCGCGCCTGGCCGATCAGCCCCTTCGCGACCGCGCCGCCGTCGCGCGCTGTCTTGCGCCCGACCAGGTCGTTGGCCTGGATCGCGGTGGTGCCCTCGTAGATCGTCAGGATGCGCGCGTCGCGGTAGTACTGCGCCGCGCCGGTCTCCTCGATGAAGCCCATGCCGCCGTGCACCTGCACGCCGAGCGAGGTGACCTCGAGCGACATCTCGGTCGACCAGCCCTTGACGATCGGCACCAGGTATTCGTAGGCGGCCATGCTGCGCTGGCGCTCGGCCTCGTCGGCCGCGTGATGGCCGGCGTCGGACAGCGCGGCCGCCACGTAGGCCAGCGCGCGCGCGGACTCGGTGCAGGCGCGCATCGTCATCAGCATCCGGCGAACGTCGGGGTGGTTGACGATGGCGACCGGACCGCTGGAGCCGGCCACGTCGCGGCTCTGCACGCGGTCCTTCGCGTAGGCCGCGGCCTTCTGGTAGGCGCGCTCGGCGATCGCGATGCCCTGCATGCCGACCGCGAAACGGGCCGAGTTCATCATGATGAACATGTACTCGAGGCCGCGGTTCTCCTGGCCGACCAGGTAGCCGATCGCGCCCTCGCCGACCTCGCCCTTGCCGTCGCCGTAGACCAGCACCGAGGTCGGGCTCGCCTTGATGCCGAGCTTGTGCTCGATCGACGTGCACCAGACGTCGTTGCGCTTGACCGGCTCGCCCGCATCGTCGAACAGGAACTTCGGGACGATGAACAGCGAGATGCCCTTGACCCCCTCGGGCGCGTCCGGCGTGCGAGCCAGCACGAGGTGGACGATGTTGTCCGCCATGTCGTGCTCGCCGAAGGTGATGAAGATCTTCTGGCCGAAGATCCGGTAGCTGCCGTCGCCCTGCGGCACCGCCTTGGCGCGCACCAGCGCGAGGTCGGAGCCGGCCTGCGGCTCGGTCAGGTTCATCGTGCCGGTCCACTTGCCCGAGATCAGGTGGGGCACGTAGCGCATCTTCTGCTCGTCGGAGCCGGCGGTGAGCAGCGCCTCGATCGCGCCGTCGGTCAGCAGCGGGCACAGCGCGAACGACAGATTGGCCGCGTTCAGGATCTCCACGCAGGGCGTGCCGATCGACTTGGGCAGGCCCTGCCCGCCGAACTCGAGCGGGTGCTGGACGCCCTGCCAGCCGCCGTCGGCGAACTGCCGGAAGGCCTCGCGGAAACCGGGCGTGGTCGTGACGACGCCGTTGCTGAGCGTCGAGGGTTGCGTGTCGCCGGTCCAGTTCAGCGGGGCGACCACGCCCTCGTTGAACTTCGCGCATTCCTCGAGCACCGCCTGCGCGGTGTCCAGGCCGGCGTCCTCGAAGCCCGGCAGCTTCGCGACCGCTTCGAGGTTCGCGACGTGCTCGAGCGTGAACAGCATGTCCTTGAGCGGGGCTTTGAACGACATTTCGTCACTCCATGCGGATGTGGAAACGGCCGATCCGTTGCCGGTCGGCCGTTCGTGCGTCTGTTCGCCGGACCGGCGCGCGCTGGCGCGCGAGCCCGGCGTCGGGCATCAGCCCAGCTTCTCGGTCAGCTCGGGAACGGCCTGGAACAGGTCTGCGACCAGTCCGTAGTCGGCCACGCCGAAGATCGGCGCTTCCTCGTCCTTGTTGATCGCGACGATGACCTTGCTGTCCTTCATGCCGGCCAGGTGCTGGATCGCGCCCGAGATGCCGATCGCCACGTAGAGCTGCGGCGCGACGATCTTGCCGGTCTGGCCGACCTGCCAGTCGTTCGGCGCGTAGCCGGCGTCGACCGCCGCGCGCGAGGCGCCCATCGCGGCGCCCAGCTTGTCGGCCAGCGGCTCGAGCAGCTTGAAGTTCTCGGCCGAGCCCATGCCTCGGCCGCCCGACACGACGACCTTGGCGGCGGTCAGCTCGGGGCGGTCGCTCTTGGCGATCTCGCGGCCCACGAAGCTCGACTTGCCCGAATCGGCGACCGCGTCGATCTTCTCGACGGCGGCCGAACCGCCGCTGGCAGCGGCGGCATCGAAGGCGGTGCCGCGCACCGTGATCACCTTGACCGCGTCGGCCGACTGCACGGTGGCGATCGCGTTGCCCGCGTAGATCGGGCGGGTGAAGGTGTCGGGCGACTCGACGCTGGTGATCTCGGAGATCTGGGCCACGTCGAGCAGCGCCGCCACGCGCGGAAGGATGTTCTTGCCCGAGGCGCTGGCCGGGGCGAGGATGTGCGAGTAGCCGCCGGCCACCGCTACGACCTGCGCCGCCACGTTCTCGGCGAGCTGGTCGGCAAGGTGCGGGGCGTCGGCCACCAGCACCCTGGCCACGCCCGCCGCCTGCGCGGCGGCCTGGGCCGCGGCGTCGCAGCCGGAGCCGGCGACCAGCACGGTGACGTCGCCGCCGCACTGCGCGGCCGCGGTGATCGTGTTCAGCGTCGCCGGCTTCAGCGTCGCGTTGTCGTGTTCGGCGATAACGAGGACTGCCATGTCGTGCCCCTTGTTCAGATCACTTTCGCTTCGTTCTTCAGCTTGTCGACCAGCGCGGCGACGTCGGCCACCTTGATGCCGGCCTTGCGACCCGGCGGCTCGCTGACCTTCAGCGTCTTCAGGCGCGGCGCCGGGTCCACGCCCAGGTCGGCCGGCTTGACGTTGTCGAGCTGCTTCTTCTTGGCCTTCATGATGTTGGGCAGCGTCACGTAGCGCGGCTCGTTCAGGCGCAGGTCGGTGGTGACCACCGCGGGCAGCGAGATCTCGACCGTCTCCAGGCCGCCGTCGACCTCGCGGGTGACCTTCGCCTTGCCGTCGGCGATCTCGACCTTCGACGCGAAGGTGGCCTGGGGCATGCCGGCCAGCGCGGCCAGCATCTGGCCGGTCTGGTTGGCGTCGTCGTCGATCGCCTGCTTGCCCAGGATCAGCAGCTGCGGCTGCTCCTTGTCGACCAGCGCCTTCAGCAGCTTGGCCACGGCCAGCGGCTGCAGCTCGGCGTCGGTTTCGACCAGGATGCCGCGGTCGGCGCCGATGGCCATCGCGGTGCGCAGCGTCTCCTGGCAGGCCGCCGGGCCGCAGGACACCGCGACGATCTCGGTCGCCACGCCCTTCTCCTTCAGGCGCACGGCCTCTTCGACAGCGATCTCGTCGAACGGGTTCATCGACATCTTGACGTTGGCGATGTCCACACCGGTCTGGTCGCTCTTGACGCGAACCTTCACGTTGTAGTCCACCACTCGCTTGACGGGGACGAGAATCTTCATCGAGGCCTCACGAAGTCGGTTGGAGGGGAAAGGGTCGATTTTACAGGCGGCGGCCCTGCCGACGGGTCCCGGCGGCGTCAACCCTGGTTGACAGTTCGATTATCGCGGTGCAACATCCGCATGTCAACCAAAGTTGACGCAAAGAGCACGAACACCGGGAAGGATCAGCCGATTCCGGACCGGAGACCGCCGCCCCCTTTCCGGAAGCAGCCCCGCCCGCCGTGTCCGCCAACCTGAAACAGCTGCTGATCGCGCGCTCGGACTGGTTCGCGCGCGAAATCATGCGCGCGGTGAAGGCCGGCGAGCACGCGTACATCACCCCGGCGCAGAGCCGCCTGCTCGCCCACATGGCCGGGCGGCCCGCCAGCATGGCGGAACTCGCGCGCCAGCTGGCGATCTCGCGCCAGGCGGTGCACAAGACCGTGGCGGAACTGGTGCGCCGGGGAATCCTCGAAGTTCGCGACGACCCCGGGCGCGGCAATGCCAAGCTGGTCGTCTACACCGAGAAGGGCCGGCAGGTGAACCGGGCCGGCGCGAAGATCATCGAGCAGATCGAGCAGCGCCTCGCCCGCCGGCTCGGGCCCGACGGCGTCGAGAAGCTCAGGGAGCTGCTTTCGGCCGACTGGGAATGAGCCGCCCGCCGGGCGTTCGGTCGCCCTCGCGTTCCCTTGCCCGGGCCGGCTCCCTGCCGGCGTCCGGCGCCGGCGCAGGCCTCAGCCCGGCTTCCAGTCCGGTGCCCGCTTCTCGATGAAGGCCTGCACCCCCTCGAGGGCGGCCTCGTCCATCATGTTGCAGGCCATCGTCTGGCCCGCAAGCTGGTAGGCCGCCTCGATGCCCATCTCCAGCTGCCGGTAGAACAGCCCCTTGCCGGCGGCGATCGCCACGGCGGGCTTCGCGCAGATCGAGGACGCGATCCGCGTGATCTCGGCATCGAGGTGGTCGGGCGGCACGACCGCGTTGACCAGCCCCTTGTCCTTCGCCGCCCAGGCATCGATGAACTCGCCGGTGACCAGCATCTCGAAGGCCTGCTTGCGGCCCAGGTTGCGCGACAGCGCCACCGACGGCGTCGAGCAGAACAGCCCGAGGTTGACCCCGGACACCGCGAACCGGGCGCCTTCGGCGGCCACCGCCAGGTCGCACATCGCGACAAGCTGGCAGCCCGCCGCGGTGGCGATGCCGTGCACCCGCGCGATGACCGGCTGCGGCATCCGCTGGATCGTCATCATCATCCGCGAGCACTGCGCGAACAGCTTCTGGTAGTAGTCGAGCGACGGCTGCGCGCGCATCTCGCGCAGGTCGTGGCCGGCGCAGAAGGCCTTGCCCGCCGCCGCGATCACGACGACCCTGACCGCCGGGTCGGCAGCAGCCCGCTCGAGCTCGATCTGGAGCGCGGACATCAGCTCCGACGACAGCGCGTTGAACTGCGCCGGGCGGTTCAGCGTCAGCGTCAGCACGCCGCCGTTGCGCGAGGCGAGCACCGGCGCGTCGGCCGGCGCGCCCTGCCCTGCTGAAGGTACTGCGGACATTCTCCTGTCTCCCTGTTGGCTGGATTGCGGACCAGGTGCCGGCGCCCGGGCGCGCCTTGCGCCGTCGCCACGACGGACTGCCGCTCGCACCGGTCATCGCACCGATTATCGGCGCGCCGCGGCCAATGGCCAACCCGCGAGACCCGCGGCACGATTCGCGCCGCCGCCGCGGTTTACACTCGCCCCGACTCTCCCCACTCAGGAACTTCCCCGGATGCTCGAGCGGATACAGGCGGTCGCCGCCCAGGTCGGCTCGGTCGTCGTGGGCAAGCAGGCCCAGATCCGGCTCGCGCTGGCCTGCCTGCTCGCGCGCGGCCACCTGCTGATCGAAGACCTTCCCGGCGTCGGCAAGACGACGCTGGCCCACGCGCTGTCGATCTCGCTGGGGCTTCAGTTCAAGCGCGTGCAGTTCACGAACGACCTGCTGCCGGCCGACGTGGTCGGCGTCACCGTGTTCGACCGGGACAAGTCGGCCTTCGTGTTCCACCCGGGGCCGGTCTTCTCGCAGGTGCTGCTCGCCGACGAGATCAACCGCGCCTCGCCCAAGACGCAGTCCTCGCTGCTCGAGGCGATGGAGGAGCGCCAGGTGTCGATCGAGGGCAGCCCGCACCCGCTCCCCGACCCGTTCTTCGTGATCGCCACGCAGAACCCGCAGGACCAGATCGGCACCTTCCCGCTTCCCGAGTCGCAGCTCGACCGCTTCCTGATGTGCATCGAGATCGGCTATCCGGACCCGAAGTCCGAGCGCGCGATCCTCGAGGGGCAGGACCGCCGCGCGATGCTCGACACGCTCGCGCCCGCGATGACGCCCGCGCAGCTGCTCGACGCGCAGCGCCTGGTGCGGCAGATCCGCTGCGCGCCGCCGCTGATCGACTACATCCAGAACCTGCTGACGCACAGCCGCCGCAGCGCCGCGCTCTCCGAGGGCCTGAGCCCCCGCGCCGGCCTCGGCCTGATCCAGGCGGCGCGCGCCTGGGCCATGCTCGACGGCCGCAACCACGTGCTGCCCGAGGACGTGCAGGCGGTTCTCACCTCCGTGGCCGGCCACCGGCTCAGGCCGGCCCGCGGCGTTGCGACCTCGCACCGCGCCCGCGCGGAGCTGGTGGCCGAGCTGATCAAGGCGGTGCCGGTTCCGTGACGACGGCCCGGTCGTCCGACCCGGCGAGCCAGCCGGGCTGGCTCGCCCGGCTCGTCGCCGCCAGGCATCGCCCGGTGGCCGGCGACCACCGGCTCGGCCAGCGAAACGTGTACGTGCTGCCGACCCGCGCGGGGCTGCTCTTCGGCGCGGTCGTGTTCACGATGCTGGTCGCCTCGATCAACTACCGGCTTTCGCTGGGGTACGCGCTGAGCTTCCTGGTGGCCGGCGTCGCGATCGTGGCGATGCTGCAGACCTGGCGCAACCTGTCCTCGCTGGTGCTGCGCCCCGGCCGCGCCGAGCCGGTGTTCGCCGGCGACTTCGCCACGCTCACCGTGATCGTCCGCAATCCGGGCAAGGTCGAGCGCTTCGCGCTCAGCTTCGTCGCGCCCGGCATGGCCAGCCCCGAGGACTTCGACGCCAGCCCCGGCGCCGAGCAGATCGTCTCGCTCGCGCTGCCCGCCACGGAGCGCGGCTGGCATCCGGTGCCGCGGCTGCGGCTGGAAACGCGCTTCCCGCTGGGGATCTGGCGCTCCTGGACCTGGTGGCAACCGGCCTTGCGGGTGCTGGTCTACCCGAGGCCCGAGCCCCCGGGCGCCCCGCTGCCGGCGCGGCTGGCCAGCTCCGGCGACGGCCAGGCGCGCGGCGGCGGCGAGCAGGACCTCGCCGCGCTTCGCCCCTGGCAGGAGGGCGACTCGCCTCGCCGGATCGCGTGGAAGGCGATGGCGCGCACGGCCTCCGAGGACCTGATCGTGCGCCAGTACGAAGGCGGCGACCTCGGCGAGCTGGCCCTCGAGTGGTCGCAACTGCCTGCCGGCTGGGACGACGAGCGCAAGCTCTCGAGGATGACCCGCTGGGTGCTCGACGCGGACGCGCTGGGCGTGCCCTGGGCGATGCTGCTGCCGGGCGTCTCGATCGGTCCCGACGCGGGCCCGTCGCATCGCGAGCAGTGCCTGCGCGCGCTGGCCACCTGGGGGCTGCCGGGCGGCGGGCGGGAGTCGGCAAGGTGAACCGCTGGATCGGGTTTCGGCTCTCGCTGCGCGCGCTGGGCGGACGCCTGGGCGACCAATGGGAGCGCGACCGCCGCGACACGCTTTTCCTGATGCTGCCGGTGTTCGTGGCGGTGCTGCCCCACTTCGGGTGGATGCCCTGGTGGGTCGGCGCCGGCTTCGTCGTGCTGTTCGCGTGGCGGCTGGGCCTGCTGTTCTCGGGTCGCGGGCTGCCAGGGGCCCCGGTGCGCTGGGCGGGCGCGGTGGCCGCCACCGCCGCGGTCTGGGCGCACTACGACACGCTGGTCGGGCGCGAACCGGGTGTCGCGCTGCTGATCCTGTTCCTCGGCCTGAAGCTGATGGAGATGCGGGCCCGCCGCGACCTGTTCGTCGTGATCTTCCTGTCGCTGTTCCTGCTGCTGGCCGCCTTCCTGGATTCGCAGTCGATCGGCACCGCCGCGCTGGTGCTGGCCGGTTTCGCCGGGCTGCTCGCGGCGATGCTCACGATGCAGTACCGCCGGCACGAGGCCCCGATCGCCGGGCGAATGAAGGCGGTCGGCGTGCTCCTGCTGCAGGCGCTGCCGCTCGCCGCGGTCTTGTTCGTGCTCTTTCCGCGCCCCGGCGGCCCGCTGTGGGGCATGCCCTCGGACGCGGCCCGCGCCCGAACCGGGCTCAGCGAGACGATGACGCCCGGCGAGTTCTCGGAGCTCGGCGAGTCCCCGGAAATCGCGTTCCGCGTGCGGTTCGAGACGGCGATGCCGGCGCCGGCGCAACTGTACTGGCGCGGCCCGGTGTTCGGCGACTTCGACGGCAAGACCTGGCGAGCGCTGGGTCCCGGCTCCGCCGCGCAGGTCGTGCCGCCGCCCCGGCCGCAGGTCCGCCACGCGCCCGACGCCACGGTGACCTACGAGATCACGCAGGAGCCGTCGGCGCGCAACTGGATGTTCCCGCTCGAGATGCCCGTCTCGGTCGAACCGCCTCAGGGCCTGGCCGCCTCGCTGCTGCCCGACCTGCAGTTGGTCGCTTCGAGGCCGCTCGGCGCGCGGACCCGCTATCGCGTCGAGTCCTCGCTCGCGTGGCAGGCCGGCCTGAACGAAACGCGCACCTCCCTGCAGAACTGGCTCGGCCTGCCGCCCGGATTCAACCCCCGCACGCTGGAGATGGCCGCGCAATGGCGCGCCGAAACGCTCGCCGCCGCCAGCCGGGACGGGCGCGTGCCGGCGCGCGGCGAGCCCGCGCTCGACCGCCTGCTCGTCGACCGGGCGCTCGCGATGTTCCGGGAGCAGGACTTCCGCTACACGCTGCAGCCCCCGCTGCTGGGGCGCGACAGCGTCGACGACTTCCTGTTCGGCACGAGGGCCGGCTTCTGCGAGCACTTCGCCGGCGCCTTCGTCGTGCTGATGCGCGCGCTGGACATCCCGGCGCGCGTGGTCACCGGCTACCAGGGCGGCGAGCGCAATCCGGTCGACGGCTGGTGGCTGGTCCGGCAGGCCGATGCGCACGCCTGGGCGGAGGTCTGGCTCGCGGGCAGCGGCTGGACGAGGGTCGATCCGACCGCCGCGGTCGCGCCCGAACGGATCGAGCGCGGCGTGCGGCTCGAGGCGCAGTTCGCCGGCCTGCCCGGGCTCGACGCCGCCACGCCGCTGGTCGACGCACTGCGCTTCCGGCTCGATGCGCTGGGCAATGCGTGGAACCAGTGGCTGCTGTCCTACGACCGCGGCAAGCAGCGCCGCCTGCTCGAGCGGATCGGCCTGGAGGCCGACGACTGGCGCGCGATCGCCGGTCTGCTGGCCCTGTCGCTGACCGCGATCGTGGGCGCGATCGCCGTGCTCACGCTGCACCCGCGCCGCGCGCGCGATCCGGTCGAGCGTGCCTGGGACGACTTCTGCCAGCGGCTCGCGGTGACCGGCCTGCCGCGGCAGCCTCACGAGACGGCCAGCGCCTACCTGGGGCGGGTCGAGCGCCTGGTCGAGCCCGAGCGGATCGGCGAGGCGCGCCGCATCGTGGCGCTGTACAACCGCCTGCGCTACGGTATCGCCGAAGGCGCGGAAACTGCTCCGCGCGAGCACGTGCGACACTTGCAGCAATGCGTACGCCGGTTCAGACCCTGAGAGCTTTCCTGCCCCGCCTCTTCGCCGCCGCCTGCATGGCGCTCGCAGCGGGTTGCGCGAGCCCGCCCGAGGCCGTGGCGCGCGACTACCCGGCGCGGCCCGAGGTGCGCGCGTTCATGGAGGCGCTGGCCGAGCGCCACGCCTTCGACCCGTCGGCGCTCGACGAGATCTTCGCGCGAGTGCGCCGCAGCGATGCGGCGATCCGCCTGATGACGCCCGCCCCGCCCACGGTCAAGCGCTCCTGGAAGGTCTACCGCTCGCGCTTCATCGACGACACCCGGATCTCCGCGGGCGTGCGTTTCTGGCGCGAGCACGAGGACGTCGTCGCGCGCGCCTCGAAGCGCTACGGCGTTCCCGAGGAGATCATCGTCGCGATCATCGGCGTGGAAACGGTGTTCGGGCGCATCACCGGCGACCACCGGGTCATCGACGTGCTCACGACGCTGGCCTTCGACTACCCGAGGCGCGCCGACTACTTCCGCAGCGAGCTCGAGCAGTACCTGCTGCTGACGCGATCGGAAGGGCTGGACCCGCTGTCGGTGCGCGGCTCCTACGCCGGCGCGATCGGCCTGCCGCAGTTCATGCCCGGCAGCATCCGGCGCTGGGCGGTCGACTTCGACGGCGACGGCCGGATCGACCTGCGCGAGAGCCCGGCCGACGCGATCGGCAGCGTCGCGAACTTCCTGGCCGAGCACGGCTGGGTCGCCGGCGAGCCGATCCGCTACGCGGCCCGGATCGCGGACCCCGACCGGCTGTCGCCTCTGATCGAGGCGGGCATCACGCCGGTGTTCACGATCGAATCGCTGCGCGACTACGGCGTGACCAGCCGCGACCCGGTCTCCTTCGACACGAAGCTCGCGCTGATCGACCTGCCCAACGGCGACGAGGCCCCGGACTTCTGGCTTGGCGCGAAGAACTTCTACGTGATCACCCGCTACAACCGCTCGAGCTTCTACGCCTCGGCGGTGATCGAGCTGGCCGAGGCGCTGCGCGACGCGATCGGCCGCTGAGGCCTCGCGCCGGGGCCGCTGCCGCGCGCAAGGCGCGCCCTCCCCCGCTACTCCTCGAGCGCGCGCACCGGCATCCGGTTGCGGATCGCCATGACCACGCCGGTCGAGACGATCAGCGCGAGCCCGAGCAGGGCCGGCAGGTCGGGGAACTGGCCGAAGAAGACGAAGCCGAAGACCAGCGCGGACGCCGCGTGCGCGTAGCCGTAGGGCGCCAGCGAGGAAGCCGACGCGATCTCGTAGGCGCGCACCAGCATCAGGTGGCCGAGCGCGCCGATCGCGCCGGTGGCCACGAACATCAGCGCGTCGAGCGGGCTGGTCGGCAGGCTCCACGCGCCGGGCGCGAACAGCGACAGCAGCGCGGCCGCGACCGCGCCGCCGATGAACAGCGTGGCCAGGCCGTTGTCGACGCCGCTCAGTTGCCGCGTCAGCAACTGGTAGCCCATCGCGAACACCGCGGTGAGCACCGGCAGCAGCGCCGCCCAGCCGAACAGCGCGCTGCCCGGCCGCACGATCAGCAGCACGCCGGCGAAGCTCGCCGCCAGCGCCCACCAGGTCCCCGGCGGGGTGCGCTCCTTCAGCCACCAGACCGCCCCGGCGGTCACCAGCACCGGTGCGATCGCGACGATCGCGGTCGCCTCGGCGAGCGGCAGGAAGGCAATGCTCGAGAAGAAGCAGATCGACGACATCCCCAGGCAGAGCCCTCGCGCCACCTGCAGGCCGGGGCTGCGGGTCACGAACAGCCTGCGCCCCATCGTCGGCGCGAACACGGCGACCATGATGACCACGTGGAACACGTAGCGCGCCCAGGCGACCATCATCGGCGAGTGGGTCTGCGACAGGTGCTTGGCGATGCTGTCGAGCAGCGAGAACATCACGCAGGCCCCGACCGCCAGCAGCACGCCGCGCAGGGGCGCGCGAAGCGGCGCGCCGATCGCAGCGGCGGCCGGCGCCGGTTGCGCCGGCGCCTCGGCGCGCGCGACCGCCTCGGCCGGCAGCGCGGGCGCGCCATCGGGCGCGAGCACCGGGCCCGCGATCGCGGCGGCGCGCTCCTCGACCTGCGGCGCCTCGCGCTCGACCGCCGGCGCAACCGGCGCCGCCCGGCCGCGCAGCGCCATCGTCACGCCGGTCAGCGCGATCAGCCCCATGCCGGCCAGCGCGACCAGGTCCGGGAAGTTGCCGAACACCAGCCAGCCCAGCGTGAGCGCCGCCACGATCTGCAGGTAGATGAAGGGCGCGAGCAGCGAGGCCGGCGCCCGCTCGAACGCGCGCACCAGCAGCAGGTGGCTGAAGGCGCCCATCGCGCCCATCGCCAGGAACAGGCCCGCGTCGGCCCAGCTGCGCGGCCACTCCCAGAAGAACGGGGCGACGAAGCTCGCGAGCACGGTCGCGACCAGCGCGCCGATGAACAAGGTCGACAGGCCGTCGTCCAAGCCCGCCAGCTTGCGGGTGAGCAGCTGGTAGCCGGCGAAGCAGAAGGCGGTGGCCAGCGGGAACAGGGCCGCCACGCTGAACACCTGCCCGCCGGGGCGCACGATCAGCAGCACGCCGGCGAAGCTGACCGCCAGCGCCCACCAGGTGCCCGGCGGCGCGCGCTCGCGCAGGAAGCGGCGCGCGAGCAGGGTCAGCAGGATCGGCGCGATCATCGTGATCGCCGAGGCCTCGGCCAGCGGCATCAACGAGATGCCCGACACGAAGAACAGCGTGGACATCGCGAGCACCACGCCGCGCGCGACCTGCAGGCCCGGACGCTTCGTGGCGACCAGCCGGGGCCCCATCCGCGGCCACAGCAGCGCGACCATGATCGCCACGTGGAAGAAGTAACGCGCCCAGATGACCAGCGGCAGCGGGTAGGTCTGGGTCAGGTGCTTGGCGAACGAATCGAGGATGGAGAACGACGAGACCGCGGCGACGACCAGCAGGATGCCGACGAAATGCCGGCCGCGTTGCGCGGCGTCGCTCACGCCGGGAACACGCCGGTCGACAGGTAGCGGTCCCCGCGGTCGCAGACGACGAAGACGATCGTCGCGTTCTCCACCTCTTCGGCGATGCGCAGCGCGATGCAGCAGGCGCCGGCCGCCGAGATGCCGCAGAAGATGCCCTCCTCGGCGGCCAGCCTGCGCGCCATCTGCTCGGCGTCGGCCTGGGTGACCGACTCGGTCCGGTCGACGCGCGCGTGGCGGTAGATCTTCGGCAGGTACTCGACCGGCCACTTCCGGATCCCGGGGATCGACGAACCCTCTGCCGGCTGCGCGCCGACGATCTGCACCGCCGGGTTCTTTTCCTTCAGGTAGCGCGACACGCCGGTGATCGTGCCGGTGGTGCCCATCGCCGACACGAAGTGGGTCACCTGGCCCCGTGTCTGCTCCCAGATCTCCGGGCCGGTGGTCTCGTAGTGCGCCGCCCAGTTGTCGTCGTTCGAGAACTGGTCGAGCACCTTGCCCTTGCCCTCGGCCTGCATCCGGTCGGCCAGGTCGCGGGCGCCTTCCATGCCCTCCTTCTGGCTGACCAGGATCAGCTCGGCGCCGTAGGCCTTCATCGATTGCCTGCGCTCGACCGACAGGTTGTCCGGCATGATCAGCACCATCCGGTAGCCGCGGATCGCCGCCGCCATCGCGAGCGCGATGCCGGTGTTGCCCGAGGTGGCCTCGATCAGCGTGTCGCCGGGCCGGATCTCGCCGCGCGCCTCGGCGCGCGCGATCATCGCCAGCGCGGGCCGGTCCTTCACCGAACCGGCCGGGTTGTTGCCCTCCAGCTTGCCGAGGATCAGGTTGCCGCGCGCCTCGTTGGCGGCGCCGGGCAGGCGCTGCAGGCGCACCAGCGGGGTGTGGCCGATCGTGTCTTCGATCGTCGGATAGCGCGGGCGTTCGATCATGTTGGAAATCCGTTCTCTCGCCGCCGACCCGACGGGGCGGCGGTTCAGTGACTGACGGCCGGCTCGCCGGGCAGCATGGACACGCCCGGCAGCCCGGCCTGCAGGATGGCCTTGCGAAGCGCCTCGATCGCCGCGCGCCGCGAGTAGCTCTTGCGCCAGACGAGCGACACGCGCCGGTAGGGCTCGGGGCGCTCGAACGGCAGGTAGGTGAGCAGCCCGTCGTCGCTCAGGTCGGGCCGGGCCATGCGAGGCAGCACGGTGACCCCGATGCCCGAGGCGACCATGTGCCGGATCGTCTCGAGCGACGAGCCCTCGAAGGTCTTCTGGATGCCGGCGCTCGCCTGCGAGAAGCGCGACAGCTCGGGGCAGACCTCGAGCACGTGGTCGCGGAAGCAGTGGCCGGTGCCCAGCAGCAGCATCGTCTGCTCCTTCAGCTCCTCGGACCGGATCGACTTTCGCTTCGCCCACGGGTGGCTCTTCGGCACGGCGACGATGAAGGGCTCGTCGTAGACCGCCTGGGTGACCAGGCCCGCGTCGTGGAAGGGGTCGGCGAGGATCGCGACGTCGATGTCGCCCTGCCTGAGCAGCTCGAGCAGCTTGGTGGTGAAGTTCTCCTGCAGCAGCAGCGGCATCTGCGGCGCGTCCTCGATCATCCGCTTGACCAGGTGCGGCAGCAGGTAGGGACCGATCGTGTAGATGACGCCAACGCGCAGCGGGCCGGCGAGCGGGTCGCGCCCCTGCGCGGCGATCTCGCGGATCGCGTTGCTCTGCTCGAGCACGTGCTGCGCCTGCTCGACGATCTGCTCGCCGACCGGCGTGACGGTGATCTCGCCGCCCCCGCGCTCGAACAGTTGCACGCCGAGCTCGTCCTCGAGCTTCTTGATGGCGACCGAAAGCGTCGGCTGGCTGACGAAGCAGGCTTCCGCGGCGCGGCCGAAGTGGCGCTCGCGCGCCAGGGCCACGATGTACTTGAGTTCGGTGAGCGTCATGGGGTTGCGGCGATGATAGCAAGCCGCCCGGCCGGGCCCGTGGCTCGGGCATACTTTGGCCATGGATCCGGAACAGCCCCTCGCAGCGCTGCCGGCCGCCCTGGCGGCCCGCGCGAAACTGATCGCCCTCGACTGGGGCACCACCTCGCTGCGCGGCTGGCTGCTCGACGATCGCGGGCAGGCGCTCGATCGGCGCGAAGCGCCGCTGGGCATCCTGAACGTGCGCGACGGCCGCTTCGCCGAGGCCTTCGAAGCCCTCTGCGCGCCGTGGCTCGCCGCCCGCCCCGACCTGCCGGCGATCGCCTCGGGCATGATCGGCAGCCGCCAGGGCTGGCGCGAGGCGCCCTACGTGGCCACGCCTGCCGGCTTCGACGCGCTGGCCGCCGGCCTGCTCGCCCTCGACGATGCGGCCGGGCGGCGTTTCCGGATCGTTCCCGGGCTGGTCGACCGTCCGCCCGGCGGGTCGCCCGACGTGATCCGGGGCGAGGAGACCCAGGTGTTCGGCGTGCTCGGCGCAGCCGCCACGCAGAGCGAAGCCGGGGACCGCCGGCTGTTCCTGCTGCCCGGCACGCACAGCAAGTGGGTCGAGACCCGCGGCGCGTCCGTGGCCGGGTTCCGCACCTGCATGACCGGCGAGCTCTACGCGGTGCTGCGCCAGCATTCGATCCTGGGCAGGCTCTGCGAGGAGCCCGAGTCGCCCGACGCCCCGGGGCCGCTGTCGGCCTTCGACGACGGCGTCGAGCGCGGGCTGGCCGACCCGGGTGCGCTGGGTCACCTGCTGTTCACCGTGCGCTCCGAGGGGCTGCTCGGCCAGCGACCGCCCGATCACCTGCCCGGCTACCTGTCGGGCCTGCTGATCGGCGCCGAGATCGGCGACGCGCTGAAGGCCTTCGCGAGCGCCGGCCCGCCCTGCGTGATCGCTTCGCCGGCGCTGGCCGCGCGCTACCTCCGGGCGCTGCACCGCGCCGGGGTGCCCGCCACCGCCGCCGAAGGCGAACCCGCCCGAGCCGGCCTGTTCGCGATCGCGGCGCACGCCGGGCTCGCGGGCTGATCCCCCCGCCTTGCTTCGCCGCCGCCCCGCCTCGCCTGCCCCCTACCGACCCGAGACGAGACCGACCGTGACGACCGCCGACCATCCGCAACTGCGCGACGCGCTCGAAGCGCTGCCGCTGGTCGCCATCCTGCGCGGCCTCACGCCGGCCGAGGCGCCTGCGATCGGCGACGCCCTGCGCGAGGCCGGCTTCCGGCTGATCGAGGTGCCGCTGAACTCGCCCGAGCCGCTGGCCAGCATCCGGCTGCTGGCCGAGCGCCTGCCCGACTGCGTGGTCGGCGCCGGCACCGTGCTGCGGGCCGCCGAGGTGCGCGCGGTGCGCGAGGCCGGCGGCGGCCTGATCGTGTCGCCGAACTTCGATCCGGAGGTGGTCGAAGAGTCCGTGGCCCTCGAGCTGCCGTCGGTGCCGGGCGTGGCCACCCCGTCCGAGGCCTTCGCGGCGATCAAGGCCGGCGCGGCGGCGCTGAAGGCCTTCCCGGCCGAGGGCATCCCGCCCGAAGTGCTGAAGGCCTGGCGCGCGGTGATCCCGGCCAGTGTGCCGATCCTGCCGGTCGGCGGCATCGTGCCCGAGAAGCTGGCCGCCTATCGGGTGGCCGGTGCTTCGGGCTTCGGCCTGGGCTCGGCGCTGTACCGGCCCGGCGACGACGCGCGCGCGGTCGGCGAGCGCGCCCGCCGCTTCGTCGCCGCCTGGGATGCGGCCAACGGCCGGTTCACCGCCTGAAGCGGGTCATCCCCGGCGGTTGCGCTGCTCGATCTCGTCGTGGCGCCGGCGCACCTCGTCGGGCCAGGTCGACCTGATCCACGCGAGCACCGCCCAGATCTCCGCGTCCGACAGCCTGCCTGCGTAAGCCGGCATGTCGCTCTCGTAGCCGGCCGGCGCGTAGGCCTGCACGCCGTGCTTGACGATGCCGAACAGCACCGCCGAAGGGTGGTGCCAGGTGTGGCCCGACGCGTCGTGCGGCGGCGCCGGCAGGCGCCCGTTCGGCAACCGCCGCTGCCAGTCGGGCTGGCCTTCGAGCTGCGCGCCGTGACAGCTCGCGCAATCGCGGCGGTAGACGTCCTCGCCCAGTGCGAGCACGCGCGGATCGGTCGTGTCCATCGCGCTCGCGGCGGTGCTGCCGAACTGCCACCAGCCGAGCCCGGCGACCGCCGCGACCAGCAGGCCGCCGGCCGCCAGTCGCAGGACCTTGCCCCCCAGGCGTCCTCGAGTTCCGTCGTTCATCGATTCGTCTTTCCGTGAATTGCGGGGGCCGCTGCCCCCGCCCGGCCCGCCGTCGCCAGCCGATCGAGCGGTGCCGCCAGCCGATCGAGCGTCGCAGTCATCCGGCGCGCCGGAGACGCAACGCGTTCCCGACCACCGAGACCGAGCTGAAGCTCATCGCCAGCGCCGCGATCATCGGCGACAGCAGCCAGCCGAACACCGGATAGAGGACGCCGGCCGCGATCGGCACGCCGAGCGCGTTGTACACCAGCGCGAAGCCCAGATTCTCGCGCATGTTCCGGACGGTCTGCTCGGAGATCGCTCTCGCCCGGGCGATCGCCCGCAGGTCCCCCTTCACCAGCGTGACATGGCCGGCATTCATCGCCACGTCGGTGCCGGTGCCCATCGCGATGCCGACGTCGGCGCGCGCAAGCGCGGGTGCGTCGTTGATGCCGTCGCCGGCCATCGCGACGCGGCTGCCGCTCGACTGCAGCCGTTCCACCAGCGCCACCTTGTCCTCGGGCCTGACTTCGCCGTGGACCTCGTCGATCCCCAGCCTCTCGGCGACCGCGCGCGCGGTCGTCCATCCGTCGCCGGTCGCCATGACCACCTTCAGGCCGGCCTCGTGCAGCAGGGCGAGCGCCTCCGGGGTCGACGCCTTGAGCGGATCGGAAACCGCCAGGAGCCCGGCGAGCTCGCGGTCGACCGCCAGGTGCATGACGCTCGCGCCCTGCCCGCGAAGCGCCTCGGCCTGCGCCGACATCGACTTCCACGAAACGCCCTCGTCGTCCATCAGGGCGCCGTTGCCCAGCGCGACCCGCCGCCCGGCCACCCGGCCGCGCACGCCGACGCCGCTCGACGATTCGAAGCCTTCGACCGCGTCGAACGCGAGGCCGCGTCGCCGCGCCTCGGCCACGATCGCCTGCGCGAGCGGGTGCTCGGCGCCCTGGTCGAGGCTTGCCGCGATCCGCAGCACCTCCTGCTCGTCGCGCCCCGGCGCGGGCACGACGCGATCGAACGCCGGCCGACCTTCGGTCAGCGTGCCGGTCTTGTCGACGACCAGCGTGTCGATCCGCCGGAACGATTCGATCGCCGCCGCGTCCCGGAACAGGATTCCCTGGCGGGCGGCGTTTCCCGTCGCGACCATGATCGACATCGGCGTGGCCAGCCCGAGCGCGCAAGGGCAGGCGATGATCAGCACCGCCAGCGCGTTCAGCGTGGCGAAGACCCACGCAGGCTCGGGACCGAGCCAGCCCCAGGCCAGGAAGGTCGCGACCGCGATCGCGACGACCGCCAGCACGAACCAGCCGGCGACCCGGTCGGCCATCCGCTGCATCGGCGCCCTGGAGCGCTGCGCCTGGGCGACCATCGCCACGATCTGGGAGAGCATGGTTTCGGCGCCGACCCGCTCGGCCTTCATCGTCAGCGTCCCGCTTGTGTTCAGCGTCGCGCCCACCACCTTGTCGCCGGCGCGCTTGGCGACGGGAATCGGCTCGCCGGTCAGCATCGATTCGTCGACCGGGCTCTCGCCGTCGACGACGGTGCCGTCGACCGGCACCTTCTCGCCCGGGCGCACGCGCAGCACGTCGCCGACGTGGACGTGGCCAAGGGGCACGTCTTCCTCGCTGCCGTCGGGCGCGATCCGGCGCGCGGTCTTCGGCGCCAGCCCCAGCAGGGCCTTGATCGCGGCCGAGGTCTGCCCGCGGGCCTTCAGCTCCAGGACCTGGCCCAGCAGCGTGAGCGACACGATGACCACCGAGGCCTCGAAGTACACCGCGACCCGCCCGTGGGCCTGGAAGGACGCCGGGAACAGCCCCGGCGCGACCTTGGCCGCGACGCTGTAGACGAAGGCCGCGCCCACTCCGAGCGCGATCAGCGTCCACATGTTCGGGCTGACGTTGCGGATCGACTGCGCGCCGCGAACGAAGAACGGCCAGGCGGCCCAGAGCACGACCGGCAGCGACATCGCCAGTTCCACCCACGAGCGCATCGACGGGGACGCGAGCGCGAAGCGGTGGCCGAACATCGCGAGCACGGCCACCGCCACGGTCAGCGGCAGCGTCCACCAGAAGCGGCGAGAGAAATCGCGCAGCTCGGGATCGTCGTCCTCCCCGAGGGCGGGCAGCAGCGGCTCGAGCGCCATGCCGCAGATCGGGCAGCTCCCGGGTCCGGGTTGCCGGATCTGCGGGTGCATCGGGCAGGTGTAGACCGCCGCGGCGGCCTGCCCCGCCGCGTCGCCGCCCGCCTCGCCCTGGCCCCTGGAACCACCGGTCGAGGCGCGCGGGCCCGTTCGATGTCTGTGCTCGGTCATGGCCTTTTCACCTTGCGCCCCAAGCCGACAAGGATCAAGATTGACGCTTTCGACAGTGATTGTCATCACGAGCCCGCGTACCCGGCGATGGCCTTCGGCCGGCGTCCCGCCTTCAAGGCTCGTTCCGCTCTGGCGACGCTTCCACTGGCGCCAGACGCCCGTCCCACCTTCCGACTGCCGGCGGGACCGCGCTCACTCCTCCCAGGCAGTCGCGGCGACTCGAGCCGGTCCGTGCCTGTTCCGGCGACTCGGGGCGCCCTACAGGAGACGAACATGAAACGCTTGTTCCTTGCATCGGCGCTCGCGCTGGCCGCCGGCATTGCCGCCGCCCAGCCCGCGCCGGATGCTCAGGCCCCCGGAATGATGGGTGGCTACGGACCCGGCTACGGCATGGGCCCCGGCATGATGGGCGGCTACGGGCCCGGTTACGGCATGGGCCCCGGCATGATGGGCGGCTATGGCCCGGGTTACGGCATGGGCCCGGGCGCGCGCGGCGGCTACGGCCCCGGCTACCACATGGGGCCCGGCGGTCGCGGTGGCTGGGGACCGGGAATGATGGGCGGCTACGGCCCAGGTTGGGGAATGGGGCCCGGCATGATGGGACCGGGAATGATGGGCGGCTGGGGCGCCGGCATGATGGGCCCCGGCATGATGGGCGGCTGGGGCTCCGGCATGATGGGCGGGGCCGGCTTCGGGATGATGGGGCTCGGTGCGGGGCGCGCGCTGTGGCTGCCCGATCTGAACGACAAGCAGCGCGCCGAGCTCTCGAAGATCCAGGACGAGACCCGCCGCAAGCAGTGGGAGATCGCCGGCAAGATGCAAGACGAGATGGCGAAGATCCGCGACGCGATGGACGCCTCGGGCAAGCGCGACCGCGCCGAAGTGATGGCGGCGTTCGACCGCATGACCGCGCTGCGCAAGCAGCGGCTCGAGATCGCGCTCGACACCGCCGAGCGCGTCGACCAGGTGCTCACGCCGGAGCAGCGCGAGAAGCTGCGCCGCTGGGGTCCGTGGTGGGGTCCCGACGGCGAGGGTCGCCAATGATGTGGGGCGGCGGCATGTACGACGGCGGCTGGGGCATGGGCTGGGGCATGATGGGCATGCTCCACGGCCTGCTCTGGCTGGTGCTGATCGTGCTGGGCATCTTCGTGCTGGCCCGCTGGCTGCGCAGCGATTCCGCTTCGCCGGGCGGCGGGTCGGAGAGCGCCCTGGACATCCTGAAGAAGCGCTATGCGCGCGGCGAGATCGGCAAGGAAGAGTACGAGGAGAAGAAGCGCGACCTGAGCGCCTGAGCAGGCGCGGCCCGTGCGGCAGCGCCCCTCAGGCCTTCAGGAACTCCTCGCGCCCGCCGAGCCAGCGCTCCAGGTGGGCGTCGACCGCGGCCGGATCCTCGCGCAGCATCCGGTCGGCCGTCTCCCGGGCGATCGCGACCAGCTCCGAATCGCGCTCCAGGTCGGCGAAGCGCAGCAGCATCTGGCCCGACTGGCGCGCGCCGAGCAGCTCGCCGGGCCCGCGCTGGACCAGGTCGCGGCGCGCGATCTCGAAGCCGTCGGTCGTCTCGTACATCGTGCGCAGCCGCTCGCGGGCGGTCGCCGACAGCGGGTTGCGGTACATCAGCACGCAGAAGCTCTCGGTGCTGCCCCGGCCCACCCGCCCGCGCAGCTGGTGCAGCTGCGCGAGGCCGAAGCGCTCCGCATGCTCGATTATCATCAGCGACGCGTTCGGCACGTCGACGCCGACCTCGATCACGGTCGTGGCCACCAGCACCTGGATCTCGCCGCGCACGAAGCCGTCCATCACCGCCTGCTTGTCCGCGGGCGCCATGCGGCCGTGCACCAGCCCCACCCGGATCGGCGCGAGCTCCTCGGTCAGCCGGGCGTGCGTGTCGATCGCGGTCTGCAGGTCCAGCGACTCGCTCTCCTCGATCAGCGGGCACACCCAGTAGACCTGGCGCCCGGCGGCCGCGGCGGCTCTCAGCCGATCGATCACCTCGTCGCGCCGCGCCTCCGAAACGAGCTTCGTGACGACCGGCGTGCGGCCGGGCGGCAGCTCGTCGATCACCGACACGTCGAGGTCCGCGTAGTAGGACATCGCCAGCGTGCGCGGGATCGGGGTGGCGCTCATCATCAGCTGGTGGGGCAGCAGGCGGGTGCCGGCGCCCGGCCCGCCCGCCGTCGCCGATCCGGCTGCCGCACCAGCCGGGTTCTCGAGCTTCGCGCGCAGCGCCAGCCGCTGCGCGACGCCGAACCGGTGCTGCTCGTCGACGATCGCCAGCCCGAGCCGCGCGAAGCCCACCGTGTCCTCGATCAGCGCGTGCGTGCCGACCAGCAGGTCGACCTCGCCGGCCGCAACCGCGGCGCGCACCGCCTTCTTCTCCGACTCGCGCAGCGAGCCCGACAGCCAGGCGATCCGCGCACCGATCGCCTTCAGCCACGGTTCGAGCTTGCGCAGGTGCTGCTCGGCGAGCAGCTCGGTGGGCGCCATCATCGCGGCCTGCCAGCCGCTGCCGATCGCCTGCGCGGCAGCCAGGGCCGCGATCACCGTCTTGCCGCTGCCCACGTCGCCCTGCAGCAGCCGGTTCATCGGCTGGGCCCGCGCCAGGTCGGCCGCGACCTCGGCCCAGGCGCGCTGCTGCGCGCCGGTGAGCCGGAAGGGCAAGGCGCCGAGCAGCTTGCCGACGGCGTCGCGCGAGGCCAGCGCAGGCGCGGCGAGGCTTGCCCGGGCCGCGCGCGCCCGCTTCAGCGACAGCTGCTGCGCGAGCAGCTCGTCGAAGATCACCCGACGCCACTCCGGCGTCGCGCGCTCCTGAAGCGCCTCGAGCGACACGCCCGGCGCCGGCTGGTGCAGCGCGCGCAGCGCGTCGGCCACCTGCGGCAGGCCGAGCCGACGCACCACGTCCGGCGGCACGGTCTCGGGCCATGCGAGCCTCCTCAGCGCGCCCAGCACCGCCGAGCGGATCCTCGCCTGGCCGATCCCGGAGACGGTCGAGTAGACCGGTGTCAAGCGGTCGGGGACCGCCTCGCCCTCGTCGACCAGCCGCCAGCGCGGATGGACCAGCTCCAGACCGAACAGGCCGCCCCTCGCCTCCCCGTGGGCGCGCACCCGCCGGCCGGAAGAGAACTGCTTGAGCTGCGAGCCCCAGAAGTTGAAGAAGCGCAGGTCGATCCGGTCGCCGGCATCGTCGCGCAACTCGACCAGCAGCATCCGCCGCGGCCGCGGCACGATCTCGGTCCGCGCGACCCGGCCCTCGACCTGCACCGTCTCGCCGGGCCGCACCTCGGCGACCGGCACGATACGGGTCTCGTCCTCGTAGCGGATCGGCAGGTGAAGCGGAAGGTCCTGCTCGCGGCGGATGCCGAGCTTGGCGAACGGCAGTGGTTCGGCCGACCGGGAAGGGCCGGATCGCGGCGGCTTCGAGGACACGGGGTTCGGGCGCGGCGCGCGGCCGCGCCGGCCGTCAGACGAGTTGCTCGAGCGCCAGCACCGCCTCGACCTCGAACTGCGCGCCGCGCGGCAGGCTGGCCACGCCGACGGTCGAGCGGGCCGGGTACGGCGCCCTGAAGTGGCGCTGCATGATCTCGTTGACCGTGCCGAACTGGCCCAGGTCGGTCAGGAAGAGCGTGAGCTTGACCACCTGGTCCATCGTGCCGCCGGCTGCCCGCACCACCGCCGCCAGGTTCTGGAAGGCGCGCTCGACCTGCGCCGGGAAGTCGCCGTCGACCAGTTGCCCGGTGGCAGGGTCGAGCGGAATCTGGCCCGACAGCCACACGGTGTCGCCGACGCGCACCGCCTGCGAGTACGGGCCGATCGCGGCGGGCGCTTCCTGGGTGGCAACGATCTGTCGGGGCATCGGCGGACTCCGTTGGCTGTGGACTGCGCCGATGTTAGCCGATCGTTTCCTGCGGCAACGGGAAGATCAGGCAGGTGGTGGTGGCGTGCGCGTAGAGCTTGCCGCCAGCGTCGACCAGCCGCCCCTCGGCGGTGCCGATCTGCCGCGACACGCTGATCACCCGGCCCTCGGCGCGCACCGGGCCGGTCCGGTCGGTCAGCGGCCGGACGTAGTTGAGCTTGAGTTCCAGCGTCGTGTAGCCGAAGCCCCTGCGCAGCATGGTCTGCACCGCGCACGCGACCGCCGAGTCGAGCAGCGTGGCGATGTAGCCGCCGTGCACCGAGCCGATCGGGTTGTAGTAGTCGGCCTTGGGCGTGCCCTGGAAGACCATCCGCCCTTCCTCGCATTCGACGGGCACGTAGTCGAGCGCCTGGAAGATCGGCGCCGACGGCAGCTCGCCGCGCCCGATCCGACGCAGGAACTCGAGGCCGGACGTCTTCGCGATCTCCTCGAGCGGGATCTTGCCGGGCTGGGCGAGCAGCAGGCGCACCTCGCGCTCGCGGGCGAGCCAGCGATCGATCGTCGCCGCCCTGTCGTCGCCGGACGCGTCGCCGGCCTGGTCGCCGGATTGCTGCGGCGTCGGATCCATGGGTTCGATTTCCTTGAAACTGCCCCGTATATACCACTTTCGTCGCTGGCATAGACTTCGGTCTTGCCCCGAACCCGCGCGGGAATCCCTTTACCGTCGATGAACCAGACCGAGCGCTTCTACCGGATCGACCAGCTGATCAACCAGCGCGGCACGGTCCCGTTCGACGAGCTGATGCGCGAGCTCGAGGTCTCGCGGGCCACGCTCAAGCGCGACCTGGCCTACCTGCGCGAGCGGCTGAACGCGCCGATCGTCTGGGACCGCGACCGCCGCGGCTATTGTTTCGCCGGCGGCGCCACCACCGGCCCCCAGTACGAGCTGCCCGGGCTCTGGTTCAACGACCGCGAGATCCTCGCGCTGCTCACGATGCACCGGATGCTCGAGGAGCTCGACACCGGCGGCATGCTGGGGCCGCAGATCGCGCCGCTGATCGCCCGGCTCAAGGCCCTGCTCGGCACGGCCGAGGGCGATCCCGACGAGATCATCCGCCGCGTCAGGCTGATCCCGGCGCAGAACCGGCCGGTGCCGCCGGTGCGCTTCGAGGTGATCGGCAGCGCGCTGGTCAAGCGCCAGCGGATCGAGATCGCGTACTTCACCCGCTCGCGCAACGCGCGCAGCGTGCGGGAAGTCTCGCCGCAGCGCCTGGTCCACTATCGCAACGCCTGGTACCTCGACGGCTGGTGCCATCGCAGCGAATCGCTGCGCGTGTTCGCCCTCGACGCAGTGGAAGACGCGCGGCTGATCGACCGGCGCGCGCGCGACCTGTCCTTGCGCACCGTCGAGGCCGAACTCGGCTCCGGCTACGGCATCTATCGCGGCACCCGGCTGCGCTGGGCGGTGCTGCGCTTCTCGGCCGACGCGGCCCGCTGGGTGCGCGCCGAAGTCTGGCACCCGCAGCAGCAGGGCGCCGAGCTCGACGACGGCCGCTACGAGCTGCGCGTGCCGTACTCGCAGTCGCCCGAGCTCGAGATGGACATCCTGCGGCACGGCGAGGAGGTCGAGGTGCTCGCGCCCGACGGACTGCGCAAGCGGATCGCGCAACGCCTCGCCGCCGCGGCGGCGGCCTATCGCTGAGGAGCGCCCTTGCGTTTCGCCTTCATCCACGCCGCCGACCTGCACGTCGACAGCCCGCTGCGCGGCCTCGACGCCTACGAGGGCGCGCCGGTCGAGCGGCTGCGCGGCGCGACGCGGCAGGCGCTGGTCGCGCTGGTCGATCTCGCGATCGACGAGCGGGTCGCTCTGGTCCTGCTCGCCGGCGACATCTACGACGGCGACTGGGCCGACTTCCGCACCGGGCTGTTCTTCCGCGAGCAGATGCTGCGCCTGGCGCGCGCCGGGATCCGCGTGTTCGTCGTGAAGGGCAACCACGACGCCGAGAGCCAGATCACTCGCCAGCTGCCCGAAGTCGAGGGCGTGCACGTGTTCAGCTCGATGAAGAGCGAAACGGTCGACCTGCCCGAGCTCGGCGCGGCGGTGCACGGCAGGAGCTTCCCGAACCGCGCGGTGCCCGAGGACCTGGTCCCGCTCTATCCCGACCCGCTGCCGGGGCGCTTCAACATCGGCCTGCTGCACACCAGCCTGACCGGCCGCGAGGGGCACGACCCCTACGCCCCCACCACGCCCGACGCGCTCGCGGCCAAGGGCTACGACTACTTCGCGCTCGGCCACGTGCACGCCCGCGAGGTCGTGCGCGAAGCCTCGCCGCGCATCGTGTTCCCCGGGAACCTGCAGGGCCGCAACGCGAGGGAGACCGGGCCGAAGGGATGCGAGCTGGTCGTCGTCGAGCACGGCGCGATCACGTCGGCGCAGTTCGTCGCGCTCGACGTCGTGCGCTGGCACCGGGTGAGCCTCGATGCCGGCGGGCTGGCCGGCGTCGAGGCGCTGGCCCGGCGCTTCCGCGAGCTCGGCGCCTCGCTGGCGGCCGAGGCGCGCGACCGGCTGCACGCGGTCCGCGTCGTCGTCGAAGGGGAGTCGCCGCTGCACCGGGTCGAGGCCGAGCAGCCCGGCACGATCGCCGCGGCGATCCAGGCCGCCGCGCAGGACATCGACGGGGCCGACGTCTGGATCGAGACCGTGCGCCTCGCGCTGCGCTCGCCGATGGACCGCGGCGCGGTCGCGCAGCGCGACGACGCGGTCGGCGAGGTGGTTCGCCTGGTCGACGCGCTGTCGGCCGACGACGAATCGATGAGGGCCTGGGTGCTGGCGCAGCTCGACGAGCTCGGGCCCCTGCCCGCCTCGCTCGCCGATGCCGACCCCAGGTCGCTCGACCCCGCGTCGATCCGGGCGCTGCTCGGCGATGCCGAGGCCACCGTTCTCGCGCAGCTCGCCAGCGAAGCGCCGGGGGGCGACGACCGATGAGGCTGCTGCGGCTGCACCTGAAGGCATTCGGGCCCTTCACCGACCGGGTGCTGGACTTCGGCCCCGAGGCGCGCGGCCTGGTGCTGGTGCACGGCCCGAACGAGGCGGGCAAGTCGTCGGCGCTGCGCGCGATGACCGACCTGCGCTTCGGCATCCCCCAGCAGAGCGCCGACAATTTCGTCCACCCCCATCCGGAGATGCGGGTCGGAGGCGAGTTCGTCGACCGCTCGGGACGCCGCCACGCGCTGCTTCGCCGCAAGGGGCGCGCGCCGACGCTGTTCCTGACCGACTTCGCCGACCCGGCCGCGCCGCTGGTCGAGCCGGCGCCTCCCGAGCTCGAGTCGCTGCTTACCAGCGGCCTGGACCGGGCGGAGTACGAGACCGGCTTCGCGCTCGACCACCGGCGGCTGCGCGAAGGCGGCCGGGCCCTGCTCGAGGGCGAGGGCGAGATCGGCGCCGCGCTGTTCGAGGCCAGCGCCGGCGTGCGCAGCATCCCGCGAATCCTGGAGCGGATCGACCAGTCCGCGCGCCGCTTCTTCATGCCCGGCGCGCGCGGGCGCAACGCACGGATCAACGAGGCGCTGCGCGCGCTCGACGAGAGCCAGGCGGCATTTCGGCAGGCGCTGGTGCGACCCTCGCAGTGGGCCGAGCTCTCGAAGAAGCACCGCGCCGCCGCCGACGCGCTGGCCGGGCTGGAGGCGCGACAGCGCGAGCTGCTCGCCCGGCTGCAGCTGATCGGCGAGCTGCGCGCGGTCGCCCCGCTGCTGGCGACCCTCGATCATGCGGGGCAAGTGCTGGACGCGCTGCGCGACGCGCCGCTGCTGGCCGAGACCGCCGCGGGCGAGCGCGCGGCGGCGGAGTCCGGGCTCGCGACCGCGCGCGAGGACGCGGACGCCGCGGCGGCCGAGGCCGAGCGACAGCGCCGGCGACTGGCCGGGCTCGCGGTCGACCGCGCGGTCCTCGACGTGGCGCCGGCGGTGCGGCGGCTGATCGCGTCGTCCGAGGCGATCGACCGCTACCGCGCCGAGCTCGCGGCGGCCGGCGCCGAGCTCGCCGCGGAGTCGCGGCGGATCGAGGCGCTCGCGAGCCGGCTCGACCCTCTCGCCGGCGTCGACGCAGTGCTCGCGCGCGCGCCCGATGCCGCCCGCCGGACCGGCATCGAGCAGGCGGTCCGGGCCCTCGAGCGCGCCGAGGACGCGCTCGCGCAGCACCGGGCGGACGAGGCGGCGGAAGCCCCGTCGCCGGACTCCCCGGAAGACGCACGGCTGCCTTCGCCCGAAAGCCGCATCGCGCTGCGCACCGCGCGCTCGGCGCTGACCCGCCACGAACCGCAGCTGCAGAGGCTCGCCGGGCTGCCCGCCGAGGTCGAGGCGGCGCGACGCGCGCTGGCCACCGCGCTCGCCGATGCCGGCCTGCCCGACGAGGCCGCGCTGCGCAAGGCGCGCCCGCTGCTCGACGCCCGGATCGACGAGGAGATCAGCGCCGAGCGGCGCGATGCCACGCGCCGCGAGGAGCACGAGCATCGCCTGGCCCGGATCGCCGAGGCGCGCGGCGAGGAAGTCGCGCGACGCGACGCAGTGCTGGCCGGCGGCGAAGTGCCCACGCAGGACCAGGTCGCGGCCGCTCGCGCGCGGCGCGACGAAGGCTGGCGGCTCATCCTCGGCACCTGCGTGGAACGGACGATCGAAGCGGCGTCGCCGTCGATCGAGGCGTTCACCGGCGGCCGCCCGCTGCCGCGCGCGTACGAGGAAGCCGTCGCCCAGGCCGACCTGATCGCCGACGCGCTGGCCGCCGACCACGAGCGCGCCGCGCAACTGCAGGCCTGCCAGCGCGAGATTGCGAAACTCGATCGCGACGCCGGCGATCTGCGCCGGCAGCTCGAGGCGATCGCGCTGGGCGAGGCGGAGCGCGCCGAGCGCTGGCGACGCGCGCTGGCCGATGCCGGCCTGCCCGACCTGCCCCCGGCCGCGCTGCGAGATTGGCAAGCGCGGCTCGCGCAGCTCAGGCGCGCCCAGGAGACCCTGCAGGCCCTTGTCGACGAGCGCGAAGCGGCGATCGCGCTGGCCGAGCGCCTCGCCGCCTCGCTGCGCGAGGCGATCCTCGGGACCGGCCTTGCCGCCCCGCCCGCGGACGCGGGCGTCGACACGCTCGCCGCGCTCGCCGACGAGATCGAGGAGCGCTGCCGCCAGGCCGAGAAGCGGCTGGACACCGAGCGCGGGCAGCGCGCCCAGCGCGAGCAGCAGCGCCAGCTGCGCGCCACTCGCGAGGCGGCGCTGCGGGAGGCGCTTGGCGAGGCGCGCGAGGCGCTGCGCGAACCGCTCTCGGCGCTGATGCTGGCGCCCGACGCGACCCCGGCCGTGATCCGGGCCCGGCTCGAAGAGTTCGACACGCTGCTCGCCGCCCGCGACCGCGCGCTGGCCGCCGAGGCCGGCCTGGATCGCGCGCGCGAATCGCTGGCCCTGCTCGAAGGTGCCACCGGCTCGCTCGCGACGGCGCTCGGCGACGAAACCCCGGCCGACCTGCGCATCTATGTCGAGCGCCTCGCGACCCGCCTGGACGAGGCCGAGGCGGCGGCCCGCGAGCATGCGCTGGCCAGCCAGGCGCTCGCGGGCGCGCAGGAGATCCTGGAGCGGCAACGGGCCGCGATCGCTCGACACGAGGCGACCTTCGCGCGCCTGTGCGAGGCCGCGGGCGTGGCGTCGCCCGCCGCCCTTCCCGAGGCCGAGGCGCGCGCCCAGCGCAAGCGCGAGGCGCAGGCCGCCTTCGACCGCGCGAGCGCGCAACTCGCGCAGGCCTCGCGCCGGCCGATCGAGGCCTTGCGCGAGCACCTCGCCGGGCTGGAGCCGGGCCGGCTCGATGCCGACGAGGCGCAGTGCGCGCGCGACCTGGCGGGCCTCGAGGACGCGCTGCGCGACGCCCGCCGCGACGAGGAAACCGCCCGCCACGCGCTGCGCGCGATCGACGGCGCCGACACCGCGGCGACCGCCCGCGAGGCGATGGAACAGGCCGCGGCGCGCATCCGGGCCGACATGCCCGCGTGGATGCGCTCGCGGCTTGCGCACGCGCTGCTCGCCGAGGCGACCCGGCGCTTCCGGGAGCGCGCGCAGGGACCGATGTTGCGAGCGGCGACCGCGCTGTTCGAGCGAATGACCGGCGGCGAGTTCGCGCGCCTGGTCGCCGACGACTCGGCCGCCGATCGCCCGGTTCTTCTCGCCGAGCGACGCGGCGGCCGGCTGGTTCACGTGGACGCGATGAGCGAAGGCACCCGCGACCAGCTCTACCTGTCGCTGCGGCTCGCCGCCCTCGGGCTGAGGCGCGAGGCCGGCATCGACCTGCCGGTCGTCCTCGACGACGTGCTGATGACCTCCGACGACGCGCGCGCCGCGCGGATGCTGGAGGCGATCGCCGACTTCGCCGAAGCCGGCCAGGCCATCGTGTTCACGCACCACCGGCACCTGGCGGAGCTCGCCCGCGCGACGCTCGCGCCCGACCGCCTGACGATCGTCGAGCTCGGCGAGCCGTGACCCGGGCAGCGCCCGCGGTTTGCGCGAGCGCAAACCGCGCTGCGCCGGCCGACCCTAGACTGACGAAATCGCAAACCCGCCAGCCGAGGTCGGCTCATGTACACCCGAATCCTGGTTCCCGTCGACGGCTCCGAGTTCGCGGAGCAGATGATCCCGCACGCGAGCGCCATCGCCAGGGCGTCCGGCGCGGGCCTCACCCTGCTGCGCATCGTGTCCGACCCGGTCGACCAGGCCGACGCGCGGGAGCAGGTCGAGCGGCTCGCCTCCGGCATCGGCGGCGAAGGGCTTTGCGTCGTCGCCAGGGGCGAGGTAGCCGACGCGATCCGCACCGAGGCCGAACGGGTGCCGGGCACGCTGGTCGCGCTGACCTCGCACGGCCGCAGCGGCGCGGCCGAGGCGATCTTCGGCAGCGTGGCGCTCGAGGTCCTGCGCGAGATGCGCGGCCCGCTGCTCGTGTACCGGCCCCACGCGAAGGCCGCCGACGCGGGGGCCCCGAAGATCGGCCGGGTCGTGCTGCCGCTCGACGGCAGCCCGGAATCCGAGTCGATGGTGCCGCAGGCGGCCGAGTTCGCGAAGTGGCTGGGGGCGCGGGTGCTGGTCGTCTCGGTGCTCGATCCGAGGCAGAGGATCGACGCCGGCATTCCGGCCGGCGACGTGCAGGAATCGAGCTACGTTCACGGCCGCGCGCAGGACATCGCGCAGTGCTACGGCGTGGCCACCAGCTGGGAGACGCTGCACGGCGACCCCAAGGAGGCGATCCCTCAGTTCGTTCGCAGCCTCGGCGACGCGATGCTGGCCATGGCCACGCACGGCCGCAGCGCGCTGAAGACCGTGGTCGCCGGCAGCGTGACCGCGCAGTGCCTGCGCGACAGCGGCGTGCCGGTGCTCACCCGCATCCCCTGAGCCGCCTTCCTCCAGAACGCGCGGGGTTTCCTGGCGCGCTCTGCGTTCAGGTCTCGAAGGGCAGGCCCACGTAGTTCTCGGCCAGCGCGGTCGAGGCGGCCTGCGACCCGACCACGTAGTCGAGCTCCGCTTCCTGGATCTTCTGGCCGAACTCGCCGGTGTCCGGGAAGCGATGCAGCATCGAGGTCATCCACCACGAGAAGCGCACCGCCTTCCAGACGCGCCGCAGGCAGCGCGCCGAGTAGTGATCGATCTCGCGCATGGTGCCGCTGCGATAGTGATCGATCAGCGCGCGCGACAGGTAGTGGATGTCGCTCGCGGCCAGGTTCAGGCCCTTCGCGCCGGTGGGCGGCACGATGTGCGCCGCATCGCCGGCGAGCATCAGCCGGCCGAAGCGCATCGGCTCGGCCACGAAGCTGCGCAGCGGCGCGATGCTCTTCTCGATCGACGGCCCGGTGACCAGGTTCGCGACCGCCTCGTGGTCGAGCCGGCGCTTCAGCTCTTCCCAGAAGCGATCGTCCGACCAGTCCTCGACCCGGTCCTCGAGCGAGCACTGCACGTAGTAGCGGCTGCGCGTGGGCGAGCGCATGCTGCACAGCGCGAAGCCGCGCTCGTGGTTCGCGTAGATCAGCTCGTGCGACACCGGCGGCACGTCGGCCAGGATGCCGAGCCAACCGAACGGGTAGACCCGCTCGTAGGTCTCGATCGCGCCCGAGGGCACGCTCGCGCGGCTGACCCCGTGGAAGCCGTCGCAGCCGGCGATGAAGTCGCAGCGGACCTCGTGCTCGACGCCGTCCTTCCGGTAGCGAACGCTCGGCGAGTCGCCGTCGAAATCGTGCAGGCTCACCTGCTCGGCCTCGTAGACGGTCTTCGCGCCGGCCGCGGCCCGCGCGTCCATCAGGTCGCGCGTCACCTCGGTCTGACCGTACACGGTCACGGTCTTGCCGGTCAGGCCCTGCATGTCGATCCGGTGGCGCCGGCCGTCGAAGCACAGCTCGATGCCGCCGTGGACCAGCCCCTCGGCGTGCAGCCGGCGGCCCACTCCCGCTTCGTCGAGCAGGTCCACCGTGCCCTGCTCGAGCACGCCCGCGCGGATCCGCGACAGCACGTACTCGGCGCTGCGCTGCTCGAGGATGACCGTGTCGATCCCGGCGCGGTGCAGCAGCTGGCCGAGCAGCAGCCCCGCCGGCCCGGCGCCGACGATCGCGACCTGCACGCGCGTGGAGGAACCCTTTTCAGACATCGAAGAACACCGTTTCGTCGTCGCCCTGCATGCGGATGTCGAACCGATACGCGACCCCGGCCGCGTCGTCGGCGCGGCGGGCGACCAGCGTGTGTCGCCGCTCGGCCGGCACGGCTGACAGCACCGGGTCGATCGCGTTGGCCGGCTCGTCGTCGAAGTAGATCCGGGTGAAGGCGTGGCTCAGCATGCCGCGCATCGTGACGATCACCAGCGCGAACGGCGCCTCGCCGCTCGATGCCGCGCCCGGCTTGACCGTGCGGAACTCGAAGCGGTTGTCGGCCTCGGTGCCGGTGCCCATGCGGCCGAAACCGCGAAAGCCGCTGGCCGCGACCTCCTGGGCGGTGGCCGGCCAGCGGCCGGACGCGTCGGCGTGGGCCAGCTCGACCAGCGCGTCGTTGATCGGGTTGCCGTGTCCGTCGAGCACCTGCCCGACGATCCGGATGTGCTGGCCCGGCGTGTCTGCCCGAGCGAGCTCCGGGCCGAACAGGCTGCGCAGCGGGTAGCCGTACTGGGTGCCGGTGAGCCCGTAGGCGAAATAGGGGCCGACGGTCTGCGAGGGGGTCTGCTTCAGGCTCATCGGCTCAGCGCTCCATGGGGGTTTCGCCGCGGCCGCGCAGCACGATGTCGAACTCGTAGCCGAGCGCGAAGTCGGCCTCGGTCACGTCGAGCGAGAAGCGCGAGATCAGCCGGTCGCGGGCGTGCTCGGGCGTGCCCTGGAAGATCGGGTCGTGGGCGAGCAGCGGATCGCCCGGAAAGTACATCTGCGTGACCAGCCGGGTGGCGAAGTGCCTGCCGAACAGCGAGAAGTGGATGTGGTTGGGGCGCCAGGCGTTCGGGTGGTTGCCCCACGGATAGGCGCCCGGCTTCACGGTCATGAAGCGATAGCGGCCTTCGGAATCGGTCAGGCAGCGCCCGGCGCCGAGGAAGTTCGGGTCGAGCGGCGCGTCGTGCTGGTCGACCTTGTGCACGTAGCGGCCGGCAGCGTTCGCCTGCCAGATCTCGACCAGCGTGTCGGTCACCGGCTTGCCGCCCTCGTCGAGCACGCGGCCGGTCACGATGATCCGCTCGCCGAGCGGCTCGCCGTTGCGGCGCGCGTTGCGGGTCAGGTCGTGGTCGAGCGGGCCGAGGTCGTCGTGCCCGTAGACCGGCGCCGCGAGCTCGGCCAGCGCCGGCTTGAGCGGCACCAGCGGCTTCGTCGGGCCGCGCAGCACGGTCGACTTGTACGGCGGATGGATGTAAGCGGGATGGCTTGCCCAGTCGCGCGGGCCGAGCGGCTTGTCGGACGTCATCGGGGAGTCTCCGTGAGCGGTGCCGGGGCTCGGGCATGGATGCCGGCCCCTGGTCGAGCCGGTCGATTCTGAACCGGACGACTGCTCATGTAAATCAACCTTCCTTCAAGTTTTCGATAACATTTCGTCATGGAACTGGACGGCCGGATCAAGTTGCGCCACCTGAACTGCTTCGTGGCGGTGATGCAGCACCGCAACCTGCGACGGGCGGCAGAGTCGCTCGCGGTCAGCCAGCCGGCGGTTTCGAAGACCCTCCGGGAACTCGAGGACGTGCTCGGACTGCGGCTCTTCGAGCGGGGCCGGCGCGGTGCGGCGCCAACGCGCGAAGCCGAGCGGCTGCTGCCCCACGTCTCGACGAGCCTGGCCACGCTGCGCGAGGGCCTGGCCGAGATCGGGCCGCGGGCGACCGCGGTGCGCACCCGGATCGCGATCGGCGCGCTGCCCACGCTGGCGCCCTCGCTGGTTCCCGATGTGGTCGACCGCCTGCGCGCCGCCGGCCTGCCGATCGACCTGCGGATCGAGACCGGCAGCAACGCCGAGCTGCTCGCGCGGCTTCGCGAGGGCCGGCTCGAGCTCGTGCTCGGCCGGCTCAGCGAGCCGGACCGCATGGCAGGCCTCGCCTTCGAGCACCTGTTCGCCGAGCCGCTGGTGCTGGCGGTGCGCCCCGATCATCCGCTGGCCGGCGACGCGAAGCCGTCGCTGGCGCGGGTGCTCGCGCACCCGGTCGTGCTGCCGTTGCCCGACACGATGATCCGCCAGGCCGCCGACAGCCTGCTGGCCGCGCACGGGCTCGGGGCCCCGCCGCTCGCGGTCGAGACGCTGTCGGTGTCGCTCGCGCGGGCCCTGGCCGAGCGAGGCGCGGTGTGGTTCGCCTCGCTCGCGGCGGTGCAGCCCGAGTTGCGCGCGGGCCGCCTGGTGCGCCTGGGCATCGACACGGCGGGCACCGAGGAACCGGTCGGGCTGGTGCTGCGAAGCGCCGGGCCGATCGGCCCGACCGCCAGGCGTGTGATCGCCGCGATCCGGGAAGCGGCTGCCGCCCGCGGGGATGAAGCGGCCGCACGCGGGGACGAGGCAGCCGCCCGAAGGGAAGCCGCGACCGCTCGGGGATAATGTCGGCCTCGCGCCGCGCCGGCCACCTCCTCACTTCCTCACACGACCGACCCGATGGCCCTCGTCTACTTCGTCCGTCACGCCCAGGCCTCCTTCGGCAGCCACGACTACGACCGGCTCTCCGAGCTCGGCCGCCGCCAGGCGCGCTGGCTCGGCGAATGGTTCGCCGAACACGACATCCGCTTCCGGCGCGTGCTGGCCGGCACGCTGCTGCGCCAGCAGGACACCGCGCGCGAGATCCTCGCGGCGACCGGCGGCGATCCCGGGGCCATCCTCACCCATCCCGGGCTCGACGAATATCGCGCCGAGGCGATCTGGAGCGCGCACACCGGCGGCCAGGACCCGATCGCCCACCAGCGCGCCGACTACAAGGGCTACTGGCGGACCTTCCGCGAAGCGATGGAAGCCTGGGCCGACGACCGGCTCACCGGCGTTCCCGAGACCTGGGGCGAGTTCGGCGCGCGGGTCCGCGAGGCGCTCGACGAGGCCGCGCGCGACGCCACGCGCGAGGACGCGCTGCTGGTCGTCAGCTCGGGCGGCGCGATCGGCCGGGCGATCGCCGGCATCGTCGGCAGCCCGTCGAAGGTCGCGATCGAGTTCAACCTGCAGTTCCGCAACACCGGCTTCTGCGAGCTGATCGCCGGTGGCGGCGGGATGCGGATGCTGAGCTTCAACGCGATCCCGCACCTGATGCGGCCCGAGCGCCGCGAGGCGATCACCTTCGCCTGACGGCCAGACAGGTCCACTGCCCCGCGAGGATGCCGAAATGACCGGCTCGCCCGACGCCCGCCATTCTGCTGCCTCGGCGCCCGAGCCCGCGCCGCCGGCCCTCGCGACGATCGTCCAGAGGCCGGCCGGCCGCCCCGGACAGCTGATCCTTTTGTTCCACGCAGCCGGCGCCGACCCCTCGGAAATGCTGCCGCTCGCCCGCCGGCTGGCGGCCGAGTTCCCGCAGGCCTTCGTCGTCAGCGTCGGCGCGCCCGAGACCAGCGCGTCGGAAACCGGGAGGGAATGGTTCGCCGACGAGGATCCGGACGGTCCGGCCCGGTCCGGGCGCGTGGCCGCGGCAATGCCCTGCTTCCTCGCGACGATCCGGCACTGGCAGGAAGTGGCCGGGGTCGCCCCCGAGGCGACCGCGGTCGTCGGTTTCGCGCAGGGCGCGACGATGGCGCTCGAGTGCGCCGGCGAGCGCGAGGCGCCCGCCGGGCGGGTCGTGTCGATCGCAGGCCGCTTCGCGCGCCTGCCCGATCGCGTTCCGGCCGACGCCACCTTCTACATGCTGCACGGCAAGGCCGACGAGGTCGTGCCCTGCGCGCACACGGTGGCCGCCGCCGAGCGGATCGTCGCGCTGGGCGGCGACGTGATCGCCGACGTGATTCCGGCCGCGGGGCATGCGGTCGACGACCGGATCGCCGACCTGCTGATCGAGCGCCTCAGGACCCACATCCCGAAGCGCCACTGGGCTGCCGCGATGCGCGCGACCGGAACAGAGCGTGTGAAGAAATCGTAGCGAGCGGCCCGAGGTCGCGCCGAGAAGCGCAGCCGTACGCAGGAGTACGGCGAGCATCGCAGGTGCGAGATCGGGCCGCGCAGTAGATTTGTTCGCACGCTCTCAGGCGAAGCCGATCTCGACCCGCCTGTTCTTCTTGCCCTCGCTGCGGATCTTCAGCACCCTCACCCGCCCGATCTCGCCGATGTTGCGCACGTGAGTGCCGCCGCAAGGCTGCAGGTCGATGCCGGGAATCCGCAGCAGGCGCACGCGACCCGAGCCGCGCGGCGGCTGCACGCTCATCGTCTTGACCAGCTCCGGCTTGGCGTCGAGCTCCTCGTCGGTGATCCACACGGTCTCGGTGTCGACCGCGCGCCCGATCAACTCGTTGACCTCGCGCTCGATCTTCTCCGCGTCGAGCAGGATCATGTCGATGTCGAAGTCGAGCCGGCCCTTGTCGGGCGCGATGTTGCCGCCGGTGACCGGCGCGACCACCACGCAGGACAGCACGTGCAGGCAGGTGTGGATGCGCATCATCGCGTAGCGGCGGTCCCAGTCGATCTCGGCCGTGACCTCGTCGCCGACCGAGAGCGCGGGCGCGCCGGCCTCGGGGACGTGCACCACGACGTCCAGCCCCTCGCCCTTGCGCGTGTCGGCGATCCGCACCGACACGCCGTCGGCCCGGCGCAGCCAGCCGGTGTCGCCGGCCTGGCCGCCGCCCATCGGGTAGAAGACCGTGCGGTCGAGCTCGTAGCCCCGCTCGGTCGCCGCGGTCACGCGGGCGGTGCAGGACTTCAGGTAGGCGTCGTCGCGAAACAGCAGTTCGGTGGTCATGGATTCGTTCGAAGGAGCGGTCACATCCGGCCGGCGCGGATCGCGTCGAACCAGGCCTCGAGCGCGATCGCCAGCACCGACATCATCAGCGTGGCGCCCAGCATCAGCGACAGGATCGCCACGAACACCGGCGCCCAGCGGTTCGCCGACGCGATGCCGGAAGCCGGGTTGCGGCGGGCGTCCCACTTCTCGTCCGGCGTCAGCGAGATCAGGATCGCCTCGAGCATCGCGACCAGCTGCACCAGCGAGGCCAGGAAGAAGCCCGGGTGGCGGAACCAGGCGTCGCCGCCGGCCGCGATCGCGAGCCCCATCGCCGGCATCGCGATCGCCGGGTACAGCCACCAGATGCGCGAGCCGAGGTAGAGCCGGTGGGCGCCGGCCCAGCCGAAGCACAGCGCCAGCGCGCCGGCCAGGGGTTTCGACAGATGAGGCCGCGCTCCCCGCGGACCGGGGGAGCCTGCCGCGGCGGGGCCGCCGGAGGAAGTCGGATTCATGGGGCGAAAGTCTAGCCGATGCGCCCGCCCTGCTAGACTCGAACGCATCCTCGTATCGGCCCTGCCCCACCCCGCCGATCGCCCATTCCCGGCCCCGCGCACCCATGCTGCAAGACTCTCCCAACGCCGCCTCGGACGAGGCCGGCCGGCCACTGCAATCGGTGATTCGCCAGGCGATCCGCATCCGCGGCGCCCGGCAGAACAACCTGAAGAACGTCGACCTCGACATCCCGACCGGCGAGCTGGTCGTCGTCACCGGCGTCTCCGGCTCGGGCAAGTCCTCGCTGGTCTTCGACACGCTCTATGCCGAGGGACAGCGCCGCTACGTCGAGACCTTCTCGGCCTACGCCCGGCAGTTCCTCGACCGGATGGACAAGCCGCAGGTCGACCGGATCGAGGGCGTGCCGCCGGCGATCGCGATCGACCAGACGAACCCGGTGCGCACCTCGCGCTCGACCGTCGGCACGATGACCGAGCTCAACGACCACCTGAAGCTGCTGTTCGCGCGGGCGGCGCAACTGCACTGCCGCCGCTGCGCGCGGCCGGTCAGGCGCGACACGGTGGCCAGCGTGCGCGCCGAGATGGCGGCCCGGGCGGCCGCGGCCGGCGACCCCAGGCTGGTCGTGTCCTTCCCGGTGAACGTGCCGGCCAACTTCGGCGAGGACGAGATCCGCGCGCACCTCGAGGCGCAGGGCTACACGCGGATCCAGGCGACCGAGCGAGTCGCCGCCGCGCCCGGCGACGCCGGTCCGGCCAAGGCGCGTGGCGACAAGGCCGCCGGTGGCGGGAAGGGCCGCAGCGCGAAGAGCGCGGCCGCGCAGGAAACCGTGCTGCTGCACGTGGTGCAGGACCGCTTCCGGCTCGGCTCGGTCGAGGCATCGCGAGTCGCCGACTCGGTCGAAAACGCGCTGGCCCGCGGGCACGGCCGGATGTCGGTGCACGTGCTCGACGACGAGGGCAACGAGTCCGCCCGCTGGCGCTTCAGCACCGGCCTGCACTGCGCCGACTGCGACATCGCGTACGCCGACCCGCTGCCCAGCCTGTTCTCGTTCAACTCGCCGCTCGGCGCCTGCGAGGCCTGCCGAGGCTTCGGCCGGGTGATCGGCATCGACCTCGGCCTGGTGATCCCGGACGAGGGCAAGACCCTGGCCGAAGGCGCGGTCAAGCCCTGGCAGACCGAGAGCTTCAAGGAATGCCAGCGCGAGATGCGCAAGTACGCGCCGGCCGTGGGCGTGCCGATGGACGTGCCCTGGCGGGACCTCACCGAGGCCCAGAAGCGCTGGGTGATCGAGGGCGGCGACGACTGGACCGGCAAGTGGCAGACCCAGTGGTACGGCATCCGGCGCTTCTTCGACTGGCTGGAGTCGAAGGCGTACAAGATGCACATCCGGGTGCTGCTGTCGAAGTACCGGTCGTACACGCCGTGCACCGTGTGCCGCGGCGCGCGGCTGAAGCCGGATGCGCTGCTCTGGCGGGTCGGGTCGTTCGCGGAGGCCGAGCGGGCGCTTGGCGTGCCTGCGTCGAGCGAGGCCGGAGGGGCGGCGGCACGCGAAGCGCCCACTGGGCCGTCCGCTCACTCTTCCGTGGCTTCGGATCGGGTGGCATACGCGCGCTTCCAGCCGGCCGGCGTCGACTGGAGCGAGGCGCAGCTCGAGGCGATCGACGGGCTGTCGATTCACGACCTGATGCTGCTGCCGATCGACCGGGTCGCCGGCTTCTTCGACTCGCTGAAGCTGCCCGCTCCGCTCGACGAGGCGACCGACCTGCTGCTGACCGAGACGCGCGCCCGGCTGCGCTATCTGCAGCAGGTCGGCCTCGGCTACCTGACGCTCGACCGGCAGTCGCGCACGCTGTCGGGCGGCGAGGTGCAGCGGATCAACCTGACCACCGCGCTCGGCACCTCGCTGGTCAACACGCTGTTCGTGCTCGACGAGCCGTCGATCGGCCTGCACCCGCGCGACATGAACCGGGTCATCGAGGTGATGCAGCGGCTGCGCGATGCGGGCAACTCGCTGGTCGTCGTCGAGCACGACCCTCAGGTGATGTTCGCCGCCGACCGGATGATCGACATCGGCCCTGGCCCCGGCGAGCGCGGCGGCCGGGTGGTGTTCGACGGGAATCCGCGAGACTTGCGGGCCGCCGACACGCTGACCGGCGACTACCTGTCGGGCCGCAGGAAGGTCGACCACGGCCGGCCGCAGCCGGTCGGTCCGTCCACGAAGCGGCTGGTGCTAGAGGGCGCGCGCGAGCACAACCTGAAGAACGTGTCGGTCGAGATCCCGCTCGAACGGCTGGTCTGCCTGACCGGCGTGTCGGGCAGCGGCAAGTCGACGCTGATGCAGAACGTGCTGCTGCCGGCGCTGCTGAAGGCGCGCGGCAAGCCCACCGAGTCGCCGGGCGCGCACGACCGGCTGCTCGGCGACGACTGGATCGGCGACGTCGTCTTCGTCGACCAGTCGCCGATCGGCAAGACCGCGCGCAGCAACCCGGTCAGCTACGTCGGCGCCTTCGACCCGATCCGCAAGCGCTTCGCCGCGGCCGAGCTGTCGAAGGAGCGCGGCTACACCGCCGGCACCTTCAGCTTCAACGCCGGCGACGGCCGCTGCCCGACCTGCGGCGGCAACGGCTTCGAGCACGTCGAGATGCAGTTCCTGTCCGACGTGTACCTGCGCTGCCCCGACTGCGACGGCAAGCGCTTCCGCCCCGAGGTGCTCGAGGTGACGATCGCCGGCCGCGACGGCCGGGAGCGATCGGTGGCCGAGGTACTCGAGCTCACCGTGCACGAGGCGCTGGCGGTCTTCGCAGGCGAGCACGACGTCCGCGCCCGTCTGCAGCCGCTGGCCGACGTCGGCCTCGACTACCTGCGCCTCGGCCAGCCGGTGCCCACGCTGTCGGGCGGCGAGGCCCAGCGCCTGAAGCTCGCCGGTTTCCTCGCCGAGGCTGCCAGCCAGGGCCTGACCGCCACCGCCGCCCCCGGCCACGCCTTCGCGAGGGCCGGCCGCCGCGGCACGCTGTTCATGTTCGACGAGCCGACCACCGGCCTGCACTTCGACGACGTCGCGAAGCTGCTGCGCGCCTTCCGCAAGCTGCTCGCCGCCGGCCACTCGCTGCTCGTCATCGAGCACAACCTCGACCTGATCCGCGCCGCCGACTGGCTGATCGACCTCGGCCCCGAAGGCGGCGACGCCGGCGGCCTGGTCGTCGCCACCGGCACCCCGGAGGAGTTGGCAGGCGAAGCGCGAACCCACACCGGCAAGGCCCTGGCCGAGTACGCGAAAGCGATGAACGAAGATCGCTTCGCGGGCGCGGTCCCGCTCACGGCCAGCGACGCAGCGACGACGCCGACAACTGGATTGGTGTCGGCTAGCGGCGCAGCGACAGATTCGGGCGGGCTCCCGCGCTTCGAGGCCGCACCACAGGCCGACATGGCCGGACCGGGTGGGCCGTCCAACCAAGCGAGTATCGGGGAGCTGAGACAGCCGGGGGCTGTCTCAGAACTGGAATTCACCGGCCACGCGCACACCGAAGCCAGCCTCGAAGCGCGGGAGCCCGCCCCCGGTCCGTCGCTGCAAAGCGTCCTGCGGGACCGCGCCCGCGAAGCGATCTTCGTTCACCGCGCCCGCGAGCACAATCTGAAGAACATCGACGTCGAGATCCCCCGCGACAAGCTCACCGTGATCACCGGCGTGTCCGGCTCGGGCAAGTCCACGCTGGCCTTCGACGTCGTGTTCGGCGAGGGGCAGCGCCGCTACCTCGAGTCGCTGAACGCCTACGCGCGGCAGTTCGTGCAGCCCTCGTCCCGGCCCGACGTCGACGGCGTGTTCGGCATCCCGCCCACGGTGGCGATCGAGCAGCGCACCAGCCGCGGCGGCCGCAAGAGCACGGTGGCCACGCTGACCGAGATCTACCACTTCCTGCGCCTGCTCTACGTGAAGCTGGGCCAGCAGCACTGCCCCGACTGCGGCACGAAGATCGAGCCGCAGAGCTTCGACGCGATCGCCGCGCGGATCCTGCGCGACTACCGCGGCCGGCACGTCGGGCTGCTCGCGCCGCTGGTCGTGGCGCGCAAGGGCGTCTACACCGACCTGGCCAAGTGGGCCAAGGCCAAGGGCTTCGGCCACCTGCGCGTCGACGGCCGCTTCCTGCCCACCGACAGGTTTCCGCGCCTCGACCGCTACGTCGAGCACGACATCGAGCTGCCGGTGGCCGACCTGGTCGTCGATGCCGCGAACGAGGCCCGGTTGCGCGAGGCCCTCGCGCGGGCGCTGGAACTCGGCAAGGGCATCGTGATGGTCGCGGCGCCGCTCGACGGCCTGCGCGCCGCCGCAGAGAACGGCGACGCGGACGCATACGGCCAGGCTTCCGCGGCGCTCGAGACCCGGCTGTTCTCGACGAAGCGCGCCTGCTCGTCCTGCGGCACCAGCTTCCCCGAGCCGGATCCGCGGATGTTCTCGTTCAACTCCAAGATCGGCTGGTGCCCGTCCTGCATCGGCACCGGCGTCAAGCTGCCCTACGTTCCCGAGCTCGACCCCAGGCGGCGCCCGGACGAGGACTCGAGCACCGAGGCGATCGGCGCGATGGCCGAGCGGCTGGCCGACCAGGTCGCCGACCGGGCCGGGAGCGAGGCGGCCGGATCCGGCGAGGCCGCCGGCGCGCTCGAGGAGCCCTGCCCCGCCTGCTCGGGCCGTCGCCTGAACCGCACGGCGCTGGCGGTCAAGCTGCTCGACCTGTCGATCGCCGAGCTGACCGCGATGCCGGTCGGCGACTGCGCGAGGTGGCTGAAGCAGGTCGGCTTCGCCGGCCGCGAGCAGGAGATCGCCCGCGACGTGCTCGCCGAGATCCGCTCGCGCCTCGCCTTCCTGTCCGACGTGGGCCTGTCCTACCTGACGCTCGATCGGGCCGCGCCCACGCTGTCTGGCGGCGAGGCCCAGCGCATCCGCCTGGCAGCGCAGCTCGGCTCGAACCTGCAGGGCGTCTGCTACGTGCTCGACGAGCCGACGATCGGCCTGCATCCGCACGACAACCGGATCCTGCTCGACACGCTCGAGGCGCTGCGCAACAAGGGCAACACGCTGCTGGTCGTCGAGCACGACGAGGACACGATCCGCCGCGCGGATCACGTGATCGACATCGGACCGGGGGCCGGCAAGCTCGGCGGCCGGATCATCGCGACCGGCCACCACGAGGAGCTGGCCAGGCACCCGGACAGCCTGACCGGCCGCTTCCTCGCGCAGCCGCTGGCGCATCCGCTGAATCCGCCCAGGGCGCTGCCCCCGCCCGACGAGCCGAGTGCATCGGCCACGCCGGGCGCGTCGGCCTCGGCGCGCAACGAGAGCGCGGCGCGCGCCGGCCCGGGCTGGCTGGCGCTGCGCGGCGCCCACCTGCACAACCTGCGGCACGTCAGCGCGAGGATCCCGCTGCGCAGGCTGACCGTCGTCACCGGCGTGTCGGGCTCCGGCAAGTCCACGCTCGCCCGCGACGTTCTGCTCGCCAACGTCGCGGCCCAGGTCCACGCCCGCAACCAGCGCAAGGCCGCCCCGCCGCTGGCCGGCGTGCAGGCGATCGAGGGCTGGGAAGGCATCACCCGAGTGCTGGAGGTCGACCAGACCCCGATCGGCAAGACGCCGCGCTCGTGCCCGGCGACCTACGTCGGCTTCTGGGACGCGATCCGGCGGCTGTTCGCCGACACCAGCGAGGCGCGGATCCGCGGCTGGGGGCCCGGGCGATTCAGCTTCAACACCGCCGGCGGACGCTGCGAGGCCTGCGAGGGACAGGGCGTGCAGACGATCGAGATGAGCTTCCTGCCCGACGTGAAGGTGCTCTGCGACGTCTGCCGCGGCCGGCGCTTCAACCGCGAGACGCTCGACGTGCAGTTGCGCGGCAAGAGCATCGGCGACGTGCTGGCGATGGACATCGACGAGGCGGTCGGGTTCTTCGCCGCCCATCCGTCGATCGCTCATCCGCTGAAGTTGCTGCAGGACGTCGGCCTCGGCTATCTGACGCTCGGCCAGCCCAGCCCGACGCTGTCGGGCGGCGAGGCGCAACGGATCAAGCTGGTCACCGAACTCGCGAAGGTGCGCACTCGCAGCGAAGGCAGCGAAGACGATCCGCGGATCGCGCGGGCCCGCGCGAAGGCGCTGGCAGAGGGCAAGACCCTGCCGCCGCCGCCGCAGACGCTCTACGTGCTCGACGAGCCGACCGTGGGCCTGCACATGGCCGACGTGGAGAAGCTGATCCGGGTGCTGCACCGGCTGGTCGAGGCCGGCAATACGCTGGTCGTGGTCGAGCACAACCTCGACATCTGGGCCGAGGCCGACTGGATCCTGGACCTGGGACCCGACGGCGGCGCCGGGGGCGGCAGGATCGTCGCGGCCGGAAGCCCGACGGAGCTGGCGGCCCGCGGCGTGACCCACACCGCCCGCGCGCTGCGCGCGTTCATGGGCGGCTAGAAGCCGGCGGCGACCGCGTCAGCGGCCGACCTCCGCGCACTTCGCGATGGCCTCGTTCGAGCCCCGGTCGAGGCAGTAGCGCAGGTCCATCTGGTGGCGCGCCGGGCGCGAGCGCTTGGTCCCGGCCGCCGCGGCCGAGGCCGGCTTCGCGTCCGCCGGGCCCGCCGTCGAGCTTGCGGCCCGCGCGTCGCCGGCGGGCTGGCCGGACTGGGCCTGCGCGCCCGCAATGCCCAGGGCCAGCAGTCCGGCAACGGACGCGATCGCGAGCTTGTTCATGTCGCACCTCTTGTCATGCCCTCCAGCATCTTGCGACGCGCGCCCGTCATGAACGCGGGCCCGACGAACGGCCCGCGCAGTCGGTCCGGCGGCCGGGTCGACGTCGGTCCCGCGGCGGCCACGCGGTCGGGGCTGCGCCCCGGCCGGACTCGGGCGGAGCGCTTGCCGGCCGGCGTGGAAAGTGAGAAAACCCCCTTCCGAGCCGGTCAACGCTCGCGCAGCGCGGAGAGAGACTGTGAACGACCCGATGCAGGACTACTACGCGGCCCGGGCCCCGGAATACGACCGGATCTACCTCAAGCCGGAGCGCCAGCGCGACCTGCGCGAGATCGAGGCCTGGCTGCCGACCGCTTTCGCCGGCAGGCGCGTGCTCGAGATCGCCTGCGGCACCGGCTACTGGACCCGGTTCCTCGCGCCTGCCGCCGCTCGGGTGGTCGCGATCGACGCGGCGCCGGAAACCCTGCGCATCGCCGCCGCAAGGGTGCCGAAGGAGAAGGTCGAGTTCCGGGTCGCGGACGCCTACGCGCTGCCGCGCTTCGACTCGGCGTTCGACGGCAGCTTCGCCGGCTTCTGGATCTCGCACGTGCCGAGGCGCAGGCTGCGCGACTTCCTGCTCGGCCTGCACGCCGCGCTCGCGCCGGGCGCGCTCGTCGTCGTGCTCGACAACCTCTACGTCGAGGGCAGCAGCACGCCGATCGGCGAACCCGACGAGGCGGGCGACATCTGGCAGCTGCGCACGCTCGCCGACGGCTCGACCCACCGCGTGCTGAAGAACTTCCCGACCGAGGCGGAGCTGCGGCAGCTCACCGCCGGCCTGTGCGAGGCCTTCGAGTACCGGGTGTGGCAGTACTACTGGGCGGCGTCCTGGCGCCTGCCCGCGCAGCCGCTCAGCGCATCACGAACGGATTGCCCGCCACCGCCCCGCTGTTGATCCACACGGTCTTGTTCTGCAGGTACTCGCGGATCGCCTCCTGGCCGTTCTCGCGGCCCATGCCGGAGTCCTTGTAGCCGCCGAAAGGCGCCATGTAGCTGACCGCGCGATAGGTGTTGACCCAGACCGTGCCGGCCTGCAGCTTCTCGGACATCCGGATCGCCCGGCCGATGTCGCTGGTCCACACGGCGGCCGCCAGGCCGAAGCGCACGTCGTTGGCGATCCGGACCGCCTCGGCCTCGTCGCTGAAGCGGATGATCGACAGCACCGGGCCGAACACTTCCTCCTGCGCGATCCGCATGTCGTTCTCCACGTCGCCGAAGATCGTCGGCTCCACGAACCAGCCCTTGCCGCACTCCGGCCGGCTGGCGGGCTCGCCCCCCAGCAGCAGCTTCGCGCCGTCGTCCTTCGCGACCTGGATGTAGTCGAGGATCTTGCGGTACTGCGGCGGCGTGGTCACCGGACCGACCTGGGTTTCCATGCTCATCGGGTCGCCCATCCGCGCGGTCTTCGCCAGCGCCACGAGCTTCTCGACCACCTGGTCGTAGATGCTGTCCTGGACCAGCAGGCGCGAGCCCGCGATGCAGGTCTGGCCGGTGGCCGCGAAGATGCCCGAGATCGCGCCGAACACCGCCTGCTCGAGGTCGGCGTCGGCGAAGATGATGTTCGGCGACTTGCCGCCCAGCTCCATCGACGCGTGCTTGAACTGGCGCGCGGCCTGCTCGTTGATGATGCGACCGGTGGCGTCCGAGCCGGTGAAGCTGACCTTGCGCACCAGCGGGTGCTCGACCAGCGGCGTGCCGACGTCCTTGCCGAAGCCGGTGACCACGTTGACGACGCCGGGCGGAAAGCCCGCCTCGTCGAACAGCTCGGCGAACTCCAGCGAGGACGCCGACGTGAACTCCGAGGGCTTGAGCACGACGGTGCAGCCGGCCGCCAGCGCCGGCGCGAGCTTCCAGGCCGCGAGCAGCAGCGGCGAGTTCCAGGGCGTGATCGCCGCGACCACGCCCACCGGCTCCTTGCGGGTGAACGCGAAGTAGCCCTTCTTGTCGAGCGGCAGCGCCGCGCCCTCGATCTTGTCGGCCAGGCCGCCGAAGTAGTAGTACCACTGCGGCACGTAGTTCAGCTGGCCCTGCATCTCGGCGATCAGCTTGCCGTTGTCTCGCACCTCGGTGGCCGCGAGCTTCTTCGCGTCGCGCGCGATCAGGTCGCCCAGGCGGTGCAGCAGCAGGCCCCGCTGGCTGGCGGTCATCTCGGCCCAGGGGCCTTCGGTGAGCGCCTGGTGGGCCGCCTGCACCGCGCGATCGACGTCGCGCGCGTCGCAGCGCGGGATCTCGGCCCAGGCCTCGCCGGTGAACGGGTTCTGTGTGGGGAACCACTCGCCGCCGATCGGGTCCACGGACTGGCCGGCGATGCGGAGCTGGTAGCGTTTCATCGTGTTTCCTCCTGGATCTCGTCGCGGGATCTCGTCGGGCCTCAGGCGGGCTTCCAGCCCTCGGGCACGCGCGGCTTGTCGATCTTCGCGATCTCGCAGATGACGTCGGCGATGCCCGAGAAATCGATCCTGCCGAACTCGGCCGCCCGCGCCTGGCTGAACGACTCGTGCACCGCCGCGGCCACCGGCATCGGAACGCGCGCCGCGTGCGCCGCGGCCACGACCAGCGACATGTCCTTGTGGGCCAGGTCGATCGTGAAGCCCGGGCTGGTGTCGCCGGCCAGCACCTTGTTCGGGAAGTTCATCCGCAGCTGGCCGTTGCTGGCCGAGGTGCCGTACAGCACCTGCAGCGTGCGGGTGATGTCGAGCCCGAAGCGCTGCGACAGCGCCAGCGCCTCGCCGTTGACCTGGCACAGCGTGACCGCGACGTAGTTGTTGACCAGCTTCGTGCGGCCGCCGGTGCCGACCGGGCCGCAGTGGTAGATCGCGGTGCCCATCGCCTCGAGCAGCGGCTTCACCGTGGCGAAGTCGGCCTCCGACGCGCCGACCATGAACAGCGACTCGCCGCGATCGGCGTGCTCGGCCAGCCGGCCGACAGGCGCGTCGACGACGGTCATGCCGTGCCGACCCGCCTCGGCGCTCAGCCGGTCGGTGGCCAGCGGGTCGATCGTGCTCATGTCCATCAGGATCGTGCCGGGCGCCGCGTTCGCGAAGATGCCGTCCGGCCCGAGCGCGACCGCCTCGACCTCGAGGTTTGTCGGCAGCATCGTGATCACGATCCGGCACTCGCGGGCGATGTCGGCGATGCTCGCGCCGGCCTTCGCGCCGAGCGCGACCAGCGCGTTTACCGCCTGCCGGTCGATGTCGTGGACGACCAGCTCGAAGCCCTTCTTGCGCAGGTTCGAGGCCATGGGCCGCCCCATGCGGCCCAGTCCGATGAAACCGATCTTGCTCGTCATGCCGATCTCTCGCGGTGGAGTCAGAGGGGTTCGAGGCCGAGTTCCTGCCGGAACCGGTTCTTGACGTAGACGCCGTCGCGCGAGGGCAGCGCGCGCGGCAGGTCGTCGGCCTTCACCACCACCTGCGCGAAGCAGGCGCCGCCGCGCGCCAGCGCCGCCTCGGCGATCCGCTCGACGCCGCTCATGTCGTCGACCCGGAACGCGTTGCCGATGCCGCAGGCCTTCGCGACCGCCGCCAGGTCGGTGCCCAGGCTGGTGTGGCTGCGCTGCATGCCGGTCTCGCCGAAGTGGCCGTTGTCGAGCACGACGACGGTCAGGTTCCCCGGCTGCTGCGCGCCGATCGTCGACAGGCTGCCGATGCCCATCAGCTGCTCGCCGTCGCCGGTGATCACCAGCACCTGCTGGTCGGGCCGGGCGATCGCCAGGCCCAGGCCCATGACCGCGGCGCCGCCCATCGCGCCCCACAGGTAGAAGTTGCGATTGCGGTCGCCGGCGGCGAACACGTCGTAGGTCGGCGAGCCCAGGCCGGTGATCACGAGCGCATCGGGCAGCCGGGCCAGCAGCGCCGCGACGAACTCGCGGCGGTCGATCGCGGCAGCGTCCGGTCGGTTCACGTTCGCTTCCATCAGTTGCGCACCCATTTCTTGCGGCCGATCAGGCTTTGCGACAGCAGCACCGCTACCTGCTCGCCGGCCTCGAAGACTGCGTCGAGCGCGGCGCTGACGACGTCCTCGACCTCGTCGGGGCGGCTGGCCCGGAGCACGCGAATGCCCATCAGTTCCATCGCCCCCTGCGTGGCCTTGCTCATCGGCGTCTGCCACGGGTTGAACTCGGCGTACTCGCCGCGCATCGTGACCAGCGTCAGGAACGGAAAGCGGCAGCTCTGCAGCAGCGACATCATGTTGATGCAGTTGCCGACGCCGCTGCTCTGCATCAGCAGCACCGCCCGCTGGCCGCCGAGCCAGGCGCCGCTGGTCAGCGCCACGCCCTCTTCCTCGGTGGTCAGCACGATGCCGCGCATGTCCGGATCGGCGTGCACCCGGCGGATCACGTGGGCGTGGCCGGCGTCGGGCACGTAGCAGACCTGCTTCACGCCCCCGCTCTTCAGTACGGTGAAAATCGACTCCTGCCAGGCCGGCGGAGTCGTGTCTCCTGTGCTCATTCGCGCTTTTCTGGTGGCCGGGAAATGGCTTCCATGGTATTTGATTTCATCGTCCATGAACTCCAGTGGCCGGCCGAAGCGGTCCGGATTCGGCCTGCTGCGGAACCGCCCACATGAAACGCCCTGGAAGCGCCGCCGGCCGCATCTACCTCGTCGGCAGCGGCATCGCGTCGCTCGCCAGCGCCGTCTACCTGATCCGCGATGCCGGCGTCCCCGGCGAGCGGATCGAGGTCCTCGAGCAGGACGACGTGGCTGGGGGCGCGCTCGACGGGCGCGGCAACCCGGAAGACGGCTTCGTGATCCGCGGCGGCCGCATGCACGAGCGCCACTTCGCCTGCTACTGGGACCTGCTCTCCGGAATTCCGTCGGCGACCGATCCGGGAAAGAGCGTCACCGAGGAGAGCTTCGCCTTCGCGGAGCGGCTCCCGTCGCGCTCGCGCTCGCGCCTGGTGCGCGACGCCCGGGTGGTCGACGTTTCCTCCTACGGCCTGCGCCTGAGGGACAAGCTGGACATCGTCCGGCTCACGCTGACTCCCGAGTCGCGACTGGGCAGCCGCCGCATCGAGGACTGGTTCGGCGGCGAGTTCTTCGACACCCGCTTCTGGCAGATCTGGGCGTCGATGTTCGCCTTCCAGAAGTGGAGCAGCGTGGCCGAGATGCGGCGCTACTTCCTGCGCTTCATGCACCTGTTCCCCGGCCTTCACGAGCTGGGCGGCATCATGCGGACCTGCTACAACCAGTACGACTCGGTCGTGGTGCCGCTGCGGAACTGGCTGGCGCAGCGCGGGGTGCGGTTCCGCTTCGGGACCCGCGTCGTCGACATCGACTTCGCCCCGCGGGGCCCGGGCAAGGCGGCGTCCGCGATCCACGTCGAGGCCGGGGGAAAGCGCGAGACCCTCGAGCTGGCCGACCGCGACTACGTGTTCGTGACGCTCGGCTCGCTGGTCGAGAGCACCGACACCGGCTCGATGACCAGGCCCGCGGTCGAGAAGCCGAAGGAGAGCTCGGGCGCGTGGATGCTGTGGGAGCGGATCGCGGCGAAGGACCCCGCCTTCGGCAAGCCGGGCGTGTTTTCCGACCGGATCGACCTGCAGAAGTGGGTCTCGTTCACGGTCACGATGCGCGCCCCGGGCTTCCTGCGGCACCTGTCCGCCGCCTACGGCTACGTGCCCGGCGCGAGCGGCCTGATGACGATCGTCGACTCCAGCTGGCTGCTGTCGATCGTGGTGGCGGCCCAGCCGCATTTCTCGAACCAGCCGGCCGGCGTCGACGTGTTCTGGGGCTACGGCCTGTACCAGGACCGGCCGGGCGACTTCGTGAAGAAGCGGATGCAGGACTGCAGCGGCGAGGAGATCCTCGCCGAACTCTTCGCGCACCTGAAGCTGAGCGACGCGATGCGGCCGGCGATCGAAGCCGGCAGCATCGCCTGCCGGCCGACCGTGATGCCCTTCATCGACAGCGCGTTCATGCCGAGGTCGCCCGGCGACCGGCCCGCCGTCGTGCCGGCGGGCGCGGCCAACTTCGCCTTCCTCGGGCAGTTCGTCGAGGTGCCGGACGACTGCGTGTTCACCGTCGAATACTCGGTGCGGACCGCGCAGACCGCGGTCTGCACCCTGTTCGACACCGGCAAGCGGCCCCTGCCGGTCTACGTGGGCGGGCGAAAGCTGCGGTCGCTGGCGAACGCGATCCTGGCGATGAACCGATAGCCCCGGGCATCCGGACTCCCGTCACTTCCGGGTGACGACGACCTCGAGATAAGCCCCCGGCACCACCATGGTGCCGTCCCCGGAGCGGTTGAAGCGCTCGATCAGCGCGCGCAGGTCCGCCTCCAGCGCCGCCTGCCCGGCCGGATCCAGCGCGGCGAAGGCCTTCAGCACCGGGCCGTACCAGGTCCGGAAGACCTGCACCCAGTGGTCGGGCGAGCGGTACCTGAAGACGTAGTCCCGCTGCGACGCGGCAACGGTGCTCGCCTGCGGCTCGAACATCTCGACCAGCCGCTCGCGAGTGCCCCAGAGTGCCGGCGACTTCGCGCCCGCCGGCGGCGGCACGTGCTTGCCGATCGTCTTGAACAACTGGCCGATGAAGCCGTCCGGCGTCCAGTTGGCAAGGCCGATCTTTCCGCCCGGCCTGCAGACGCGCGCCATCTCGGCCGCGGCCCGGTCCTGGTCCGGCGTGAACATCACGCCGAAGGTCGAGACCACCGCGTCGAAGCTGGCGTCGGGAAACGGCAGCGCCTCGGCATCGGCCTCCTGGAAGGCGATTTCCAGCCGGTCGGCCTGCGCCCGCTCGCGCGCGCGATCGAGCAGCGCGGGCACGTAGTCGGTGGCGACCACGTCGCACCATCGGCGGGCGGCGGCCAGCGACACGTTGCCGTTGCCGGCAGCGACGTCGAGCACCTTCTGCCCCGAACGCAGGTCGAGCGCCTCGCACAGCTGCTCGCCGACGATCTGCAGGGTCGTGCCGATCAGCGCATAATCGCCGGAAGACCAGGCGGCCTTCTGGCGGGCCTTGAGCGCGCCGAGATCGGCCTGCGCGGCGGGCCGGGGGTTCTGCTCTATGCTTGCAGCGGTCGTGTCCATGTGATCGCTCTCCTGTCCGTTCGTTTCGGAGACCGGCGGTCCGCGCTTGCGGAGGCCGCCTTCAGGTCCGGCGCTCGCTGCGCGCCGTGACCGTCGGTTTCGACCGTAAGCCCCTGGCGTGGAGGCGAACGTGGTAGCCGGCGTGGAAATGCCCGATGGCGCGCATCCCGGCGACGCCGATCGCGACGGCGGCGCGATCCGTGTGCGCCTGCTGGGGCCGATGGCGGTCTGGCGAGACGGCGTGGAGCAGGCGTTGCCGGCATCGCGCAAGGCGCGCGCGCTGTTCGCCTACCTGGCCCTCGCGCAGTTTCCTCTCTCCCGAAGCCGCTTGTGCGAGCTGTTGTGGGAAACGCCGAGCGACCCGCGCGGCGAGTTGCGCTGGAGCCTGAGCAAGATCCGCGGCCTGGTCGACCGGCCGCGCCGGCGCGTGATCGCGCGCGACGACACGATCCGGCTCGACCTGGCCGCTTGCTCGGTCGACGCGCTCGCGGTCTCGCGCGCGGTCGAGGGCGGCCTCGAGACGATCCCGCGCGGCGAGCTGCAGGCGCTTGCGACCCGCCTCGAGGGCGACTTCCTCGAAGGCCTCGAGCTCGACGGCAGCCCGCTTTTCGCGAGCTGGCTGACCGCCCAGCGCCGGCGCTTCGCATCCTGCCGGACCGCCCTGCTCGAGCGTCTCGCGGCCAGCGCTTCGGGCGACCAGGTCTTCGAATGGGTCGAGCAGTGGCTGGCGCTCGCACCCTTCGATCGCCAGGCCCATGCCTTGCTGCTCGCCGAACTCGCCCGCGAGGGCCGGATCCGCGAGGCCGAAGAGCACTTGGCGGCCGCGGCCCGACTGTTCGAAGCCGAAGGACTGGACCCCGCGCCGCTTCGCGACGCATGGCGAGCGGCGCGCGCGGGCGCCGGATCCTCGGCGACCGTCGCGGCGACGAGCGCGCCTCGGGGCGTCCCGGGCATCGACGGCGATGCCCGCGGCCCGATCGAAGCGCGCCGCGCGTCGATCGCGGTGATGCCCTTCGCCGACGAGTCCGGCACGCGCGGCGGGCGCGGCGCCACCGTTGCCGACGCGCTGGCCCACGACGTCATCACCCGGCTCGCCAAGCTGCGCAGCCTGTTCGTGATCGCGCAGGGCACCGTGTTCTCGCTGCGCGACAGGATGGTCGGCCCGGACGATGCGGGACGGATGCTGGGCGTCGACTACGTCGTCGCCGGCTCGGTGCGCCGTCGCGGCGAGCGCCTGTCGGTGAGCGTGGAGCTCGCCGAGGCGCGCAGCGCCCGGATCGCGTGGGCCGAGATCTTCGACCGCCGCCTCGACGACTCCCTGCTCGTGCTGGAGGAGATCGGCGACCGGATCGTCGCCTCGGTGGCCGGCGAGATCGAGTCGATGGAACGCAACCGGGCCATCCTGAAGCCGCCCGACTCGCTCGATGCCTGGGAGGCCCACCATCGCGGCCTGTGGCACATGTACCGCTTCAACCAGGCCGACAACGCCAGCGCGCGCGGCTTCTTCGAGCGCGCGGTGCGAATGGACCCGACCTTCTCGAGGGCCTGGGCGGGGCTGTCGTTCACCCACTTCCAGGACGCGTTCCAGGGGTGGGCCAGCCGCTTGCCGGAGGCGGACCATGCCTTCGAGACCGCCGGACAGGCACTGATGGTCGACGACCGGGACCCTGCGGCGCACTGGGCGATGGGGCGCGCGCTGTGGCTGCGCGGCAGGCACGACGAGGGGGTGGCCGAACTGGGGCGAGCGGTCGAGCTCAGCCCCAACTTCGCCCAGGCCCACTACACGCTCGCCTTCGTCCACTCGCAGGACGGCGACCCGCAGGCGGCGATCGCATCGGCCGACCACTCCCGCAAGCTGAGCCCCTTCGACCCGCTGATGTTCGGGATGCTCGGGGCGCGCGCGATGGCGCTGGTCCGCCTCGGTCGCTTCGAGGAAGCGGCGGTCTGGGCGGTCAAGGCGGCAGGACAGCCCAACGCGCATCGGCACATCCTCGCGATCGCCGCCTTCACGCTCGCGTTGGCCGGATCGCTCGACGAGGCGAGAGCCTACGCAACCGCGATCAGCAAGGCGGCGCCGGCCTACGGATCGGCCGACTTCCTGGCCGCCTTCCAGTTCGATCCGGAAGGCGTGGAGCTGTTCCGGACCGGCGCGCGGCTGCTCGGCATGGAATGAACCGTCGGGAACGGCGACCTCCGCCTGCAGGGTCGCCACCGCCCGGAGAAGCCTCGCTGGGTTAGGCTTCGCAGGATCGAACCAGGGAGACACAGGATGCAGTCGATCAACCGCCAGGTGCTTCTCAAGTCGAGGCCCTCAGGCATCCCTCAGGCCGAGGACTTCGAGATCGTCGAGGCGCCGGTGCCGCAGCCTGCCGACGGCCAGGTGCTGGTGCGAAACCTGTACCTGTCGGTAGAGCCGGCGATGCGCGGCTGGGTCAGCGCGGTCGCCAACTATTCGCAACCGGTCGGCATCGGCGAGGTGATGCGAAGCTTCGCCGCGGGTCGGGTCGTCGCGTCGAAGGCGCCCGGCTTCCACGAGGGCGATCTCGTCGTCGGCATGTTCGGCTGGCAGGACTACGCGGTGGTGGATCCGGACGCGATCCAGCGACGCGTCGACGAACGCGACCTGCCGCTGTCGACCGCGCTCGGCGTGCTGGGCCTCAATGGCCTGACCGCCTACTTCGGCCTGCTCGACGTGGGCCAGCCGAAGGCCGGCGAGACGGTCGTCGTGTCCACCGCAGCCGGCTCGGTCGGCTCCGCGGTCGGACAGATCGCGAGGATCCACGGCTGCCGCGCGGTCGGCATCGCCGGCGGCGCGGCCAAGGTCGCGATGTGCCTCGAGGACTTCGGCTTCGATGCGGCCTTCGACTACAAGGCCGGCGACCTCGACTCGGCACTGGACCGCACCTGCCCGAACGGCGTCGACGTCTACTTCGACAACACCTCGGGCGAGATCAGCGACGCGGTGATGAAGCGGCTGAACGTGGGCGCGCGGGTGGTGATCTGCGGCACCGCGTCGGTGGCCAGCTGGGACCCGCTCCCCAAGGGTCCGCGGGTCGAGCGCCACCTGCTGGTCAAGCGCGCGCGGATGCAGGGCTTCGTGATCTTCGACTACGCGAAGCACTACGACGAGGCGCTGCCGGTGCTGGCCGACTGGGTGCGATCCGGGAAGCTCCGCTACCGCGAGGACGTCCTCGACGGCATCGAGCACGCGCCCGGGGCGATCGCGGGGCTGTATCGGGGCGAGAACCTCGGCAAGCGGCTGATCCGGATCGGCGAAGCGCCGCGCTGAGAGCCACCTCTTCACTTCACGCTCTGCCGCCCGCGTGGCTCGCGGGCAGATGCCGGATCCCGGCGTTCGACCGCGCAACGCACCCTTCCCGTCGCCCGACTTGACAGCCTTTTTGGAATTCACATACCATTAGGTATGCCAAGACAATCGTCAGAAAGCCAGACACGGCTCGTTCAAGCCTTGCGCCGTCTTGCCGGCACACGCGCGGTGGCAAGCCTCACGTTCTCGGAGGTGGCGCGCGAAGCGGGCGTCAGCCCGCAGACCGCGATGCGGCACCTGAAGTCCAAGGCGCACATGGCCGAACTCGCGGGTCAGGCGGCGGCCATGCCCCTGGACACCCGCTCGCGCCTGTTGGCGGCCGCAGCAGCAGTGATGGCCGAGAGAGGCTACGCCGGCGCGACCCTTGACGACATCGCAGCCGCAGCGGGACTGACCAAGGGCGCGATCTACTGGTCGTACTCCAGCAAGGCGGAACTGTTCCTGGATCTGGTCGATCAGCGGGCCGGCGCCGACTGGACCGTCATCCGCGCGTTGGTCGAAAAGAGCGTCCGGGAGGACGATCCGGCGGCCGCGTTGCGCAGGCTGCTGGCGCTCGTGCTGCAGCGGGTCCTTTCCGAACGCGACTGGCCGCGGCTGTATCTGGAGTTCCTGGCGCAGACCCGCGATCCGCAGGTCCTTCAGCGGCTGAATCGCTACCGGGTCGAGGGTCTCCGCGCGATCGCCGACATCGTTCGACGGTTGCAGGCTGCCGGGTCGGTCGCTTCGGACCGGGATCCGGACCGTGTGGCCGTCCTGCTGGCCGCGTTCTTCGATGGACTCGTGATTGGAAGCCTTGTCCAGGAACCGTCCGGGACGCGATTCGGGGAGCTCGTCGAGGACTTGGCCGCATTGATCGACGGGTGATCCCGTCATTCGATTTTTTTGCACTAAACATACTTATAAGGATTTTTTCTCCTAATGATGCAGACAATCAAGTTCGCCCTCGCGGCATTCGTCATCGCACTCGGGGCCGGCGCCGCGTATCAGCACCTCGGGCAGGCCGCCGACCGCGCTGCCGCGCCACCGCCGGGGCGGCTCGTCGCCGTCGGCGACGGTCGCATGCACCTGCTCTGCGAAGGACACGGCGCGCCGACGGTGGTCCTCGAGGCAGGCGCCACGGGCTTCGCGCAGACATGGGCCTGGGTCCAGCGCGAGCTGGCCGCTCACGGCCGGGTGTGCGCTTACGACCGGTCGGGTCTCGGCTGGAGTGACGACCTGGGCACGGACCACGACGGCGTGACGGCGGCACTGAACCTGAGGACCTTGCTGGCCCGGGCGGGAGAACGCGGACCCTTCGTGATGGCCGGGCATTCGCTCGGCGGCCCTCTGGTGCAGATCTTCGCTTCCCGATACCCGGAGGATGTCGCAGCGATCGCCCTCGTCGATCCGTCGCATCCCGACCAGCTCGATCGATTCCCGCCGGACGCTCGCCGTCAGCAAGAGCGGTTCGCGGACCTGTTGGGGGCCGCGGCGCTGGCGTCGCATGTCGGACTGACGCGTGCGACCAACGCTCTCGGACGGAACGCACTCGGTCTTCCCGAAGCCGACTACCGAGCGGCCAGGATGTTCGCGTCCTCCGCGACGCATCTGGCGACTTCCCGGAAGGAGATGCTGGCCTGGCACGTCACGATGGAGGCTGCGCAGCGCGCTGCGGATGGCGATGCAAAGCCGCTGCTCGTGATCAGCGCCGGCCGTGCGATGGCCGGAATGCCCGACGGCTTCCTTCCGGTCGTGCACGCGCTGCATCGGGAGCTGACGGCGACGCACGGTGCCGGGCGGCATGTCGTCATCGACGGGGCGGACCATTTCAGCCTGCTGATGAATCGATCTCATGCGCAGCGTGTGGGCCGGGAAATCGCCGGGCTCCGCGTTCGCGCCACGGTCCCCGGCCCGAGCGAGCCTGCGATGGCCAGGCCGCAGGCGGCCCTCGCGCCGAGCGACGGCTGAATCGAGGACTGGGCCTGCTCGCGGAGACGCCCCCGATCGACCGGGACACGAGATAGACTGCGCGGGACGCAACCTCCAGGTGCCTTGCGCCAGGATCCATGCCCCACATCCGCAGCGAAGACGTCCTGCGCTTCTGGTTCGAGGAACTCACCCCGAAGCAGTGGTGGAGCAAGGACGAAGCGCTCGACGCGCTGATCGCCGCGCGCTACTCGGGCCTGCTGGCCAGCGCCTCGCGCTGCGAGCTGTACGAATGGCGGGCAACGCCGCGAGGCCGGCTCGCGGAAGTGATCGTGCTCGACCAGTTCCCGCGGCAGATCCATCGCGACACGCCGCTCGCCTTCGCCTGCGACCCGCTGGCGCTGGCGCTCGCGCAGGAGGCGGTCGCTCGCGGCGACGACGGCGCGCTCACGCCGGTCGAGCGGGTCTTCCTGTACCTGCCCTACATGCACAGCGAGTCAGCCGCGATCCAGAAAGTGTCGGTCGAGCTCTACCGCAACAACGGGCTCGCCGACAACCTCGACTTCGCGCTGCGCCACCAGGCGATCGTCGATCGCTTCGGCCGCTATCCGCACCGCAACGAGATCCTCGGGCGCGAGTCCACGCTCGAGGAGATCGCTTTCCTGAAGGAGCCCGGCTCGCGCTTCTAGCGCGGCCGCGCCGCTCGCCTAGCCGCCCACCCGCCCCGACCCATGCCGATCGAACCCTGGCTCGCCTTCGTCGCCGCATCGGCGGTGATGCTGGTCATCCCTGGCCCGACGATCCTCACCGTGATCAGCTATTCGATCGCGCACGGCCGCCGCGCGCGGTGGCCGCTGGTGGCCGCCGTGGCGCTCGGCGACTCCACCGCGCTGGCGCTGTCGCTGCTGGGGCTGGGCGCCTTGCTGGCCGCATCGGCGTTCTGGTTCACCGTGGTCAAGTGGGTGGGCGGCCTGTACCTGCTCTGGCTGGGGATCAGGCTGCTGCGCACCGGCGCGAGCGGCGCCGAACTGGACAGGCCCGCCGCGCTCGGCTCGCGCTGGCGCCTGTTCGGCAACACCTGGCTGGTCACCGCGCTGAACCCGAAGGGCATCGTGTTCTTCGTCGCCTTCCTTCCGCAGTTCATCGACCCCGCCGGCGACCTGGCGCGGCAGCTGTGGATCCTCGCCGCCACGTTCGTGGTGCTGGCCACGCTGAACGCCACGCTGTACGCGGCGTTCGCCGGAACGGCGGCGGGGCTGCTGAGCTCCCGGCGCGCGCAGCGCGGCTTCAACCTGGCGGGCGGCTCGCTGCTGTCGGTGGCGGGCGTGTGGGCGCTGCTGGCCCGGCGCGCGGCCTGATCGCAAGGCGAGGTCCCGAGTGAGCGCAACGAGAGGTCCCGCATGATCGCAAGCGGAGTCGCAACATGATCGAAGCCGCGTGGCTGCTGTTCGTCGCCACCTCGCTGCTGGTGATCGCCACGCCGGGGCAGGACATGATCCTGGTGATGTCGCGTTCGGTGGCGCTCGGGCCGGCGGCCGGCGTGCTCACCGCGGCCGGCGTCAGCACCGGGCTGGTCGGCCACACGATCCTGGCCGCGCTGGGCCTGGGCGCGATCCTGCGCGCCTCCGAGCTGCTCTTCGTCGCGCTGAAGCTGGCCGGCGCCGCCTACCTGGTCTGGCTGGGCATCGGCCTGCTGCGCACCCGGGGTGCCGAGCTCGCGCTGCGCGGATCCGCAGCGCGTCCGCCCGGCAGGCTGTTCGCCGACGGCGCGCTGTCGAACCTCTCGAACCCGAAGATCGCGGTCTTCTACTTCGCCTTCCTGCCGCAGTTCGTGCCGCCTGGCGCCGCGCACCCCACGCTGTCGATGCTCGCGCTGGGACTCGTCTTCGCCGGCCTCACCTTCCTGGTGAAGGGGCAGGTCGGTCTGTTCGCGGGACTGCTGTCGGGCTGGCTGCGCGCGCGGCCGCGGACGCTGGTCTGGCTGCACCGCGCGAGCGGCGCCGTGCTGGTGGCGCTGGGGCTCAGGCTGGCGCTGGAGCCGCGACCGTGAGCGGCGCGAACCTGCGAGCCGAACGCACGCCTTCGGGGCGACGCCGAATCGCGGGCCTCGTCGGCTGGCTTCTGGTCACCTTCGCCGCCGCCGCGATCGGCGGCATCGCATCGGCGAGCGCCGGCGATTTCTACGCGCGGCTGGTCCGGCCGGACTGGGCGCCACCCGGCTGGCTCTTCGGGCCGGTCTGGACCGCTCTGTACCTGACGATGGGCATCGCCGCCTGGCTGGTCTGGCGCGAGCGCGGCTTTCGCGGCGCGCCCGCCGCGCTTGCGCTCTACATGATCCAGCTGGCGGCCAACGCGCTGTGGACCTGGCTGTTCTTCGCCTGGCGGCTGGGCGGAGCGGCCTTCGCGGAGGTGCTGCTGCTCTGGGCGCTGATCCTGGCCACCGCAGTCGCGTTCTGGCGCGTGCGGCCGCTCGCCGGGGCGCTGCTGCTGCCCTACCTCGGCTGGGTGAGCTTCGCGTGCGCGCTGACCTGGGCGACCTGGCGGCTCAATCCCGGGCTGCGCGGCTGAGTCAGCCGTGCACCGCCCGAGAATCCTCCGGCGCCTCTTCCCGCTCGCTCTTGCCGTAGTCCCTCAGCACCGCCGCCACCCGCAGCCGGTAGTCCGCGAACATCCGCTCGCGGCCTGCGTGCTGGGCCTGCCGGTGCTCCTCCAGCATGCGCCAGCGGCGCACCGCCTCCTCGTCGCGCCAGAACGAGAGCGACAGCAGCTTGCCCGGGTCGGTCAGGCTCTGGAAACGCTCGATCGACACGAAGCCGTCCGTCTGCTCCAGGCGGCTTCGCAAGGAAGCGGCCATCGCGAGATAGGCGTCCTTCTGCCCTTCGGCGGGGACGACTTCGAAGATCACTGCGATCATGGCGGCTGTCCTCCGTGTTCGCCTGCCCGCGGCAGGTACCATCGCGCCGTCAGCCTAGCGCGATACGAGCGGCCATGAAAATCATCCGCAGCAGGACCTTCACCGCCGACCGCCCCTGGGGCGCGCTGGACATCGCCTGCATGAACGGCATCACCACGCGCCTGCACTGGACCGACCAGCCCTACCGCTGGCACGTCAACGACGGCGAGGAGGTGTTCGCGGTACTCGATGGCAGGGTCGAGATGCGCTACCGGGAGAACGGCGAGGAGCGCTCGACCGTGCTGGAAACCGGCGACGTCTTCCACGCCACGGTGGGCACCGAGCACGTCGCGCATCCGATCGGCGTGGCGCGGATCCTGGTGGTGGAGCAGGCAGGGAGCGTCTGAGCGCTTCCGGCGAGCCGCCGTCGCCGCCGCCGGCAGGCCGCTCGGGCCCGACGGCCGGCGCGCCAGCCGGCATCTCCTCGTGCGAGCATCGGCGCATCCCGTCGCAAGAAGAAGCGGAGGTGCCGTCATGTCTCTGGAAGACATCTGGTACGAGTCCTCGCCCTACGTCTACCTGATCGCCGGCATCCTGGTGCTGGCCTCGGCCGAGAGCGGCCTCGCGATCGCGAGCGCCCTGCTGCTGCTGGTCGCGTCCGGCACGATCCTGCGGCTGCGATGGGTGCACCGGCGCGGCAGGGCCGCGGCCCGGACGAAGGCCGGGCGGGCCCGCGCCGCGCGGCCCGGCAGCGCGAGGTGATGCGGGCGTCCCGACGACGCCGGCCTCGAGGCCTGCGTCAGGCCTTCTTGTACACGTTCAGCTGCAGCCGCTCGCGCTCGATCGCGGCAGCGATCGGCGCCGCCTCGGCCACCCGCTGCACGTGCGACCACAGCTTCGGCAGCGACTCGGGATCGATGCCGGCGTAGCCGCCCCAGCGAAGCAACGTCAGCGCGTAGGCGTCCAGGAAGGACACCCGGTCGCCGAGCAGGAAGGGCGTGCCGGCCTGCTCGACCATGTGCTCGATCCGGCCGAGGTGGCGGCGGTACTGCTCGATCGCGTGCGCCTTCACCGAGGCCTGCGCCGCCTCGTCGCCGGTGAACTTGTTCGGCATGAACACGTGGGTGAAGGTCGGGTGCACCGTGTTGTTCATCCAGCACAGCCGCGACATCGCCTGCGCTCGCGCCCACGGGTCGGCCGGCAGCAGGCCGGCCTGCGGGAAACTGCGGTCGATCCAGTCGCAGATCGCCACGATCTGCGACAGCGGGTGGCCGTCGACCTTCAGCACCGGCACCAGTCCCTCGGGGTTCATCGCCAGGTACTCGGGCGTCTTGTGCTCGCCCTTGTGCAGCTTGATCAGGTGCGGCGTGAAGTCCTGGCCGCAGGCCGCCTTGACCAGCTCCAGGCCGGCGTGCGGCACGAAGGAGCAGGCGCCGGGCGCGAAGTAAAGCTCGATCTGCATCGGGTTCTCCTCGAAGAAGCGGTTCGTCGCGTGGATGGCTCGTTCGGCGGAATTCTCGCAGATCGCCGGATCCCTCACGGCTAGCGGACGCTACGCCCGGCCCGCCCCTCCCGACCGCGCTCCCTTTCCGCCTGCCGCAGCCCCGCGCCTTCCGCGGTACGATCGCGCACCTGGGCGCTGCGCGACGCGCGCGGCCACGACAACCCGCATCCGAGACGAGAGATGACCCTGCCCGCCGACCTGCGCGACACGCTCGCCAAGATCACCACCGCCACGCTGACCACCGTGCTGCTCAAGAAGGGCCTGCGCAACGTCTGGCTGCGCGGCACCCGGCCGCTGAAGCCCGGCCAGCCGCGGCTGGTCGGCCGCGCCTTCACGCTGCGCTTCGTGCCGGCGCGCGAGGACCTGGCCACGCCCGAGTCCTGGTCGTCGCCGATCTCGACCCGCGCCGCGATCGAGGCGATGCCCGAGGGCTGCATCGCGGTGGTCGACGCGATGGGCGTGACCGACGCCGGCATCTTCGGCGACATCCTGTGCGCCCGCATGGCCAAACGCGGCGTCGCCGGCCTGGTGACCGACGGCGTCGTGCGCGACGTGGCCGGCGTGCTGGGCACCGGCCTGCCGGTGTGGTGCCAGGGCGCCGCGGCGCCGCCGTCGGTGGCGGGGCTCACCTTCGTGGCCTGGCAGCAGCCGATCGCCTGCGGCGGCGTGGCGGTGTTCCCCGACGACGTGATCGTGGTCGACGACGACGGCGCGGTGCTGATCCCGGCCGCGCTGGTCGACGAGGTCGTGAAGGTCGCGGTCGAGCAGGAGCGTCTCGAGGCCTGGATCATGCGCGAGGTCGAGAACGGCGCGGCGCTGCCCGGCCTGTACCCGCCGAACGCCGAGAACAAGGCGCGCTACGAGGCGTCGAAGAAGGCCGGGTGACCCAGGAACGCTTCGACGGCGTCGTCGTCGTCGGCGCCGGCCCCGCCGGCCTGATGGCGGCCGAGACCGTCGCGGCGGCCGGGCTGCCGGTCGAGGTGTTCGACGCGATGCCCTCGGCCGGCCGCAAGTTCCTGCTGGCCGGCCGCGGCGGCCTGAACATCACGCACTCCGAGCCGATCGGCCCCTTCCTGTCGCGCTACGGCGAGCGCGCGCCCTGGATCGCGCCGATGATCGAGGCCTTCGGGCCCGATGCGCTGCGCGACTGGGTGCACGCGCTCGGCATCGCCACCTTCGTGGGCAGCTCGGGCCGCGTGTTCCCGAAGGAGATGAAGGCTGCGCCGCTGCTGCGCGCGTGGCTGCATCGCCTGCGCGCCTCGGGCGTGCGCTTCCGGATGCGGCACCGGTGGACCGGCTGGGCGGGCCGGACATCCGAGGCCGAAGCCGCACCCGCCCTGCGCTTCGACACGCCTCAGGGCCCGCTCGCGGTCCGCGCCCGCGCCGTGGTGCTCGCGCTCGGCGGCGCGAGTTGGGCGCGTCTCGGCTCGGACGGCGCCTGGGTCGCGCCGCTTCGCGAGCTCGGCGTGCCGGTCGCGGCGCTGCGACCGGCCAACTGCGGCTTCGACCTCGGCAGGCTGGCCTGGCGCGACGCGCCGGGCTGGTCGCCGCACTTCGTCGAGCGCTTCGCCGGGCAGCCGCTGAAGACGGTCGCGGCCAGGATCGCGGACGCGACGCAAGCCGACTTGGAGGTGAGGCATGGCAGTGTCGACGCGCCCGCCGCCCTGCCCGCGCGCGAGGCCGGCTGGCGCACCGGCGACTTCGTGATCACCGACACCGGCGTCGAGGGCACGCTGGTCTACGCGCTGTCCGCGGCGCTGCGCAACGCGATCGACGCGAAGGGGAGCACGACCCTGCTCGTGGACCTGGCCCCCGGCCGCAGTCGCGAGCGGCTCGCCGCGGACCTGGGCAGGCCGCGCGGCGGCAAGTCGCTCGCCAATCACCTGCGCGCCCGCGCCGGACTCGACGGCACGAAGGCCGCGCTGCTGCGCGAAGTCCTCGGCCCCGAGCGGCTGGCGGCGCTCGTCGCCGAGCCGGCGCGACTGGCCGACGCGATCAAGGCCCTGCCGCTGCCGCTCGCGTCGCCGCGGCCGATCGACGAGGCGATCAGCACCGCGGGTGGCGTGCGCTTCGAGGCGCTCGACGACGCGCTGATGCTTCGCGACGCGCCCGGCGTGTTCTGCGCCGGCGAGATGCTCGACTGGGAGGCGCCGACCGGCGGCTACCTGCTGACCGCCTGCTTCGCGAGCGGCCGCGTGGCGGGACTCGGCGCTGCCCGTTTTCTCCAGCCGCGGGCGGGCGGGCCCTCGCCCGCGCCGGCGGCCGGCTGAGGACCTGCGCAGGCAGGCGCCTCCGCGCGTCAGCCCGGCGACTGGAAGCCGCCCCGCCGGTAGGTCAGCACCAGCGTGTCGCGGTGCGGCTCGGGGCCGTCGGGCTGGATCGGCGTGCTCTCGTGGATCATCCGCGCGTCGTCGAGCAGCACCGCGCTCCACGGCTCGCTCATCACGAAGCGGATGCCGCGCGGGCCGTCGGCCTCGAACACGCGCGTCTCGCCGCCGCGCACGTCGCTGCGCTCGACCAGGATCACCGCCACGTAGTCGACGCCGTCGCGGTGCGCGCCTTCGGGCGTGGGCCTTCCGACGCCGTCGGACGTGTCGATCCGGAACTGGTGGGCCTCGATGAACCATCGATCGGGCGGCTCGCGGCCGGCATCGAGCTCGGCCCGCGCGAACAGCCCGCCCAGCGCGACGAGCAGGCGCCGCCACGCCGGGTCCTGGCAGACCTTCGCCTCGACAGGGTCGAACATCCGCTCGATGCCGCCGTGCAGCGCGTTGTAGTCGACCGGCTGCCAGTGCGCGCGATGCGGCACCTGCTCCAGGCCGCCGGAAGCCGTGTCGTGCACGAAACAGCTGTGCCGCCGGCGGCGATAGCGGCCACCGTCGCGCAGCCACCCGTCCGGTGGCAACCGGTTCCAGGTCGGCGCCAGCCTGGCGGCGTCGGCGCCGCCGAGAGCGGCCAGCCCCATCAGCTGCGCCGGCGCCAGGCGCGCGAAACCCTGCCTCGCGATCGTTTCTGCCGGCCTCTCGCCAGCGAGCGTCCAGTCGCCCGAATCCGTCATCTCGCCCTCGTCGATGCGGAGGATTGTAGACTCGTGCCCCCACCGCCTTACGTCGCGCCGGCCCCGCCTGCCGCGGCGCAAGCGGCCCGACCCGAACGGAGCGAGCGATGCAGATTGCCGAAACGATTGCCGCGATGCGCGACGCGCTGGTCGCGCCGGTTCGGGCCGGCGCCGCGGTCGGGCTGGTCCCGACGATGGGCAACCTGCACGACGGCCACCTGGCACTGGTGCGCGAGGCGCGGCGCCGCGTCGGCGACCAGGGCCTTGTCGCGGCCAGCATCTTCGTGAACCGCCTGCAGTTCGGCGCCGGCGAGGACTTCGACAAGTACCCGCGCACCTTCGAGCGCGACTGCGCGCTGCTGCGCGAGGCCGGCTGCGACCTGCTGTTTGCGCCCGACGAGCGCGCGATGTACCCGGAGCCGCAGACCTTCCAGGTGGTGCCCGACCCTGCGCTGTCGGGCATCCTGGAAGGCGGCGCCCGCACCGGCCACTTCGACGGCGTGTGCACCGTGGTGATGAAGCTGTTCGCGATCTGTTCGCCGACGCTCGCGGTCTTCGGCAAGAAGGACTACCAGCAGCTGATGCTGATCCGTCGCATGGTCGCGCAGTTCGCGCTGCCGATCGAGATCGTCGCGCACGACACGGTGCGCGACGCGGACGGGCTCGCGATGAGCTCTCGCAACGGCTACCTGACGCCGGCCGAGCGGGCCGAGGCGCCGGCGCTGAACCGGGCGCTGGCCGCGCTGGTCGAGGCGGTCCGCGCGGCCCGTGCGGATGCGAAGAATCCGCCCTTCGGCCTCGAAGCGCTCGCCGCGCTGGAAGACGCCGCGCTGGCCGGACTGCGCGCGCGCGGCTGGCAGCCCGACTACCTGACCGTGCGCCGGCGGCGCGACCTGCTGGCGCCCTCGCCCGCGGAGCTTGCCGGCGCCGAGCCGCTGGTGGCGCTCGGCGCGGCCCGGCTCGGCGCGCCGCGCCTGCTCGACAACATCGAGGTCTGAGCGGGCGCCCCGGGCAGTGCTTGACGCCCGTCAAGCACCCGAGGCCGTCGCGCGCGCAGAGTCTCCCGGATGAACGAAAGCTCCGGCACCGTCCTGCAATCTGGCCCGCCGCGGCAGGCGCCGGTGCGCCGCTCGCTTCGTGACCTGATGCAGCGTGCCGCAAGCGCGCTGGCCACGTCCGCCGCGGTCCTCGCGATCGCCGCCTGCGGCGGCGGCGACGATGAGCCCGCTGCTCGGTGCCCGCCCGGCTTCACCGCCGCCGGCCTGCCGACCGCCGGCTACAACCTGGCGATCTGCCTGCTCGACCCCGGGGTCGCCGTCGCCTTCGACATCCTCGACTATCCGGCCTCGGTGTCGCCCGGGCCGGACGACGGCTACACGCTGGACCTGGCCACGCCGGGCTTCGCGATGCCCTCGCCGGTGAGCCTGAGCGGCCTCGTGCCGGGCCGGGTCGATACCCTCGGCCCCTGGGGCGTGTACGTGCTCGACACCGAGATCGTGACCGCCGACGCGGTGCACGAGTACTTCGTCTACTCGTTCGCCCGAGCGCCGCAGGATCCGTCCACGCCGAATCCCGCGGCGGCCGCGCTGCCGGTCGAGCACGTCGACTACGGGATGTGGGAGACCGGCACCGCGCTGTTCGCGACGCCCGAGGTGATCGGCCTGTACGGCGGAGGCTGGTACCGGGCGCTGGACCCGAAGCCCGCGCCGGCCGGCGACGCGAGCTACGCCGGCCTCGTGTACATGACCTACTCGTCCGCCGACACCGGCACCTGGGCGAACCAGTTGCTCGCCGGCGTCGGCTTCGGGGGCGGCACGCTGTCGGGTTCGATCGACGGGCTCGCCTACGGCGGACCGGTGCCGGTGCCGCTGCCACCGCTCGTCTTCGCGAGCGCAGTGGTGAACGCGGACGGTACCGTGAGCGGAAGCGTCGCCAGCCTGCCGGGCTCGCTGCCCGTCGCGCAGGGCCGCTTCGAGGGAAGGTTCTCCGGCCCCGACGGGAACGAGTTCGTCGCGCGGATCGCCGTGTACCTGCCGGACGCGCCGCAGAAGATCCGGCTGGCCGGGGTCCTGGCGCTGAAAAAGGCGGCCCCGGCCGAGTGAGAGCCGGCCCGGGTCGAGAGAGCGACCGCCCGGGTCTAGGGAGCGAGCGCCCGGGTCGAGGAAGCGGCGGAACGGATCGCGGGAGCGGCTACCCGCTCGCGCCGCGCCGATACCAGACAACGCCGTCGCCGTCCGCCTCGGTCAGCACCTCGCCGCGCTGCACCAGGTAGTTCAGGTGCGCCAGGCTCTCGCCGGTGGCCAGGCTGAGCAGGCGCGGATCGTCGATCGGCCGGCCGAACAGCGTGCCGAACACGTCGACAACGCGGCGCGGCTGCTCGAGCCTGCGCCGCAGCCGGTCGAGCGACACCCGGTGCCCCTGCTCCAGGTAGTCGAGCCGGGCGTGCAGGCCCCGGAAGGGCTCGTTGTGCGCCGGCAGCACCAGCACGTCGTCGGGCACGGTGGCGCGGATGCGCTCGATCGAGCGCATCCAGCCGTGCAGCGGGTCGGCGTCGGGCTCGGTCGGGAAGACCGACACGTTCGACGAGATCTTGGGCAGCACCTGGTCGCCCGAGACCAGCAGTTTCTGGTCCGGGCACCACAGGCAGGCGTGCTCGGGCGAATGCCCGGTGCCGACCACGATCCGCCAGTCGTGACCGCCGATGCGCACGGTCTCGCCGTCGCGCAGCCTGCGGAAGCTCTCGGGCAGCGCGTAGACCATCTTGCCGAACTGGCCGAAGCGGGTCCGGTAGTGCTCGATCGCGTCGTCGCCCCAGCCGGCCTGGCGGTAGAAGCGGATGCCGTCGTCGGGCGCCTCGCGGCCGGTGTCGGCGACCAGCACCCGGCAGTTCAGGTACTCGAGCCGAGTCATCCACAGGCGGCAGTCGAACTTGCGGGTGAGCCAGCCGGCCATGCCGACGTGGTCCGGGTGCATGTGCGTGACGAAGACCCGCGACACGCCGTCGGCCAGCGCCCCGCCCGCGCCCAGCAGCGCGCGCCAGGCCGCGGCGATCTCGGGGCTCTGCACGCCGGTGTCGACGATCGCCCAGCGATCGCCGTCGCGAACCGCCCACAGGTTGATGTGGTTCAGGCTGAACGGCAGCGGCATGCGCAGCCACATCACGCCCGGCGCGACTTCGCGCGCCGTGCCCGGCTCTGGCGGCGCGCCGCACGGATAGTCGAGCGCGGGCCTGGCCAGTTTCGAGGATTCGATCGCGGATTCGTCGGACATCTTGGCCGTCAACTCGCAGAAGTGGTGGGTGGAGTGCGCCGCAAGCGCGCCGGGCCCAGCAGCGCCTCACTGAGGCCCAGGTCGCCGAAGCGCCCCGGCAGCGCCAGCCCGCGGGCCAGCGCCGCGCAGGCCTCGCTCATGCCCGCCGAGCTCTGGATGCCGTAGCCGCCCTGCGCGGCCAGCCAGAAGAAACCCGGCGCGTCCGGGTCGAAGCCGCCGACCAGCCCGCCGTCGGACACGAAGGAGCGCAGGCCCGCCCAGGTGTGGCTCGGCCGCCGGATCTCGAGCGTCGTCCACTGCTGGATCCGGTCGATGCCGATCGCCACGTCGAGCTCCTCGGCCACCACGTCGTGCGGCGGCACCGGGTCGGCGTTGGCCGGCGAGCCGAGCAGCTGGCCCGCGTCGGGCTTCACGTAGAAGGACTCGTCGGCCGAGATGAAGGCCGGCCAGCCGCGGGTGTCGAGGCCGGCCGGCGGCGCGAACAGGAAGGCGGTGCGCCGCTTCGGCTGCAGCCCGATCGGCGCGACGCCCGCCACGCGCGCGACCTCGTCGGCCCAGGCGCCGGCCGCGTTCACCAGCACCGGCGCGCGCCAGCTGCGCGACCCGCTCGACACGAGCCAGTCCGAGCCCGGTCCGGCCGCGCGCCCGATCGACTCGATCGCCACCCCGCATTCGATCGCCGCCCCGTACCGGCGCGCGCCGCGCAGGTAGCCCTGCAGCAGCGCGTCGACGTCGATGTCCATCGCGTCGGGCTCCAGCAGGCCGCCGGTCACGCTCTCGCGCAGCACCGGCACCAGCGAACGCGCCTCGGCGCCGTCCACGAGACGGGCGACCGGCGACAGCTCGCGCACCGCCTCGAAGGCCTCCCGAAGCGCCGCGCGCTGCTCGGTCATCGCCACGGTCAGCGCGCCGCGCGGCGAGAGCACCGGGTGCTCGGTGAATCCCGCCGGCGGCGAGAACAGGAAGTCCCGACCGGCCACGGTCAGCGCGCGCACCTGCGGCGGCCCGTAGCTCTCCAGGTAGAGCGCGGCCGAGCGGCCGGTGCTGTGCATGCCGGGGCGCGGCTCGCGCTCGAGCACCACCACCCTGCCGAAGGGCGCGAGCCGATAGGCCAGCGAGGCCCCGGCGATGCCGGCGCCGACGATCAGCCAGTCGCAGGCGACCGTACCGCCTCCCGCCGCGACCGCGCCGCCGCCCTCAGCTTCGATCATGAGCCGGACTCCGCAAACGAAATCCCGACTTTAACCGCCAGCCTGCGCTCCGAGGCGACAGGTGTCAGAATCTCGGTGTTCACCATCCCGAATTCCGAACCAAAGGAGACCCGCGGCATGTACGAAACGCTCAGCCTCTACATCGACGGACAGTTCATCGGCGCCGAAGGCCGCAAGACGCAGCCCGTGACCAACCCGGCCGACGACTCGGTGCTGGCCGACCTGCCGCACGCCTCGCGCGAGGACCTCGACCGCGCGCTGGCCGCCGCGCAGCGCGCCTTCGTCGAATGGAAGCGCATGTCGCCGCTCGAGCGCAGCGCGATCCTGCGCAAGGCCGCCGGCCTGCTGCGCGAGCGCGCCGACTCGATCGCCCGCAACATCGTGCTCGACATGGGCAAGCCGCTCGCCGAGGCCAAGGCCGAGGTGATGAGCTGCGCCGAGCACGCCGAGTGGAACGCCGAGGAAGGCCGCCGGATCTACGGCCGGGTGATCCCGCCGCGCAACGACCAGGTCCGCCAGATGGTCGTGCGCGAGCCGGTCGGCGTGTGCGCCGCCTTCACGCCGTGGAACTTCCCGGCCAGCCAGGCGATCCGCAAGATCGCCGCGGCGCTCGCCTCCGGCTGCACGATCATCCTGAAGGGCCCGGAAGACTCGCCCAGCGCCTGCGTGGCGCTGGCCCGCGCCTTCCACGACGCCGGCCTGCCCCCGGGCGTGCTGAACCTGGTCTGGGGCGTGCCGCCCGAAGTGTCGAAGTACCTGATCGAGTCGCCGATCGTGCGCAAGATCTCGTTCACCGGATCGGTGCCGGTCGGCCGGCAGCTCGCCGCGATGGCCGCGCAGCACATGAAGCGCAGCACGATGGAGCTCGGCGGCCACTCGCCGGTGATCGTGTTCGAGGACGCCGACGTGGAGCGCGCCGCCGACCTGCTGCAGTCCTTCAAGTTCCGCAACGCCGGCCAGGTCTGCGTGTCGCCGAACCGCTTCTACGTGCACGAGAAGATCTTCGACCGCTTCCTCGCGCGATTCATCGAGAAGACCCGCGAGATGAAGGTCGGCTCCGGCCTGGAGGAAGGCGTGCGCATGGGCCCGCTGGCGCACGAGCGCCGCGTGCCGCAGATGGAGGCCTTCATCGAGGACGCCAGCGTGCGCGGCGCCAGCATCGAGCTGGGCGGCAAGCGGATCTCCGAGCGCGGGCAGTTCTTCGCGCCGACGATCATCACCGACGTGCCCGACGACTCACTGGTGATGACCACCGAGCCCTTCGGCCCGATCGCGCCCTTCGCGCGCTTCAAGGACACCGAGGAAGTGCTGCGCCGCGCCAACGCCCTGCCCTATGGCCTGGCCTCGTACGTGTTCACCACGTCGCTGAAGAACGCGCACGCCGCGTCGATGGGGCTCGAGGCCGGCAACGTCAACATCAACCACTTCGGCATGGCGCTGGCCGAGACGCCGTTCGGCGGGGTCAAGGACAGCGGCTGGGGCAGCGAGGGTGGGACGGAGACCTTCGACGGGTACCTGAACACGAAGTTCATCACGCAGCTCAACTGAGCTCTCGTTGCGGGCGCCGGCCCGGCGAGGACGGGCAGGCGGGGCCGGCCCGGGCGCGCTGTCCGCTTCGCGGAAACGCTTGGTCGCGCGGCCGCTCAGCCCCGTCGCCGAGCCCAACTCAGCCCGCCTGCGGCGGGCTTCAGACAGGGCTCGGCTCTCGCTTCGCTCGCCGGGTCTTCGCTGCGCTCCCGCGCCAGCGCCAAAGGGCCGGCGAAAGGCTCCGGCACCCCGCCGACCCTCGAAGCACGTCAGTTTCGCCAGCCCATGGCGCGCTGCGCGCGCCGCGACGGCATAGCCGTCGCATGGGCTCGCGGGAATCACCATGAACCCGCGAACCGGGTGACTCGGCCGGACGGCGTGCGCCGGCGGACCTGTCTCGAGTGGGGCTCTGGGGCCTCGCTGTCGCCCCTTGTGCGCTGGCGCGGGAGCGCAGCGAAGACCCGGCGAGCGAAGCGAGAGCGGACCCTTGTCTGAGCCGGCCCATAGGGCCGGCGAGTTGGGGTCCGCGACGGGGCTGAGCGTCCGCGCGACCAAGCGTTTCCGCGAAGCGGACAGCGCACCCGGGGCGGCAGCGAGGCCCCAGAGCCCCACTCGCGCGCCATTCCAGGACACACGCCCCGCCGACCGTGTCACCCGGGCAGCGGGATGAACTCGTCGCGGTCGTCGGGCGGCATCGCGAAGCGACCGGCGAGCCAGTCGGCCTTCGCCTGCTCGATCCGCTCGCGCCGCGAGGACACGAAGTTCCACCAGATGTGCCGCTCGCCGAGCGGCTCGCCGCCGAGCAGCATCACGGTCGACGGCTCGCGCGCCACCGGCGACGGCGCTTCCGTCGCCCCGAAGACCAGCATCCGGCCCGTGCCGTGCCGATGGCCGTCGAGCTCGAGCTCGCCCTTCGCCACATAGGCCGCGCGCTCCGCGTGGCCGTCGGGCAGCGGGATGCGGGCGCCCGCGTCGACCTCGAGATGCAGGTAGAACACCGGCGATCGCACGCCCACCGGGCTGCGCATGCCGAAGGCCTCGCCCGCGATCAGGCGCATCCGCAGCCCGCCCTCGCGCGCCTCGGGAAGTTCCCCGGCGCTGCGGTTCTCGAACGCCGGCTCGCACTCCTCCTCGGCCTCGGGCAGCGCGATCCACGACTGCAGCAGCTCCAGCCCGCCGCCCGCGAACGCGTCCGGCGCGTCGAAGCGCTCCGAGTGAACGATGCCGCGCCCCGCGGTCATCCAGTTGACCTCGCCGGGCCGGATCACGTGACGCACGCCCAGGCTGTCGCGGTGAGTGACCGCCCCGCCCAGCAGGTAGCTGAGCGTGGAAAGCCCGATGTGCGGATGCGGCCGCACGTCCGCCTTGCGCGCCGCCTCGCCCGACATCGTGACCGGCCCCGCGTGATCGAAGAACACGAAGGGCCCCACCATCCGCCGCTTCGCGAACGGCAGCACCCGCCGCACCTTCAGCCCGTGCCCCAGGTCGGCCTCACGGCCCTCGATGACGATCTCCGGCATGGCGTCCTCCATCGGCTGAACGTTCACGGCCGACCGCCATCGGCGACGGCGAGGCGAAGCCCGACGGGCAAGACCCGCCAGACGCGATCACCTGCCCGCGGTTCGCGCAGAAGCCAGCGGCCGGTTCGCAGCGGAAGGCGCCGCCGCCGCATCAGTGACCCCCTCGCCGCGCGGGCGGGGCCGGGTGGCTTCGCCTCGCCCCTTGTGCGCTGGCGCGGGAGCGCAGCGAAGACCCGGCGAGCGAAGCGAGAGCCGGCCCACTGTTTGAGCCGGTTCGCAGAACCGGCGAGTTTGGGCCGGCGACGGGGCTGAGCGCCCGCGCGACCAAGCGTTTCGCCGAAGGCGACAGCGCACCCGGGGCGAGGCGAAGGCACCCGGCCCCGCCCGCGCCCGCCAGACCTCACTTGAGCGCCGAAAGCACCTTCCGAAGCGTCGAAACGATGCGCTCGATGTGCGCCGGCTCCACGATCAGCGGCGGCGACATCGCGATCGTGTCCCCGGTCACCCGGATCATCAGCCCCTCGTCGAAGGCTCCGACCATCGCGTCGTAGGCCCGCGCCCCGACCACGCCGTCGCGCGGCGCGAGTTCGATCGCGCCGACCAGGCCGATGTTGCGCACGTCGATCACGTTGGGCATGTCGCGCAGCGAGTGGACCGCGTCCTCCCACTGCTTCTCGAGCGTGGCGCCGCGGGTCAGCAGGCCCTCGCGCTCGTAGATGTCGAGCGTGGCCAGGCCGGCCGCGCAGGCCACCGGATGGCCCGAGTAGGTGTAGCCGTGGAACAGCTCGATCATGCCCTCGGGGCCGTTCATGAACGCGTCGTGCACCTTGTTCGTGGTGAACACGGCGCCCATCGGCACGCTGGCGTTGGTGATGCCCTTGGCCGTGGTGAACAGGTCGGGCTTGACGCCGAAGCGGTCGACCGCGAACGGGGTGCCCAGGCGACCGAAGCCGGTGATGACCTCGTCGAAGATCAGCAGGATGCCGTACTTGTCGCAGATCGCGCGCAGCTTCTCGAGATAGCCCTTGGGCGGGATCAGCACGCCGGTGGAGCCGGCGACCGGCTCGACGATGACCGCGGCGATGGTCTCGGCGCCGTGCAGCGCGACCAGTCGCTCCAGGTCGTCGGCCAGGTGCGCGCCCCAGGCCGGCTGGCCGCGCGAGAAGGCGTTGTGCTCCAGGTTGTGCGTGTGCGGCAGGTGATCGACGCTGGGCAGCAGCGCGCCGGAGAAGGCCTTGCGGTTGTTGACCATGCCGCCGACCGAGATGCCGCCGAAGCCCACGCCGTGGTAGCCGCGCTCGCGGCCGATCAGGCGGGTGCGCTGCGCCTCGCCGCGGGCGCGGTGGTAGCCCAGCGCGATCTTCAGCGCGGTGTCGACCGCCTCGGAGCCCGAGTTCGCGAAGAAGACCTTCTCGAAGCCCTCGGGCGCGATCTCGATCAGCCGGTTGGCGAACTGGAAGCCGATCGGGTGACCGAACTGGAAGGACGGCGCGAAGTCCATCTCGCGCAGCTGCCGGGCGGCCGCCTCGGCGATCTCCTCGCGGCCGTGGCCGGCGTTGACGCACCACAGGCCCGAGGTGGCGTCGAGGATCTCGCGGCCTTCGGGGGTCTTGTAGAAGACGCCCCTGGCCTCGGACACCAGCCGCGGCCGGGACTTGAACTGGCGATTGGCGGTGAACGGCATCCACCAGTGGCTCATGTCGAGGCCGGCGTCGGCGGTCAGGCGCTTGTTCTCGGGGGCGTTCATCGGGGGGCTCCTCTGCGGTGCGGAACGCGCGAATCCGCGCGCGCGCTTTGTTCATGCGGGCTCCCGCCATGGTAGCGCGCTACACTGCGCCGACCCAACCCCCGCAACCGCCGAAACCTGCCGCAGGCATCCCGAAAAATGACAGACACCCGCCCCGACGCCCCGATCGCCACCCTCGAACGCCTGGTCGCCTTCGACACGGTGAGCGCCAACAGCAACGCCGCGCTGATCGACTGGGCCGCCGAACGGCTCGAGGCGGTCGGCGCGAAGGTCATGGTCCAGCACGCGCCCGAGCCCGGCAAGGCCAACCTGTTCGCCACGATCGGCCCGGAGGACGTGCCGGGGCTGATGCTTTCCGGGCACTCCGATGTAGTGCCGGTGGCCGGCCAGGCCTGGTCGACCGACCCCTTCGTGCTGACCCGCAAGGGCGACAACCTGTACGCCCGCGGCTCGGCCGACATGAAGGGCTTCATCGCCTGCGTGCTCGACGCGGCGCCGCGATTCGCCGCGGCGAAGCTGAAGGTGCCGCTGCACGTCGCGCTGTCGTACAACGAGGAGACCAACATGCACGGCATGCGGCAGCTGGCCGGCCACCTGGCCGGTGCCCCGGTCAAGCCGGCGGCCTGCCTGATCGGCGAGCCGACCTCGATGCAGGTGGTCGTGGCGAACAAGGGCGCGGCCGGCTTCCGGGTCAAGGTGCGCGGCCACTCGGTGCACTCGTCGCTGCGCGACAGCGGGGTCTCCGCTGTCGAGGTGGCGGCCGAGATCGTCCACTTCGTGAACGGCCTGCAGCAGGAGCTGCGCGCGGCCGCGCGCCACGACGGCTTCGAGTTCCCGCACACCAGCGTGCACGTGGGCCGAATCCAGGGCGGCACCGCCCACAACATCACCGCCAAGGACTGCGAGTTCCTGCTCGAGATCCGCGCGCTGCCCGGCCAGCGGGCGTCCGACATCCTGGCCCGCATCCGCGCGCATTGCGACACGCTGCTGCCGGGCATGAGGGCGATCGCGCCCGAGTGCGACATTGCGATCGAGGAGATCTTCGACACGCCAGCGCTCGACGAGCGCGGCAACACCTACCTGGCCAAGGCGATCATGCCGCTGTGCGGCCACTTCGTGCCGGGCCGGGTCAGCTTCGGCACCGAGGCCGGCATCCTGCAGGACATCGGCGTGCCGACCGTGGTCTGCGGGCCGGGCAGCATCTCGGTGGCCCACCAGCCCGACGAGTTCGTCGAGGTCGAGCAGCTCGAGCAGTGCATGAAGTTCCTGTTCGTGCTCGCCGAACGAATGGAACAGGGCATTTCGCTTCAGGGCTGAACGGCCCGCGTCGGCGGTCCGCGGATCGCCGACGGTTTGCCTGGTGTACTTGTATACCAGTACGATTGACGGCCTTCGCGCGGATGCCGGCAACGGCCCCCCGCGATCGACCGCTCGACAACACGAAACCGGAGGAGTACCGAAGATGAAACGTCGCAACCTGCTCGGCGCGCTCGGCGCCACCGCCGCCGCCCTGTCCATGGGCCTGGCCAGCGCGCCCGCGATGGCCGCCTGGCCCGAGCGGCCGATCCAGATGATCGTGCCCTGGGGCGCCGGCGGCGGCACCGACGCCGTGGCCCGCTTCATGGCGGCCGAGCTCGAGAAGGAGCTCAAGCAGCCGGTCAACGTGGTCAACCGCACCGGCGGCAGCGGCGTGGTCGGCCACCAGGCGGTCGCGATGTCCAAGCCCGACGGTTACACGCTGGGCCTGATCACCGTGGAGATCACGATGATGCGCCACGCCGGCCTGACCCAGCTCAGCCACAAGGACTTCACGCCGATCGCGCTGGTCAACTACGACCCGAACGCGGTCTTCGTGCGCACCGACTCGCCGATCAAGAGCACCAAGGAACTGCTCGACGCAGCCCGCGCCAACCCCGGCAAGATGAAGTCCTCCGGCACCGGCCAGGGCGGCATCTGGCACCTGGGCCTGGCCGGCATGCTGGTCGACCAGAAGATGGCCGGCGACGCGATCACCTGGGTGCCCAGCCAGGGCGCCGCGCCCGGCCTGCAGGACCTGGTCGCCGGTGGCGTCGACCTGGTCTCGTGCTCGCTGCCCGAGGCCCGCTCGCTGATCGACGCCGGTCGCGTGCGTCCGGTCGTGCTGATGTCGGACAAGCCCGACAACCTGTTCCCGAAAGTGCCGCTGCTCAAGGACGAGACCGGCGGCAGCACCTGGACCAACGGCGCGTGGCGCGGCGTGGCCGCTCCGAAGGGCCTGCCGCAGGACGTCGTCGACAAGCTGGCCGCTGCGATCAAGAAGATCTACGACTCGAAAGCCTATGCCGACTTCCTGGCCTCGCGCGGCTTCGGCGCGACCTGGGGCGGCCCGGCCGAGTTCGGCGCGTTCATGGCCAAGGAAGACGAGGCCAAGGGCGCGGTCATGAAGGCGGTCGGCATCGCCAAGTGACGGAGCGGTCCACCGGCTGACGGCGCGGGCGGGCCGCGGCCCGCCCGGCTGGCGCGCCTTCGCGTGCGCGACCTCCGCCCACGGGCCGCCGTCCCTCCGTCCCGCTTGCCTGTCTCGCCACGGCCCGGGCTCGCCGCCCGGGCCGATCCAACCCTCTCCCCCCATCGATCGAGGACTCGGTATCGTGCGTCTGAACGATGCGGTCATTGGCGCGGTCCTGCTCGTGCTGTCGCTCGCGGTGCTGTGGCACGTCAAGGACTTCCCGGCCATCCCCGGCCAACCCTATGGCGCGGCGCTCTACCCGACGGTGGTCTCGGCCGGCCTGGCCGTCACGTCGATCCTGCTGATCGTGCAGGGGCTGCGCAGCGGCGAGCCGATGTTCTCGGTCCAGGTCGCCCAGGGCGGGCGGCTGATCGCCTTCGGCGTGACCGTCGGCTCGATGCTGTTCTACGTGCTGTTCGTGGACCAGCTCGGCTTCATCGTCTGCGCGACGCTGATGCTCGCGGCGCTGCTGTGGAGCTACGGCGTGAAACGCTCGCTGATCGCGCCGGTCGCGATCGCGGCCACGCTGGTCATCCACACCGGCTTCTTCAAGGTCCTGAAGGTCCCGCTGCCCTGGGGCCTTCTGGAATCGATCGCCTGGTGACGGCGCGACGCCGATAACGGAAAAGACATGGAAGCCGTCCTCACCGCCATCGGAATGGTCGCCAGCGCCGACGTGCTGCTGGCGATGATCGGCGCCGCGCTTTTCGGGCTGTTCGTCGGCGCCGTGCCCGGGCTGACCGCCACGATGGCCACCGCGCTGCTCGTCCCGATCACCTTCTTCCTGCCGCCGGTGCCTGCGGTCGCCGCGATGGTCACCGCGACCGCGATGGCGATCTTCGCCGGCGACATCCCGGGCTGCCTGGTGCGCATTCCCGGCACGCCGGCGTCGGCCGCCTACGTCGACGAGTCCTACGCGATGACCCGCAAGGGCCAGGCCGAGACCGCGCTGGGCGTCGCGCTGGTGTTCTCGGTGATCGGCGGGCTGTTCGGCACCACGGTGCTGATCTTCGCGGCGCCGGCGCTGGCCGAGTTCGCGCTGCAGTTCAGCTCCTTCGAATACTTCTGGCTGGTGCTGCTCGGGCTGACCTGCGCGGTCTTCATCACCGGCGACGCGCCGATCCGCGGCCTGGTCACGCTGTTCCTGGGCCTGCTGGTCGGCGCGGTCGGGCTCGAGAACCCGGCCGCGCACCCGCGCTTCACCTTCGGCAACGCGGACCTGCTCGGCGGCGTCAGCCTGATCCCGGCGATGATCGCGCTGTTCGCGGTCTCGGAGATCCTGCGCTTCTCGCTCTCGCCGGTGCACATCGACGAGTTCAAGAGCCAGGTGGGCGCGGTGTTCCGCGGCATGGGCGGCATGATCCGCAAGTACCGCTGGCAAACGCTGCGCGGCAGCGCGCTGGGCACCGCGGTGGGCGCCCTGCCCGGCGCCGGCGCGGACATCGCGGCCTGGATGGCCTACGCGACCAGCCGCAAGACCTCGAAGGAGTCGGAGAAGTTCGGCACCGGCCACCCGGAAGGGTTGGTCGAGGCCGGCGCGGCCAACAACAGCGCGCTGTCGGCCGCGTGGATTCCCGCGCTGGTGTTCGGCATTCCGGGCGACTCGATCACCGCGATCGTGATCGGCGTGCTGTACATGAAGGACATGAATCCGGGGCCGACGATCTTCATCAACAGCCCCGAGAACATCTACGCGGTGTTCGCGGTGTTCATCCTGGCCAACCTGCTGATGCTGCCGCTGGGCTGGGCCTGCATCAAGGCGGCCACCCGCATATTGCGCGCGCCGCGCAACGTGCTGATGCCGATCATCCTGATGTTCTGCATCGTCGGCGCGTTCGCGATCAACAACTCTCCCTTCGACCTCTGGATCCTGATCGGCTTCGGCCTGCTCGGCTGGTTCCTCGAGGCGCACCGGTTCCCGATCGCGCCGGCCATCCTGGGAATGCTGCTGGGCAAGATGCTCGAGGAGAACTTCATCACCTCGATGATCAAGTCCGAAGGCAACCTGATGGGCTTCGTCGAGCGGCCGATCGCGGCCGCGCTGGCGGTCTTCGCGCTGCTGCTGTGGGCGCTGTCGGGCTGGTTCGCGCTGAAGCGTCGGATGGCCCGCGGCTGAGGCCGCGGAGCCGAAAGGTTCCCTGCTGCTGTGCGACAATAACCGGTTTTCCGGAACGCGGGTGCCCGAGCGCCCCACCCCCCGATGCTGCTCTGGGTTTCCATCGCCCTGCTGACCCTGGTCGTGACCGTGGCCGTCGTCCGGCCGCTGTTCTCGCGCAATTCGACCCGCGTCGTCGACGACGACCTCGAACCGCGGCTCGCTGTGTTCCGCGACCGTCGCGACGAGATCGGGCGCGAGCTCGCGGCCGGCCGGCTCAGCGAGTCCGAGGCCGAGCAGGCCCGCGCGGACCTGCTCAGGCAGATGGCCGAGGAGCTGCCGCCGGAAGTGCTCGCCCAGGCGAGCGCGCCTCAGGCACGGCCCACCGACGGCGGCCGTGGCGCCGGTCGCTCGCGCGCGCCGCTGGTCGCCGGCCTGATGCTGGCGGTGCTGGTGCCGCTGCTTGCGGCCGTCGTATACCGGGCGGTCGGTTCGCCGGAAATCGCGCTGGCCCAGCTCGACGGCAGCTTCGACCGCCTCGCGCAGAGCCCGCAGGCGCAGTTCGACTCGCTGGTGGCCGAGCTCGAGGCGCGCCTGCGCGAGAACCCGAAAGACGGCGAGGCCTGGGCCGTGCTGGCCGAGGCCTACAAGATGATCGGCAACCACGGCGCCGCGATCGAGGCCTTCGCGAAGGCGACCGAGCTGCTGCCGCCCAACGCTCGCCTGCTGGCCGACTACGCCGAGTCCACCGCGCTGGCCGCCGCCGGCGACTTCTCCGGCAGGCCGACCGAGCTGCTCGAGCGGGCGCTGGCGGCCGACCCGAACGACCAGAAGGCGGTCGCGCTGATGGGCGCGGCCCGCTATCGCGCGGGCGACCTGCCGCAGGCCCGGCGCTATCTCGGCCAGCTGCTGGCGAGCCTGCCGCCCGGCTCCGAGGACGCAACCCAGATCGGCGAGGTGGTCGCCCGGATCGACGCCGAGCTCGCGGCGCGCGGCGGGTCCGCGGCGCCTGGCGCGGGACTGGCCGGTGCGGCACCGCCAGGATCGACCGGCGCGGCGCCGACCGGACAGGCCTCTGCCGCGCCCGCGAAGGCGCCGGTGCTGGCCGGTCGCGTCGAGCTCGCCCCGGCGATCGCCGCGAAGGTGCCTGCCTCGGCCACGCTGTTCGTGATCGCCCGCGCCGCCCAGGGGCCGCGGATCCCGGTCGCGGTGCTGCGCGTGCCGGCGGGGTCCTTGCCCTATGCCTTCGAGATCGGCGACGGCGATGCGATGGATCCGTCGCGCACGCCGTCCTCGGTCGGCGACCTGGTCCTCGAGGCGCGGATCAGCGTGTCGGGCGACGCCGCCCGCCGCCCCGGCGACCTGATCGGCGAGCCGGTGCCCGCGAAGCCCGGCAGCACCGGCGTTTCGCTCTTGATCGACCGGGTCGTCGAGCCGTGACCGGGAACCCCGGCGCGAACGGCTCGCTGCCGCCTGGTGGACCGCCCCCGGCCGATGCCGGCCTTGCCGTGAGCGGGCTCGCCTGCGCGGCGGGCATCCGCACGCTGTTCTCGGGCGTTTCCTTCGATCTGCCGCCGGGCCGCTGGCTCGCGCTGACCGGCCCGAACGGCACCGGCAAGACGACGCTGCTCAGGGCGATCGCGGGGCTGGTGCGCCCGACCGCCGGCGAGGTGCGCTGGCGCGGCCGGCCGCGCCGCCCGGCGACCCCCGACTGGCACGCAGCCTGCCTGTTCCAGGGCCACGCGGCCGGCTGGAAGGACGGCCTGAGCACGCGGGAGAACCTGCGCCTGCAGCGCGAGCTCGACGGCGGCGGCGAGTCGGGCATCGACGCCCTGCTCGCCGGCGCGGGCCTGGCCCGGCAGGCGAAGCTGCCCTTCGGGCGCTTGTCGGCAGGCCAGCGCCGCCGTCTTTCGCTCGCCCGGCTGGCGGACTCGCAACGGCCGCTCTGGCTGCTCGACGAGCCGACCACCGCGCTCGACACGGCCGGCCAGGCCCTGTTCGGCGAGCTGCTCGACGCGCACCTCGCGCGCGGCGGCGTCGCCGTCGTGGCCACGCACCAGCGGCTGCCGTCCGGCGCGCCGCCGATCGAACTGTCGCTCGGCGACTTCGCGGGGCGCTGAATGGCGGCGGTTCGCGAGGCCCCGATCTTCGGCGTCGTCGGCGCGGTCCTCTGGGCCTGCCGGCGCGACCTGAAGCTGGCCGCCCAGTCGCGCGCCGAGCTCGCCGTCGTGCTGCTGTTCTTCCTGCTGGTGGCAAGCCTGTTCCCGCTGGCGGTGAGCCCCGACCCGAACCTGCTGCGCGCGATCGCCGCCGGCATCGCGTGGGTCGCCGCGCTGCTGGCCACGCTGCTGGGCCTGCCGCGGCTGTTCGCCGCCGACTGGGCCGACGGCACGCTAGAGCAGATCCTGCTGGCGCCGGCGCCTCTGCCAGCGCTGGTGGCCGGCAAGGTGCTGGCCCACTGGCTGGCCACCGGGCTGCCGCTGGTCGCGCTGTCGCCGCTGGCCGGCCTGCAGTTCGGCCTGCCCGCCGACGCGATCGGCGTGCTGGTCGCCTCGCTCGCGCTCGGCACGCCGATCCTGTCGTGGCTGGGCGCGGTCACCGCCGCGCTCACGCTCGGCGCGCGCGGCGGCGCCTCGCTGCTCGCCTTGCTGGTGCTGCCGCTGGCGGTGCCGGTGCTGATCTTCGGCGCAGGCTCGGTCGAGGCGCAGGTGGCGGGGCTGGGTGCCGGCGCGCACCTTTCGCTGCTCGGCGCGGGCCTGATCCTCGCCTGGGTGTTCGGCCCGTTCGCGGCGGCCCTCGCGGTTAGAATTGCTCACGAATGAAATGACAGGCAGCTTCCTCCAGTTCGCGTCGCCGGCGCGCTTCTATCCGCTGGCCGGGCGCATGATCCCGTGGTTCGGCTGGGCCTCCGCGGTGCTGGCGATCGCCGGGCTCTACGTCGGCTTCTTCGTCGCCCCCACCGACTGGCAGCAGGGCGAGTCGTACCGGATCATCTTCATCCACGTGCCGGCCGCGTGGATGGCGATGTTCATCTACCTGGTGATGGCCTTCTGGTGCGCGCTGTCGCTGGTGCTGAACACCCGGCTGTCGGCGATGATGGCGCAGGCGCTCGCGCCCACCGGCGCGATGTTCGCGTTCGTCTCGCTGTGGACCGGCGCCTTCTGGGGCCGCCCCACCTGGGGCACCTACTGGGTCTGGGACGCGCGGCTCACGTCCACGCTGATCCTGCTGTTCCTGTACCTGGGCTTCATCGCGCTGCGCGCCGCGATCGACGACCCGCGCCGCGCCGACCGCGCCACCGCGCTGCTGGCGCTGGTGGGCGTGGTCAACGTCCCGATCATCTACTTCTCGGTGCAGTGGTGGAACACGCTGCACCAGGGAGCCACGATCTCGATGACCGCCGCGCCGAAGATGGCGGCCACGATGCTCACCGCCATGCTGCTGATGACCTTCTCGGCCTGGTTCTATTCGATCGCGGTGGCGCTTCACCGCGTGCGCAGCGTGATGATCGAGCGCGAGGCGCTCACCGACTGGGTCGGCGAGCTGCGCCGCGCGGAGGGCCGGCAATGAGCGAATGGCTGGCGATGGGCGGGCACGGGTTCTACATCTGGAGCTCGTACGCGATGCTGGCGCTGTGCGTGGCGATCGAGCTGTGGGCGCTGCGCCGGCGCCGTAAGGCCGCCTGGCAGCAGGTCGACGAAACTCGCGAGGAAATGGAGTCGGCCCGGCCGGCCCGCGCAACGGACACCGAATGAAACCGCGTCAAAAGAGACTGATCCTGATCCTCGTGGGCCTGGCCGCGATCGGCGTGGCCGTCGCGCTGGTGCTCAACGCCTTCCAGAGCAACCTGGTCTTCTTCTACACGCCGAGCGAGATCGCCGAGGGCAAGGCGCCCGCCGGCCGCCCGTTCCGGGTGGGCGGCCTGGTCGAGGAAGGCAGCCTGAAGCGCGTGGGCGACGGCACCAGCGTGGTGTTCGTGGTCACCGACAGCGCCAAGTCGATCCAGGTCTCGTACACCGGCATCCTTCCCGACCTGTTCAAGGAGGGCAAGGGCGTGGTCGCGCAGGGCTCGATCCAGCCCGACGGCAGCTTCCGCGCGAGCGAGGTGCTGGCCAAGCACGACGAGAACTACATGCCGCCCGAGGCGGCCGAGGCGCTGAAGCGGGCGGGCCATCCGATGGAAGCCACCCCGCAGTACCAGCAGTACCAGAAGCAATGACCGGGGCGCGGCGCGCGAGCGGCCGCTCCGGCGAACGGGAAATGCCATGACCGCCGAATTCGGACACTTCGCGATCGCGCTGGCGCTGGCCGTGGCGATCGTGCTCGGCACGCTGCCGCTGGCCGGCAGCTGGATGCGCGGGGCCACCGGCGCGCGCCTGATGGCGGTGGGCCAGCCTGCGGCCCACGCGCTGTTCTTCCTCACGCTGCTCGGCTTCGCCTGCCTGACCGCGCTGTTCGTCGAGAACGACTTCACCGTGTCGCTGGTCGCCACCCACTCGAACCTGTCGCTGCCACTGCACTACCGGGTCGCGGCCACCTGGGGCTCGCACGAGGGCTCGATCCTGCTGTGGGTGCTGATGCTGGCCGGCTGGACCTCGGCCGTGGCGGCCTTCTCGGGCTCGCTGCCCGCAGTGCTGCGCGCGCGCATCCTGGGCACGATGGGCCTGGTCGCGATCGGCTTCCTGCTGTTCACGCTGTTCACGTCCAACCCCTTCGAGCGCATCGTGCCGCCGCCGGCCGACGGCCGCGACCTGAACCCGCTGCTGCAGGACCCGGGCATGGTCTTCCACCCGCCGCTGCTGTACATGGGCTACGTGGGGCTGTCGGTCGCGTTCGCGTTCGCGGTGGCCGGCCTGCTGGGCGGCCGCTTCGACGCCGCCTGGGCCCGCTGGGCCCGGCCCTGGACCACGGTGGCCTGGGCCTTCCTGACGCTCGGCATCGCGCTCGGCTCCTTCTGGGCCTACTACGAGCTGGGCTGGGGCGGCTGGTGGTTCTGGGACCCGGTCGAGAACGCCTCGTTCATGCCGTGGCTGGTGGCCACCGCGCTGATCCACTCACTGGCGGTCACCGAGAAGCGGGGTACCTTCCGCAGCTGGACCGTGCTGCTGGCCATCCTCGGCTTCAGCCTGAGCCTGCTCGGCACCTTCCTGGTCCGCTCGGGCGTGCTCACCTCGGTGCACGCCTTCGCCACCGACCCGACCCGCGGCGTGTTCATCCTGATGTTCCTCGCGGTGGTCATCGGCGGCTCGCTCACGCTGTTCGCGTGGCGCGCGCAGGCGATCGGCAACGGCCCGTCCTTCGGCGCGGTGTCGCGCGAGTCGATGCTGCTGGCCAACAACATCGTGCTGGTCGTGGCGATGGCCGCGGTGCTGCTCGGCACGCTGTACCCGCTGGTGCTCGACACTCTGGAAATGGGCAAGATCTCGGTCGGTCCGCCCTACTTCGACGCGGTCTTCCTGCCTCTGATGGCGCCGGCGCTGTTCCTGATGGCAGTCGGGCCGCTGGCGCGCTGGAAGAACACGCCGGTGCCCGAACTGGTCCACCGGCTGCGCTGGGCCTTCGTGGTGGCGGTGGTGGTCTCGCTGCTGCTGCCGCTCACCGTCGACGGCTTCAGGCCGATGACCAGCCTCGGCCTGTGGTTCGCGCTGTGGATCGCCGGCGGCGTCGTGGTGGCGGTGCTCGGGATGCTGCGCGGGCACGACGGCAGGCTGTCGCTGCGCCGCGCGAAGCTGCACGCGGCCAGCGTCTGGGGCATGCACCTGGCGCACCTGGGCGTGGCGGTGTTCATCGTCGGCGTCACGCTGGTCAACAGCTACACGGTCGACCGCGAGCAGCGGGCGCAACCCGGCGACACGATCGCGCTGGGCGACTACACGCTGCGCTTCGTCGGCCTGGAAGAGGTCAAGGGCCCGAACTGGGACGCGGTGCGCGGCAGCTTCGAGGTGCGCAAGGCAGGCAGCGAGCGGGTGATCGCCGTGCTTCGCCCTGACAAGCGCAGCTATCGCGCCTCGGGCATGGCGATGACCGAGGCGGCGATCGACCGCAGCCTGATCCGCGACGTCTACGTGTCGATGGGCGAGCCGGTGGGCGGCGACGCCTGGATCGTGCGCGCGCACGTGAAGCCCTTCGTCAACTGGATCTGGCTCGGCTGCGTGCTGATGGCCATCGGCGGCGGGTTCGCGGTGGCCGACCGGCGCTATCGCCGCAAGGCGGTTGCCGCGCAGTCGCGCTCGCCCGCGGCCGGCCAGGCGGCCTGAGCGGGGCGGCGCGATGAAGATCCTCCGCCTGCTGCTGCCGGTCGCGCTGTTCGCGGTCATCTCGCTGTTCCTGTACAAGGGCCTGGACCGCAACCCGCGCGAGCTGCCGTCGGCGCTGATCGGCAAGCCGGCGCCGGCCTTCACGCTGCCGGTGCTCGGGCAGGAGAGCCGGCAGTGGTCGCCGAAGGACTACGCCGGCAAGGTCTGGCTGCTCAACGTGTGGGGATCCTGGTGCGCGGCCTGCCAGGTCGAGCACCCGCTGTTCAACGAACTCGCCAAGGCGGGCACCGTGCCGATCGTCGGGCTGGCCTGGAAGGACAGGCCCGACGCCTCGCAGGCGTGGCTCAAGCGCTTCGGCGATCCGTACTCGGTGGTGGTCAGCGACGTCGACGGCCGGGCCGGCATCGACTGGGGCGTGTACGGCGCGCCCGAGACCTTCGTCGTCGACAAGCAGGGCACGATCCGGTTCAAGCACGTGGGCCCGGTGACCCCCGAGCTGCTGCAGGGCCGGCTGCTGCCGCTCGTGAAGGAACTGCAGGGACAATCGTGAGCATGACCGCACGCATCGCGGCCGCGGCGCTGGCCGCCGCCCTCGCTCTGCCGGCGGCCCCGGCCGCGGCCCAGACCGCCAGCGGCCAGCCCTACCTGGCGCCCGGCACCACCGAACGGCTGCTGACCGAGCCGGCGGACAAGGCCCGCTACGACAAGCTCGCCCACGAGCTGCGCTGCCTGGTCTGCCAGAACCAGACGCTGGCCGAGTCCGACGCCTCGCTGGCGGCCGACCTTCGCCGGCAGGTCGAGTCGATGATCCTCGAAGGCCGCAGCGACCAGCAGATCAAGGACTTCCTCGTGCAGCGCTACGGCGACTTCGTGCTGTACCGCCCGCCGGTGCAGTCGAACACCTGGCTGCTCTGGTTCGGGCCTTTCGCGCTGCTCGCGGTGGGCATCGGCGTGTGGGTCGCGATCAACCGCCGCCGCAGGCTGGCGGCAACAGCTCCGGCAGCCGGCGCGAGCGCTGCGGCGGCCCCGCCCGAAGCGGCCGGCGCGGCCACCGCGGCCGACATCGAGCGCGTTCGCAAGCTGCTCGACGGAAACTGAGCGGGCGCCGCGTCCGGGCCCGGCCTGCCCAGGCCCGGCACGCTCAGGCCTGCGCCACCACCCGACGCATCCGCACCCGGTCGTAGCGCCGGATCGCCCCGGCCAGCGCGACGGTGCACGCAGCTGCCGCGCCGGTCGCGATCCAGGTCGACGACCAGCCGCCGCTGTACTGGGCGAGCGCGGCGATCACCGGCGGCAGCAGGATCTGGCCGCTGCCAGAGCCCTGCTGCATCAGCCCGACCGTGGTCGACACCGCCGCCGGGCCCGGCGCGTAGAACGGCGCGGTGGCGAACAGGGTGCCGGGGATCAGCCCGCCGATCGCCGACAGCGCCAGGATCGCCGCATAGCGCAATGCGAAAGGCGCGCCGGCGCCGAACGCGATCCACGCGCCGAGCGCCATCGACACGCCGGCGAACGCGATCAGCGAGTGCCGCTGGAAGCCGCGCTGCAACAGCAGGCCGGCGGCGAGGTTGCCGGTCATGTTGATCATGACCGCCAGCGCGGTCAGCAGGCCGCCGAGCGCCGGCGCGACGCCCGCCTCGGCGTACATCATCGGCAGGAAGCTGAAGATGCCGACGAACTGGCCCGCGTAGAACAGGAAGCACAGCGCGATCAGCCAGGGGCCCGGAGCGGTGGCGGTGGCCCAGGCGTTGGCGGCCAGCCCGACGGGAACCTGCCTGGCCGGCACCGCCGGCCCGTCGGCTCCGCTGCCCTGCCCCGCCCGCGCGCTCTCGCTCGGGCGGGGCAGCGCGAACGCGATCATCCCGGCCCACACGACGCCCGCCACGGCCACGCCCCACCAGGCGGCCCGCCAGCTGGCGACGTGCATCAGCCAGGGCGTGGCGATCAAGCCGAGGCTCATCCCGGCCGGCATGTAGGCGGCCCAGGCGCCCAGCCAGCCGCGCAGCGACGAGGCCGGCACGCATTTGCGCAACAGCGCGGGCCCGGGCAGCACCGCCAGCAGGAAGCCGACGCTCTCGACGGCCCGGCTGACGAACAGCACGGCCGACGAGGTCGCCAGCGCGCCCGCCGCGCTGGCCACGCCCATCAGCAGCAGGCCCGCCACCATGACCCGGCGCGGGCCGAAGCCATCGGCGATCGCCCCGCCGGCGATGCCGAACAGCGCCGCGCCGAACATGAACAGCGACACCATCCAGCTGATCTGCACCAGCGACAGGCCGAAGTCGGCCTGCAGCGCGAGCAGCGCGGGCGGCAGCTTGCCGAAGTTCAGCGCGCCGACGACGCCGGTGCCGACGACGATCGCCGCCGCCGCGCCGCCGCGCGCCGCCTTCAACGCTGCGAGCCTGGCATGGTCGCGCCGTGCGGCATGCCGCCTTGGTGCATGCCGCCGCCGGCCGGGCCGCCCATCGCGCCCATGGCCTCGACCTTGAAGCCGACCTCGACCTCGCCCGCCTTCTCGAAGCGCAGCCTGACCGGGAAGGTGTCGCCGGCCTTCAGCGGGGCCTTCAGGTTGATGAACATGATGTGCAGGCCGCCGGGGCGCAGCTCGACGCGCTGGCCGGCAGGCAGGTCGATGGCCTGCACCTCGCGCATCCGCATCACGTTGTTCTCCATCGACATCGTGTGCAGCTCGACCGATTCCGACACCGGCGACGAGGCGCCGACCAGGCGGTCGGCGCCGCCGGCGTTCTCGAGCAGCATGAAGCCGCCGCCGACCGCAGCGCCCGGCGCGGTAGCCCGCGCCCACGGGTTGCCGATCGACAGGCTGCCGACCTTCGCGGCGGGGCCGGCCGACTGGCGCGCCTGCATCTGCTGGGCCTGCTGCATCTGCTGCATCTGCTGCTGCTGCATCTGCTGCTGCATTGGCGTCTGGGCGGCCGCCATGGGCGCCGCGGCGGCTGCGGCGACCAGCACCGCGGCGAGGCCGGCAGCGGGTACGGAGGGCAAGTATTGGGAGAGGAGTTTCATGTCGATGCCTTCGCTGAGGAGAACGCGCGGAGAATGATGGTTCCGGAACACGCTGGAACGGCCGTGAACCGCGTTCCGGCATTCTAGACACCCGTCAAGCCCTCCTTTCGACCTCGGTCAAGGCCGCCGCCGCCAGCACATGGAATTCGCACCGATCCAGTCCCTCGTCTACGCGGCGATCGGCGCGCTGATCGGCTTCTTCTCCGGCCTGCTCGGCATCGGCGGCGGCGCCGTGCAGACGCCGCTCACCGTGCTGGCCTTCGAGGCGCACGGCCTGCCGCGCGAGCACATCGCGCACGTGGCGGTGGCCACGGGCGTCGCATCGATCGCGTTCACCGCGGCGGCCAGCACGCTGGCCCACCACCGGCACGGCGCGGTCGACTGGCCGCTTCTGGCGCGGCTGACGCCCGGGCTGGTGGTGGGCGGCTTCGCAGGCGGCTTCCTGGCCCAGCTGCTGCCCACCGCCACGCTGGCCATGGTGCTGGCCGCCTTCATCGGCTACGCATCGCTCGCGATGGCCTTCGACCTGCGTCCGGCCCCGCACCGCGGCCTGCCCGGCCCGATCGGGCTGGCCGCGCTGGGCGGCGCGGTCGGGGCGATGTCCACGCTGGTCGGCGCCGGCGGCGCGGTGCTTCTGGTGCCGGCGCTGACCTGGTTCAACGTGCCGTTCCGGCGGGCGATCGGCACCGGCGCCGCGATCGGCCTGCCGATCGCGGTCACCGGCACCACGGCCCACGTGCTCGCCGGCCTCGGGCAGCCCGGCCTGCCGCCCGGCTCGATCGGCTACGTGTGGCTGCCGGCGCTGGCGCCCTTCGTGGCGGCCAGCATGCTGCTTGCGCCGGTCGGCGCGCGGCTGTCGCACCGGGTGCCGGCGCGTGCGCTGCGCCGGCTGTTCGCGGCCACGATGTTCGGGCTGGCGCTGCGGATGGCCTGGTCGCTGGCGGGGGGCTGAGGCTCGAGCAGCGCAAGAGCTTCACCTCGGCACCCTCCGGCTACCTGATCATCAGCGCAGGCCATGCGGACCTGATCGGCGCGACTCGGATATATAATTTGTATATCCAATTTCCGGAGCGCCATCGTGAAGTCCGCGCACACCACCGTGTTCCGCTCGAACAAGACGCAAGCCGTGCGCCTGCCGAAGGCGGTCGAACTGCCCGCCGAGGTCACCCGGGTCGACATCGTCGCGGTCGGCAACACGCGAATCATCACGCCCGCCGGCGAGTCCTGGGACGTCTGGTTCGACGGCCCCGGCGCCTCCGAGGACTTCATGCTGGAGCGCGAGCAGCCCGGTGACCAGGAGCGGGAGAGCCTCTGAGCATGCTCAAGTACATGCTCGACACGAACACGGTGATCTACACGATCCGAAACCGCCCGGCAGCGGTGCGCGAGCGCTTCAAGCAGCACGACGGCCAGATGTGCATCTCCAGCGTCACGCTGGGCGAGCTGGTCTTCGGGGCCGAGAAGTCGGCCCAGCCCGAGCGCAACCTGAAGGACATCGAGGGGCTGATCGCCCGCCTCGAAGTGGCCGCCTTCGACGAGAAGGCAGCCCTGCACTTCGGCCAGATCAGGGCGGAACTGGCGCGCGCCGGCAAGCCGATCGGCCCCTACGACTCGATGATCGCCGGCCACGCCCGCGCGCAGGGGCTGATCCTGGTGGCCAACGACATCGAGTTCCGCCGCGTTCCAGGACTGCGGCTCGAGAACTGGGTCTGAGCGCAGGCGTCAGACCCGCCGGATCCCGGAGAAGCGCGGCCGCCAGTAGCGCGCGTGCACGCCGTCGAGCCGCACCACCCCGCCGGAAGACGGCGCGTGCACGAAGCGGCCGCTGCCCACGTAGATTCCCGCGTGCGTGAACGGCCCCGCAGTGTCGAACAGCACGATGTCGCCGGTGCGGATCGTGCGATAGCGCACCGGCTGGCCGGCGCGCGCGATCTGCGCCACGGTGCGCGGCATCGGGTGGCTGGCCGCCTCGCGGAACACGTAGACGATCAGCCCGCTGCAGTCGAAGCCGCCCTCGGGCGTGTTGCCGCCGTAGCGGTAAGGGGTGTCGACCAGGCTGAGCGCCAGGAAGGCGGCTTCGCGGGCGAGCGCGTCGGGCAGGTCGCCCGCCACGTCGGCGGCGGGACCGTCGAAGAATCCGCGGCCATCGGCGCCCGGGCCGCCCGGCGAGCGGGAGGCGCAGGCGGACAGCAGCGACGCGCCGAGCGCGCCGATCAGGGCGAGACTGGCGCGGCGCGATCGCCGGGCCGATTCGAACTCAGGGTCGTTCATGCCTGGGCGTCCTCCCGGGCTCCATGCGCAGCACCCCGGAGTCTAAGCAAAGCTGCCGGCTCGAATCCAGCCCCCGGCGATCGGGCGCTGGGCAATCCCTCGCTTCGGCAAGCCCGCCCCTGCCGATCGCGCCCTCAGCGCACCAGCAGCTCGGCCTGCGTGGTGCCGCCCACGGTAATGTGGTTCGTCATCGCCGCGCGGGCCGCCTCCTCGTCGCCCCGCAGGATCGCATCGACGATCAGCGCGTGATCGGCGTTCGAGGCGCGCATCCGCTCGGGCCGGGCCAGCGCCAGCGGCCGGTGGAAGGCCAGCCGCCCCCTCAGGTGCACGATCTGCCGATGCAGGTAGTCGTTGGCCGCGGCGCGGTAGATCACGTCGTGCAGCCGCAGATTCGCTTCCGCATAGGCCGCGGAATCGCCCGAGCCGGCAGCCGCTTCCCCGCTGGCGTGCGCGGCCTGCAGCGCCTCGCGCTGCTCGTCGCCGATGCGCCGGGCCGCAAGCTGCGCGGCCTGCGCCTCCAGCACCACGAGAACCTCGACCATGCCCATCACCTCGCGCGGATCGAGCATCACGACCACCGCGCCGCGGCGCGGCTGGAAGTCGATCAGCCCTGCGGTGGCGAGCTGCAGCAAGGCCTCGCGCGCCGGCGTGCGCGACACGCCGAAGCGCTCGGCGACCGCCTTCACGTCGAGCCGGGTGCCGGGCGGCAGCTTTCCGCTCGCGATGTCGTGCTCGAGCTGGCGGCAGACTTCGGCGCCGATCCCGGTCATGGCAGCAGGAGTGATCACGTCTGAGGCGCCGCGAGATGACAGGCTGGGGGAATGGGGTGTATAAATATATGGTGAATTTATAGCACCCGGCGCGACATCCGCAACAAGGATGAGCGCCGGTCGGCCGTGCCCGCCCTGCCGCGCATGCGCGCGGCAGTCGAGGTCCGGCAGTCAATCCACGTGTTTGGGGGAGAACCAGTGAAGAAGCGAGTCCTCGGAATCATCGCCGCCAGCCTGATCGGCGCCGCGGCATCGAACAGCGCCATGGCGGACACCTTCCGCCTGACCATCGGCGCCGGCCACCCGGCCGACGCCGCCGTGTGGATCACCGCGATGCGCGACTTCTTCGCGCCCGAGGTCAGCAAGCGGGTCGCCGAGAAGACCGGCCACAAGATCGAGTGGATCAACGCCTACGGCGGCTCGGTCTGCAAGCTCGGCGAGTGCCTCGAGGCGGTCGAGAGCGGACTGGTCGACATCGCCGACCTGCACGTGGCCTTCGAGCCGGCCAAGCTGATGGCGCACAACTTCCCTTACTTCGTGCCCTTCGGCAGCCCCGATCCGATGGTCGCCGCCAAGGCCGCGCGCCAGGTCTACGACAACGTGCCCGAGCTGAAGAAGATCCTCGAGACCAAGTACAACCAGGTCTTCCTGGGCGTGGGCAGCGTGGGCAACTACAACCTGGTCACCACCTTCGCCTGGGACCAGGTCGGCGAGCTCAAGGGCAAGAAGATCGCGGCCGCCGGCCCGAACATCCCGTGGCTCAAGGCCGTGGGCGCTGTGCCGGTGCAGTCGAACCTGAACGAGGCCTACACCTCCTTCCAGACCGGCGTGTACGAGGGCTGGGTGATGTTCCCCGACGCCACCGTGGGCTTCAAGCTGCACGAGGTCGCGAAGAACTACACCTTCACCGACTTCGGCGCGATCCCGAACGTGGTCCTCGCGATCAACAAGGACACCTGGCGCAAGCTGCCCAAGCCGGTGCAGGACATCATGCTCGAGGTGGGCAAGGAGTTCACGACCGTGCAGACGCAGATGGCGCTCGACAAGGGCAAGCGCAGCGTCGAGACGATGAAGGCGGCCGGCGCCAACGTGCGCTCGCTCAGCGAAGAAGAGAAGGTCAAGTGGGCGAACGCGCTGCCCGACATCCCGAACGAGCGCACCGCCGAGATCAACAAGGCCGGCCAGCCCGGCAAGGCGATCGCCGAGTACATCAAGGCCCTGAAGGAAGCCGGCGTGAAGATGCCGCGCGACTGGAAAGTGAACTGAAGCCCCTCGCCGGGCCCCGCCCCTCGCGGCAAGCGCCCCGAGGGGCTTTTCATTCACCGGGAACGCCGACATGAAAGCCAACGCCGGACTGGCGATCTTCCACCGACTGCTGTCGGCGCTGAACCTGCTGGGCGCCGTGTGGGTGGTGCTGATCATGCTGCTGATCACCGCCGACGTGATCGGGCGCGCCTTCTTCGACTCGCCGCTGTTCGGCGTGCCCGAGATCGTGAAGATCTCGGTGGTGGGCCTGGTCTGGTGCATGATGCCGCACACGCTGAAGATCGGCGCCCACCTGCGCTCCACGATCCTGCTCGACCGCATGCCGGCCGGCGCGCAGCGCGCGGTCGAGGTGCTGAGCTGCCTGCTCGGCGTGGCGATCTTCGCGCTGATCGTGTACTCCGGGTGGGACCAGATGATCGAGGCCTGGAAGGTCGGCGAGTTCGAGGGCGAGGACCCGGTCCGCGTGCCCACCTACCCGATCCGCAGCCTGGTGGTGCTCGGCGCGGCGCTGACTGCGCTGCAGTTCCTGGTCATGCTCGCCGGGCACCTGCGCGGCAAGCCCTTCGGACAGCCCGGGGAGAAGGCCTGATGGACCCGATCACCATCGCGCTGCTCACCGTCGCCGGCGTGTTCCTGCTGGTGCTGATCGGCGTGCACATCGGCGTGTCGCTGGCGCTGCTCAGCGTGATCGGCATCTGGGCGATCACCGGCAAGCCGAACGTGGCGATCAGCCTGCTCAACACGACCGCCTACCAGGCGGTGATGGACTACGTGTTCGCAGTGATCCCGCTGTTCGTGCTGATGGGCATCCTCGCGAATCTCTCCGGCGCCACCCGCGACCTGTTCAGCTCGGCGCACGTGATCTTCGGCCGCCTGCGCGGCGGCCTGGGCGTGGCCACCGTGATCGCCAACGCGATCTTCGCCGCGATCACCGGCGTGTCGGTCGCCTCTGCCGCCGTGTTCTCGAAGCTGGCCATCCCCGAGATGCTCAGGCTGCGCTACGAGCGCAAGTTCGCCTTCGGCATCGTGGCCGGCAGCGCGATCCTCGGCATGCTGATCCCGCCTTCGATCCTGATGATCGTCTACGGCGTGCTGACCGAACAGTCGATCGGCAAGCTGTTCGCCGCGGGCGTGGGGCCGGGCCTGCTGGTGGCCGCGCTGCTGTCGCTGGGTATCTGGCTAAGGGCCCGGTTCTCTCCGGGCGTGGCCGGCGACTTCGACAGCGCCGGGGCCAAGCCCGGCCTCGCCGAGATCGTGAAGGCCGCGATCCGCCCCTGGGGCGTTATCCTGCTGATCGCGCTGGTGCTGGGCGGCCTGTACGGCGGCTTCTTCACGCCCACCGAGGCCGGCGCGATCGGCGCGGCCGGCGCGCTGGTGCTCGCCCTGGTGGCGGGCAAGGTGAACCGCAGCTCGAGCATCGAAGTGCTGTCGGAAATCGGCCGCTCGACCGCGAGCATCTTCCTGCTGCTGATCGCGGCGCAGATGTACAGCCGCATGCTCACGATCTCGGGCCTGGCCTCGAGCCTCAGCGAATGGGCGGCCGCCCTGCCAGTGGCGCCGATCGTGATCGTGCTGGCCTTCGTGCTGGTGTTCCTGCTGCTCGGCATGATCATCGACTCGGTGTCGATCCTGCTGCTCACGATCCCGATCATGTTCCCGGTCATCGTGAAGCTCGGCTACGACCCGATCTGGTTCGGCATGGTCAGCATCGTGGCGATCGAGATCGGCCTGCTCACGCCGCCCTTCGGCATGGTCGCCTTCGCGATGCAGTCGGCGCTCGGCGACTCGGCCTCGCTCGAAGAGATCTTCGCGGGCTCGCTGCCTTTCACCGCGCTGCTGGTGGTCGCGCTGGTGCTGCTGATCGCGTTCCCGTCGATCAGCACCTGGCTGCCATCGGTGCTCTGAATCGGGCGCCGGCGCCCGGCAGACCCTCGACCGCACGACGTCCCTCCAACCCCACGACGCACACACGATGAACGACTCCACACGCCCCGCCGGCGTCGGCATGATCGGCCTCGGCATCATGGGCAGCGCGATGTCCGCCAACCTGATCGCCGCCGGCTTCGAGGTGGTCGGCTTCGACGTCGCGCCCGAGCGGATGCGCGCCTTCGAGCAAGCCGGCGGCCGGCCCGCCGATTCGCCGACCGCGGTGGCGCGCGCCGTCGGCATCGTCGTCAGCGTGCTGCCCAGCGTTCAGGCGCTCGACGACGTGGTCACTGGCCCGCAGGGCCTGCTCGCCGCGCAGCGCGACGGTCTGGTGCTGATCGAGGCCAGCACGCTGCCGATCGCCGACAAGGAGCGGCTGGCCGCCGCCGCCGCGCCGCAGGTCACCATGCTCGACTGCCCGCTGAGCGGCACCGGCGCGCAGGCCGTCACGAAGGACCTGCTCGTCTACGCCAGCGGCGACAGCGCCGCGATCGAGCGGTGCCGGCCGGTGTTCGACGGCTTCGCCCGCGCGACCCACGACCTGGGCGCCTTCGGCAACGGCAGCAAGATGAAGTTCGTCGCCAACCTGCTGGTGGCGATCCACAACGTGGCCGCGGCCGAGGCCTTCGTGCTCGGCATGAAGGCGGGGCTGGACCCCGAGGCGATCTACCGCGTGATCGGCGACGGCGCCGGCGGCTCGCGGATGTTCACCGTGCGCGGCCCGCAGATGGTGGCCGACCGCTACGAGCCGGCCACGATGAAGGTCGGCATCTGGCAGAAGGACATGAAGATCATCTCCGAGTTCGCGACCGCGCTCGACTGCCCCACCCCGCTGCTGAACGCGTCGGCGCCGATCTACACTGCGGCCATGGCGCAGGGGCGCGGCGAGCAGGACACCGCTGCCGTCTGCGCGGTGCTGGCCGAGATGGCGCGGCTGGAACGCAAGGCCTGACCGAACACCGAACTCCACTTCGAGGAAACAGCCCGATGAATTCCCTGCCTCTCGACAAGGCCGACGCCATCGCCGATCGCGCGCTGGCCAAGGGCCGCGAAATGAACTTCCAGCCGCTGACCGTGTGCGTGCTCGACGCCGGCGGCCACATCAAGGTGCTCAAGCGCGGCGACGGCTCCAGCCTGCTGCGCCCCGACATCGCCATGGGCAAGGCCTGGGGCGCGCTGGGCATGGGCTTCGGCGGCCGCGAACTCGCCCGCCGCGCCGAGAAGATGCCGGCCTTCTTCACCGCGCTGAACGCGATGTCCGACGGCCGCATGGTGCCGGTGCCCGGCGGCGCGCTGATCCGCAACGCGGCCGGCGAGATCGTCGGCTCGATCGGCATCAGCGGCGACACTTCGGAAAACGACGAGATCTGCCTGATCGACGGCGTGGAATCGCAGGGCCTGATCGCGGACACGGGAGACAAGCGATGAACAAGGTGATGATCGTGACCGGCGGCAGCCGAGGTATCGGCGCGGCCACCGTGGTGCTGGCCGCCAGCCACGGATACGACGTGTGCTTCAGCTACGCCGGCAACACCGCCCGCGCCAACGAGGTGGCCGCGGCCGGCAGGGCCACTGGCCGCCGCGTGCTGGCGGTGCAGGCCGACATGGCCACCGACGAGGGCGTGAAGGCCCTGTTCGCCGCTTGCGACGCCGAGTTCGGCCCGCCCGACGCGCTGGTCAACAACGCCGGCACCACCGGCCCGATCCGCAAGGTGGCCGACATCGACGCCGACACGCTGCGCGCGGTGTTCGAGCTGAACGTGACCGGCTACTTCCTGGCCGCCCGCGAGGCAATCCGCCGGATGTCGACCGCGCGCGGCGGCAAGGGCGGCGCGATCGTCAACGTGTCCTCGCGCGCCGCGCCGCTGGGCGGCGGCGGCGAATGGGTGCACTACGCGGCCAGCAAGGGCGCCACCGACACCTTCACGATCGGCCTGTCGCGCGAGGTGGGCGCCGAGGGCATCCGGGTGAACGCGGTGCGCCCGGGCCTGATCGACACCGAGCTGCACGCGGCCGCCGGCGCGCCCGATCGCCTCACGCGGCTTATGAGCGGCGTGCCGATGGGCCGCGCCGGCTCGGCCGAGGAAGTGGCCGAGACGATCCTGTGGCTGGCAGGGCCTCAGTCTTCGTACGTGAGCGGCGCGCTGGTGGACGTTTCGGGGGCGCGCTGAGCGGTGAAAGACCCGTTCAACCTCCGCGGCGGCTTCGACCGCAGCCTGAAGCCGGGCAGCCGCCCCGCCCTGCTGGTCGTGGACTTCCAGCGCGGCTTCACCGAGCCGGCGCTGAGCCCGCTGGCCTCGGACTGCCCGGCGGAGGTGACCGCGACGGCCGAGCTGATCCGCGCCTTCCGCGGCCTGGGCCCGGTGATCTTCACGGTGATCGGCTACGCGCCGAACCTTTCGGACGTGGGCCGCTGGATCGACAAGTGCAGCGCGCTCGACACGCTGATCCGCGGCACGCCGGCCTGCGAGCTCGACCCGCGGCTGGGCCACGCGCCCGACGACGCGGTCATCACCAAGACCCAGGCCTCGGCCTTCTTCGGCACGCCGCTGGCCACGATGCTGGCCGCCGCCCGCTGCGACATGCTGGTCGTGGCCGGCTGCACCACCAGCGGCTGCGTGCGCGCAAGCGTGGTCGACGCGCTTCAGCACGGCTACCCGCCCTTCGTGGTGCGCGACTGCGTGGCCGACCGCTCGCCCGCGCAGCACGAGAGCAACCTGATCGACATGCACAGCAAGTACGGCGAGGTGGTGGGGCTGGGCGAGATGCTGGCGATCCTGGCCGCGCTGGAACGCCCCGCGAAGGGCTGAGCCCCTCATCGCCCGAGGGCTTCAGCGGGGCAGCACTCGCCGAAGCGCCCGAACGTTCTGCCACACCAGCGCCCGGGGCACGGTCATTGCCATGGCCTGCATGCAGCGCTCCAGCCAGCCCCGACGCGCCTGCATCCGGTCGATCGCCTTTTCGAGGTCCGCGAGGATCGCGTCGCCATACGCCCGGCTGGCCTTCTCCACGGCCTGGCGCAAGAGCGCCAGGGGCAAGCGCATCATCGCAAGGTCGATCAGGTCACGACCGAAGACGCCGTCGTCGCCCCAGCGATCCGAGTTGGCGAGCAGCTTGCTGGCTGCCATGTCGAGCGGTGTCAACGTGGCGATGCCGCAGACCTGGTCCTCCAACGAGGGCGCGGACAGCTCGATTCGCCCCTCGAGGACGATCTCGAACTTGATCGCCTCGTCCTCGAGCCGAAGCATGGTGCGGATTCCGTACTGATCGGCTCGAACCTCGCGCGGCTGCGAGAAAATGGTTCTCGCGCAGCAACGTACCGTCGAGCGACTGCAGCACCCTCGCGATCCGCTGGTGATGCGGTCGTTCAAACATCGCTTCGCAACGCCCCCAAGCCCAGGCGGAGCGCATCGATCAGCTGCCGCTCGGCGGGCTCCATGGCCTCGAAGTCCAGATGGCGCCAGTTGCGCTCGTAGATGCCGAGCGCTTCGACGGGGGTGAGCTCGTCGGTGCCGTGGACCTGCCAGGCAAGGCGCTCGAGCTGTGGATAGCTGGACAGCCGCACACGTGCGGGTATCCAGCCCTCGCGAACCTTCGTCGCCTCCTCGCTACCGTCACCCGGAGACTCGAGCCGCAGATCCAGGCCCAGGGCAGAGATCGCGCTCAGGTAGGCGCCCATCGTGACCGAGGGCTGGCCGCTTTCGATACGATGCAGCGTGACACGCGACATGCCCGCCGCCTCGGCCACCGCGGTGGCGCTGATGCCCAGCGCCTTCCGGCGCGCGCGGATTCCCCGGCCGAGCGCCGCGAGCCTGGCGCTCGCTTCGCTCGCATCGGAGGCAGACAAGGGTGATCGGGCAGGCATGATGTTTCCCATTATTGACAACTCGGTCGTTTTGTCAATAACGGGAAACGGTTTTCTAGCCCACCCAATGAATCAACGGCCTGGCCTCGCCCTGCCGGGCCTCCAAGCACGGTAACGCCGCGCTAGCGCGCCGCCTTCCCGAGCATCGCCGTCCGCAGCCCCCAGCCCAGCACCACCCCCAGCCCGTCGGCCACGAAGTCGCGCCAGTCCATGGTCCGGTAGCCGGTCAGCCCCTGCAGCAGCTCGATCGCAGCGCCCAGCACCAGCAGCCAGGCCACCACCCGCAGGCGGCGCTCGGGCCAGGCCGCGAAGCCCAGCATGGCCAGCGCGGCGAAGGCGGCCAGGTGGTCGGCCTTGTCCCAGCCGGTCTGCAGCGGCGGCAGCTCCTCCACCGGCCACAGCGCGAACACCAGCACGCCGGCCACGGCGGCGGCGAACAGTGCCTTGAGCCAGCGGCGGGCGAGCTCAGCCACCGCCCGCCTCCAGCCCGGCCGGCTCCGGCGCGCCTGCTCCCGGCCCGCCCGTCACCGGCACGGCCACCGCCTCGGCCAGCGCCGCGAAGGCAGCATCGTCCACCGGCCGCGCGGGCAGCGCGGCCGGATCGAGCGCCAGCAGCCGCTCGATCGCCTCGCGCAGCGCGGCCTCGTCGCCGGGCTGCACCAGCGCCACGCCCGGATACGCCTGCAGCCAGTCGCGCCAGGTCTGGGTGACCTTGTGGGTGGCGTTGGGCAGCGCCACGCAGGGCGTGCCCGATATCGCCGCGAAGATCATGCCGTGCAGCCGGTCGGTGACCACCAGCCGGGCGGCCACGAACTCGCGCAGCTTGTCCTGCAGCAGCGCCAGCGCCTGCGCCTCGTCCAGACCCGACAGCGGCACGTGCGTGTCGGTGAAGTTCACCGGCTCGCCCGCGCCGGCCAGCAGTTCGCGGATCCGCTCGCCCTGGGCGTCGGACACCCGCCGCTCCTTGTCCTGGCGCAGGCAGGCCAGGATGCCGGCGCGCGCGGCGGCCGGCGCCACGCCCAGGTCGGCCGGCGACAGGCTGAACACGATGTCGGGCACCAGCGCCAGGCGCACGCGGCCGCCCGGCCCGAAAAGCTCGCCCAGCTTCGCGAAGCTGGCCGACTCGCGCGCGAACAGCGACAGCCGCCGGTGGCGCGGGTAGCTGCGGGCGATCCGCGCGAGCGCGCGCTGCGAGGCCACGGTGTCGTCCCAGTCGAGCGACTGCGGGAAGCAGATCACCGGGTTGCCCGGAAACACGCGGATCGCCAGCTGGCGCAGCGCCTCGATGTCCGGGTACAGCGAGCCCATGTTGCCGCCGCCCACCACCGTGACCAGGTCGTCGGGCCGCAGCTGGCGGCGGATCGCGCGCACCACGCGCAGCGTGCGGTCGAGCGGCACCTGCACCACCTGCCGGCCGCCGGCGAAGCGCGCCAGGAAGCGCGCCTGCGCCACGGTGATCGCGATGTCGCCGATGTTGCCGTAGTCGGCGGCCAGGAAGACCAGCGCCCGGGGCCCGTCGGGCAGCGGGAAGTCCTCGGATCCGAAGCGCGTCCGGGGCCACTGCTTGAGCGGCAGCGGAACGCGCGATTTGAGCGTGTCGAGCATCGGCGCCGATGATACGCTCGCCCGCGAGAGCGACCCCGGAGCGCCGCCATGGAAACGATCGTCGCGAGACTGTCCGAGACCCGGCAAGCCGGCCGGGTGACCCGCCGCGCCGACTTCGCCGGCCGCAGCATCTGGTGGGAGATCGAAGGCCCGGACGAGACCCTGCCCGCCCCGCTGGCCCTGCACGACGTCGCGGCCACCGCGCTGGTGAACTTCGCGATGAGCCAGGGCGCCGCGCTGCGGGTGGACGGCCCGGTGTCGCGCTCGCTGCTCGAGAACCTCGAGGACTTCGTGGCCAGCTGGGCGCTGTGGCGGCCAGACCTGTACCGGCGCGTCGACGTGAGCGCGGCCGAGGAGGTGGCGCAGGACCACGCGCCGGAGGCCGCCCGGCCGCTGGCGGTGGCGGCCTTCTCGGGCGGAGTGGACGGCTCGTTCACGCTGCTGCGCCACGTGCGGGGCGACGCCGGCCGGCGCAGCCGCCGGGTGGCCGCCGCGGTGATGATCCACGGCATGGACATCCCGCTCGACAAGCCCGAGGCCTTCGAGGTGGCCCGGCGCGCGGCCGCCGCCTCGCTGGCCTCGCTGGGCGTGCCGCTGGCCACCGTGCGCACCAACTGGAAGCGAGAGTTCCCGGTCAACTGGGAAATGGAGTTCGGCGCCGGCATCTCCAGCGTGCTGCGGCACTGGCAGGAGACGGCGGCCACCGGCCTGCTCGGCTCGGGCGAGGACTACTCCCGGCTCGTCATCCCCTGGGGCGGCAACCCGATCAGCATCGCGATGCTCGGCTCCAACCGGTTCCGCCTGACCTACGACGGCGGCGAATACACGCGCACCGAGAAGGTCGGGTACCTGACCGGGTGGAAGGAAGGCGTGGAAGGCCTGCGGATCTGCTGGGCCGGCCCGATGACCGGGCGCAACTGCGGCGTCTGCGAGAAGTGCCTGCGCACCAAGCTCAACTTCCTGGCCGTGGGCGCGGAGCTGCCGCCCTCGCTGCCGGGGCGCCCCACCGCCCGCCAGGTGCTCGGGATCGGCGCGCGCAACGCGGTGCAGGTGGCGCTGCTGCAGGAGATCGCCGACGTGGCGAGCCGGCGCGGCGTGAACGACGCGTGGACGCGATGGCTGCGCCTGGCGATCGCGAAGAACCGGCTGCTCAACCGGGCGCGGGCGAGCGCGCTGCTGAGGCCGGTTCGCGCGCGCCTCAAAGCACCCGCAGCGTCTTAGCCTCCGGATCGATCTCCACCTCCGACCCGCTGGGGATCGCGGCGGTGACGTCCTCGTCGAAGCCGGCCAGCATCGTGATGTCGCCCAGCGCGGCGCCCTGCGCGAGGATCGGGTTCACGCTGTTGAACACCAGCGCGAGCGGCACCTTGCCGCGCGAGCGCATCTCGTGGAGCATCCACGCGCTCGCCACGCCGCCCTTGGCGGTGTCCAGCACCAGGACGCGGCCCACGTAGGACTGGCCCGCCAGCTTGTGGGCCGGCCGCGAAAAGATCCCGGCGATCCTGTCGAGGTCGTAACGCGCCGAGAAGCCGTCGTTGGCCACCAGCGCCTCGCCCTTCACCCTCGCGCCCATCGCGTGGCGCGCCGTGAACACGCGCCCGCTGGCGTCGGGCCCGCGCGGCGGCTTGGGCTGGAAGGTGACCGGCGCGGCCGGCGCCGCCCTGTTCTTGTCCGCGCTCATTCGAGTCTCCCTGTCTCGGCCGCTTCCACGCACTGCTCCATCGAGGCCAGCATCGGCACGTAGCCGTAGCCGCCGAGGATGTTGACCATCTTCGCGCTGTTCGTGGCGAGCCGCTTCCAGCCGTTCGCGTCGGCGATCTCGCGCGCGTACGACTGGTAGAAGCACATGCCCGCGAACACGGTGCCGCCGGCCGACTCGATCCGCGCCGTGTAGCCGAAGCGGTCGGCATCCGGCTTGACCTGCGGGCTGGTCACCGCCAGCAGCGGCCGCTTGAACGCGCGGCCGTCGCACAGATCGGCCAGCGCGCGCAGCTCGTACAGGCTCAGCTGCGGCGCCGAGAACACGACGACGTCCACTTCCTTGTCGACCGCGTACGACTGCTGCAGCGCCTTCACCTGGTCGCGGCCCACCCGGTGCGCGTCGAGCTTGTCGCCGCCGACATCGGACAGGCGCGAGGCCTCCGGCGTGATGCCGACGATGTGGAACAGCGCGATCGACCCGAAGCTGGCCATGGCCGCCCCGAAGTGCTTGAGCTCGTCCGAGCCGGGCGGCCGGTCGATGCCCTCGATGACCGGAACGGCCCAGTAGTTGCCGGCCAGCCGGCCGATCACCCCGCCCAGCGCGCCCCAGTCGTTCAGCGTGTCGGGCGTCCAGTCCACGCGCACCCGCAGGGTGGCCTGCCGGTGCCCGTCCAGGTGGTAGCCGTAGCGCGGCGTGCGGCCGGTGATCCCGGCCGACAGCGCCGACGGCCCGCCCTCGAAGTTCGAGCGCGCGCCGCACACCGAGTTCGAGTAGATGACCACGCCGGTGTCGCCGAAGGCCACGTGCTCGCCGCGGGTGGCCGCCAGCACCGTCTGGTAGTTGATGCAGGTGTCGGTCATCGCCACGCCGAGCTTCACGAAGGCGTCGATCGCCCGCCGCTCCAGCGCGAGCATCCAGTCGGCCTGGCGCAGCTGCTTCGCCTTGCTGAAGTCGGTGCCGCGCGGATCGGTGATGGTGGGGATCCGCACCTTGCCGCTGCCGTCCGTGGCGGCGGCCAGGCCCTCGAGCCACTGCACGCCGGCCTCGCCCAGGCTCTCGGTGTCGGCCATGATGTGGGCCTGGGTCACCGGCACGAAATCCTCGGCGCCGAAGAACTCGCCCACCTTCAGCTGATGCGCCAGCGCGATGCGGGGCACCTCGCCGAGCTCGCCGGCGAGGATCGCCTTCTCTTCGTCGTTCAATCGCATGTCAGTTCACCGTGGCGCCCGAATCGCGGACCGCCTTCCCCCATTTCGCCACTTCGCGCTTCTGGAACTCGGCCAGCGAGCCCGGGTCCTTCGACGGCTCCACGCCCAGGTTGCCCAGCTTCTCCTTGTAGGCCGCCGAGGTGACCACCTTCGCGACCGCCTCGCGCAGCTTCGCGGCGACGTCGGCCGGCAGCCCGGCCGGCGCGAACACGCCCCACCACGCGGTGGACTCGAAGTCCTTCACGCCCGCCTCGTCGAGCGTGGGCACGTCGGCCAGCACCGGCGAGCGGGTCTTGCCGCTGATCGCCAGCGCGCGCAGCTTGCCGGAGCGAACGTGCTGGATCACCGACTGCAGCGGGTCGAACATCATCGGGATCTGGTTGCCCAGCAGGTCGGTGATCGCCGGCGCGCTGCCCTTGTAGGGCACGTGCTGCAGCGACACGCCCGCCGCCGACGCGAACATCACGCCGGTCAGGTGGCCCGGCGTGCCGTTGCCGGCCGAGCCGAAGCTCACGCTGCCCGGCTTGGCGCGGGCCTGGTCGATCAGGTCCTTGATCGAGCCGATCGGCGCGGCGGGGTTCACCACCACGGCTACCGGCGCGCTGGCGACCAGCGCGATCGGGGTGAAGTCGCGCACCGGGTCGTGCGGCAGCTTGGTGTACAGCGCGCCGTTGATCGCGTTGGTGCCCACGGTGCCCATCAGCAGCGTGTAGCCGTCGGGCGCGGCCTTGGCCACCGCGTCGGCGCCGATCGACCCGCCGGCCCCGCCCCGGTTGTCCACGACCACCGGCTGGCCCAGCGCCTCGCCGAGCAGCTGCGCGAGCGGACGCCCGACGATGTCGGTGGGGCCGCCCGGCGGGAAGGGCACGACCAGCCGCAGCGGCCGATCGGGGAAGGACTGGGCGAGCGCGGCGCCCGCGGCGCCCGCCCCGAGGGCGGTCAGCACTGCTGCCGCCAGCAGGCGGCGGCGAAGGTCTCGATCGGTCGCGGTCATCATGGTCTCCTCGTGGTCGTGTTCGACGGTCGTGGGCGCAGGGTCAGCCAGGCTCGCGCCGGGGGGCGCCACCGGCAACGCCCGACTGCCTGACCGAGTTGGCGATCTCGAGCGGCCCGGGAACCCGCAGGCGGAACTCGTAGCGCTCGGGAACGATGTGGATGCGCATGAACTCGAGCACCCGGCCCGCCAGCGTGGCGGACCTGCGCTCCATCCGGAGCACCGCGCTGCCCCTGGGCAGCCGCAGCGCCGCGGCGATGCGCGGCGGCGCCGCCTCGCAGCGGATCGCCACGTCGGCGGCAGCCACCCGCTCGCCGAGGAAGCGCTCGATGATCTCGTACACGGTCAGGCGCTCGGCCCGCCCGGCGCCCAGCGACGCGGCGCCGGCCGGCAGCCAGGCCTCGACCACCGCGAAGGGCTGGCCGTCGAGCGAGTACAGGCGCCGCAGGCGCACCGGCAGGTCGAGCCCCTCGGGCAGGGCCGGATCGGCCCGGCCGGCCGAGGGCGAGAACTCCAGCAGCTCGGTCTGCGGCTCCAGCCCCTGCTCGCGCAGCGCGTCGTAGAAGCCGCGCAAGGCGCCCAGGTCGTGGCGCATCATCGGGGCGCTCACGAAGGTGCCCTTGCCCCGGCGCGTGATCACCTGCCCGTTGCGGACCAGCAGCGCAATGGCCTGCCGCACCGTGATGCGGCTCACCCCGTGCTCGGCCATCAGCTCGGGCTCGGTCGGCAGGCGGCTGCCCGGCGCGAGCTCGCCCGACGCGATGCGCTGCGCGAGCTGCGAGGCCAGCTGCTGGTAGAGCGGCTCGGCCGCAAGGCGCGACAAGGCGGTCGGCGCCGCCTTGGCGGCCCGGCCTGCGGACTTCGATGCGCTTCGTGAGCCGGCTGCGCGCGCCATGGAGCCTCGTGGTGATAGGACGTTTTATGACGTTATATCACGAGCCGTGACTCGGGCCGGCCAGGGCCAGGCGCCGCGCGCGCTCCACCCCGCGTCGCACCCGATCGTTCTCGATGCCGGAGATCGCGGCCCGGGAGATGCCGCCGGCTTCAGCCGACCGGGCCGAATCCCCTCACATCCAGCCTGATCCACGCCTTCCCCGCCTGCTTCTCCACGACGATCCGCTCGCCATCGAGGCGATAACCGAGCTGGCAAGCCAGCCGCGGGTTCGACAGCACGCCGGGGTTGAACACCGCCACGTTCTCGCCCGCCGGCCTTCGAACGGACTGGATCAGCAAGCCGGGGTGCCCCTCGCGATGGATGCGCGCCCCCACCGATTGCGGAAAGGCGTAATCGGTGGGGTGCAGCAGGTCGGGGGATTCCGACGCAGCCTGCCGGAGGTCCAGCAGCGCCGCGGCGCAATGCACCCGGTAAACCTTGCGCTCGGCGACCACCGCCTCGCGCTCGAAGCCCGCGTCGCAGAGCAGCCCGCGATACCAGTGATACGCGGACTCGTGCACCGTGGTCTCGACCGAATCGGAGCCGTACCAGACCCCGAAGGAGCCGTCCGAGAAGCGGCTGGCCTGCCAATGCCGGAACGGCCAGCCGATCGCGTTGAACCAGGCGGCATCCTCGAAGGGGCGGTCGATGACCGGCGTCGGGGATCGGTAAAGCGGCGGCTTGACCTCGTCCTCCACCCGCTGCGCGAGCAGCCACTCGGCCGGGTCGTCGGTCAGGTCGTCGAAGAGATCCTGCGACTCGCGCAGCGACACGATGTTCCGCATCACGTCGCGCCGAACGTCGATCAGCGCGAGCCCGGCGAAGAGCGAATTCATCGGGCGGGCAGGTCAGGTGTCGCGCGCGCGATCAGACGCAGCGGGCACGGTCAAACGCCGCGCGCCCGATCCAGGTACGCGCGCACCGCGAGCAGCCCGGCGAAGCCCCACTCCCTGATCAGCTCGACCGGCGTGAGGTTGTCGAAGGCCTTGTTCCGGGTCGTCATCCAGCGATAGGCCAGATCACGGTTCTGCGGAAACAGCAGGCGCAGGTTCTTGTGGATGCCCAGCAGATGGCCGACCCGCTCGTACTGGTCGCGGCTGGCGCCGATCGGCTCGCCCTTCCGATAACGCGCCAGCGCGGCCCGATTGCTGGCGGCGAGGCCCAGCAGCGCCGCCTGGTCCTCGGTGCCCAGCTGCCAGTGGTCGAGCAGCGTCATCACCATTCGGGCCAGCGCGCCGCGGTCCTGCGCGGCGAACTTCTCGCGCTCGATGACGGCCGACATGGTGGAGCCTCGCGTGGAATTCGATCGAGGGACAGGATACCACTGCGTTTCGATCGAAACAACTTGCGTTTCGATAAACCGAGGGGTCGGAGACCCTACCCCCTCCCGTACGCATCCTCGAAGCGCACGATGTCGTCCTCGCCCAGGTAGGACCCCGACTGCACCTCGATCATCTCCAGCGCTCGGCGCGTTGGTGGTGCAATCGCAGGCTCAGCGCGGCGGCGCACTGCGATCGGGCTCGGGCAGGTCGACCCCGCCCGCCGCGGAAAACCGCTCGTGGATCCGGCGGCCGAGCCCCTGCTCGCCGCCCCTTCGCGACAGCCCCGGGCGAAGGACGCGACGCGCTTCCTCCTCCATCGAGTGTCCGCGCAGGGCCGCTTCCACCCGAAACGCGGCCTTCAGGTCGTCGTCGAGATTCTGGCGCCGCCGCTGCGGCAGCTCCCAGCCCGGGAACAGCAGGACACCAGGATGGCAATCGAGCGCAACTGCCAGAACGCGGGCGCGCTCCACGCCGAGCCGCACACGGTCGTTCTCGATGCCAGAGATGGTGGCCTGCGAGATGCCGCTGGCCTCAGCCAGCTGGTTCTGGCTCATGCCCTGAAGCTCCCGCATCACGCGGACGGACTCTCCGACCGAAACATCCATTCGCCGCCTGGCCGGCCGAAACCCCTTCATCGCTTTCTCCTGTCGTCGTAGGGCGTCACCGACACCAACAGCACCTCTTCGGGCTATACGCGATGGATGACTCGCCGCCGAATGCCCAGGCGCGAAGACCTGTGCCCGAGCCATGCGCCCGAGAGCGCCGACAATCGCCCAAACGGCCTACCCCGACCGCCCCGCGCCGCTCTCGCCGTCCTGCGCGGAAGGTCAACTCGGTCGCGTCTCCCGCACCCCCCGCTTTTTCTTCGGCCGCCCCCCCGCGGGCTTAGCACGCAGCGCATCCGACGCCGCCCCCCCTGTCGCCCTGCCTGCTTTCCGTGCCATCGAAGCACCGGGCAGCAGGGGCTCAGGCCTCGACAACTCCCCGATGTTCTCGAGCACCATCGAGGAGCCGTTCGCCATCCGGATCACCAACTCCAATTCCCCCCCCATCGCCCCAACGTACTTCCGGAGGGTGGAGATGAGCAGGTCGGATCGCTTCTCCAGTTGAGCGACCGCGTTCTGCCGTATGTGCAGGGTGTTGGCGATCTCTTCCTGAGTCTTCTTGTGCGCCCTGCGGGCCGCCGCCAATCCGTCGGCGTGAGCGATCATCTCGTCAGCCAGTTCGCGAGCCCTTGCGGCCACCTTCGCGCGCCGCTCCGGAGCCAGACGCGCCATCACATCTTTCAGCTTTTCAGGCATTTCACTTCTTCCTCCCGAGATCCGCATCGCGTGGCTCGCAGGCATCCCGGATCGACGCGAGATGGGCATCGAACCGGCGATCCGCCTTCCGGATCAAACGCCTGTAGAAAGCCTGCTCGTTCTTGCCCTGCTTGGCGCCGGCAACGAGGAGGCACGCCCTTCTGTCGACATCGAACGCGAACGCCGCGCGCCAGGTCTCCACACCGTCCTTAGCCGTGAATCTCAACTCCTTCATGTTCGCATGCCGGGAGCCCTTCAACGTATCCACGTGCGGCCTGCCGGCTTTCGGCCCCGCCAGTTCGACTGCCTGGGCCGCGGCCAGCAGTTCGTCCTGGACTTCCTCATCGAGGGCGTCGAACTCGCCGACGAACTCGTCGTGGAAGATCACCTCCCAGGCAGACGGCGTTCCAGCGCTTCCAGCGCTCTTCCTGTCACGGCCAACCATCATGAATATCAGGTTTAGATGATATCATTTTTACATGATTACTCGCGATCGCGGCCATTGCAGGAAGTCTCACCCCTGCAGACGAGGACCCGACCCGCGCCGCCCTCGGCCAGCTCCCGCCCGACCCACTCCGCATACACCCGCACGTACGGATGCGCCGTCGCATCCGCCGCCGCCTCGCCCACCGTCGCCCAGGGCCACGCCGAGTGCTGGTCGTCCGCCTCGAGCCTAAGCGCTGCTACCTCATCGTTCCCGAGCGTCAGCCAGCGCGGCAGGTTCACGTAGTGCGTGGACACCGCAGGATCGAAGGCGCTGTCGTCGTAGAAGTGGTCCCAGGCGCCCATCAGGCGCGCTCGCGCCACCCAGCCCTCGGCAGTCTCGGCCGGCACGCCCAGCTCGTGGCGCGCCACCCGCTGCAGCGCCAGCGCCAGCGACTCGTTCTTGCGGATGCGCCCGCCCGGCGTAAACCACCAGCCGCGCGCCGGCGCGTTTCGGCGCAGGCCCAGCAGCAGGCGGCCCCGGGGGTCGGTGACGCACAGGTCGATCGACACCAGCGGCAGCGCGGCCACCGCATGGCGGAACTCGGCCTTGGGAAGAAGCATCCGAAGACCTTCAACGCCACTGCAGTCAGTCGTCGGCACGGCGATTCCGCCAGTAGCCGGGCTTCCGGGCAAACGGCGCCAGGGCGAGCACGTAGATTTCGTCTCGACGTTCCAGATGGACGATGGAGAAGGGAAATCGCACGGGTGTTAGCGCCGCGTGCCGTACTCGTACTTCGCACCCATCGCCGGGAACTCGGATGCAAGTGCAACGGCGTTCTCTATGGCCTTGATGAACCGTTCCGCCAACGCTTTACTGACGGCGTTGTAGCAGAGCGCTTGGTATGCGATTTCGGCCCTGGCCTCGTCGTGAAACCGAACTGGCTTCACAGGAGCAGGCGGCGCACTTCAGGAAAGACTTCGTCAGCGGGAACGAGCCTGGCGGTTCCGCTGTCGATCTCGGCGATGCGGCGCTTGATCTCTTCGCTCCAGGCCGCTTCCCTCTCGGCGTCGACCTCCTGGACAGTGGCCAGCAACTCCTCGGTGAGCCGCACGCGCTCCTCTGGCGAGAGCGACCGCGCTCTCCGAGACAGTTCTTCTACGAGGTCAGGCATAGGAACCTCCTGCCGAAAAATTGTGGCGCATGACCGCCGTAGGAGTGATCTGAGGCGCCGCCGACGAAGAGAGGCGGGAACTCGATTCCCTGGTCGAGGAGATTAGCACCGGCGAACCCCGGGAACATCAGCCTGTCGGCCTATGCCTCTCGGACTCACACCAGCGCCCGAAGCAGCCTCCCGACCTCGGCCGGGCGGAAGCGTTCTACAAACGGCCGCGCCAGAATCCCGGCTTACGACTCTGGTGAGCAACAGCGAGCACGCGAACTTCAGATTCCCGAAGGTAATCTCGCCTCGCGAGCGTAGAACCGCGCGCCCTCGACCAGTTCCTGTTCCGCTTCGCTCGCAAGCGAAATCTTCACGTGAGCGCGCGCCTGGCGCTGTGAATCGCCTCTTCGACGGGAACCAGTACGGTACGGGCAGCCTCGACGTCGGCCAGTCGACGTTCGATCTCCGCGCCCCAGGCGTCGTCCACCTCGTCATTAGACCCCACGCTGGCGAGCAGGTGGTCCGCAAGAGAGACACGCTCCTCCGGTGAGAGCTTCAGCGCCTCGGCTTCAATCGTTGCGAACTGCGATGCCATGACGACCTCCGGATACTGCACCTTCGACAGGTTACAGCGCAGGCCTGGCGGGCCCGACTTGGTGTAACCACAGCAGTCCCGGCAGACCGGGGCGGGAACTGGATCCCCTAGGCGATTAGATTAGCACCGGCGAACCCCGGGAACACCAGTCTATCGGCCTATGCCTCCCGGACAGCCGGCGACCTCTCATCGCACAAATCGATTTGTCGGATCGACTCATAGCCGAAAATGATGAGAATCACGCTCAGGCAGATGGAAGCCTTTCGCGCGGTGGCGCGGCTCGCCAGCTTCAGCCAGGCGGCGCGCGCGCTGCACCTGTCGCAGCCCGCGCTGAGCGCCACGATCCGCAAGTTCGAGGAGGCGATCGGCGCGAAGCTGTTCGACCGCGACACGCGCAACGTGAGACTGACCTCGGTCGGGCAGGAAGTGCTCACGGTCACCGATTCGCTGTTCGACGACTTCGACAAGGCCATGGCCAGCCTGCGCGACTTCCTGTCGGGCAGGCGCGGGCGGCTCTCGGTGGCGGCGTCGCCGTCGGTGGCTGCCGGCTTCCTGCCCCCGGTGATCGCAGCCTTCCGGCGGATGCATCCCGAGGTCGAGCTGCAGTTCAGCGACGTGCTGGCGGAGTCCGCGATCGGGGCGGTCAAGGCCGGCCAGGTCGACCTGGCGCTGGCTCCGCAGGTGTCGCTGGACGCCGACCTGGAATTCCGGCCGGTCTTCCGCGACACGATGGTCGCGCTTGCGCGCGCCGACCATCCTCTGGTCGCGCGGCGCCGGATCACCTGGAAGGACCTGGCGCCCTACGACCTGATCTTCCCGAACCGCTCGAGCAACGTGCGGCAGTTGATCGACGCCGCCTGCATCGCGCAGGGCGTCGCGCTCCGGTCCGGCCTCGACGTGGGCCACGCGAGCACCGTGATGGGTCTGGCGGTCAACGGGGTCGGGGTGGGCGTGCTCCCCCGCTCGCTCGCCGCGCTGTTCAACGACGCGCGCGTCACCCCAACGACGCGCGCGTCACCCATCGCCGGATCACCGGGCCCGAGATCTGGCGCGACGTCTCGGTGGTCACGCAGCGCGGGCGGTCGGCCTCGCCGCTCGCGGAGGCTTTCATCGGCCTTTGCGTGGCGCACGACAACCGCGATCGAGCCGCTCGAGCTCCCCGCGGGCTGGCGTTGCCCGGCGAGCCTGTTATTTCGAAATCCCCTCTCCTTGACAGCCCGGCTCGGAGCCCGTTTCATCCACGCTGACGCGAGTCGGCAGCAGGCGGGCTCGCTCGGTCACCGACCCTGCGCCTGCGTTCCCGAACCAGAAGAACCACGAGGAGACAAGACTCGATGCGATCGCTCGCGTCGGCCGCCACGTTCGCGCTGCCGCTGCTCGCCCTGGTGCTGATCTGGGCGGTGGTGGTCGGCGCGTTCGACGTCGACCCCCGGCTCTTCCCGGGCGTGCCGGCCGTGGGCCGCGCGGCGGCCGAGGCGATCGCCGACGGCACCCTGCTCGGCCACGTGGCCGCCAGCATGTGGCGGGTGGTGGCGGGCACGGTGCTCGCGCTGGTGGTGGCGATCCCGATGGGCATCCTGATGGGCGTTAGCCCGGGCATCTCCAGCTTCTTCACGCCGATCTTCCGCTTCTTCTCGGTGCTGGCCGGCATCGCCTGGATCCCGATCGCCACGCTGTGGTTCGGCTACGGCTTCGGCGCGATCGTGTTCGTGATCTTCAACGCGGTGTTCTTCGTGGTCACGTACAACACGCTGCTGGGGGTGGCCAGCATCCCGATGCAGTTGCGCCACGCGGCGGCCTCGCTGGGCGCGGGGCCCTGGCAGCTGGTCACCCAGGTGCTGCTGCCGGGCGCGCTGCCCAACATCGTGACCGGCATCCGCACCGGGCTGGGCTTCGCCTGGCGCGGCCTGATCGCCGCCGAGATGATCGCCACCAACGTGGGGCTGGGCTACATGCTGTTCGTGGCCCGCGACTTCTACCGCACCGAGGTGATCGTGTTCGGCATGATCGTGATCGGCGTGCTGTGGCTGCTGATCGACCGGCTGCTGCTGGTGCCGCTCGAGCGCGCCACGATGGAGCGCTGGGGCATGGTGAGGGCGGCATGAGCGGCGCGGGCCCCGGCGGCGGCACGGCGGGCGCGATGGGCGGCCTGCTGCGGCTCTGGAACGTGCGGGTGTGGGGCCCGTACATGCGCGCCACCGCGCGCTGGCCGGGGCTGCGCTCGATCGTGCCCTTCCTGCCGCTGGTCGCGCTGTGGTGGGCGGTGGCCGAGGCCGAGGTCTTCCCGCGCGTGTTCTTTCCCGGCCCGGCCGAGGTGGTGGCCTCGTTCTTCACGCTCACGTACAAGGGCATCCTGCCCGAGTACCTGGCCGACAGCGTGACCCGGCTCGCGGTGGGCGCGGCGGTGGGCGTGGCGATCGGCATCCCGCTCGGGCTGCTGGTGGGCCTGAACCGCACCGCGCACAAGGCGCTGTGGCCGGTGCTGCTGTTCTTCCAGGCGATCGGCGACATCGCCTGGCTGCCGATCCTGCTGATCTGGTTCGGCTTCGGGCTCACCACGATGACCTTCGTGATCGTCTACACCGTGCTGTTCCCGATCGTGCTGAACACGGTGCTGGGCGTGCGCTCGATCCCGCTGGACCTGCACCGCGCCGCGCGCAGCCTGGGCGCGTCGCCGGCGCGGGTGGTCTGGGAGGTGGTGCTGCCCGGCTCGCTGCCGAACATCGTGACCGGGTTGCGCAACGGCCTGGGCTACGGCTGGCGGGCGCTGATCGCGGCCGAGATCATCGTGGGCACCAGCGGCATCGGCTTCCTGATGTTCGACGCGCGGCGCGCCGGCTCGGTGGTCGAGATCCTGCTCGGCATGATCGTGCTGGGCGTGCTCTGGTACATCGTGGACGCCTGGGTGCTGGCGCCGATCGAGCGGGCCACCGGCCAGCGCTGGGGAATGGTGCAAAGGCAATGAAGAGCCTCGTCCTGAATAACCTGCAGAAGACCTACTTCGACCCGTACGCCGGATCGCAGGTGACCGCGATCCGCGACGTGTCGCTCACCGTGCAGCCCGGCGAGTTCGTGTCCATCGTCGGCCCGTCGGGCTGCGGCAAGACCACGATCCTGAACATGGTGGCGGGCTTCCTGCCGGCCAGCGGCGGCGAGATCCTGGTCGACGGCCATCCGGTGCACGGGCCCGGGCCCGACCGCGGCGTGGTGTTCCAGTCCTTCGCGCTGTTCCCGTGGAAGACCGTGCTCGAGAACGTGGCCTTCGGCCCGAAGATGCGCGGCGTGGGCCGCGCCGAGCGCGAGGCGATCGCCCGCGAGTTCCTCGAGCTGGCCGGCCTGTCGCACGCGGCCGACCGCTACCCGAACGAGCTGTCGGGCGGCATGCAGCAGCGGGTCGGCGTGGTGCGCGCGCTGGCCAACCACCCCGACGTGCTGCTGATGGACGAGCCCTTCGCCAGCGTGGACGCGCAGACGCGAATGACGCTGCAGGAGGAGCTCACCCGCATCTGGCAAGAGCGCCGCACAACGGTGCTGTTCATCACCCACGACGTGGCCGAGGCGGTGTTCCTGGCCAACCGGGTGGTGGTGCTCAGCAAGGGCCACGTGCTGACCGAGATCGACGTGCCGCTGCCCCACCCCCGCCGCTGGGACGCGCTGATGGAGGACGAGCAGTTCAAGGCGCTCAGCGCGCTGGTGCTGCAGAAGGTGCGCTCGGCATGAGCCCGGTTGCGACGGCGCTGCCGGGAGCAGCGTAATGAGGGCGATCCTGCGCTCGACCCAGGGGCGGATCGTGATCGGCGCGATCGTCCTGTACCTGCTGTGGCAGGCCTGGCTGAGCATCGCCGCGCCCGGCAAGGTGTCGCCCGAGATCGACCGCGCCAGGCCCCGGGTGAACCTGCTGGTGGTCCTGCCCTTCCGGCCCGAGCGCTTCCACGTGCTGATGTTCCAGAAGTTCGGCCGGGTGTCCGGCACCACCGACGACTCGGTCGAGGTGCGCGGCGTGGACCCGGCCAGGCTGAACGCGATCGCGCGGTATTACTGGGTATCGCGCGTCGATCCACTGCCACCCGACCAGTAAGAGAGGAGACGACGATGTTCAAGAAAGCGCTGTTGTTCTGCTGCGCCGCGTTGCTCGCGGTCGGCGCCCAGGCGCAGGGCCTGGTCAAGATGAAGGCGGGCATGGTCACCGGCATCGACCAGGTGGGCCTGCCGATCGCGCTCGAGCGCGGTTTCTTCGAGAAGTACGGGCTCGACGTGCAGATCGCCCGGCCCTACGCCACCGGCGTGGACGCGCTGAACGCGCTGCAGGCCGGCGAGAGCGACATCGTGCAGGTGGGCGTGCCGATGATCGGCGCGGTGCTGCGCGGCATGGACCTGGTGGCGCTGGGCAACTACAGCGGCAACGCGACCAAGCTGGGGTCCGACGCCACGATGGCGCTGATCGCGCGCGCCGACTCGGGCATCGTGAAGGGCGACCTGAAGTCGCTGAAGGGCAAGAAGATCGCGGCCTCGTTCGGCACGATCAACCACCTGTACGCGCTGGCGTTGCTCGAGAAGGCCGGGCTCACGCCGAACGACGTGACGCTGGTCAACACGCCGCCGCCCGACATGACGGTGGCGTTGCTGTCCAAGGGCATCGACGCGTTCTCGGCCTGGGATCCGTGGCCGATCGTGGCGCTGAAGGACGTGCCCGGCGCGGTCGAGGTGATCCGCGGCGGCGACGTGATCTCCTACCTGGGCTTCAACGTGGCCACCCGCGCCTGGGTCGAGAAGAACGGCGACACGATCGAGAAGTTCCTGGCCGCGGTGTCCGAGGCCGACAAGTGGATGCGCGCCAACCCGAAGCAGGCCGCGCAGGTGGCCACCCGCTGGATCCCGGGCCTGAAGCAGGAAGTCGCCGAGGCCGCGATGGCGTTCAACATCCAGCAGGCCGACCGCAGGCTGTCGGCCAACAACTACCGCGCGCTGTACAGCGCGCAGCAGACGCTGCACAAGCTGGGCTTCCTGAAGTCGACCTTCGACGTGAACAAGCACATCGAGCCCAAGCACATGCTGGCGGTCATGCAGAAGTACCCGCAACTGTTCTCCGACCTGCCGGCGATCCCGGCGGACGCGGCGATCGGGCCGGGGTACCAGTTCAAGCCCTGATCGGGGCGGGGCGGCGGCCTGCGGCCGCCGCGGCGCGCGGCTAGCGCACCACGCCCGCCGCGCGCAGCGCCGCGATCCGCTCGTCGGTGAGGCCCAGCGTCTTCGACAGCACCGCGTCGGTGTCGGCGCCCAGCAGGTGGCCGGGCTCGCGGATCTCGCCCGGCGTCTCGCTCAGCCGCGGCACCACGCCGGGCAGCACCACCTCGCCCAGCCGCGGGTGCGGCACCTTGGCCAGCATGCCGCGCGCCGCGAAGTGCGGGTCGGCGAAGATGTCGGCGATCGTGTAGACCTTGGCCACCGGCACGCCGGAATCGTTCATCAGCGCCACGATCTCGGCGGCGTCGTGCGCGCGGGTCCACTGCTCGACCATCGCGTCGACCTCGTCGACCCGCTTGCCACGCGCGAGCTGCGTGGCGTAGCGCTCGTCGTCCGCCCACTCCGGGTGGCCCATCGCCTTCGCCAGCCGGCGGAAGATCGCGTCGTTGTTCGCGGCGATCAGCACGTAGCTGTCGTCGCGCGTGGGGTACAGGCTGTTGGGCGCGGTGTTCATCAGCCGCGGGCCCTGGCGCTGCGGCACCGTGCCCAGCCTGGGATAGGCGGGCACGTAGCTCTCCATCATCGAGAAGGCCGTCTCGTACAGCGCGGTGTCCACCACCTGGCCGCGGCCGGTGCGGTGCCGGTGCTCGAGCGCGAGCATCGCGCCGAACGCGGCGTACACGGCGGTCAGGTAGTCGGTGGTGGCAAGCGCCACCCGCGCGGGCGGCCGGTCGGGGTCGCCGGTGAGGTGGCGCACCCCGGCGATCGCCTCGCAGATCGCGCCGTAGCCGGGCAGCTGGCTGTAGGGGCCGTCCTGCCCGTAGCCGCTGATCCGCACCAGGATCAGGCCCGGGTTGTCGGCGCTCAGCGCGTCGTAGCCCAGGCCCAGGCGCTCGAGCGTGCCGGGGCGGAAGTTCTCGATGACGAAGTCCGCGCCGGCCGCCAGCCGGCGCACCAGCTCTCGGCCCTCGTCGGTCTTCAGGTCGATGCACACCGCCTGCTTGTTGCGCAGCATGCTGGCGCAGTACAGCGACTCGCCCTGGTCCTGCAGGCCCATGTTGCGGGCGGCGTCGCCTTCGGGAGGCTCGACCTTGATCACCTCGGCGCCGAAGTCGGCCATCAGCCGGGCGCACACCGGCCCCGCGATCGTCGAGCACAGCTCGATGACGCGGTAGCCGGACAGCGGGCCGGCGGGCCGGCCCGCGGTGTCCGCGGCCGTGCCGGGCGCGGCGGCCGCGCCCCGTTTCGCTTCGATCATTTCGGTTCCGTGAATCAGCGTTTGGCCAGGCCCAGGTCGGTCAGCACCTCGCGGGTCTCGTCGTAGGCCTGCTTGAGCTCGGCGCGGGCCTCGTCGGCGTTGCGATAACGCTCGGCCCACTGGCGCGACTCCACGAAGGCCTTCCACTCGGGGTCGTCGGTGACCTTCCGGAAAAAGTCCTGCCAGTAGGCGACGGCCGCCGCCGGCACGCCCTTGGAGGTCATCACGCCCTGCGCGCTGTTGTAGGTGGCGTTCACGCCCAGCTCGCGCCAGGTGGGCACGTCGGCGAACGGGCCCTTGAGCCGCTCGGCCGACGCGATGGCCAGCACGCGGATCTTGCCGGCCTTCATCTGCGCGAGCACGTTGGGCGTGGTGGAGGCCATCACGTCGAGGTGGCCGCCGAGCAGGTTGGTGAGCGACTCCTGCGAGGACTTGAACGGCACCACGGTCATCTTCGAGATGTCCACGCCGGCGGCCTTCAGCGGCTTGGCCGCGCCCACGTGGATGTGGTTGCCCAGCGAGGTGGCCACGCCGAGCGACAGGCTGGCCGGGTCCTTCTTCAGCCGCGCGACCAGGTCCATCGCGTCCTTGACCGGCGAGTCCTTGGCGACCGCGATCGTCACGAACTCGCCGAACAGCATGGCCAGCGGGGTCACGTCGTCGGGGCCGAAGGGCACGTGGCCGATGATGTTGTTGGTGAGCAGCGAGTAGGTGATCACCGTCAGGTAGTGCGGATCGCCCGGGTGCTGCTCGAGCGGCGACATCGCGATGCGCCCGGCGCCGCCCGGCTTGTTCTCGATGATGATCGGCTGGTCGATCAGGCCGCGCTTCTCGGCGATGTTCTTGATCATGCGCACCGACTGGTCGAGCGCGCCGCCGGGCCCCGCCGGGATCGTGTACAGCACCGGCTGGGTCGGCTTCCAGGCTTGGGCGTGGGCGGCGCCCGCGGTGGCGCCGGCGATGAGCGCCGCGCTGGCCGCCGCGGCGGCCAGGGACCTGAGGCTACGGATGGTTCGCTGCATTTCGGTGTCTCCTTCTCGGTGTCCTCGGACGGACCCGTTGCGGGGCCCGGTTGGGGGTACTGGCCGCCGGCCTCGCCCGGCGCAGCCCGCGCTGCCTCGATCAGCGCAGCCCGCGCCTCTTGATGCCGGTCTGCCGCGCGCACAGCTCGAGCGCGTCGGTCAGCCAGTCGCGGATCGCCTCGCGGGTCTCGCCGGGCCGGATGATGTCGACGATGCCGAAGCGCTCGGCGGTGCGGAACGGCGAGCTCAGCCGGTGGTAGTAGGCCTCGAGCTCGTCGCGGCGGGCCTTCGGATCGGGCGAGGCCTCGATGTCGCGCCGGTAGGCCGCGGCCACGCCGCCCTCGATCGGGATCGAGCCCCAGCGCGCGGTCGGCCAGGCCACCCGGTGGTTCAGCGAGCGGCCCTCGGGGCCGTGCTTGGGGCCGTGCATGCCGCCGCCCACGCCGAAGGCGCGGCGCAGCATCACCGAGAACCAGGGCACCTGCGCCTGCTCGATCGCCGCGATCGCCCGGATCGCGTCGCGCATCGTGCCGGCGCGCTCGGCCTCGAGCCCGAACATCACGCCGGGCTGGTCCACGAAGTTGACGATCGGGACGTGGAAGGTGTCGCACAGGTCGACGAAGCGCTCGGTCTTGCGCGCGGCCGCCGAGGTGAGCGCCCCGCCCATCACGCGGGGATCGTTGGCCAGCACGCCCACCACGTTGCCCTCGAAGCGCGCGAGCATGGTGATCGTGGACGCGCCGAACAGCGGCGAGATCTCGAACAGGCTGCCGGCGTCGAACACCGCGCGCAGGATCTTGCGCGGGTCGTAGATGCGCCGGCGGTCCTCGGGCACCGCCTCGTCGAGCCAGGCGACCTGGTCGGCCGACGGCGGCCGCGCCGCGGCCTTGGGCGGCGTGTCGAACACGCTGCCCGGCAGGTAGGACAGGAAGGCGCGCACCAGCGCGAAGGCCTCGTCCTCGGTGTCGGCCACGTTGTTGACCACGCCGGACTGGCGCGCGTGCACCTCCCAGCCGCCCAGCGACTCCTTGTCGATGTCCACGCCGATGCCCTGCTTGACCACCGGCGGGCCGCCGGCGAACACCTGCGAGGCGCCGCGCAGCATCACGGAGAAATGGGAAGCGGCGACCTTGATCGCGCCGAGCCCCGCGCAGGCGCCGAGCGCCACGCCGACCACCGGCACGCGCGACAGCAGCGAGATCGACGGCCAGCTGGAATAGCCGGGGATCTTGGTGGACTGCTGCTGCTCGAGCAGCTTGACGCTGCCGCCGGCGGTGTCGACCAGCCGCACCAGCGGGACCTGCATCTCGTGCGCGTAGCGCTCGGCGTAGACCCACTTGTCGGACACGGTGGACTCGGACGAACCGCCGCGGATCGTGAAGTCGTCGGCCGAGACCACCGCGCGCCGGCCCTGGATGCGCGCGGTGCCGATCACCGCGTTGGACGGCGTGAAGGACTCGAAGCGCCCGTCGGCGTCGTAGCGGCCCTTGCCGGCCAGCGCCCCCATCTCGTGGAAGCTGCCCGGATCGGCCAGCCGGTCGATCCGCTCGCGGACGGTCAGCCGGCCGCGGTCGTGGTGGGCGCGGATCGCGTCTTCACCGCCCAGCTGAAGCGAGCGCGCGCGGCGCGCCTCGAGCTCGGCGTAGCGATCGGCCTGTGCCTGGTCCATTCGGGGTCTCCTCGTTGTCGAATTCGTCGGCCGCCGGCGCGGCGCTCGCGTCGGCCGCCCGCGCGCCCGTGGCGCGTCCGCGCCGCGCCTCGCCCTGCCCGGCCCGCGCCTCCAGCTCGGCCTTCAGCGCCTGCATCGCGGCGTCGCGCGAGCCGCCGATGCGGCGCCTGACCAGCTGGGCGGCCTTCGCGGCGTCGCGACGGCGCACCGCGCGCAGGATCGCCTTCCATTCGCGCAGCGAGCGGGCGATACCCTGCTCGGTGCCGAAGCCCAGCCGCGAGTAGCGCAGCGTCTGCAGCGCGAGCGACTGCACCATGTCGTAGAGCAGCCCGTTTTCGCACAGCGCGCGCAGCCGCGTGGTGAGCCGGAACGAGGCCAGCGCGTAGGCGTCGCGCGAGCCGGCCTTCGCGGCGGCCTCGAGCTCGGCGAGGCCGGCGGCGAGCTCGCTCGCGAAGGCCTCGGGGTGGTCGCGCACCGCCTGCTCGTAGGTGGTGGCGATCAGCGACGCGCGCACCTCGAAGATGTCGTGCAGCTCGCGCGGGCTGTAGTCGGACACCTGCGCGCCCTTGCGCGGCACGACCACCAGCAGGCGGTCGCGCTCGAGCATGCGCAGCGCCTCGCGGACCGGCGCGCGGCTCACGCCGAGCACCGCGCAGATCTCCTCCTCGAGCACGCGCTGGCCCGGCTTGAGCCGGTCGAGCGCGATCATGCCGGCCAGCCGCGAGGCGATCTGCTCGGCGATCGACAGCGACGGGATGTCCTGCTCGCCGCGCCGCAGCAGCACGCGCTGGATGTCGCGCATGAAGTCGGTGGCCGGCTCGAGCAGGCCGGAGAGGTCCGGAAGGTTCGCAGTTCGCGGTTTCGCCATTTGCCTATTATTGTCGACATTAATTATGATTGGCAACCGAGGCACCGTTCGACGATCGTCGGCCCCCGCGCCGGCATGGCCGGCGCGCCGAGGCCCCGCCAAAAAGGAGACACGAGATGACCGCCCGCCCGTCACGCCGCCGCGTCCTGCAGCAGGCCGCCGCACTCGGCGCCCTTCCCGCCATTGCCAGCCTGCCCGCCTTCGCGCAGGGCTTCCCGACCAAGCCTGTCCGCCTGGTCGTGCCCTACCCGCCCGGGGGCAGCACCGACATCCTGGCCCGCGCCTTCGCCGAGCCCTTCGGCCGAGAGCTGGGCCAGCCGGCGATCATCGAGAACCGGCCGGGCGCCGCGACCAACATCGGCCTGGAGATCGCCGCGCGCTCGCCGGCCGACGGCTACACCGTGTACTTCGGCACCAGCGGGCTGGCGTCGAACCCGCACTTCGGCCCGGTGCCCACCGTGGACGTGTTCAAGGACATCACGCCGATCAGCCTGGTGGCCACCATGCCCTTCCTGGTGGCCGCGCACCCGAGCCTGCCGGCTTCCACGCCGAAGGAGCTGATCGCGCTGGCGAAGCAGCAGCCGGGCAAGCTGCTGATCAGCTCCGCCTCGCTCGAGACGCAGGTCAAGACGATCAACAAGCGCGCCGGCATCCAGCTGCTGCACGTGCCCTACAAGGGCGGCGCGCAGGCCACCAACGACGCGATCGCCGGCCATGTGAACCTGGTGGTGGCGCTGCTGCCGGTGCTGCTGCCGCAGATCAAGGCGGGCAAGCTCAAGCCGATCGCGATCTCGTCCGCGCAGCGCTCGCCGGCCGCCCCCGACATCCCGACCTTCCAGGAGATCGGCATCGAGGGTCCCTCCCCCAGCTGGTTCGCGCTGTTCGTGCCCTCGGGCTGCCCGGCCGAGGCGATCGGGCGCCTGAACGGCGCGGCCGTGGCCGCGGCGAAGGACGCCGAGCTGGTCAAGCGCACGCTGGGCCAGGGCATCGAGGTGAAGTCGAGCAGCCCCGGGCAGCTGGCCGAGCTGCTCAAGCGCGACTACGAGACCAACGCGGTGCTGGTGAAGGAACTCGGCTGATGACTGCCTCGTTCGACCAGCTGGAGCTGGAGTTCCACGAGCGGGCCGCGCGCGCCCGGGCCATGGGCGGGGAGCGCAAGCTCGCCGCTCGCCGCGAGGCCGGCATCCTGAACGCGCGCGAGCGGATCGACCGGCTCGCCGATCCCGGCTCGTTCACCGAGTTCGGCCTGTTCGCCCAGTCGGCGCGCGAGCCCGACCGCGAGCGCACGCCGGCCGACGGCAAGATCTCGGGCCTGGTGCGCATCGACGGCCGGCCCGCCGCGGTGGTGTCCAACGACTTCACGGTGATGGGGGCTTCGAGCGCCTCCACGAACAGCCGCAAGGTCGGCCACGTGAAGGACATCGCCACGAAGCGCGGCCTGCCGATCGTGTTCATCGGCGAGTCGACCGGCGCGCGCATGCCCGACGTGATGGGCGCGCGCGGCATCGGCGCCGGCGACCGCCCCACGCAGTACCGGCGGATGCGCGAGACCCCCTGGGTGTCGGCGGTGCTGGGGCACTGCTACGGGTCTTCCTCCTGGTACGCGGCGCTGTCGGACTTCGTGGTGATGCGCAAGGGCGCTGTGATGGCCGTGTCGAGCGTGAAGCTCACCTCGATGGCGATCAGCGAGGCGATGGACCCCGAGGACCTCGGCGGCTGGCGCATGCACACCGACGTGACCGGCATGGTCGACCTGGCGGTGGACACCGACGAGCAGGCGCTCGACGCGGTGCGGCGCTTCCTGTCCTACCTGCCCTCGCACCACCGCGAGGCGCCGCCGGCCGGCCCGTCCGGCCCCGAGCTGCGGCCCGACGGCAAGCGGATCCGCCAGCTGCTGCCGCTCGAGCGCACGAAGGTCTACGACATGCGCAAGATCCTCGATTGCATCGTGGACCGTGGCTCGCTGTTCGAGATGAAGGCGCGCTACGCGAAGAACATCGTGACCGCGCTGGCGCGGATCGACGGCCGGGTGGTGGGCGTCGTGGCCAACAACCCGCTGCACAAGGGCGGCGCGATCGACGTGGACGCCTGCGAGAAGGCCACCGCCTTCATGGTGCTGTGCGACTCGTTCAACGTGCCGCTGCTGTTCTTCGTGGACCAGCCGGGCTTCCTGATCGGCATCGAGGGCGAGCGGCGCGGCGCGATCGGCCGGGTCATGAACTGGATGAACGCGATCTCGCTGGTCACGGTGCCCAAGTTCTCGGTGATCGTGCGCAAGACCTACGGCCAGGCGGTGCTGAACATGGGCGGCGGCGGCAACTCCGACGTGGTGCTGATGTGGCCGAGCGCCGAGATCAACTTCATGGACCCGCGGCACGCGGTGACCATCGTGCACGGCGTGAAGCGCGAGGACGACCCCGATCGCTACGACGCGCTGCTCGACGAGATGGCCAAGGAGACCTCGGCCTACGAGATGGCCTCGCCCTACAACGGCCACATCGTGACGATGCCCGAGGACACCCGCGACACGCTGCGCGAGCTGCTCGACTCGGCGGGGCTGCGCATGACCGGCGGCGTGGGCGAGCACCTGATGCGGACCTGGCCCACGAGCTACTGACACCGCCCCGGCGCGCAACGGCCGTGCGCCCCGCGCCGGGCCACGACATCCGACGAACACGAATCGACATTCGAGAAAGGGGAACAAATCATGGCAAGCATCAAGGTCCGCGCCGAAGTCACCGGCTCCGTGTGGAAGCTTCTGAAGCAGCCCGGCGACGCGATCGCCTCCGGCGACGAGATCATGCTGATCGAGTCGATGAAGATGGAGATCCCGGTGGTGGCCGACGAGGACGGCACGCTGTCCGAACTGCTGGTGGCCGAGGGCGACCCGATCCAGGAGGGACAGGTGGTGGCGACGATCTCGGCCTGACCGGGCTGTTCACCGAGGCGTTGCCGGAGCCGCCTCCTGGCGGACCGCTCTCGCGGCGGGGCGCACCCCGCCGAGCAGCATCTCGCGCAGCCTCCGCGCCGAAGGCGGCACCGCCTCGTCGCGGGTGACGACCCACAGCCCCAGCCTGCCGACCGCGGTCGTGTCGGACAGCCGCACGAAGCGCACCCGCTCGCTCGCGTAGGCGGCGGCCACCGACGGCACCAGCGCCACGCCCAGGCCGCTGGCCACCAGGCTGACCACGGTCTGCACCTGTGTGGCCTCCTGCCCCACGCGGGGCGCGAAGCCGGCCTCGCGGCAGACCTGCTCGACCGTGCCGCGCAGGCCCGGCACCTGCGACTCGGAGAACAGCACGAAGGGCTCGTCGCGCAGCGCGGCGAGCCTCAGCTGCCGCCTGCCCGCCAGCGGATGCCCGGCCGGCAGCACGGCCACGAAGGAGTCGGTCTCGGCAAGGTCCACACGCAGGCCGGTTGCATCGGCGACCGGCCCGCGGATCGCGCCGATGTCGGCGCGGCCGTCGCGCACCATGTCGACCACGCCCAGCGTGGTGCCCTCGACCAGTTCCAGGCGCACCTCGGGGTAGCGCTCGCGAAAGGCGGGCAGGCAGCGCGGCAGCAGCGAGTAGGTGGCCGAGCCGACGAAGCCCAGCCGCAGCGCGCCCCACTCGCCGAGCGCCGCGAGCCGGGCGTTCCGGCGGCCCTGGTCGGCGTGGCGCAGCGCCTGCCGGGCCTCGGGCAGCAGCGCCTCGCCGGCTGTGGTGAGCCTCGCGCCGCGCGCACCACGCTCGAAGAGCCGGGCGCCGATCGTGTCCTCCAGCTTGCGGATCGACACCGACAGGGCCGGCTGCGCGATGTGGAGTTGCTCGGCCGCGCCGCGGAAGCTGCCGGCGTCGGCGATCGCGAGGAATTGTTCGAGCTGGCGAAGTTCGACGGACATTGCGGCTCCACCGGTTTGCGGGACGCGCGGCGCAATGCGCGCCCGGGAATGGCCTGGCGCCAGCGGCTTGCCGGGCGATACGAATCCATTATCGCTCGTTCATCCAACGATATTGGACAGGAATGCCCGTTCCCCGCGATCATCGGGCCCGATGAGCTCGAACCCCGAACCCACTTCCCCGGCGCTCGCCGGCATCCGCATCCTCGACCTCGGCTCGGTCGTCTTCGGCCCCTACTGCACGCAGATCCTGGCCGACTACGGCGCCGACGTGATCAAGATCGAGTCGCCCGAGGGCGACAGCACCCGCTACACCGGCCCGGCGCACGAGCGCGGCCGCTCGGCGATCTTCCTGGGCGTGAACCGCAACAAGCGCAGTGTGGTGCTCGACCTCAAGCGGCCCGAGGCGCGCGAGGCGCTGCTGGCGCTGGTCGACACGGCCGACGTGTTCATCCACAGCGTGCGGCCGCAGAAGCTCGCGAAGCTGGGGCTGGACGCCGACACGCTGCGCGCGCGCAACCCGCGGCTGGTCTACGTCGGCCTGCACGGCTTCGGCGACGGCGGCCCCTATTCGGGCCAGCCGGCCTACGACGACATCATCCAGGGCATGAGCGGCATCGCCGACCTGATGCAGCGGCAGTCGGGCACGCCGGCCTATTTCCCGACGATCGCGGCCGACAAGACCTGCGGCCAGGTGGCGGCGCACGCGGTGCTGGCGGCGCTGTTCCAGCGCGAGCGCACCGGCCGCGGCCAGGTGGTCGAGGTGCCGATGTTCGAGACGATGGCCTCGTTCGTGCTGGTCGAGCACTTCTTCGCGCGGCACATCGCGCGCGGCGCGGCGCAAGGCGCGCCGGGCGGCGGCGCCGGACCCGACGCGGCCGTGCCGGAGACCGGCTACCCGCGCGTGCTGGCGCCCTGGCGCCGCCCGTACCGCACCGCCGACGGCTTCGTCTGCATGATGCCGTACACCAACGCGCACTGGCGGGCCTTCTTCGAGCGCACCGGCAACGCCGGCCTCGCCGCCGACCCGCGCTTCGTCGACATCGCCGCGCGCACCCGCAACATCGCCGAGCTGTACCGGATCACCGGCGAGATCGTGGCCGCGCGCGACACCGCGCACTGGCTGGCCTTGTGCGCCGAGCTGGAGATCCCGGCGGCGAAGATGAACCGGCTCGACGACCTGGAGCGCGACCCGCACCTGCAGGCGGTCGGCTTCTTCGAGGAGCTGGCCGACGAGGCCGGCAACCATTACCGTTTCACCCGCAACCCGGTTCGGCTGTCCGACAGCGAGGTGCCCCCGGCGCTGCCGCCGCGGCTGGGCGAGCACACCCGCGAGGTGCTGGCCGAGGCCGGCCTGTCGGCGGACGCGATCGACCGGCTGGTCCCGGACCCGAAGGCGGCGTGACCCGCAAGCCGGCACGACACCCGGAACACCAAGGAGACTCACGCATGACCGCCCCCTCTTCCGGCGAGCCCACCATCCTCGGCCACGGCTTCTTCTGGCAGGACATCTCGGTGGGCCAGAAGTTCCGCACCTTCCGGCGCACGGTGACCGAGACCGACCTGGTCAATTTCATCAGCACCACCGGCATGCTCGAGGCGATCTTCATCGAGGAAGGCTACGAGCTCGGCGCGATCAAGGGCCGCCCGGTCCCGGCGGCGCTCACCTACTCGCTGATCGAGGGCTTCATCCTGCAGTCGATGATCCAGGGCACCGGCCTGGCGATGCTCGAGCTGCACAAGAAGATCCTCGGCCCGGTGGTGGTGGGAGACACGGTCCGCGCCGAGATCGAGGTGACCGCGCTGCGGCCCACCTCGAAGAACAACCGCGCGATCGTCACCTCGCGCATCGACGTGTACAACCAGCGCGACGAGATGGTGATGACCTACACGGCCACGCGGATGCTCGCGGGCCGGCCCGGGGCCTGAGCCGCGCCGCCCGCGCCCCCACGCACAGCGACGAAGACCATGACGATCCAGCTCGACTTCATCCCCGCCCGGATCCCCGACGCCGACGAGGCGCTGCGCCCGAAGATCCGCGAGTTCATCGCGCAGCGCATCGGCCGCTATCCGGCCGCCAGCCGCGCCCGCACCTGGATGGGCTTCGACGCGCAGTTCAGCCGCGAGATGGGCGAGAACGGCTGGATCGGCCTGTCGCTGCCCACTCGCTGGGGCGGCCAGGGCCGCGGCGCCTTCGCGCGCTACGTGGTCGTGGAGGAGCTGCTGGCCGCCGGCGCGCCGGTGTCGGCGCACTGGATCGCCGACCGGCAGAGCGGCCCGATGATCCTGAAGTACGGCAACGACACGCTGCGCGAGCGCCACCTGCCCGGCATCTGCCGCGGCGAGCAGTTCTTCTGCATCGGCATGAGCGAGCCGAACTCGGGCTCGGACCTGGCCTCGGTGGGCACCCGCGCGCGCCGCGGCGACGGCGGCTGGATCGTCAACGGCCGCAAGATCTGGACGACCAACGCGCACCGCTCGCACTACATGATCGCGCTGGTGCGCACCAGCGGCGCGCCCGAGGACCGGCACAAGGGCCTGAGCCAGCTGGTGATCGACGTGAAGGCGCCGGGCATCACGATCCGTCCGATCCGCGACCTGGCCGGTGACGAGCACTTCAACGAGGTGTTCTTCGACGACGTGTTCGTGCCCGACGACTCGCTGATCGGCAACGAGGGCGACGGCTGGAAGCAGGTGACCGCCGAGCTCGCGTTCGAGCGCAGCGGCCCGGAACGGATCCTGTCGTCGATCGTGCTGCTCGACATGCTGGTGAAGCGGATCGCCGGGCGTGCCGCAGGCGCCGGCGGGCCTGCCGCGCCCGCGCTGGCCGCCGCGCGCCACGACATCGGCCGCGTGGTGGCCACGATGACCGCGCTGCGCAGCATGTCGGTGTCGATCGCCGCGCGGCTCGAGCAGGGCGAGGAGCCGGTGCTCGAGGCGGCGCTGGTCAAGGAGCTCGGCACCACGCTCGAGCAGGCGATCCCCGACCTCGCGCTGCGCCACCTTTCGGACGCGGAGGCCACGGGCGCCGCCGGCGACCTGGCGCACGTGCTGTACGACACCACGCTGCTGTCGCAGTCCTTCTCGCTGCGCGGCGGCACCCGCGAGATCCTGCGCGGCATGATCGCGCGCGGCCTGGGCCTGCGCTGACCGGAGGAATCACGATGTACGACATGATCGAGGACAGCCTGGGTCGGATGCTGGACGATGCGGCGCAGGGGGCTGCGCGCGAGCTGGTCCACGCGCTGGACGAAGCCGGCATGCTCGACCTGCTGGTGGCCGCCGACGGCGAGCAGCCGCTGGCCTGGCCCGACGCGGCGCGGCTCTTCATGCTGCTGGGCGCGAAGGCGCCGGGCGCGCCGGTGGCCGACGCGATCCTGGCGCGGGCGCTGGCGGCGGGGCGGGTCGAGGACCTGCCGGCGTTCGCGGTGCTGGCCTGCGGGGCCGCGACGGGCCTGTCGCTCGAGGCTTCCGGCCCGCAGGCCCGCGTCACCGGCACGCTCGCCGGCGTGCCCTGGGGCGAGCAGGCGGATGCCGCGATCGCGGCGATCTCCCCGGAGAAGCTGGTCCTGCTGGCGCGCCCTGCCCCGGCGTCGGTCTCGGCCCGCGCCTTCGGCGCCGAGCCGCGCGCCGACTGGGCCTTCTCGGGCGCGGCGCCGCTGGCAGTGCTCGACTGCCCTGCCGGGCTGGACGCTGCGCTGCTCGGCTCGGCCGCGCGCGCCGCGCAGATCGCCGGCGCGATGCGCGCCGCGCGCGAGCTGACCGTGCGCTACGCCAACGACCGGGCGCAGTTCGGCAAGCCGATCGGCCGCCAGCAGGCGGTGCAGCACCGGATCGCGGTGATGGCCGAGCAGTCGGCGATGGTGGGCGCGGCGGCGATGCTCGCCTGGGCCGGCGACGGCCCGCCTTCGTCGCTCGAGCGGGTCGCGGTCGCCAAGGGCCTGGCCAGCGAGTACGCCGGCGAGGTGGCGGCGGCCGCGCACGCGGTGCACGGCGCGATCGGCTTCACCGAGGAGTACGAGCTGCAGCGGCTCACGCGCCGGATGTGGCAGTGGCGCAGCGAGCACGGCGGCGCTGCGGCCTGCTTCGACGCGATCGGCGAGAAGGTGCTGGCCGAGCCGAAGGGCAGCGTCTGGGACCGGGTGGTCGAGCTCACCCGTTGAGGAAACGGCCCCGCTAGCGGGCCGTTTCGACCGGCACGCCGGCGCGCCCGGCCGCGCGGATCAGGTCTCGATCCAGCGTGGCAAGCGCCAGGCCGCGTCGCATTGCGAGCTCGAGATAGGCCGCGTCGTAGGCGGTCAGCTCGAACTCGCTCGACAGTGCGTCGATGGCCCGCATGCCGACCGGCTCGCGGTCGATCAGCAGCGGCAGCGCGAGCGCTCGTTCGAGCAGCGCCGTGCGCGTCGATGCGTCGATGCGGCCTCGCCGCTGCGCGCCGGCCAGCACGTTCACGCACTCGAGCGTCCAGAGGGCCGGCACCCAGACCTGCGCGTACACGAGGCGATCGAGGACCGACTCGGTGAAAGGCGTGGCCTCGTCCTCGAAGAGCCAGGCGAGCGTCACCGACGCGTCGACCGCGAAGACATGGGCCGAGGAAAGCTCCGCGGCACGAATGCGCGCCGGGCCTTCCTGGCGGCCGATCATCGCCGCCCCTCGGCGCGCAACTCCGCGATCGTGGACTCCCCGAGCACGACACCGCGCCTGGCCTCGCGCAAAGCCTCGATCGCCGCGCGGGCACGGGCCGCATCGCTTCCGGGCTCGGGCGGCAGGAGTCGCGCGACCGGCTTTCCGTGGCGGGTGATGGTGATCGACTCGCCCCGCGCGACACGATCGATCAACTCGGAGAGACGGTTCTTGGCCTCGAGCACGCCTATCGTCGTGGTCATCCGGTTACCCCTGGCATTCGATTGCGCATCCGGTCGAGAGCCCCCCTTTCGGGACCCGTCCGGCATGACGTCGGGCACTCCCGATTGTGCCTTTCTGGCTATATTTATGTCCAGAATGTTGCAGGCGCCGGGTCAGTCCGGCCGCAGATCCGTCCGCGCGAAATCGTCCCCGACGAACAGCAGGGGCGCATTCAATACCCGCGCAAGCGCATAGGCGAAGCAGTCCCCGAAATTCAGGCTCGCCGGGTGGCGACGACGATCCGGCTCAGTCTGTCGACGCCAGTCGCCCATGCCTCGAGCGACATCCGACCGATGCATCGGCCGGATGGCCAATGGCGATGCGCGCCTCGACGGATCATCATTCGATGCAGGCTCCCAGGACACGGACTCATCCGACGAACCGGTCCTCGCAGGCCTCCCCGACCGACTCACCACAATGCATGCATTCTGTGTAAACTCTCCCGGAGTCGTATTCCGGCGAGCGCCGAGCCGGCCTTCGCCGATCGCGGCAGCCGCCGGAATGCGCGCCGACTACCCCGAGCACGAGGCCAGCCCATGCCCTCCCTGCAGATCCGGGACATGCCCGACGACGTCTACCAGGCGCTCGCCTTCCGGGCCGAACGCGCGCGCCGCAGCCTGGCGCAACAGGCCATCGTCGAGCTTCGGGAGGCGATGGGCATCGCCGGCGGCAGGCAGCGCGTGCTCGACCGGGTGCGCGGGCGCCTCGCAGGCCGCGGCCCTCGCGATCTGCGACCAGAACCCGAGGCCCTGGTTCGCGCCGACCGCGAGCGCTGAGCCGATGCGCCTGGTGCTCGACGCCTCGGCGGCGATCCATGTGGTGATGGGCACGCCAGAGGCGCCGCGCCTGGTCGAGCGGCTCGAGACGGCAAGCCTGGTGCTTGCGCCCTCGCTGTTCCATGCGGAGGTGGCCAACGCGCTGTGGAAGTACCTGCCCGCCCGCAAACTGGATCGCAACGAGCTGTTCGAGCGCTACGAGGAGGCGATCGGCCTGCTCGACGCCGTCGAGCCCGACGCCTCGCTGGCCACCGAGGCGCTCGCCGCCGCCGCGCATCACGCGCACCCGGTCTACGACCTGCTCTACCTGGTCACCGCGCTGCGACACGGCTGCCGTCTGCTGACCGTGGACAGCCGGCTCGCCGCACTGGCGCGAAAGGTCGATCCGGATCTGCTGGCCTGACCCGGCCGCGCGCCGGATCCCGACCGGCTAGTCCGACCGCTCCCCGTCCACGATCCGCCCGTCCACGATCTCGATCCGCCTCTGGCAGCGGGCAGCGAGCCGCGGATCGTGGGTCACGATCAGGCAGGCCGCGCGGGTGTCGCGGTTGAATTCCTCGAGCAGCGCGAACACGTCGTCGGCGCTCTTCGTGTCCAGGTTGCCGGTCGGCTCGTCGGCCAGGATCAGCCGGGGCGACAGCGACAGCGCCCGCGCGATCGCCACCCGCTGCTGCATGCCGCCCGAGAGCTGGCCCGGCTTCTTGCCCTCGGCGCCGGCGAGCCCCACTCGCGCGAGCAGCTCGCGGGCGGTGGCCTCGGCCTGGTCGTCGGGCACGCCGCGCTCGATGATCGCCGGCATCATCACGTTCTCCAGCGCGCTGAAGCCCGGCAGCAAATGGTGGAACTGGAAGACGAAGCCGATCGTGCTGCCGCGCAGCTCGGTGATGCCTGCCTCGTCCAGCCCGTCGATCGCGCGGCCGGCGATCGCGATCCGGCCGGCGGTGGGCCGCTCGAGCAGGCCGATCAGGTTGAGCAGCGTGCTCTTGCCCGAGCCAGAGGGGCCGATCAGCGCGACGAACTCGCCCTCTTGCAGGCGCAGGTCGATGCCGTGCAGCACCTCGGTGGCCACCGCGGTGCCCACGCCGTAGGACTTGCGCACGCCCTGCAGCTCGACGATCGGCGCCGCCGGCCCGCGTGCCCCGAGAGGATTCGCCGGGTTCGCGCTCACATCCGTATCGCCTGCACCGGGTCCATCTTCGCGGCCCGCCGGGCCGGCAGCGCCGCCGAGGCGAGCCCGACCAGCATCGCCACGCCGCAGGCGCCCAGCATGATCGTGGAGTCGAGCTGCACGGTGAACAGCGCGCTGCCGTCGGCGTTCCGGTACACCTTCGCGAAGAACAGCAACAGCCCGGCCGACAGCAGCACGCCCAGCAGCGAGCCGATCAGGCCGTAGAGCCCGCCCTGCACCAGGAACACCGCCATGATCCGGCCCGGGCTCGCGCCCATCGCGCGCAGGATGCCGATCTCGCGCTGCTTCTGCACGACCGACACGACCAGCACGCTGGCGATGCCCACCGCCACGATCACGACCACGAAGCCGCGGATCAGGCCGTTCGAGATGCTCTGGTTGCGCAGCGCCGACAGCAGCTGCGCGTTGGTGGTCATCCAGCTTTCCACGGTGAGGCCGGTCTGCGCCTTCAGCCGGGCGGCGATCCGCTCGGCGCCGAAGATGTCGCTGACCGCCAGGTCGATGTTCGAGATGCCGCCGGGCAGGTCGAGCAGGGTCTGGGCGAGCCTGATCGTGACGAACACCCAGCGCCGGTTCAGGTCGCGGTTGCCGATGTCGAACAGGCCGGTGATCGTGACCAGCTCGTCGCGCCCCTCGGGGGTGAGCACCCGGATCCGGTCGCCGACGGAGACGCCGAGGTCCTTGGCCAGCTCGATGCCGATCACGCCGTTGGTGCCCGACACCTCGAAGGCGCCGCGCACCAGGTATTCCTCGATCTTGACGATGCGCGCGTAGCGCTCCGGGTCGACCCCGGTCAGCGCGATCGCGCGGCTCGCCTCGCCGCGCAGCGCGAAGCCGGCGCCCGACACGACCGGCGACACCGCCACCACCCCGGGCGTGGCGGCCGCGAGCCGCGCCACCGCCTCCCACTGGTCGACCGAGCGCAGCCGCTGCGCGCGCGGCTGCACGATCGCCGCGGTGCCGTCGGCCGGCAGCGAGCGCAGCGCCACCTCCTCGGGTGGGCGGATCACGACGTGCGCCTGGCTGCCCAGCGTGCGCTCGATGATCGCCTGCTGGAGCTGCGAGATCAGGTGGGTCAGGAACACGATCACCGCCACGCCGGCGGTGACGCCTGCCAGGATCAGGATCGTCTGCGCCCTGCCCTCGCGCAGGTAGCGCAGCGCCACCAGCCATTCGAAGGGCAGGCGCGGCAGTCGCATGGTCGGGGCCGCCGCTCGCTCAGCGCATGCTCGGCAACGCGCCGCCCAGGCGGGCGCGCGGGCCCGGCAGCCTGACGCGCTCGCCGGCCATCGCGCCCGAGTCGGGCGTGATGACCGGATCGCCCTCGGCCACTCCGCCGACGATCTCGACGATGCCCACGCCGCGAAGCCCCAGTTCGACCGGCTGCTCGACCGCCCGGCCGTCGCGCATGAGCAGCACCGAGGCCCGGCGCAACGCGCTGGCCGGGTCGGTGTCGTGGATCGCCCAGGCCGGCAGCGTGAGCACGTTCTCGCGCCGCGCCACGACCATCTCGACCGAGACCGTCATGTCGGGCTTCAGGAAATCGGGCGGCTCCGGCACCTCGAGCCACACCTCGACCGTGCCGCGCTGCGCGTCGACCGAAGGCGCCACCCAGGTGAGCTTCGCCGGGAACGGGCGGGTCGGGAAGGCGTCGGCCAGCGCCGAGGCCTGCTGGCCGGCGGCGAGCCAGCGCAGGTTCTTCTCGTCGACCCCCGCCACGATCCGGGTCGCGCCGTCGCGCGCCATCGTCAGCAGCGTGCGCCCCACCTGCGCGGTGTCGCCCGGCTCGGCCGCGCGGGTCAGCACGACCCCGTCGGCCGGGGCGGCCAGCACCAGCGTGTCGAGGCGCGCCTCGGCGCTGGCCAGGTTGGCGCGCGCCTGCGCGATCCGCGCGCGCGCGAGCTCGGCCTCGATGCCGCCTTGGCGAACCCCGTCGGCCTGCGCCCTGGCCGAGGCCAGCGCGGCGCCGGTCGTGTCGACCTGGCGCTGCGCCTCGTCGACCCGCGACTGCGACACGTAGCCCTGCGCGACCAGCTCGCGGGCCCGCTCGAGCTCGCGCTGCGCCGCCTCGAGGTTGGCGCGGGCCTGCGCGAGCTGCTGCTCGGCCACCGGCCGCTGCACGCCCTCGAGCTGGCGCTGGCGGCCCTCGGCCTCGCGCAGCGCCGCCCGGGCCGCCTCGAGCGCGGCCTGCGCCTCGTCGCTGCGCAGCCTGACCAGCGGCTGGCCCGCGCGCACCAGGTCGCCCTCGCGCACCAGCACCGCGTCGATCCGCGCGGCCGACTGGCTGGAGATCGCGATGCGCGCAGGCGTGTCGACCCGGCCGGTGGCCACGATCGACTGCACCACCGGCCCGCGCGAGACCGCCACCACCTCGACCTCGCGGGCGCGCTGGAGCATCCACAGCGCAAGGCCGGACGCCGCCACCAGGACGACGACCCACCAGGGCCAGCTGCGGCGGAGGAACTTCAAGGTCAGCGCCGCCGCCCGAAGAACGGGTACTGCGGATCGTGATAGCCGTGCGTGGACGCGTGGCCCGGCACGACCAGGTCGTCGACGATCGCCTCGTCCTCGTCGGTCCAGGCGTAGTCGACCGCGGCGAAGTAGTCGCGGAACTGCGCCAGCGACTTCGGGCCGGCGATCACCGAGCTGATCGTGCGGTTGGCGAGCAGCCAGGCCACCGAGAACTGCAGCAGCGTGATGCCGCGCGCCTCGGCGTGCGCCTTCAGCTTCTGCGCGATCACCAGCGACTCCTCGCGCCACTCGGTCTGCATGATCCGCTTGTCGCCGCGCGCCGCGCGGGTGCCCTCGGGGGGCGCGCTGCCGGGCAGGTACTTGCCGGTCAGCACGCCACGGGCGATCGGGCTGTACGGCGCCACGCCCAGGCCGAAGTTGTCGCAGGCGGGCAGCACCTCGACCTCGGGCTGGCGGTTCAGCAGATTGTAGTAGGGCTGGCACACGGCAGGCGCCGGCATGCCCAGGTCGCGCGACATGTGGACCAGGTCGGCGATCTGCCAGCCGCGGAAGTTCGAGACGCCCCAGTAGCGCACCTTGCCCGCCCGGATCGCGTCGGCGATCGTGCGCAGCACCTCCTCGTAGTTGGTGCCGGCGAAGTCGCGGTGCAGGTACCAGATGTCGACGTAGTCGGTCTGCAGCCGCTGCAGGCTCGCGTGCAGTTCCTGCTCCATCCACTTGCGCGAGTAGCGGACCTGGTTCTTGCGGTCGCTCATCGCGTTGCCGACCTTGGTCGCCAGCACCCAGTCGTCGCGGTCCGCCTTCAGCAGGCGGCCCAGGATGCTCTCGGAGGCGCCGATCGTGTAGACGTCGGCGGTGTCGATGAAGTTCACGCCGTGCGCGCGGCAGCAGTCGACGATCGCGGCCGACTCTTTCTCGTCGGTCTGGTCGCCGAACATCATCGTGCCGAGGCACAGCTCGGAAACGGTCAGGTTGGAACTGCCGAGTCTGCGGTATTTCATGTCGCGGTTTCCTGGAGACGGGGAAACCGCAACATTAGCCGATCGAGGACCGGCGCGCCGGGCAAGCGTTCCGGCGCCGCTGGCGCGGCCGGCCCGGTCCGGCGGACCGGGCCGCCGGAACGGGAGCGCGGTGCGCGCTCAGGACAGGTGCTCGCTCATCCGCTCCGACAGCCGCTTGCGGGCCCGGTGCAGCCGCACCCAGCAGTTGGCCTCGGTGATCTCGAGCTCCTTGCACACCTGGGCGGTGTCGGCGCCTTCGAGCACCTGCATCACGAAGACGTCCTTCAGCGTGGCCGGCAGCGCGTCGATCTCGCTGTGCAGCGCCTCGCCGAGCCGGTTGCGCGCGACCTGCCGCAGCGGATCGTGGTAGTCGTCGTCCTGCTCCCAGGCCAGGCGCTCGAGCTCGCGATCGCCGCCGTCGTCGTCGTCGGAGGTGCCGCCCAGCGACACGTAGCGTCCTTCGCGGCGGAAGGTATCCTGGATCTTGTGGTTCAGGATCCCGATCAGCCAGGTGCGCAAGGCGGACTGCCCCTGGAACGACTCACGACTGGCGAGCGCGGCCGCCAGCGCGTCCTGAACCGCGTCCTCGGCCAGGTCCTCGTCGCGGATCTTCCGGCGGGCGAAACGCAGCATCGCGCTGCGATGGTCGGCCAGTTCGATCGGGGTCGGGGGCATCTTCGGATCTCCTGTCGCGAACCGGAGCCTGTTCCGGCCCCGGCAACCTTCGGGTTTCACGAGCTTCGAAGTCTGGCGATCGCCCCTCTCCCCCCCATCACGGGAAGATCACGATTTGATAACGAATGCCGGCCGTAAGCCCGGCGCCCCCGGCGGGACGAAGCGCCCGGGGGGTTTGCTATGCTCGATTCGATGGAAAAGAGGATCCTGGTCGTCGAAGATCAGCGCGACATCGCGGACCTGATCGCGATGCACCTGCGCGACCTCGGCCACCGCGTCGACTGTACCCACGACGGCCCGGGCGGCTACGACGCGGCCCGGGCGGGCCGCTACGACCTGATCGTGCTCGACGTGATGCTGCCGGGCCGCGACGGCCTGGACATCGTGCGGGCGCTGCGCATGGAGCGGGTGACCACGCCGGTGCTGATGCTGACCGCCCGCTCGACCGAGATCGACCGCGTGCTCGGCCTGGAGCTCGGAGCTGACGATTACCTGACGAAACCCTTCTCGATTCCCGAGCTGCAGGCCCGGGTCAAGGCGATGCTGCGCCGCATCGAGATGCAGAGTCCGGCGGCCGATGAGGCCGGCGACGACGAACGGATCGAGGTGGGCGAGCTGCTGATCGACTGCGTGAGCCGCGAGGTGCGGATCAACGGCCGGCCGGTGCAGCTGACCGCCCGCGAGTTCGACCTGCTGGCCCACTTCGCGCGCAACCCGGGCCGGGCGTTCACCCGGATGCAACTGCTCGACGCGGTCTGGGGCACCTCGTTCGAAGGCTACGAGCACAACGTCAACACCCACATCAACCGGCTGCGCTCGAAGATCGAGATCGACCCGGCCAATCCGCGCTACGTGCTCACGGTGCGCGGCGTGGGCTACCGCTTCACCGACGAGCGAAGGCGATGAAGTCGCTGCGCGCCCGGGTGCTGATGCTGATCGTCGGCTTCGGCCTGCTGATGGCCGCGCTGCTGGCCTCGATCATGTACGCGTCGGTGCGCGAGTACTACAACGACTGGCTCTACGGCAATTCCAGCCGCTTCGCCGAGCGCATCCTCGAGGCGCACCCGAACCTGTGGCGCGACTACGAAGCCGATCCGGCGTCGTTCGGCCAGCAGCTCAGGCAGTACACGCTGTACTCGCCGAACACCGGCCTGTACCTGCTCGACGACGGCGGCCGGGTGCTGGCCAGCGCCGGCGAGTCCCGGCCCTTCTGGAGCGAGCACCAAGTGGACCTCTCCCCGGTCCGCCAGTCGCTGAACAGCGACCCGAAGCAGCCGGTCCACACCACCGATCCCGACCAGCAGGGCGAGGTCTGCATGGTCGCGGCGCGGCCGGTGGTCCAGGACGGCGTCACGAAGGGCTGGCTGTTCGTCGTGCCGCGCCAGGCGAGCCTGCGCGAGCAGATGCCCGAGATGCTGCGCAGCTACGCGATCCGCACCACGGCCAAGGTCGCGCTGATGACGATCGCGATCGGCGTGCTGCTCACGATCGCGATGATCGCGCTGCTCACCCGGCCGCTGACCGCGCTGACCCGGGCCACCGAGCGGATCCGCAAGTCGGGCTTCTGCGACGACCTGTGCGCCAGCCAGTTCCCCGACCTCGACCGCGACGACGAGATCGGCCGGCTCAGCCGCACCTTCCGCGACACCTTCGATCGCCTGAAGCTCGAGACCGAGCGCGTTCAGACCACCGACGCCAAGCGCCGCGAGATGGTCGCCAGCGTTTCGCACGACCTTCGCACCCCGCTCACCGCGCTGATGGGCCAGCTCGAGACGATCCGGCTCAAGGGCGAGGCGCTGTCGGATCCGGCGCGCCGCGAGCTGCTCGAGCGGGCGATGCAGAACGCGCAGCACCTGCGCCGGCTGACCGACGCGCTGGCCGAGCTGGCGCGTCTGGACAGCCCCGACTTCCAGGCCCAGCCCGAGCCGATCGCGATCGGCGAGCTGGCCGACGACGTCGTCCAGCGCTTCGCGGCCAGCGCCCAGGAAGCCGGCGTGAAACTCGAGATCGACTATCCCGACGGCCTGCCGCTGACCCGCGTCGACGCGGCCCTGGTCGAGCGGGCGCTGGCCAACCTGCTGGACAACGCGCTACGGGTCACCCCGGCCGGCGGCCAGGTCACCGTGCGGGTCCTGCCGGACAGGAGCGGCATCCGCGTCGAGGTGGTCGACACCGGGCCGGGCGTGTCGCCCGAGGACCAGCCGCGGGTCTTCGACCGCTTCTTCCAGGGCAGCCGCGCGCGCGACCAGCGCGGCGCCAGCGGGCTGGGGCTGGCGATCGTCAAGCGCGTGGCCGAGCTGCACGGCGGCCAGGCGGGCCTGAAGAGCGAGCCCGGCCACGGCTCGACCTTCTTCATCGAGCTGCCCGTGTCGGCCTGAGGCCGGCCGCGGAAAGTGAGCGAACCGCCGAAGGCGCCGCCCTGGCGCCGCATCGCCCACCTCGACATGGACGCCTTCTACGCGTCGGTCGAGCTGCTGCGCCGGCCCGAGCTGCGCGGCCGGCCGGTGGCGATCGGCGGCCACGGCGACCCGAACAGCCGCGGCGTGGTCACCACCGCCACCTACGAGGCGCGCGCCTTCGGCATCCGCTCCGGGATGGCCCTGCGCCGCGCCGCCGAGCTGTGCCCGCAGTGCGTGTTCCTGCCGGTCGACTTCCCCGAGTACCGGCTGTGGTCGCGTCGCTTCAAGGCGGCGATCGCGGAGGTCACCAGCCGGATCGAGGACCGCGGCATCGACGAGGTCTACATCGACTTCAGCGACCTGATCGGCGTGCGGATCGACGGCGGGCTGGCGATCGCGCGCGACGTGCAGCGCCGGGTGTTCGCGGCCACCGGCCTGACCTGCTCGATCGGGGTGGCGCCGAACAAGCTGCTCGCGAAGATCGCGTCGGAGCTCGACAAGCCGAACGGCATCACCGTGCTCGACGAGCTCGACCTGCAGGACCGGATCTGGCCGCTGCCCGCCAAGCGGATCAACGGCATCGGGCCGAAGGCCGACGCCAGGCTCGAGGAGCTCGGCATCCGCACCATCGGCGAGCTGGCGGCGGCGCCGCGGGACTTCCTGGTCGCGCGGTTCGGCCGCAGCTACGGCGCCTGGCTGCACGAGGCGGCACACGGCCGCGACGACCGCGAGCTGGTCCTCGAGAGCGAGCCGCGCTCGATGAGCCGCGAGACCACCTTCGAGCGCGACCTGCACCCGGAGCGCGACTTCCAGGCGCTGGCCGCGGTGCTCGCGACGCTCTGCCGGCAAGTCGCCGCCGACCTTCGGCGGCGCGGCTACGCCGGGCGCAGCGTGGGCGTGAAGGCCCGCTACGACGACTTCCGGATCGTCACCCGCGAGCTGACCCTGCCCGAGCCGGTCGGCGACGAGCGCGCGATCCGGCGGGCGGCCTTCGAGTGCCTGAAGCGGGTGCCGCCGGTCCGGCGACTGCGGCTGCTCGGCGTGCGGGTGGGGAACCTGAGCGCGCAGGCCCGATAATGGCTCCACCCGGAACACCGACGCCCGGCCCTGATCGACCGACAGTCCCGCCCCGATGCGTCTAGACCGCCACCGCCCCTCGCCCGGCGCCCTGCTGCTTCTGGCCGCGCTGGCCGGCCTGGCCGCCTGCGTGGCGGCCCTGCTCTGGAGCACGCAGCAGCCCTGGATGGGGCTGAAGCTCTCCCCCGAGGCCGAGGGGCTGCGCATCGAGGCCGTCTCGCCCGGCAGCCCCGCCGCCGGGCTGCCCGGCGCGCAACGGCTGCCGGGCAGCGTGCTGCGCTCGATCGGCCCGGTCGAGTTGCGGCCCAGCGACCTGATCGAGGAACCCGACGCCTTCCGCTCCTACGAGCAGATCGGCGAGTTCCTGGCGCGCCAGTCGACGCTGCGGCGCGCGCTGCAGGACGGACCGGTCCGGCTGGGTATTCGCGCAGCCGACGGCAATGCCTTCGAGGCGCTGCTGTCGCCGGCCCCGAGCCGGTCGTTCGGCGACCTGCCGCCATCGTTCTGGTTCCAGCTCTTCTGCGGGCTGTGCGCCCTGCTGGTGGGCGTCTGGATCTGGGTGCTCCGCCCGTTCGACTGGGGCGCGAGAATGTTCGCGCTGACCGGCCTGAGCTTCCCGGTGGCCACGATCAGCGCGGCGGTCTACAGCAGCCGCGAGATCGCGATCGACGGCGCGGCGTTCCGCGCGCTGTCCGGCATGAACCACGCCGGCTCGATGGCCTTCGGGATGGCGCTGATCGCGATGTTCCTCTGCTATCCGAAGCGCATCGTCGAGCCCCGCGCGCTGCTGGCCATTCCGGCTCTGTTCCTGCCCTGGCTGGCGGCCGACCTGCTCCGGCTGATGCCCGACCAGGACTGGGGCATCCGGGCGCCGGTGCTCCTGATGGTCCTGATCGCCTTCGGCTGCGCGGTCAAGCAGTGGCGGATGACCGAGGGCGACCCGCACAGCCGGGGGGCCCTGCGCTGGATGAGCCTGTCGACCACGCTCGGCTGCGGTCTCTTCGTGCTGACCACCGTGCTGTCGAAGCTGCTCGGCTGGCTGCCGCCGCTCGAGCAGGGCTACGCCTTCGGCTTCTTCCTGATCGTCTACCTGGGCATCGCGCTGGGCCTGCGCCGTTACCGGCTCTTCGACCTCGATCGCTGGGCCTTCCGGATCCTGCTGTGGGTCGGCGGCGCGCTGGCGCTGCTGACGCTCGACGCGCTGCTGCTGCTCAGCCTGCGGCTGGCGCCGGCGGCCTCGCTGGGCCTGTCGCTGCTGGTGATCGGATTCCTGTACCTGCCCGCGCGCAGCTTCCTGTGGCACCGGGTCGTCGACCGCCGCCGGCTCGCCGACGACGAACTGTTCCAGGCGGTGCTGCAGGTGGCGTTCACCGCTTCGTCGGACGAGCGGGCCCAGGGCTGGCAGGCGCTGCTGCGACGCATGTTCGACCCGCTCGAGCTGGAAGTGCTGGGTCCCGACCCGTTCGGCAGGCGGTACACGGCGCACGACAGCGACAGGCCGGAGATCCTGCGCGACGGCCTGGCGATGGCGCTGCCCGCGGTCGCGTCCTCGCCCGGCCTCGTGCTGCGCTATCCGTGGAAGGGGCGCGAGCTGTTCGGACTGGCCCAGCTCAGGCTGGCCACCCACGTGGTGGAACTGATGCGGCACGCCGATGCCAGCCGGGACGCCTACGAACGCGGCGTGGTCGAGGAAAGGCGGCGCGTGGCCCGCGACCTGCACGACGACCTCGGCGCGCGGCTGCTGGCCAGCCTGAATCGCCCCGACCTGGCCTCCACCCGCCGCACGATCCGCGAGGCGATCGCCGAGATGCGCTCGGTGGTCGCGGGGCTCGCCGGCGAGAGCCAGGACCTGGGCGCCTGCATCGCCGGCCTGCGGCACGAGACCGCGTCGCGACTCGAGGCCGCGGGCATCGAGCTCGACTGGCCGCTGACCGACGGCGTGGACGGAATTCGCGTCGATTACCGGATCTGCAAGAATCTGTCCTCGATGCACAGAGAACTCGTGTCCAACGTGATCCGCCACGCGAACGCGACCCGGCTGTCGGTGGCGATCGAGCTGAACGACGGCCGGCTGCGAAGCCGGGTGCGCGACGACGGCGTCGGCGGCGCCGTCGCCGATGCCGCCGACAGCTTCGGCTTGCGCAACCTGCGCCGCCGCGTCGAGGAACTGAACGGCAAGGTCTCGGTCGCCGATGCGCGGCCCGGCACCCTCGTCGACATCGAACTGCCGCTGACGGCCGGAGGGGCGAGATGAGCCGCGACCGCCGACCCCTCGCGCTGGTCGTGGAGGACCTGCCCGAGGTCCGCGACTGGCTGGCCGAGGCGCTGGCAAAGGCCTTCGACGGGATCGAGGTCGGCCGGGTGGGCACGCTCTCGGAAGCGCGCGCCTGGCTGGCGGCGCTCGAGTCCGGCTCGCGCGACGCCGCGCGGCTGAAGATGGCGCTGATCGACCTGGGCCTGCCCGACGGCTCGGGCATCGACCTGGTGCGCGAGCTCACCGAGCGGCATCCGCACGTGCTGACGATCGTGGCCACGATCTTCGACGACGACGAGCACCTGTTCCCGGCGATCGCCGCCGGCGCCCAGGGCTACCTGCTGAAGGAGCAGGAGCCCGAGGCGCTGGCCCGGCACCTGCGGATGATCGACGAGGGCCTGCCGCCGCTGTCGCCGTCGATCTCGCGGCGCATGCTCGCGCACTTTCGCGAGCGGGGGGCCTTGCCGGCCAGCGGCGCAGCGGCTTCGGCGGGGGGCGCCACGTCCGCCGCCGGCAGCGCCGTCCCGGCAGCGAGGGTTCCCGTCGAGCCCGTGGCGGCCCGGGCCGACGGCGCGCCGTCACCCGGGGCCGAATCGATCACGCTGAGCCCGCGCGAGACCGAGGTGCTGTCCTACATCGGCCGGGGACTTCGCGTAGGGGAAGCGGCCAAGGTGCTCGGCCTGACCGAGCACACGGTGGCGGGCTACGTGAAGACCCTGTACCGAAAGCTGAACATCTCGTCTCGCGCCGAGGCCGCGCTCGAGGCCGCGCGCCGCGGGTTGGTCTAGAGGGCGTCGGCGCCCCGGCTCGAAGGGCACTCAGCGGCCGCCCGGGCGCGACCCGTACGCGCCGCGCGCGCATCGCTGCGACACCAGAAAGTCCTGTCTTTACAGGCACCTCCGGCGCTTTCCTCAAGATTTTCCGAGAATTTCGTCTCATTTTGGAGACACTCGGCGCTCCAAGCGCGCCGAGCGTGAACTGTTTCCGGTACAAACAGCCCCGACGGACGGCGGCGAAGCCGGAGCAGGCGGCACTTGGGGACCTCCCTTAAGCCGGCCGGCGACGACCGCCACATGCCGGACGACGAACGGCAAGGCTTCGAGAAGGAGGCATCGGGAGAATCCGCATCAGCGACATCAGTGCATCGTGGCACCGCGCAACAGGCAGGGCATCAGGCCAGGCAGGGCGCACCGGAACCGATGACGCGGAAACCCCTCAGTCACCTTCAAGCAAACGGAGCATCCCTGATGAACATCAAGAAGCCCAGCCCGCTCGCCGGCGCCCTGAAACTCTCCCTGTCGACCCTGGTCGTCGCGGCCACCGTCGGCCTGCCGATCGCGGCGCAGGCCCAGACCGCGACGATGAACGTCACCGCAAGGGTCAACTCGCAGTGCCAGTTCCAGACGGTCAACGACATGGCCTTCGGCGCGGTCGACCTCACGACGGGCAAGACCGCGGACGTCGGCATCAGGATCCAGTGCAACAAGGGCGCGACCGTCAATCTCGCGGCCAACAACACCTCGCTGGCCGGCGACACCGGCGACTCGCTGAACTACACCCTGGGCGTGACCACCGCCGTGGGCGCCGCCTGCACCACCGCTTCCGCCCTGGGCACTTCCGCCGTCGGCCTGAACGCGCTGTGGGCCAGCAGCGGCGGCCCCCGCGACCTCAGGATGTGCGGCGCCATCACCGCGGGCCAGGACGTGCTGCCCGGCAACTACTCCCAGGCCGTGACCCTGACCATCACCAACAACTGACCGGATCGATGCGCGTCCCCCTGCTTCTCAGAGCCGCTGCCGCCATCGCGCTGCTCGCCCTCGGCCAGGCGGCCTGGGCGAGCGGCGGGTTCGGCCTGTCCCCGATGCGCCTGGACCTGACCGCCCAGGCGCCGATGGCGGCGTTCACGCTCAGCAACAGCGGCAGCGAGCCGATCGTCGTCCAGGCCCAGCCGATGGCCTGGAGGCAGGTCGACGGCCGAGACGTGCAGGAGGCGACCCGGGCGCTCCTGGTGAACCCTGGCATCGTTTCGCTCGCCCCCGGCGAGCAACAGGTCGTCCGGGTGGCGCTTCGCGCGGCTCCGGACCGGCGGCTCGCCACCGGCTACCGGATGCTGTTCACCGAAGTGCCGCAGTCGGAGAGCGGCCCGGTCTCCGGCACGGGCATCCGGATCATCAAGCGGATGGACGTTCCGGTGTTCGTCGCCCCGCTCGAGGGCGAGACGAGACCTGACGGTTCCATCGCGGCCGACAGCACCGGCGACATCCTGGGGCTCAGCTTCGCCAACGAAGGCACCGGCTACTGGCGGCTCGGCGACCTGAAAGTGGTCGACGCGGCGTCGGGACGGCAACTCACCCCCCCCGCGGTCATCGGCGTGCTGCCCGGCGGCATGCGCCGGCTCGAGCTGCGCCTCGGCGACGGGCCCGCGCCGGAGAAGGTCGTGGTGGAGGCCGACGTCGATGGCCAGCCTTTCCGGACCGAGCTTGCGATCGGACGGCGCTGAACTCCTCGCAAGGCGGCTCGGCCGGACCGCGGCCCTCTGCCTGGCGGGGGTCGCCTTCGGCGCCGCCGCCCAGTCCAGGCTCGCCACCGTCGAGCCGAGCTCCGCAGTCCTCACCTCGCCGGCGGCCATCGCGGCGCCGGCCGTCCCGGTCGCCCCCCAGCCCCTTCTCGGCAGCTACGACGTCACGCTGAACACCCGCACGACCGGCGCGCCGGTGCTGGCCGCCCGCGACGCCGCGGGCGCGCTGTGGCTGGACGAATCGGCGCTGCGCCAGTGGAAAGTGAGGCTGCCCGGGGCCGAGCGCGCGCGGATCGACGGGCTGGAGATGGTCCGCCTGGACCGGGTGCCCGGCACCCGCTTCGAGGTCGACGAGCGCCGCCAGGCGATCGCCCTGTACGTCGATCCCGGCCTGCTGACCGGCACCCGCTTCGACCTGAGCCCCGTCTCCGAGAAACCGGTGGCGCGGGCGCCGCACTGGGGCGGATTCCTCAACTACTCGCTCTTCGGCTACGCCTCGAGTGCCGAGTCCGACGCGGCAGGCCTGTTCGAGGCCGGGGTGTTCGGCCCTCGCGGCACCGGCCTGCTGAGCTTCGGCGTGAACACTGCCACCCTTGCCGGCACCACCGGCAGCGCGATCCGCTACGAGACGAGCTGGCGCCGCGACGAACCCGGCACGATGCGCTCGCTGGTGGTCGGCGACTCGATCAGCCGCCCCGGCTTCTACGGCCGCGCGGTGCGCTTCGGCGGGATCCAGTACGGCAAGAACTTCGCGCTGCAGCCGGGCTTCGTGGCCTCGCCGCTGGTCGGCCTGCAGGGCACGGCCGCCCTCCCCTCCACCGTGGACGTCTACCTGAACAACCAGCGAATCGCCTCGCAGCAGGTCGAACCGGGGCCGTTCACGATCGACAACGTGCCGGCGGTCAGCGGCAGCGGCACCCTGCAACTGGTCGTGCGCGACGCATTCGGCCAGCAGCGGGTGATCTCGGAATCGTTCTACGGCAGCCCCTCGCTGCTCGCGCCGGGCCTGGACGACTACGCGTTCAGCATCGGCGCGCAGCGGCGCAATTACGGCATCGAGAGCACGGACTACGGCGGCGCGCAGGCGATGGCGCTGTGGCGCCGCGGCCTGAGCCGCGCGCTGACCGTCGAGGCGCGCACCGAGGCCGACGAGACGGTCGCCTCGGCGGGCCTGGCCGCCGACGTGCTCGTCGGCAGCCTGGGCATCGCCTCGCTGGGCGCGGCCGCAAGCTCCGGCGATGATGCCAGCGGCGGCCTGTGGATGGCCGGCTTCGATCGCCAGGCGGGGCGCTACAGCTTCGGGGTTCGGGGAACCTTCACCTCGGACGGCTTCAGGCAGGTCGGCGACATCGAAGGCTTCTCGACCGCGGAACGCAGCATCACGGCACGCGCGGCCCTGAACCTGGGAAGGTGGGGCTCGGTCGGGGCGGCGGCCGTGTCCCAGCGCTATCACGAGGCCACGCGCCCGGGCATCGACACCGGCACCGTGACCTGGTCCGGCCGGATCGGCAAGGCCGCCAGCGTTTCGATGTCGCTGAGCCGGTCGGTCGGCGCGCAGGACAGCACGACGATGTACGCGAACCTGACGATCCCGCTGGGCTCTCGGACAATGATGTCCGCCAGCAGCGTGGACAGGCTTTCCGGCGGCGTCGACGCGAGCCGGCAGAGCCTCGCGCTCGGCCGCAGCCTGCCCGGCTTCGGCGAGGGCTGGGGCTACCGGCTCTTCGCCGACACCGACCGGCGAGCCGAGGCGGGCGCGAGCGTCGCGACGCGCAGGGCGGTGATCCGCGGCGAGGTGGCCGACGTGTCGGGCGTCACGGCGGCGCGCGCGAGCGTCGAGGGCGCGGTGGCCACGGTCGGCGGCCACACCTTCCTGGCCAGGCCGATCACGGACAGCTTCGCGGTCGTTTCCACCGGAGGGGTGCCCGGAATCGGCGTCCAGCAGGAGAACCAGCCCGCCGGCAAGACCGACGCGAGCGGCAAGGTGGTGCTGACGCCGCTGCGCGCCTACATGCCGAACAAGATCTCGCTCGACGCGCTGTCCACCCCGATGGGCGTGGCGATCGGCACCTCCACGCAGGTCGTCGTTCCGACCTGGCGCTCTGGCGTCTTCCTCGAGTTCGACGTCCGGCGCGGGCGCAGCGCGCTGGTTAGCCTGCTCACGCCGGACGGCTCGCCCATGCCCACCGCGGCGCAGGTCACCGACAGCGCGAGCGGCCAGCGGCTGCCGGTCGGCCTGGGCGGCGAGGTCTTCCTGACCGGCCTGCCGGACGGCGGCACGCGCCTGCGGATCGAGCTCCGCGGCAAGACCTGCGTGGTGGACGTCAAGCCCGAGGGCGACGACCCGGTGCTCGAGCTCGGGCCCTACCGATGCGGCGGCGGAGCATGAAGCGCGTCGCCGCCTGGCTCGCGGCCCCTGCCGCGCTGTTGCTGGCGCACGAGGCGCGCGCGCAGGTCGGCTGCGAGGTCGACGTGGCGCCGATCAGCTTCGGCGTCTACGACACGCTGAGCCCGGCCGCGAACCAGGCCGCTGGCTCGGTCACCGTCACCTGCCGCCTGCTCGACCCGAACGCCGCCGAGCGGATCAGCTATTCGATCGCGCTCGGCCCCGGCTCGGGCAGCTATGCGCGGCGGACGATGCGCGCCGCCGGCAGCGCCGAAACGCTCGGCTACAACATCCACCTGCGCGCCGTCTCGCCCGCGACCGTGTGGGGCGACGGCACCGGCGGCACCGTGACCGCCTCCGGCTCGATGACGATCAACAAGAACTCGGACAGGCGCCCGCTGGTGCTTCCGCTCGTCGGCGTGATCGCGCCGATGCAGCCCGTCTCTCCAGGTCTCTACAGCGACACGCTGACCGTCACCGTCACCTGGAACTGATCGCCGCGGGCAGCGCACCGCCGCGGGAGCGGACGACCGACTCCCTGCACGGCGTGCCGGCACCTGCCGAGGCGCGCCGCCGTCTATAATTTAAGGTTTGGCTCGCCCGCCCCGGGCGAGCCTCGTTAAATCATCGAAAGGCGCCCCATGAGCGACATCCGCAAAGTCGTGCTCGCCTACTCCGGCGGGCTGGACACCTCGGTCATCCTGAAGTGGCTTCAGGACACCTACGGCTGCGAGGTCATCACCTTCACCGCCGACATCGGCCAGGGCGAGGAGCTCGAGCCGGCCCGCACCAAGGCGAAGATGTTCGGCGTCGAGAAGATCTACATCGAGGACCTGCGCGAGGAGTTCGTGCGCGACTTCGTGTTCCCGATGTTCCGCGCCAACACCGTCTACGAGGGCGAGTACCTGCTCGGCACCTCGATCGCCCGCCCGCTGATCGCCAAGCGGCTGGTCGAGATCGCGCAGCGCGAGAAGGCCGACGCGATCTCGCACGGCGCCACCGGCAAGGGCAACGACCAGGTCCGCTTCGAGCTGGGCGCCTACGCGCTGATGCCGAACGTGAAGGTGATCGCCCCGTGGCGCGAGTGGGACCTGCTGTCGCGCGAGAAGCTGCTCGCCTACGCCGACAAGCACGGCATCCCGGTCGACTTCAAGAAGCGCAAGGGCGGCGCGCCGTTCTCGATGGACGCCAACCTGCTGCACATCTCCTACGAGGGCGGCATCCTGGAAGACCCGGCCGCCGAGCCGCCGGCCAAGGGCATGTGGCGCCTCACGGTGCCGGTCGAGAAGGCGCCGAACAAGCCGGAAGACGTGACGCTCGAGTTCGTGCGCGGCGACCTGGTCGCGATCAACGGCCAGAAGATGAAGGCGCACGAGCTGCTGGCCGAGCTGAACCGGCTGGGCGGCAAGCACGGCGTGGGCCGGCTGGACCTGGTCGAGAACCGCTACGTGGGCATGAAGTCGCGCGGCTGCTACGAGACCCCGGGCGGCACGATCCTGCTGCGCGCGCACCGCGCGATCGAGTCGCTGACGCTCGACCGCGAAGTGGCGCACCTGAAGGACGACCTGATGCCGCGCTACGCCAGCATGATCTACAACGGCTACTGGTGGTCGCCCGAGCGCCGCGCGCTGCAGGTGCTGATCGATCACACGCAGGAGCCGGTCAACGGCACCGTGGTCGTGCGCCTGTACAAGGGCAACGTGATCGTCGTGTCGCGCAAGTCCGAGAACTCGCTGTTCGACGCGCGCATCTCCACCTTCGAGGACGACGCCGGCGCCTACAACCAGGCCGACGCCGCGGGCTTCATCAAGCTGAACGCGCTGCGCATGCGGATCGCCGCCGGCAAGCAGGCGAAGAAGCCGGCCGCCCGCAAGGCCGCGGCCAAGCCCGCTGCGCCCAAGGCGGCCGCCAAGCCTGCCGCGAAGTCCGCCGCCAAGCCCGCCGCGCGCAAGCGCGGCTGATGCGGCGCGCGCCGCGACGATGCCGCTCGTCACCGTCGCCGGCGCGCACCTCGCGTTCGGGCACGTCGCGCTGCTCGACGGCGTCGATTTCTCGATCGAGGCCGGCGAGCGCGTCGCGCTGATCGGGCGCAACGGCAGCGGCAAGTCCTCGCTGCTGCGCGCGGTCGCCGGCGTTTCGCAGCTCGACGACGGCGAGATCGTCCGCCAGGCGGGCATCTCGGTGGCCTGGGTGCCGCAGGAGCCTGCCTTCGACACCGGCCACACGGTCTTCGAAGCGGTGGCGGGCGGGCTCGCCGCCGACGCGGCGCTGCTCGCCGAGTACCAGCGGCTGAGCGCCTCGCTGGCCCAGGATCACGCCGGCGACCACAGCACCGGCCAGCTCCGCGACCCCGAGCGCACGCTGGCCCGAATGGCCGAGCTGCAGGCCGCGCTCGACGCCTCGGGCGCCTGGGCGCTGTCGCACCGCATCGAGCGGGTCCTCAGCAAGCTCGCGCTCGACGGCGAGCTGCGGGTCGACGCGCTGTCGGGCGGCGTTCGCAAGCGGGTCGCGCTCGCGCGCGCGCTGGTCGCCGAGCCCGACCTGCTGCTGCTCGACGAGCCGACCAACCACCTCGACATCGAGTCGATCGCCTGGCTCGAGGACCTGCTGCTCGCGCATCCCGGCGCGGTCGTCGTGATCACCCACGACCGCCGCTTCCTCGACCGGATCGCCACCCGCGTCGTCGAGCTCGACCGCGGCAGGCTGCGCTCCTACCCCGGCAACTTTTCGGCCTGGCAGCAGCGCAAGGCCGACGAGCTCGCCCAGGAAGCGGTGATCGACGCGAAGTTCGACAAGTTCCTCGCGCAGGAAGAGGTCTGGATCCGCAAGGGCGTGCAGGCCCGCCGCACCCGCGACGAAGGGCGCGTGCGAAGGCTCGAGGCGCTGCGCCGCGAGCGCGCGGCACGGCGCGAGCGCATGGGCGAGGTCACGCTGGCGCTGGACGCCGGCGAGCGCTCGGGCAAGCTGGTCGCCGAGCTGATCGGGGTGACCAAGGCCTGGGACGGCCGCACTGTGGTGCGCGACTTCTCGACGATCATCCAGCGCGGCGACCGCGTCGGCCTGATCGGCCCGAACGGCGCCGGCAAGACCACGCTGATCAAGCTGATCCTCGGCGAGACCGACCCGGACTCGGGAACGGTGCGCCGCGGCACGAACCTGCAGCTCGCCTACTTCGACCAGCTGCGCGAGCGCCTCGACGAGGAAGCGACGCTGGCCGACACGATCAGCCCGGGCTCGGAGTGGGTCGAGATCGACGGCAAGCGGCTGCACGTGACCGGCTACCTCGGCCGCTTCCTGTTCGCGCCCGAGCGCGCTCGCTCGCCGGTCAAGAGCCTGTCCGGCGGCGAGCGCAACCGGCTGCTGCTCGCCAGGCTGTTCGCGCGGCCGGCCAACCTGCTGGTGCTCGACGAGCCGACCAACGACCTCGACATCGAGACGCTGGAACTGCTCGAGGAGCTGCTCGCCGAGTATCCCGGCACGCTCCTGCTGGTGAGCCACGACCGCGCCTTCCTCGACAACGTTGTCACCCAGTCGATCGTGTCGCTGGGCGACGGCCGCTGGCGCGAGTACGCCGGGGGCTGGGCCGACGTCGAGGCCGCGCGGGGCCGCGAAGCGGCCGACGCGGAGCAGGCCGCGGCGCGCACCGGGCGGTCGGGCGCGCCGGCCCGAGATGGGGGCGGGAGCGCTGCGGCCGCGCGCGACGCCGCCGCAGCGGCCGCCGAAGGCGCTTCGGCGCCTGCCGGCGCGCCCGAACGGCAGGCCCGCCCGGCCAAGCTCAGCTACCGCGAGCAGCGAGAGCTCGAGGCCCTGCCCGGCCGCATCGAGACGCTGGAAACCGAGCAGAAGGCGCTCGAGGCCCGGCTCGCCGACCCGGCCAGCTACCAGTCGGGCGGCGACGCGGTTCGCGAGATGCGCGAGCGCTTCGAGGCGATCGAGGCCGAGCTGCTCGAGGCGCTCGAGCGCTGGGAGGCGCTCGAGGCGCGGCGCTGAGGCGAGGCGGGGGCCGGCGCGCCGCCCCCGCATCCGGTGGTGCCTCGCTCTACAATCACGCGAATGCAAGCCGACGCCCGAATCGTCGAGGTCGATCTCGACAACCCGATGCACGTTGCCGCCCTGCGCGCGCTGCTCGACGAATACGCGCGCGGCCCCGAGGGCGGCGGCGCGGCGCTGCCGGCCGACGCGCTGGCCCGGCTGCCGCAGGCGCTCGCCGACAGCCGCTGCTATGCGGGCTGGCTGGCCTTCGCCGACGGCGCGCCGGCCGGCCTGCTCAACGGCTTCCTCGGCGTGTCGACCTTCCGCGCGATGCCGCTGCTCAACGTGCACGACATCGTGGTGTCGGCGCGCTTTCGCCGGCGCGGCATCGGCCAGGCGCTGCTCGCGGCGGCCGAGGCCGGCGCCCGCGCGCGCGGCTGCTGCAAGCTCACGCTCGAGGTTCTGGAGGGCAACGCGCCGGCGATCGCCGCCTATCGCAAGGCCGGCTTCGCCCCCTACGAGCTCGACCCGGCCATGGGCCGGGCGCTCTTCTTCGAAAAGAAGTTCTGAACACGGAGGACCGGACCCATGCCTTCATTCGACGTCGTTTCCGAAGCCGACGCGGTCGAGGTGCGCAACGCGATCGACCAGGCCAACAAGGAGATCGCGAACCGCTTCGACTTCAAGGGCTCCGACGCGCGCATCGAGCAGAAGGAGCGCGAGCTGACCGCCTTCGCCGACGACGAGTTCAAGCTCGGCCAGGTGCGCGACGTGCTGCTGAACAAGGCGGCCAAGCGCGGGGTGGACGTCCGCTTCCTCGACTTCGGCGACCCGCAGAAGATCGGCGGCGACAAGATGAAGCAGACGATCACGGTGCGCCACGGCGTGTCGTCCGAGCACGCGAAGAAGATCGTCCGGCTGATCAAGGACAGCAAGATGAAGGTGCAGGCCAGCATCCAGGGCGACTCGGTGCGCGTCACCGGCGCCAAGCGCGACGACCTGCAGGCGGCGATCGCGATGCTCAAGAAGGAGGTCACCGACGTGCCGCTCGCCTTCCAGAACTTCCGCGACTAGGCGCTCGCCAGTGAATCGGCGGCACGGCGTCGCTCCGGCGACCGCCTTCGGCCAGCGGGCGCGAACGTGACCCCCACCAGGCCTCGGCGGATCCTGCCGGCGATCGCGCTGGCCCAGCTGGCCGGGGCTTCGCTCTGGTTCGCGACCAACGGCGTGATGGCGGACCTGCAGCGCGACTGGCAGCTGCCGGCCGCCGCGCTGGGCTGGCTCACCGCTGCGGTGCAGTGGGGTTTCGTGGCCGGCACGCTGGTCTTCGCGCTACTCACGGTCGCCGATCGGTTCTCGCCGCGCCGGGTCTTCCTCGCCTGCGCGCTGGCCGGCGCGGCGTTCAACGCACTCACCGTCTTTTCCCCCGAGCGGATCGAGCCGCTGCTGGCGATCCGTTTCGCGACCGGCTTCTTCCTGGCCGGCATCTACCCGGTCGGCATGAAGATCGCGTCGGGCTGGTACGAACGCGGCCTGGGCGGCGCGCTCGGGGTGCTGGTCGGCGCGCTGGTGCTCGGCACCGCCTTGCCGCACGGGCTCAGGGCGGTGGGCGCGGACTGGCCCTGGCGCGACGTCGTGCTGTCGGTGTCGGCGATCGCCGTGGCCGGCGGCTTCCTGCTGAATGCCGCGGTGCCCGACGGTCCCTTCCTCGCCCGCAGCCAGCGGGTCGAGCCGCGCGCCGTCGCGCTGATCTGGCGCGATCCGGCGATCCGCGCGCCGGCCTTCGGCTACTTCGGCCACATGTGGGAGCTCTACGCGTTCTGGACCCTGGTGCCCGCGATCGTGGCCACCCGGCTGGCGGGCGCGCAGATGTCGCTGGCGGCCTTCCTCGCGATCGCCGCGGGCTTCCTGGGCTGCGCGGTCGGCGGCCTGCTCGCCAACCGCTACGGCAGCGCCCGCGTGGCCATCGTCCAGCTGGCGACCAGCACGGCCTGCTGCCTGGCCGCGCCGTTGATGCTGCGCGCCGACGGCTCCGTTTTCGCCGCCTGGCTCGCAATCTGGGGCATCACGGTGGTCGGCGACTCGCCGCAGTTCAGCGCGCTGAGCGCAGGCGCCGCGCCGCGCGAGTTCGTCGGCAGCGTGCTCACCTTCATCAACTGCATCGGCTTCGCGCTGACCGCGGTCCTCATCCCGGTGTTCGCGGCGCTGGCCGCGAGCTGGCCGCTGGAGTGGGTGCTTCCGATTCTTGCGCTGGGCCCGCTCGCCGGGCTTGCCGCGATGCGGCCGCTGCTGAGATAGTCGCGGCTGTCGCTTCACCGGTGCGCCCTCCCGGAGTCGCAGGGCGATCGACGACAAGGAAAAGAAGATGAGCGATTCGCCGTTCCCGGCCTGGCAACTCAAGCGCGAGGGCATCGTCGCCCCCGACGAGCGACTGCCGTGGCCGCAGACCTTCGCGATGGGCCTGCAGCACGTGGTCGCGATGTTCGGGGCCACGGTGCTCGCGCCGCTGCTGATGGGCTTCGACCCGAACGTCGCGATCCTGATGTCGGGCGTCGGCACCCTGCTGTTCTTCGTGATCGTGGGCGGGCGGGTGCCGAGCTACCTCGGCTCGAGCTTCGCCTTCATCGGCGTGGTGATCGCGGCGACCGGCTACGCCGGCTCGGGGCCCAACCCGAACATCGGCGTCGCGCTCGGCGGGATCATCGCCTGCGGCGCGCTGTACACGCTGATCGGCGCGATCGTGATGAGCGCGGGCACCGGCTGGATCGAGCGCTTCATGCCGCCGGTGGTCACCGGCGCGGTGGTCGCGGTGATCGGCCTGAACCTCGCGCCGATCGCGGTCAAGGGCGCGAGCGGCACGCCCTTCGACGCCTGGATGGCGGTGGTCACGGTGCTGTGCGTGGGCGGCGTGGCGGTGTTCACCCGCGGGCTGCTGCAGAAGCTGCTGATCCTGGTCGGCCTGGTGCTCGCCTACCTGATCTACGCGGTGCTGACCAACGGCCTGGGCCTGGGCAAGCCGGTCGACTTCTCCGGGCTGGCCGCCGCCGCGTGGTTCGGGCTGCCGAGCTTCGCCGCCCCGGTGTTCCGCGCAGACGCGATGCTGCTGATCGCGCCGGTGGCGATCGTGCTGGTCGCCGAGAACCTCGGCCACGTCAAGGCCGTGTCGGCGATGACCGGCCGCAACCTCGACCCGTACATGGGCCGCGCCTTCGTCGGCGACGGGCTGGCCACGATGCTGTCGGGCGGCGTGGGCGGCACCGGCGTGACCACCTACGCCGAGAACATCGGCGTGATGGCGGTCACCCGCGTCTATTCCACGCTGGTGTTCGTGGTCGCGGCGGCGGTGGCGATCGTGCTCGGCTTCTCGCCGAAGTTCGGCGCGCTGATCGCGACCATCCCCGGCCCGGTGCTGGGCGGCGTGTCGATCGTGGTCTTCGGCCTGATCGCGGTCGCCGGCGCCAAGATCTGGGTCGACAACCGGGTGGACTTCACCGACAACCGCAACCTGATCGTGGCCGCGGTCACGCTGGTGCTCGGCGCCGGCGACTTCACGCTGAAGATCGGCGGCTTCGCGCTGGGCGGCATCGGCACCGCGACCTTCGGCGCGATCCTGCTGTACGCGTTGCTGGGCGGGGCGCGGTCGGAAAAAGGGTGAGCAAGGGAAGGGAGAATGGGTGAGTCCGGCACGCGGGCGTGGCGGGCCGATGGACGATCAACGAGGAGGAGCGGGATGACATCGAATTTCCAGCGGGTCGCGCTGGTCACCGGGGGCAGCCGGGGCATCGGGCGCGCGATCGTGCAGCGCCTGTCCGGCGACGGCGTGCGCGTGCTGAACCTGGACCTGCAGGCCCCGGAGGCGCTGGCGCCGGGCGAGCACTACGAGCAGCTCGACGTGGCCGACGGGCAGCGCGCGAAGGAGCGGCTCGCGGCGCTGGCAAGCGAGTGGCCGGTCACCGACCTGGTGAACAACGCCGGCATCGTCCGGCCGGCGTCGATCGAGGACGCCAGCGACGAGGACCTGGACGCGGTCGTCGCGGTGAACCTCGCCGCCGCGATCCGCTGCGTGCAGGCGGTGCTGCCGGGCATGAAGGCGCGCGGCTACGGGCGGATCGTCAACATCAGCAGCCGCGCGGCGCTCGGCAAGCCGCTGCGCACGGTCTACTCGATCACCAAGGCCGGCCTGCACGGGCTCACCCGCACGCTCGCGCTGGAGATCGGCCACCACGGCATCACGGTCAACGCGATCGGCCCCGGCCCGATCGCGACCGAGCTCTTCGAGCGGGTCAACCCGCCCGACGCGCCGGCCACGAAGCGGATCATCGAGTCGATCCCGGTCCGGCGCATGGGCACGCCCGACGACGTCGCGCACGGCGTCGCGATGCTGCTCGACCCGCGCTCCGGCTTCATCACCGGACAGGTGCTCTACGTGTGCGGCGGCATGACGGTCGGGCTCGGGCATGCTGCCTGAGACCCGCCGGCTGCTCGAATCGGCGCCGTCGCCGGCGGCGGCGGCTGCCGCGTCGCGGCTGGACGGCCGGGTCGTGTTCGTGGCCGGCGCCGGCTCGGCCGGCCCCGGCTGGAGCATCGGGCGCGCCTGCAGCGTGACCTACGCGCGGCTCGGCGCCGCGGTGTGCGTGGTCGATCGCGACCGGGAGTCGGCCGAGCAGACCAGCGCCTGCATCGAGGCCGAGGGCGGCCGCGCGATCACGCTGGTGGGCGACGTGGCCGACCCGGAAGACGTGCGCAGGCTGTTCGCCGAGGCGCGCGCCGCCTTCGGGCCGATCGACGCGCTTCACCACAACGTGGGCATCGGCAAGGTCGGCGGCCCCTGCGACATCGCGCTCGATGACTGGGACCGCATCAACGACGTGAACGTGCGCAGCCTGCTGCTCGCCTCGCGCGAGGTGCTGCCGGAAATGGCCGAGCGCGGTCGCGGCGCGGTGCTGGCGATCTCGTCGGTGGCCGGCATGCGCTACGTCGGCTACCCGCACCTCGCCTACAGCGTGACCAAGGCGGCGGTCGCGCACTTCACGCGGATGATCGCCCTGCAGTACGCGGCGCGGGGCATCCGGGCGAACACGATCGTGCCCGGCCTGATCGACACGCCGCGCATCGCGCAGACGGTCGCGAAGATGTTCTCGAGCGAGGGACTCGACGAGGCGCGAGCGGCGCGCGACCGGCAGGTGCCGACCGGCCGCATGGGCAGCGCCTGGGACGTCGCGAACGCGGCGGCCTTCCTGGTGTCCGACGCGGCCGCCTACGTGACCGGCACCGAACTGGTCGTCGACGGCGGCCTGACCGCGAAGTTCGCCTGAGGCGCGGACTACGCGCCGAAGCGGTCCCGGATCGAGCGCTCGATGCCGGCGCCGTCCAGGCCTTCGAGGCGCAGCAGCTGCGCCTGGTCGCCGTGGTCGATGAAGCGGTCGGGCAGGCCCAGCTGCAGCAGCGGCAGCACGATGCGCCGCGCGGCCATCGCCTCGGCGACCGCGCTGCCGGCGCCGCCCATGACCACGTGCTCTTCCACGGTCACGAAGGCCTCGTGCGTGCGGGCGAGCTCGACCAGCAGGTCGGCGTCGACCGGCTTGACGAAGCGCATGTTGACCACGGTGGCGTCGAGCGCCTCGCCCGCCGCCAGCGCGGGCGCGAGCATCGTGCCGAAGGCCAGGATCGCGATCCGCCTGCCCTCGCGCCGCAACTCGGCGCGGCCCAGCGGGATCTCGACGAACGCCTTGTTCACCGGCGCGCCGATGCCGGCGCCGCGCGGGTAGCGGACCGCGGCGGGTCCGTCGTGCCGGAACGCGCTGTAGAGCATCTGCCGGCACTCGTTCTCGTCGGACGGCGCGTACACGACCAGGTTGGGCACGCAGCGCAGGAAGGCGAAGTCGTAGGCGCCGGCGTGCGTGGCGCCGTCGGCGCCCACGAGCCCCGCGCGATCGAGCGCGAACAAGACCGGCAGGTTCTGCAGGGCCACGTCGTGGATCAGCTGGTCGTAGCCGCGCTGCAGGAAGGTGCTGTAGATCGCGACGACCGGCTTGAGCCCCTCGCACGCGATGCCGGCCGCGAAGGTGACCGCGTGCTGCTCGGCGATGCCGACGTCGAAGTAGCGCCTCGGGAAGCGCTTCTCGAACTCCACCAGCCCCGAGCCTTCGCGCATGGCGGGCGTGATCGCGACCAGCCGTTCGTCGGCCTCGGCCATGTCGCAGACCCAGTCGGAGAACACCTGCGTGTAGGTGGTCTTCGCCGGCGCCGAGGACTTGACGATGCCCTGCCCCGGGTCGAAGCGGCCGGGCCCGTGGTAGAGCACCGGGTCGGCCTCGGCGAGCTTGTAGCCCTGCCCCTTGCGGGTGACCACGTGCAGGAACTGCGGGCCGCGCAGCTCGCGCAGGTTCTGCAGCGTGGGGATCAGGCTGTCGAGGTCGTGGCCGTCGATCGGGCCCACGTAGTTGAAGCCGAACTCCTCGAACATCGTGCCGGGAACGACCATGCCCTTGGCGTGTTCTTCGAGCCGCTTTGCGAGCTCGAACAGCGGCGGCACGTTCTGCAGCACCGCCCGGCCCAGGTCGCGCGCCTTCGAGTAGAAGCTGCCGGAGAGCAGCCGGGCAAGGTAGCGGTTCAGCGCCCCGACCGGCGGCGAGATCGACATGTCGTTGTCGTTCAGGATCACCAGCAGGTCGATGTCGGGCGTGACGCCGGCGTTGTTCATCGCCTCGAAGGCCATGCCGGCGGTCATCGCGCCGTCGCCGATCACCGCCACGTGGCGCCGGCGGTCCGGCCCCTCGTTCTCGCCCTTGTTGCGCGAGGCGACCGCCATGCCCAGGGCCGCCGAGATCGACGTGGAAGAGTGCGCGGTGCCGAACGCGTCGTACTCGCTCTCGCTTCGCTTCGGGAAGCCCGAGATGCCGCCGAGCTGCCGAAGCGTGGGCATCTGCTCGCGCCGGCCGGTGAGGATCTTGTGCGGGTAGCTCTGGTGGCCGACGTCCCAGATCAGTCGGTCGCGCGGCGTGTCGAACACGTAGTGCAGCGCGATCGTGAGCTCGACGGTGCCGAGATTGGAGGACAGGTGGCCGCCGGTGCGCGAGACCGACTGCAGGACGAAGTCGCGCAGCTCGCCGGCGAGCTCGGGCAGGCGCGCGCGCTCGAGCCTGCGCAGCTGGGCGGGCTCGTCGATCGTGGCGAGCAGCGGCCAGCCGGTATCGTCGCGCTTGGCGTCGGACATGTCGGTCATGAGCGCCTCAGCACGATGAGGTCCGCGAGCTCGCGCAGTCGCCGGCCGGACTCGCCGAGCGGTTCGATCGCCGCGAGCGCCGCAGCGTGGAGCTCGGCGGCCAGGCGCTTCGCTTCGGCGAGGCCGAGCACCGACACGTAGGTCGGCTTGTTGCTGTCGGCGTCCTTGCCGGCCGTCTTGCCGAGCGTGGCCGCATCGCCTTCCACGTCGAGGATGTCGTCGACGACCTGGAAAGCCAGCCCGATCGCCCCGGCGTACTCGTCGAGCCGGGCCATGAGGTCGCCGAAGCCGCCCTGCCCGGCATTGCCCGGCCCGGCACCGCGAGCGCCCGTGCCCTGCGCGCCCGGCTCGCCGCACATCGCGCCGAGCCGCACCGAGGCGCGCAGCAGCGCGCCGGTCTTGCGCCGGTGCATGTCCTCGAGCGCGTCCCGGCTCATCGAGGCGCCCACCGCGCCGAGATCGATCGCCTGGCCGCCGGCCATGCCGCGCGAGCCGGCCGCCGCGGCCAGCTCGGCCACCATGCGCGCCGCCGCGGGCCGGTCGACCCCGGCCAGCACCTCGAAGGCCATCGCCTGCAGCGCGTCGCCCACCAGCATCGCCAGCGCCTCGCCCCACACCACGTGGACGGTCGGCCGGCCGCGCCTGAGCACGTCGTCGTCCATGCACGGGAGGTCGTCGTGGACCAGCGAATAGGCGTGGATCATCTCGACCGCGCAGGCCGCCCGTTCGAGGGCCTCCCCGGGCGCCCCGACCGCCTCGCCGGCGGCCAGCACCAGCAGCGGGCGCACCCGCTTGCCGCCGCCCAGCACCGCGTAGCGCATCGCGTCGTGCAGCGGCACCGGATGCTCGTCGGCGGCAGGCAGCGCTGCCTCGAGCGCGCGCTCGACCCGCGCGGCATGCGCGGCCGTCCAGTCGGCAAAGGACTTGCCGCTAGCCGGCACCTGGATCCCTGCGCTCACGCTTCGTCGTCCTGACCGGCGTCAAAGGGCTTCAGGACGTCGGCTTCCAGAATACGGACTTGTTGCTCCACGTCGGCCAGCGCCTTGCGGGCCGCGCCGACCAGTTCGGCGCCCCGGCGGTAAGCCGCCAGCGACTGCTCGAGACTAAGGGATCCGCCCTCCATCTGCTGGACGATCGCCTCGAGCTCGGTGAGCGCCGATTCGAATCGGTCGGGGGTGTCAGGCGCGGCGGGCGAAACGCCCTGGGAGCCGCCGGCACTGTCGGCGGCGTCGGGTCCCGCTTCGGGACTTTTTGTACGGGCCATCGGAGGACGATCCTGCGCGCGATTCGGCAAAACCTCGATTTTACCCGGCTTCCCCAATCGGGGTATCCTTTCGCCTTTTGTCGGCTGCGGCCGGATTCCCCTCGCGGGACGTCCATTGCGGGCTCCCGGGCAGGGAAGTCCGCCAGTTCCGCCGCCGGGCTTGGTTCCGTCCTTCGACTTTTTTATCTGGAGGGTCAGGATGTCGGATCTGGGTCGTCGTGAGTACCTCACCCCCTCGCGCACGCAGCTTCCCGTCTCTGCCTATTTCGACGAGGCGCTGTTACAGCGCGAGATCGAGACGCTCTTCCGCAAGGGACCGCGCTACGTCGGCCACGAGCTGATGGTGCGCGAGCCCGGCGACTACCACGCGCTCGAGGCCGAGCGCGGCGGGCGCGTGCTCGTGCGCAACGAGTCCGGCATCGAGCTGCTCTCCAACGTCTGCCGCCACCGTCAGGCGATCATGCTGAACGGCCGCGGCAACACCGGCAACATCGTCTGCCCGCTGCACCGCTGGACCTACGACCTGAAGGGCGAGCTGCTGGGCGCGCCGCACTTCGAGGAACAGCCCTGCCTGAACCTCGGCCGCACGCCGCTCCAGAACTGGCAGGGGCTGCTGTTCGAGGGCCCGCGCGACGTCGCGAAGGACCTCGCGAAGCTTGGCGTGCGCCAGGAATTCGACTTCTCGGGCTACATGCTCGACCACGTCGAGATCCACGAGTGCCAGTACAACTGGAAGACCTTCATCGAGGTCTACCTCGAGGACTATCACGTGGCCCCCTTCCACCCGGGGCTTGGCCACTTCGTGACCTGCGAGGACCTGCGCTGGGAATTCGGCGACTGGTATTCGGTGCAGACCGTCGGCATCGCAGACGCGCTGAAGAAGCCCGGCTCGCCCACCTACCGGCGCTGGCACGAGCAATTGCTGAAGTTCAATCGCGGCGAGATGCCGCGTCACGGCGCGATCTGGCTCACCTACTTCCCGAACGTGATGGTCGAGTGGTACCCGCACGTGCTGGTGGTGTCCACGCTGATCCCGCGCGGGGTGCAGCACACGACCAACATCGTCGAGTTCTACTACCCCGAGGAAATCGTGCTGTTCGAGCGCGAGTTCGTCGAGGCGGAGCGCGCGGCCTACATGGAGACCGCGGTCGAGGACGACGAGATCGCGCTGCGCATGGACGCCGGCCGCCGGGCGCTGCTCGATCGCGGCGAGAACCAGGCCGGGCCCTACCAGAGCCCGATGGAAGACGGCATGCAGCATTTCCACGAGTTCCTGCGTCGCGAGCTGGGACCGGTCGGTGACTGACCGCGGCCCCGGGCCCGGCCGGCGGCCGGGCCGCGCGGCGCGCTTCACGGGCCGGCGCTGATGCAGGCACTGTGGATGATCGCGGGCTCGCTCGCGTTCTCGCTGATGGGCGCCACGATCAAGCTGCTCGCGTCCTCGTCGTTCGGCGCCTTCGAGCTGGTCTTCTGGCGCGGCGTGGTCGGCATCGCGCTGATGGGCGCCTTCCTGCGCTGGCACCGGATCCCGGCGGCCTCCGGCCGCTTCGGCATGCACGCGTCGCGCTCGGTGATCGGCACCTTCGCGATGTTCTGCTGGTTCTACACGCTGGGCCCGCTGTCGATGGGCACCGCCTTCACGCTGAACTACACCTCGCCGATCTTCATCGCGCTGGCCGTGGCGGCGATGCTCTGGTGGCGCGGCGATCGGCACCCTTCCCGGCGCCTGCTCTACTTCGCGATGGCCGCGAGCTTCGCCGGGGTGCTGATGATCCTGCGCCCGTCCATCGGGCAGGGCCAGGAGTTCGCGTTCGCGGTCGGCCTGCTCGGCGCGGTGCTGACCGCGATCGCCTACCTGCAGGTGCGCGCGCTCGGCCGGGCCGGCGAGCCCGAGTGGCGCACGGTCTTCTGGTTCTCGGTGGTCAACTGCGCGCTCGGGGCGCTGGCCGCAACGGCCAGCGACGGCTGGAGCCCGGTCGCGGCCAGCGACCTTCCGGCGCTGCTCGCGATCGGCATCCTGGCGGCGATCGGCCAGTTGTGCATGACCCGCGCATTCGGCCGGGGACGCACGCTGCTCGCCGCGAACCTGCAGTACAGTGGCGTGGTATTCGCCACCCTGCTGGGCTGGCTGCTGTTCGGCGAGTCGCACGACCTGCTCGAGCTGGCCGGCATCGCGCTGATCGTGGCCAGCGGCATCGGCGCGTCGCTGGTGCCGCAGCCGCCGGTCGGCACCACGGCTGCCGCGCCGGCTGCCGTCGGCAGCGACAAGGCGGCCGGCGCGCCGGCCGACGAAGCCGCCGCGCTCGACGCGGTCGCCCCGCCCACTCCTTCCGCAAGCGAATCGCCGCGATGATCCACACAACGCTGATCGATGCAGAGACCCTCGCCGCCATCCTCGACGGCTGCGTGATCGTCGACTGCCGGCACGACCTGTTCGACGAGGCGGCCGGCCCGCGCGGCTACGCCGAGGGCCACATACCGCGCGCATGGTTCATGCACCAGGACACCGACCTTGCGGGCCCGAAGAACGGGCGCAACGGCAGGCACCCGCTGCCCGACCGCGAGACGATGCGTCGCCGGCTCGAGGCGATCGGCCTGACCGACGATCGGCAGCTGGTCGTTTACGACGCGCAGGGCGGGATGTTCGCGGTGCGGCTGTGGTGGCTCGCGCGCTGGCTGGGCCACCGCGCGGTGGCGGTGCTCGACGGCGGCCTGCCCGCCTGGACGAAGGCCGGCTTTCCGGTCACGCGCGAGGCGCCGAAGGCCCCCGCCGCTCCCGGCAGGCTGAGCGAGCGTCCGTCGCTGGCCCCGTCGGTGGATTCCGCCCAGGTGCTCGCCAACCTGGGCACCCGCGAGCGGCTGCTCGTGGACGCGCGCGCGCCGGAACGCTACCGCGGCGAGACCGAACCGCTCGATCCGGTGGCCGGCCACGTGCCTGGCGCCATCAACCGGCCGTTCCAGCAGAACCTTCGGCCGGACGGCCGCTACAAGCCCGCCGAAGTGCTGCGCCAGGAGTTCGAGGCGCTGCTCGCGGGCCGCTCGCCGGACCGGGTCATGCACCAGTGCGGATCGGGCGTGACCGCATGCCACAACATTCTCGCGATGGAGCTGGCCGGGCTGGGCGGCTCGATGCTCTATCCCGGGTCCTGGAGCGAATGGTGCGCGGATCCGGCCCGGCCGGTCGCCACCGGGGCCGAGCCCTGAGCGACGCCGCGAGCCGGCCGTGAGCGCGAGCGCCCCCCGCCTGATCGTCTTCGCCGGGCACGCCGGCACCGGCAAGAGCACGCTCGCGCGGATCGCGATCCCGCGGCTGCACGCGGCCACCGGCGAGAGCTTCTGCATGCTGGACAAGGACACGGTCTACGGCGCGTTCAGCTCGAAGGTCATGGGCCTGCTGACCGGCGACCCCGACGATCGCGACAGCCCGACCTACCTGGAGAACCTGCGCGACCAGGAGTACTCGGGCCTGCTCGACATCGCCCGGGAGAACATCGCGCTCGGCGTCAACGTGGTGCTGGTGGGCCCCTTCTCGCGCGAAGTGAAGAGCCGGCGCATGTTCGACGCGCGCGCGCTGGGCATGCCGGAAGACACGCCGATCCGGGTGGTCTGGGTGGCGCTCGACGAGGCCGAAGCGAAGCGCCGGATCGTCGCCCGCGGCGACCATCGCGATCGCTACAAGCTCGAGCACTGGGACGAGTACCGCAAGCGGCGCTTCGACCCGAACCCGGTCGAGTTCCCGGAGCTGATCCGGTACGACAACACGCATCGCGACCCGGCGCGCTTCGAGGCGCTGCTGGCGGCGCTTCGCTGAGCGCGCTCGCTCTGATGGTGGCGTGCGCCCGGCCCGGCGGCGGGGAAGGCGCGATCGGGACAAGTGGCTGCGCCCCTCGCCTTCGGCGAGGGGTTCCCGCGTCTGCCTCGTCCGCGCGGGGGCGCGCAGAACTCGGATCGCCTGCGGCGATCCTCAAACAGGCTGCGCGCCTTTTTCCCGCGCTCCCTTCGTCAGCACGCGGCGCGCCCCAATGTCCCGATCGCGCCTTCCCCGCCGCCGGGCCTGGAGGACGCGCGGACTTCCCGGGGGGCGCGCTATCAGTGCGGCTGCCTGGAGGGTCGTTCAGCCCGCGCCCTTGTACGGACTCGAGGGCGGTGAGGCGGCCAGCCGGATGACGGACCTTGTGGCAAGCGGCGGGCTACCGAAGGAAGCGGCGATCAGGGCGGCCCCATGTCCGAGGCTCGCCGCAGGCGAGCCGAGTTTGGGGCCGCCCAGCCGCTGACGAGGTAGACGCCGGTACCCCTCGCCGAAGGCGAGGGGCGCAGCCACTGTCCGGCATGCGGCTGGCCGCCTCGCCGCCCGGACGCATGCCGGCAATCGAGACCCGAGCGAACGCCCTCAGTGAACGTGCAGCCGCGTCGTCAGCAGCGCCACGATCGCCACGCCGACCATCATCAGGGCGAACTGGACCTTCCATTCGCCGCGATGGCGCGAGTGGCGGTGCAGGTCCGGCACCAGGTCCGCCAGCGCCACGTAGATGAAGCTGGCGGCCGCCAGCACCAACACGTAGGGCAGCAGCTGCGCCGACTCGGCCAGCACGAAGTAGCCGGCCACGCCGCCGACGACCGCGGCCATGCCGCTGATCACGTTGAACAGCAGCGCGCGCTTGCGGGTGTAGCCGGCGTTCAGCAGCACGATGAAGTCGCCGATCTCCTGCGGGATCTCGTGCGCGGCGATCGCCAGTGCGGTCAGCCAGCCGAGGTTGGCGTCGACCATGAAGGCCGCCGCGATCAGCACGCCGTCGGCGAAGTTGTGGATCGAGTCGCCGACAAGGATCAGCGTGCCGCCCGGCCCGGCGGCCTCGCGGTCGTGGCCGTGATGGTGGTGGTGACCGTCGCCCTCGTGGTGATGGCTGTGCCGCAGGATCTCCAGCTTCTCGAGCAGGAAGAAGGCGATCAGGCCGATCAGCAGCGTCCAGGCGAGCGCGTGCAGGTCGGCGCCCGACTCGAAGGCCTCGGGGATCACGTGCAGGATCGAGGTGGCGAGCAGCAGGCCGGCCGACAGGCTGACCAGCTGCCGCACCATGCCGGCGAGCAGCGTCAGCGAGAGCGCGGCGGCGGCGAGCACGCTCGCGGCGCCGCCGAGCACCGTCGCGACGACGATCATTGCGAGGATCACGAGAAGAATCCCGGGGGAACGCGGTCAGGAGCCCGTCGTGCGGCGACGGACCTGTGTCCGGCTCGAGTCGCGAGGACCGCGTGAGCGTCGAGCCAGATGCGACAGTGTAACATCAAGGACCGGCCTTCCCGGACCCGCAACATCAACAACGGAGAACCCGATGACGATCGAGTTGTATGCCTGGAACACCCCGAACGGCCGCAAGATCAGCGTCGCGCTGGAAGAGATGGGCCTCCCCTATCACGTGACCCCGATCGACATCACGAAAGGCGCGCAGTTCGAGCCGCAGTTCCTGAAGATCAGCCCGAACAACAAGATCCCGGCGATCGTCGATCCCGACGGCCCGGGCGGCAAGGCGGTCAGCGTCTTCGAGTCCGGCGCGATCCTGCTCTACCTGGCCGAGAAGACCGGCAAGTTCCTTCCGAAGGACCTTGCCGCGCGGATCCCGGTCTACGAGTGGCTGATGTTCCAGATGGGCGGCTTCGGGCCGATCCCGGGCCAGGTCCATCACTTCCTGGGCCTGCAGAGCGAGGAGGACCGTCGCTACGGCCTCGAGCGCTACACCAAGGAGAACCGTCGCCTGTACGGCGTGATGGACCGTCGGCTCGAGGGCCGCGACTGGTTCGCCGGCGACCTCTCGATCGCCGACTTCGCGATCGTCGGCTGGGTGTGGCGGCACGAGCGGCACAAGGTCGACCTGGCCGACTTTCCGAACGTCAAGCGCTGGTTCGAGGCGATGATGGCGCGGCCGGGCGTGAAGCGCGGCTTCGAGGTGCCGCTCAGCTAATCCCGGCGACTGCTCCTCTTCCTCTCTTTGCGTGCGCCGGGCGGCGAGCGGGGCAGCTGCGACGCCGGACAGTGGCTGCGCCCCTCGCCTGCGGCGAGGGGTTCCCGCGTCTGCCTCGTCCGCGCGGGGGCGCGCAGAACTCGGATCGCCTGCGGCGATCCTCAAACAGGCTGCGCGCCTTTTCCCGCGCTCCCTTCGTCAGCACGCGGCTTGCCACAAGGTCCGGCGTCGCAGCTGCCCCGCTCGCCGCCCTCGACACGACGTTCTGCATCGGGCCGGGCCGCCCACCCGGTTCGCGCACCCGGCAGGCCCGCCCGGCGGCTCGCTCGTCCCGAGCCCTTGCACGAACTCGAGGGCGGTGAGGCGGCCAGCCGCATGCCGGACCTTGTGGCAAGCGGCGGGCTACCGAAGGAAGCGGCGATCAGGGCGGCCCCATGTCTGAGGCTCGCCTGCGGCGAGCCGAGTTTGGGGCCGCCCCGCCGCTGACGAGGTAGACGCCGGCACCCCTCGCCGCAGGCGAGGGGCGCAGCCACTGTCCGGCATGCGGCTGGCCGCCTCGCCGCCCGGGCGGACGAACCGCCGGGCGCGCGCTCAGTGCGCCTGCTCCCAGTTCGCGCCGACGCCCACCTCGACTTCGAGCGGCACGTCGAGCTTGGCGACGCCGGTCATCAGCCCGGGCAACCGCTCTCGCACGAGGTCGAGCTCGCCGTCCGGCACCTCGAGCACCAGCTCGTCGTGCACCTGCATGATCAGCTTGCTCTGCAGGCCCTCGTCGTCGAGCCAGCGCTGCACGGCGATCATCGCCATCTTGATCAGGTCGGCGGCGGTGCCCTGCATCGGCGCGTTGATCGCGGCGCGTTCGGCGGCCGAGCGGCGCGGGCCGTTGGGGCTGTTGATCTCGGCCAGCCACAGGCGCCGGCCGAACACGGTTTCCACGTAGCCCTGCTCGTGGGCCAGCGCGCGGGTGCGGTCCATGTACTCGCGCACGCCGGGATAGCGGGCGAAGTAGCGGTCGATCCAGTTCTTCGCGGCGTCGCGTTCGATGCCCAGGTTCTGGGCCAGGCCGAAGGCGCTCATGCCGTAGATCAGGCCGAAGTTGATCACCTTGGCGTAGCGGCGCTGCTCGGCGCTCACGTCGGCCGGGGCCACGCCGAAGACTTCCGACGCGGTCGCGCGGTGCACGTCCATGCCCTCGGCGAAGGCGCGGCGCAGGCCCGCGTCGGCCGAGATGTGGGCCATGATCCGCAGTTCGATCTGCGAATAGTCGGCCGACACGATCTTCGCGCCGGCCGGCGCGACGAAGGCTTCGCGGATGCGCCGGCCTTCCGGCGTGCGCACCGGGATGTTCTGCAGGTTCGGGTCGCTCGACGCGAGCCGCCCGGTGACCGCGACCGCCTGCGAGTAGCTGGTGTGCACCCGGCCGGTCTTCGGGTCGACCATCTGCGGCAGCTTGTCGGTGTAGGTGCTCTTGAGCTTGGCGAGCGCCCGCCAGTCGAGCAGCAGCCGCGGCAGCGGGTAGTCCTCGGCGAGCTTCGCGAGCACCTCTTCGTCGGTGGACGGCGCGCCGCTGGCGGTCTTCTTGACCACCGGCAGCTTCAGGTTGCCGAACAGGATCTCGCCGAGCTGCTTGGGCGAGTTCAGGTTGAAGGGCTGGCCCGCGACCTCGTGGGCCTGCTTCTCGAGCGCCATCAGCTTGCGGCCCAGCTCGTCGGACTGCTTCGCGAGCGCCTGCACGTCGACCAGCACGCCGTTGCGCTCGACCCGCTGCAGGATCACCGACACCGGCACCTCGATGTCGCGATAGATCGCGAGCAGGCGCTCGTCCTCGGCGATGCGCGGATACAGCGTGCGGTGCAGGTGCAGCGTGACGTCGGCGTCCTCGGCCGCGTACTCGGTGGCCCGCTCCACCGCCACCTGCTCGAAGCCGATCCGGCTCGCGCCCTTGCCGGTGACCTCGTCGTAGCGGATCGTGCGCCGCTGCAGGTGACGCTCGGCCAGCGAGTCCATGTCGTGCGAGCGATGGGCCTCGAGCACGTAGCTCTGCAGCAGCGTGTCGTGCTCGATGCCGGCCAGCCTCACGCCGTGGTTCTCGAGCACGTGGGCGTCGTACTTCAGGTTCTGGCCGACCTTGTGGTGCTTCGGGCTCTCGAGCCAGGCGCGCAGCTTGCCCAGCACGTGGTCGCGGCCGAGCTGCCCGGGCGCGCCGGCGTAGTCGTGCGCCACCGGCACGTAGCAGGCCTGCCAGGGCTCGACCGACAGCGACAGGCCGACGAGCTCGGCGCGCATCGGGTCGAGCGACGTGGTCTCGGTGTCGAAGGCCACCAGCTCGGCCTTGCCGATCCGGGCGATCCAGGCGTCGAGCTGCTCGTCGGTCAGCACGGTTTCGTAGACCGGATGGCCCGGCTGCTGCGCCGTCTCGTCCGAGCCCGTAGCCCGACCGGCCGCGGCCTCGCCCGTGCCGGCCGCGCCGCCGTCTGCCGGCCCGCCGGTCGGACCGCCGGCCGCCGGCCCCGCCCCGAACACCCTGGCGGGCTGCCTGGGCGCCTCGCCCTCGAGCTCGCGCAGCCAGGTGCGGAAGCCGCAGCGGGTGTAGAGCTCGCGCAGGCGCTCGTCGTCGTCGTCCGCCAGCACGAGCCCCGACTCGAACTCGGCGAATTCCTCGGGAAGCTCGCAGTCGGTCTTGACGGTGACCAGCTTGCGCGCGGTCGGCAGCCACTCGAGCGACTGCCGCAGGTTCTCGCCGACCACGCCCTTGATCTCGTCGGCGTGCGCCAGGACCTCGTCGAGCGAGCCGTACTGCTCGAGCCACTTGACCGCGGTCTTGGGGCCGCACTTGGGCACGCCGGGCACGTTGTCCACGGTGTCTCCGACCAGCGTGAGCCAGTCGACGATCCGCTCGGGCGGCACGCCGAACTTCTCGACGACCGCGTCGCGATCGAGCGGCTTCGGCGGCCCGCTGTCGCGGGTCATCGTGTCGACCAGAACGACCTTGTCGTCGACCAGCTGTGCCAGGTCCTTGTCGCCGGTGGCGACCACGGTCTTCATGCCGCGCTCGCTCGCCTGCCGGGCCAGCGTGCCGATCACGTCGTCGGCCTCGATGCCCTCGACCATGACCAGCGGCCAGCCGAGCGCGCGCACCAGCTCGTGGATCACCGGGATCTGCTTGCGCAGGTCGTCGGGCATCGCCTTGCGCGTGGCCTTGTACTCGGGATACCAGTCGTCGCGGAAGGTGGGACCCGGCGCGTCGAAGACCACGGCGCCCATCCGGGCGCCGCCGCCCAATTTGCCGTCGTTGCGCAGACGCCGTAGCATCGCGACCATGCCGTAGACGGCGCCGGTCGGCTCGCCTTCGCCGTTCCGCAGGTCCGGCAGCGCGTGGAACGCGCGATAGAGAAAACTCGAGCCGTCGACCAGCAGAAGCGTTTCGTCAGACATGTCCAGCAGCAAGCAGGTGCCGCAGTTGCGAGCGATCACGGACCAGGATCGCTCGACCTCGCTGAAAGCGCGCGAGTCCTGGCACATCCTGGGAATTATCTCAGAGTTCATCGAGGCGACCGAGCGGTTGGCCGAGGTCCGCCCCGCGGTCTCGATCTTCGGCAGCGCGCGCGTGCGGCCCGGCCACCGCTGGTACGAGTTCACCGTCGACCTGGCCCGCCAGCTCTCCGACGCCGGCTTCGCGGTGATCTCCGGCGGCGGCCCCGGCATCATGGAGGCGGCCAACCGGGGCGCGTTCGAAGGACGCTCGGCATCGATCGGCCTGAACATCCAGCTGCCGCACGAGCAGCTCGGCAACGCTTACCAGGACATCTCGCTCGGCTTTCGCCACTTCTTCGCGCGCAAGGTCGCGTTCGCCAAGTACGCGACCGCCTTCGTCGCGGTGCCGGGCGGCTTCGGCACCCTCGACGAGCTGCTGGAGGTGCTCACGCTGATCCAGACGCGGATGGGCCGGCGGATCCCGGTGATCCTGGTCGACTCGCGCTTCTGGAAGGGCCTGCTCGACTGGATGCGCGAGCAGCAGGTCGCCAACGGCCTGATCTCGGCCGAGGACCTCGACCTGATCCAGGTGGTCGACCAGCCGGCCGAGGCGGTCGAGGCGATCTTCGACTTCTACCAGTCGCGCGGCTTCGTGCCGACGGCCGACGAGAGCGACAAGCTGCTGTACCTCTGACATGGCCGTCTTCACGACCGTTTCGCGCGACGAGCTCGCGCGCTGGCTGCAATCGTTCGACCTCGGCGAGCTGCTCGGCTTCGAGGGCATCGCCTCGGGCATCGAGAACACGAACTACTTCGTCGACCTGGCCCGCGGCCGCTTCGTGCTGACGCTGTTCGAGCGGCTCTCCCCGCAGGAGCTGCCGTTCTACCTGGAGCTGATGAAGCACCTCGCCTCGCACGACATCGCCTGCCCGGACCCGGTCGCCGACCGGAAGGGCCGGCTCCTGTCGACGCTCAAGGGGAAGCCGGCTGCGCTGGTGACCCGGCTGGCTGGCCGCGCGCGAATGGATCCGGGGCCGGCGCACTGCGCGCTGGTCGGCGCGGCGCTCGCGCGAATGCACCTGGCCGCGGTCGACTACCCGGGCGCGCTGCCCAACCTGCGCGGCCTGCCGTGGTGGATCGAGACGACGCCCAAGGTGCTGCCCTTCCTGTCCGACGCGCAGGCGGCGCTGCTGCGCGACGAGCTCGCCACCCAGCAGCGCTTCGCGGCCGGCCCGGTCCACGCGGCCCTGCCCCGCAGCGCGGTGCACGCCGACCTGTTTCGCGACAACGTGCTGTTCGACGAAACCGCCGGCGGCTCCCCCCGGCTGGGCGGCGTCATCGACTTCTACTTCGCCGGCGTCGACACCTGGCTCTTCGACCTGGCGGTCACGGTCAACGACTGGTGCATCGTCGACGAGGACGGCCGCTTCGACCCGCCGCGGCTGGCCGCCCTGCTCGACGCCTACCGGGCGGTGCGCCGGCCCACCGATGCCGAGGCCGAGGCCTGGCCGACGATGCTGCGCGCCGCCGCGCTGCGCTTCTGGCTGTCGCGACTGTTCGACCTCCACCTGCCCAGGCCGGCCGAGATGGTCACGCCGAAGGACCCGACCGAGTTCGAGCGTATATTGTCGGCTCGCCGCGCGGACCCGGCAGTCCCGCTCCGCTGATCCGGCGCCACACCGCACTCCTCGTTCGATGCAGATCAATCCGCTTCGCGCCTCCATCGGCTGGCGCTGGGTTCGAGACGGCTTTTCGCTGCTGAAGAGGCAGCCGATCGCGCTGCTCGCGATCACCTTCCTGAACCTGATGCTCCTGTCGCTCTCGGTCGTGATCCCGCTGGTGGGCGCGGTCAGCCCGCTGGTGCTGACGCCGGCGCTGATGGTCGGCCTGATGCACGCGGTGCGCGCGGCCGAAACCGGGCGCATGCCCTCGCCGGCGCTGCTGTTCGCGGGCTTCCGCGATGCGGGCGGCAAGGCCTGGCGGCCGCTGCTGGTCCTTGGCGCGTTCAACGCGGCGGCCACGCTGACTGCGCTGGCGCTGGCGGCGCTGGCCGACGGCGGCGAGCTGATGCGCCTGGCCACCGGCCGGGCGGGCAGCGACGCGGTCGTGCCGGACGACACCTCTCTGCTGTACGCGGCGATCGTGTTCGTGCTCGTCTACACGCCGATCCAGATGGCGATGTGGTACGCGCCGCTGATGGTCGCCTGGCACCGGGTGCCTCCCGCCAAGGCGCTCTTCTTCAGCTTCTTCGCGGTCTGGCGCAACAAGGGCGCCTTCCTGGTGTTCGGTGCGAGCTGGTTCGGCGTGGCCTTCGTGGCCTCGCTCGGCGTTCGCCTGCTGGACTCGCTGCTCGGCGACAGCCCGGTGCTGCTGTCGATGCTGCTGTCGCCGCTGTCGCTGGTGCTGATCACCGCGGTGTACTGCTCGTTCTGGGCCACCTATCGCGACGCGGTGGTCGACGCCCAGCTTCGCCCGCCCGGCTGAACCGCACGGGCCGTGCGCACGACCTTCCTGGAACGCGTGAAGGAATCGTAGCGAGCGGCCCGAGGTCGCGCCGAGAAGCGCAGCCGTACGGAGGAGTACGGCGAGCATCGCAGGTGCGAGACCGGGCCGCGCAGTAGATTCCTTCGCGCGTTCTCAGCCGATCGGCTCGAGCTTGGCTACAGACAGCGCCAGCCACTTCATGCCCTGGCGCCCGAAGTTGATCTGCACCCGGGCGTCGTCGCCGCTGCCCTCTATGCCGACGATCACGCCTTCGCCGAAGCGGGCGTGCGCCACGTTCTGGCCGACCCGCCAGGGCACGCCGCGATCGAAGCGCAGCGCGGCGCGCTGCTCGGCCTGCGAGAGACGACCGTTGTCGCCGGCCTCGCGCCCGCCGCTGCCGAACTCGCGCCACGGACCCCGTCGCGCGCCGCCCCCGGGCGCGCCCATGCCCTCCCAGGCGCCGCCCCAGCCTTCGCGGGCGCTGCCGAAGCCGCGGGCCGCGGCGCCCCCAACGCGGGGCGTGAGCCACTTCAGCGACCCCTCGGGCAGCTCGTCGAAGAAGCGCGAGCGCAGGTTGTAGCGGGTCTGCCCGTGCAGCATCCGGGTCTGCGAGAAAGACAGGTACAGCCGCTCGCGCGCCCGGGTGATCGCCACGTACATCAGGCGCCGCTCTTCCTCGAGCCCTTCGGACTCGCTGGCCGAGTTCTCGTGCGGGAACAGGCCCTCTTCCAGGCCGGTGATGAAGACCGCGTCGAATTCGAGGCCCTTGGCCGAGTGCACGGTCATCAGCTGCACCGCGTCGGTTCCCTCGCCGGCCTGGTTCTCGCCGGCCTCGAGCGAGGCGTGGCCGAGGAAGGCGGCCAGCGGCGTGAGCCGCACCGCCGAGACGCCCGGCGCGAGCACCTCGACGCCCGCATCCACCTCCGGGCCGGCGCCCTGCCGTCCGGCAGGCGACGGTCCCGCGCCGGCAGCGGGCGCCGATGACGCGCCGCCGGCCGGCGCGTCGGCCATCGCCACCCCGTCGCGGGCCGGGACGTCCTGCGAGATGCCTTCCTCGGCCAGGAAGGCGGCCGCCGCATTGACCAGCTCGCGCAGGTTCTCGATGCGCTCCTGGCCTTCCTTCTCGGTCTCGAAGTGCGCGACCAGGCCACTGCGCTCGATCAGGTGCTCGACCAGGTCGGTGAGCGGCATCCGGCGGGTCTCGTCGCGCAGCCTGGCCACCAGCCCGGTGAAGGCCGCCAGCTTGCTGGCCGCGGCCCCCGACATCGCCGCGACCGTGGCGAACAGGCTGCGGCCCGACGCGCGGGCGGCGTCCTGCAACTGCTCGATCGTGCGGGCGCCGATCCCGCGCGCCGGGAAGTTGACCACCCGCAGGAAGGCGCCGTCGTCGTCCGGGTTCTCCAGCAGCCGCAGGTAGGCGAGCGCGTGCTTGATCTCGGCGCGCTCGAAGAAGCGCAGGCCGCCGTAGACCCGATACGGGATGCCCGCCGAGAACAGCGCGTGCTCGATGACCCGCGACTGCGCGTTGGAGCGGTAGAGCACCGCGATGTCGTTGCGCGCGCGGCCTTCGCCCACCAGGCTCCTGATCTCCTCGACCAGCCACTGCGACTCCTGGCCGTCGGTCATCGCCTCGTAGACGCGCACCGGCTCGCCTTCTCCGGCATCGGTCCAGAGATTCTTGCCCAGACGCCTGGCGTTGTTCGCGATCAGCGCGTTGGCGCAGCCCAGGATGTGCCCGTGCGAGCGGTAGTTCTGCTCGAGCTTGATAAGGTTGGCGACCCGGTACTCGCGCTCGAAGGCCGCCATGTTGCCGACGTTGGCGCCGCGAAACGCGTAGATGCTCTGGTCGTCGTCGCCGACCGCGAACACGGCGGCCGAGCCCGCCGGGCCGCCGGCGAGCAGCCCGATCCACTTGTACTGCAGCACGTTCGTGTCCTGGAACTCGTCGATCAGGACGTGGCGGAAGCGGTGCTGGTAGTGCTCGCGCAGCAGCTGGTTTCGCTGGAGCAGCTCGTAGCTGCGCAGCAGCAGCTCGGCGAAGTCGACGACGCCTTCCCGCTGGCACTGGTCGTCGTAGGCGGCGTAGAGCTCGACCATCCGCCGGTTGTAGTCGTCGTAGACCTCGACCTCGCCAGCGCGCAGCCCCTGCTCCTTGCAGTGGTTGACGAAGTGCTGCAGGTTGCGCGGCGGGTACTTCTCGTCGTCGACGCCCAGCGTCTTGAGCAGCCGCTTGATCGCCGCGAGCTGGTCCTGCGAATCGAGGATCTGGAAGGTCTGCGGCAGCGCCGCGTCGCGGTGATGCGCGCGCAGCATCCGGTTGCACAGCCCGTGGAAGGTGCCTATCCACATGCCGCGCGTGTTGATCGGCAGCATGGCCATCAGGCGCGTGAGCATCTCCTTGGCGGCCTTGTTCGTGAAGGTGACCGCGAGGATTCCCTGGGGGCTGGCCTGGCCGGTGGAGATCAGCCAGGCGATCCGGGTGGTCAGCACCCGGGTCTTGCCGCTGCCCGCGCCCGCCAGGATCAGCGCATGCTGCGGCGGCAGCGTGACCGCCGCGAGCTGCTGTTCGTTCAGGTTGGCGAGAAGATTGGACATCGGCGCGTCGGCCCTCGGGGCTCAGGGGGCCAAAACTGTGATTTTACACAGTGCCGCGCCGGCCGACCGGCCTGCGAAGCCCGACCGCATGCGCCGCAACGCGGCGCACGGCGGAATGCGCAGCGCCCGGACTCAGCGGCGTGCGCCGTTCTTGCGCGAACGCTGCGACCAGACCGGCTGGCGCGGGGTCAGGCTGCCCTGGCGGATCTCGACGCAACGGTTGGCCCAGTTCGCGCGCTCGTCCTCGACGTCGGCGATCGGCGCATTCGCGCCGTGGCTCACCCGCACGATCCGGTGGCTCTGAACGCCGAACTTCTCGAGCAGCGACGCCACCGCCTGCGTGCGATCCATGCTCAGCGCCACCGCCTCTTCCGGGTCTTCGACCGGATTGGCGTGGCCGGACACGATCAGGGTGCCGCCGGGGCCGGAATTGAAGCGCTCGGCGTGGTCGCGGATCAGGTCCACGTAGTTGTCGCGGACATCGGTCGAATCGCCGTCGAAGAAGATCCGGGTCGGCTCGGCGACCTGACGCGCCGCCTGGGCGGCCGCGGCGTCGACGGCGGAGGAGGTTTCGGGCGACTGACTCTGGTTCAACTGCATGCTGCACGATCTCCCTGCTGGAAGGTCCGATTTTAACAAATCGCTTTGAGGCAACATTTCTGACCGGACTGCAAAGGTTTAAGCTGGGCGTTTCGGCGACGATTCCGGCGCCGCCGCGCCCGGCAGGGCCCGGGCCGATCCGCAGGCCACCGACCATGACCTCGCTGCTGCTCAACATCGCCCACGCCCTCGATCACCTGGTGCTGCTGATCTTCGCCACGGCGGTGGGCGCGATCGCGGCCGATTTCGGCGTCGGGCGCTGGGAAGACCTGATGCCCTACACGGCCGGCGCCTTCGTGATGTTCGGCCTGGGCTCGGTGCCCTCGGGTCGGCTCGGCGACCTGTGGGGGCGCCGCTCGATGATGCTGGTGTTCTTCTTCGGCATCGGTGCCGCCACGCTGCTGGTGGCCGCCACGCAGAATCCGTGGCAGATGGCGGCCGCGCTCGCGCTGATGGGCGCGTTCGCGTCGATCTACCACCCGGTCGGCATCCCGATGCTGGTGCAGGGCGCCACGCGGCCCGGCCGAACGATCGGCGTCAACGGGCTGGCCGGCAACCTCGGGATCGCGCTGGCCGCGATCTCCACCGGACTGCTCGTGCAGTTCGCCGGCTGGCGGGCCGCCTTCGTGGTGCCCGGCGTCGTCGCGATCGCCTGCGGCCTGCTGTTCATGAAGGTGGCCCCGGCCGAGACCGAGTCGCCGGCCCGGCGCGCGGGCAAGGCGCTGGACATCTCGGCGCGCGACCGCCAGCGGGCCTTCGTCGTGATGACGCTGACCGCGGTCACCGGCGGCCTGATCTTCAACTTCACCACCAACGGCAACGGCGAGCTGCTGAAGTCGCGCCTGCCGCTGCTTCTCGAGCAGCCGGCGCTGATGGGGGCGCTGCTGGCCGGCGTGTACGGCATCGCCTCGCTCGCCCAGGTGGTGGTGGGCCGGCTGATCGACCGGGTGCCGATGAAGACGCTGATGCTCGCGATCATGGCGATGCAGCCGGTGCTGTTCGGCCTGGCCGCGGCCAGCCAGGGCTGGGCCTTCTACGCGGTGATGATCGTGTTCATGATCTTCGTTTTCGGCGCCATCCCCTTCACCGATGCGCTGATCGTGCGCTTCGTCGACGACCGGATGCGCTCCCGGGTCACCGGCATGCGGCTTGCGGTGTCCTTCGGGGTCAGTTCGCTGGCGGTCTGGCTGCTGGGCCCGCTGGTCAAGGCTTCGGGCTTCACGACCCTGCTGCTGATGCTGGCCGGGATCTCGGCGCTCGCCACGCTCTTCGCGGCGTGGCTTCCCGCCCAGCCGGCCCCGGTTCCGGCCCCCCTCCCGGCGTCCGAGCCGGCCGCCGCCTCGGGCCCGGCGCCGGCCCCTCGCTGAGGGCCCCTGCGGGGCTTCGAGCGACCCCGGCCGGAAGCCGGACGGCACAGGCAACGGGAAGGTGGCCTTTCCGGAACGCCGGCCCGGGCCGCCGGGCCGCACCCGGTTCATGCTTTCGCTTGCCCCTGGAAACGTCCCCGATCTGACGGAATCGAGACCGATCATGACCAGCCCAACGAACGAAGCCGGCTCCCGCGCCGGCGGCCCCTCGCCCAATGCCCTGTTCGACCTGAGCGGCCGCCGCGCCCTGGTGACCGGCTCGAGCCGCGGCATCGGCCTCGCGCTGGCCGAGGCGCTGGGCCGGGCGGGCGCCGCCGTGGTCCTGAACGGACGCGACCCGGCCACGCTCGCCGAAGCGCGCGAGCGGCTCGCGGCGGCAGGCATCGCCGCAGGCGTCGCGGCCTTCGACGTGACCGACGAAGCCGCGGTGATCGCCGCCGTCGACCGCATCGAGCGCGAGGAGGGGCCGATCGACATCCTGGTCAACAACACCGGCATCCAGATCCGCGCGCCGCTCGACCAATTCGACACGGCGGACTGGCGAAGGATCGTCGACACCAACCTGACCAGCGTCTTCCTGGTCAGCAAGGCGGTCGTGCAGGGGATGATCGCGCGACGGCGAGGCAAGATCGTCAACATCCTGTCGGTCAACGCCGAGGCCGCGCGCGCCTCGATCGCACCCTACTCGGCGACCAAGGGCGCGCTGCGGATGCTCACCAAGGGCATGTGCGTCGACTGGGCGCGCCACGGCATCCAGGTAAACGGCCTGGCCCCCGGCTACTTCGACACCGAGCTGACCCGGCCGCTGGTGGCCGACCCCGACTTCACCGCCTGGATCGAGCGGCGCGTTCCGGCAGGGCGCTGGGGCCGGGTCGAGGAACTCGGCGGCGCGGCCGTCTTCCTGGCCTCGCAGGCGTCGGACTTCGTGAACGGCCACGTGCTGTTCGTGGACGGCGGCATGACCGCCGGCCTCTGAAGCTCGACCGACGCCCCCCGAAGCGCGCCCCATGACCGACCCTGCCGCCATCGCCGCCGCCCACGACCGGCGCGACCGGATCGCGCTGGCGGTGTCGCTCGGCCTGATCGTGGTCTGGGGAATCAACTTCTCGGTGCAGAAGGCGGTGTTCGAGGTGCTGTCCCCGACCGGCTTCCTGTTCGTCCGCTACCTGATCATGCCCGCCTGCGCGCTGGCGATCCTGGTCCACGCCTACGGCCTGCGCTTTCCGCGGGTGCCGGCCGAGGACCTGTGGGCGCTCGCCAGGCTCGGCTTCGTCGGGCACGCGCTGCACGTGGGCATGGTCACGCACGGCATCCACTGGTCGACCGCCTTTTCCAGCTCGCTGATCCTTTCCTGCGGGCCGATCTTCACGCTGCTGATCCTGCGCTGGGTCGGCCTCGAGCAGCTCACCCGCGCGCAGGTGGGCGGCGTGGCGCTGGCGCTGGTCGGCGTGCTGGTCTTCCTGTCCGACAAGCTGCTGGTGGGCCGCTGGCAGGCCACCGGCGGCGACCTGTTCCTGCTGGTGGCCGCCAGCTTCTTCTCCTGGTACACGGTGGCGGCCAAGCCGCTGATCCAGCGGCACGGCGGCATCACGGTGATGGGCTACGCGACGCTGTTCGGAAGCGTTCCGATCGTGCTGGCATCGCTGCCGGTGGGCCTCGCCACCGACTGGACCGCGGTGCCGCTGCCGATCTGGGCCGGGCTGCTGTGGGCCGTGGTGATCTCGGCCTTCGCCGGCTGGCTGGTGTGGGGCTGGGTCAACGCGGTGCGCGGCGTGGCCCGGACCGCACCGCTGATGTACCTGATGCCGCCGGTCGCCGGCCTGGTGGCATGGCTGGTCACCGACGAGCGTTTCACCGTGGTGAAGCTGGCGGGCGCGGCGATCACGCTCGGCGGCGTCGCCCTGGCGCAGTTCGCGGGACGCCAGCGCAACTGAGCCGGCGCCTCGGCCCGGCCGTCGCCCCCCTCCTGCGGGCCGCGACCGGCGCGACTCGCGAGCGGGCCGGTCGGGTTCAGAGATCGGCGAGCGGCGTGTTGGCCGCCTCGGGCTCGACCCCGCTCATGCCGGCGACCACATCCTTGAGCAAGTCGTTCAGCAGCGCGAGCCTCTCCGGATCGAGGCGGCCCAGCGCGTCGGGCAGCAAGCCGCTGAGCGGCTTCGGCGCGCGCTCCATCACGCCCCGTGCGGCATCCGTCGGGTGCAGCAGGACGATCCGGTGGTCGAAGCGATCCCGCTCGCGGCGGATCAGACCCTGTCGGGACAATTGCTCGATCAGGTTGCTGGCGGTGGACTGGTGGACCGCCATCGACTGCGCGAGGTCCTTCACCTTGATGCCCGGCGCGCCGACGATGACCGACAGCGCCCACAGCTGCGAGCCCGACACGCCGCAGCGCCGCTCGACCTCGTGGAAGTGCTGGCGCACCGAGCGGAAGATCACCCGGAAGCGCTTCAGCGCTTCGACTGCCTCGGGCGAGGGTCCGGCGGCCACGGCCGGGGCATCGGGCAGCGCAGCGGACGCTGCGGAGGCAGAAGTTGTCATCGGGGCGGCGCGCGGGAAATCGGGTTGGGGGCAATGCTTTCAACGCTCGCCGCAGCGCCCGGTTGACTCGAAGGGATACACTTGCGCCCGCAATCCTGCCCGGACCCGGATTCCGGCCTGCCCTCTTGACCCGCGGAACCTGGCAACGAGATGAACGACGGCCACATCCTCACGCTCTCCTGTCCCGACCGCCCGGGCATCGTCCACGCGGTTTCCGGCTTCCTGCTCGAGCAGGGCGGGAACATCCTCGAAGCCGGCCAGTTCGACGACCGGGACACCGGCCTGTTCTTCATGCGCGTGCACTTCAGTGCACCCCAGGCCGACTTCGCCGCAGCCTTCGCGCCGGTGGCCGAGCGCTTCGGCATGCGCTTTCGCTTCGCCGACGCCGCGCGGCCGATGCCGACGCTGATCCTGGTGTCGAAGCTGGGCCACTGCCTGAACGACCTGCTGTTCCGCTGGCGCTCGGGCCTGCTGCCGATCGACATCAGGGCGATCGTCTCGAACCACCGCGATTTCTACCAGCTGGCCGCGTCCTACGACATTCCCTTCCACCACGTGCCGGTCACGCCGGCCGGCAAGGCGCACGCCGAGGCGCGGCTGATGGAGATCGCCGAGTGCGAGGGCGTCGAGCTGGTCGTGCTGGCCCGCTACATGCAGATCCTGTCGGCGGACCTGTGCCGAAGGCTCGAAGGCCGGGCGATCAACATCCACCACTCGTTCCTGCCGAGCTTCAAGGGCGCGCGGCCCTACCAGCAGGCGCACGACCGCGGCGTGAAACTGATCGGCGCGACCGCACACTACGTGACGACCGACCTCGACGAGGGGCCGATCATCGAGCAGGACGTCGCCCGGGTCGACCACGCGATGGACGTGCCGACGCTGACCGCGATCGGCCGGGACGTCGAGAGCGTCGTGCTGGCGCGCGCGCTGAAATGGCACGCCGAGCACCGGATCGTGCTGAACGGCTCGAAGACCGTCGTGTTCCGCTGAGCCGCGGGCGGCGCCGGCGCCCCCCCGGGAGATCCCCGGCCGCATCGGGCGCGGCCTCGCGCCGGATGCGAGAATGGCGCCATCGTCCGGCCAGGGCTCGTTCGCGAACGCCCGCCGGGGTTCCGCCTTGCGAAGACGATCGGAGGATGACATGGGCGCCACAGACACCGCGGCCCGCGGCAGCCTGCTCGGACAGGATCCCGCAGGCACGCTCGCCTACCAGTCGGGATTCGGCAACGAGTTCGCCAGCGAAGCGCTGCCGGGCGCCTTGCCGGTCGGGCGCAACTCGCCGCAGCGCTGTCCCTACGGCCTGTACGCCGAGCAGCTCTCGGGCACGGCCTTCACCGCGCCGCGCGGCGCGAACCGGCGCAGCTGGCTCTACCGGATGCGGCCGGCAGCCGTGCACCGGCCATTCGCCCGGATCGACGACGGGCTGCTGACCAGCGACTTCGCCGGCCTGCCCACGCCGCCCAACCAGCTGCGCTGGGACCCGCTCGCGCTGCCGCCGGCAGGCGAACCGGTCGACTTCGTGCGCGGGCTTGCCACGATGGGCGGCAACGGCGATCCGGCGACCATGAGCGGCTGCGCGATCCACCTTTATCGGGCGAACGCCTCGATGCGCGACCGCTTCTTCTACGACGCCGACGGCGAGTTGCTGATCGTGCCGCAGCTCGGCCGGCTGCTGCTGGTCACCGAGCTCGGGCGGCTCGAGGTGGCGCCGCAGGAGATCGCGGTGATCCCGCGCGGCATCCGCTTCCGGGTCGAGCTGCCGGACCTGAAGTCGGAAGGCGGCACGCTCGACGGCGCGCGCGGCTACGTCTGCGAGAACTTCGGCGCGCCGTTCCGGCTGCCCGACCTCGGACCGATCGGCTCGAACGGCCTTGCCAATCCCCGAGACTTCCTCGCGCCGGTCGCCTGGTACGAGGAACGCGAGGGCGACTTCGAGCTGGTCGCCAAGTTTCTCGGGCACCTGTGGGCGGCGCCGATCGGGCACTCGCCGATCGACGTGGTGGCCTGGCACGGCAATCACGTGCCGTACAAGTACGACCTGCGCCGCTTCAACGCGATCGGCTCGATCAGCTACGACCACCCCGACCCGTCGATCTTCCTGGTCCTGCAGTCGGTTTCCGACACGCCGGGCGTCGACACGATCGACTTCGTGATCTTCCCGCCGCGCATCCTGGCCATGGAGAACACCTTCCGGCCGCCCTGGTTCCACCGCAACATTGCCAGCGAGTTCATGGGCCTGGTGCACGGCGCCTACGACGCCAAGCAGGGCGGCTTCGTTCCGGGCGGCGCGAGCCTGCACAACTGCATGACCGGCCACGGCCCCGACGCCGAGACCTTCGCGAAGGCCACGGCCGCCGACACCAGCCAGCCGCACTACATCCGCGACACGATGGCCTTCATGTTCGAGACGCGCCTGCCGATCAGGCCGACGCGCTTCGCGCTCGAAGCCGCCGAGCTGCAACGCGATTACTTCGAGTGCTGGCAGGGACTCGACAAGCACTTCAACGGAAAGCCATGATCAACGAAACCCACGACATCGGCCTGCGCAGCTGGATCGCCTCGGCCAACACGCCGGGCACCGACTTCCCGATCCAGAACCTGCCCTTCGCGGTCTTCCGCCGGCGCGACAGCGCCGAGGCGTGGCGCGGCGGCGTGGCGATCGGCGACCAGGTGCTCGACCTGGCCGCCGCGCACGCCGCCGGCGCCTTCTCCGGCGAGGCGGCGGTCGCGGCCTCGCACGCCGCCGGCCCCTCGCTGAACGGCCTGATGGCCCTCGGCCCCCGCTACTGGTCGGCGCTGCGGCTCGCGCTGTCGCGGGTCCTGCGCCAGGGCGCGGCCGAAGCGGGCACGCTGGCGCGCTGCCTGGTGCCGCAGCGCGAGGCCGAGTACGCGGTGCCCGCGAAGATCGGCGACTACACCGACTTCTACGCCTCGGTGCACCACGCCACGAACATCGGCCGGCTGTTCCGCCCGGACAACCCGCTGATGCCGAACTTCAAGTGGATCCCGATCGGCTATCACGGCCGGGTCTCGTCGATCGGCGTCAGCGGCCAGCGCTTTCGCCGGCCGAAGGGGCAGATCATGCCGCCCGGGCAGAGCTCGCCGATGTTCTCGGCCTGCCGTCGCCTCGACTACGAGCTCGAGGTCGGCGTGTGGATCGGCCCGGGCAATCCGCTGGGCGAGCCGATCCCGATCGACCGGGTCGACGAGCACGTCTTCGGGCTGTGCCTGCTCAACGACTGGTCGGCGCGCGACATCCAGGCCTGGGAATACCAGCCACTCGGCCCCTTCCTGGCCAAGAACTTCGCGACCACGATCTCGCCGTGGATCGTCACGCTCGAGGCGCTTGCCCCCTACCGCACCGAGTGGACCCGGCCGGCCGAGGACCCGCAGCCGCTCGCCTACCTCGACGGCGAAGGCGTCCGCCGCCACGGCGCGATCGACATGCAGCTCGAGGCCTGGCTGGAGAGCGCGAAGATGCGCGCCGACGGCAGCGGCGCCTGCCGGCTGTCGCACACCAGCCTGCGTCACTCGTACTGGACGGTCGGCCAGATGGTCGCCCACCACTCGATCGGCGGCTGCAACCTGCAGCCCGGCGACCTGCTCGGCACCGGCACCCAGTCCGGCCCGTCGCTGGACGAGGCCGGCGCGCTGATCGAGCTGTCGGCGGGCGGAAAGAATCCGGTGAGCCTGGCCAACGGCGAGAACCGCACCTTCCTGGAAGACGGCGATGCGGTGATCCTGCGCGGGTGGTGCGAGCGGGAGGGGTTCGCGAGGATAGGGTTCGGCGAGTGCCGCGGCGAGGTGCTCCCGGCCAGCGGGGACTGACGCTCGGGCTTGCCGCTCTTGTCGGGCGCCGTCGTTCGGTATCGATTCGCCCGGCCGGCGCTCGGGGGGATTCCGTTTCCGGACATACGGCTGCGCCCCTCGCCTGCGGCGAGGGGTTCCGGCGTCTACCTCGTCGCCGGCGGGTCGGAGCTCAACTCGCGAGCCCTGCGGGCTCGCTCAGACAGAGCTCCTCCCTTTTCGCCGGCTCCTTCGGTAGCCCGCCGCTTGCCCAATGTCCGGAAACGGAATCCCCCCGAACGCCACCCTGGAGGGTCGTGGCATGCGCGGCGCCAGACACGATCGGCACACCGGGCGTCAGCGCGCCCGCGTCCTAACGCAGCCGTAATGCTTCCGCATGCCGAAGCCCAAGGGCGCGAGCGAGGCGAGCGCCCTCGCGCTCCCGCACACACGCGACATCCAGGTCCGGCGGGGGCTCGGCTTCGCTGCGGACAGTGTGCCAGCCGAGCGCTTCCGAAGGGAGCGGCGATCAGCGAGGGCGCTGTCTGAGCGAGCCCGCAGGGCTCGCGAGTTGCGCCCGAGCCGCCGCGTACGAGGAAGGCGAGGGAAGCCCCCGCGCAGCGGGGGCCGCAGCACCCTGTCCGCAGCGAAGCCGAGCCCCCGCCGGACCGGGCGCACGCAAAAGCGGAGCGCGAGACCGGTCAGCCGAGCGAGCTCACCAGTCGAGCGTCTGGCCCATCGCCTCCGCCGCCGACTGCAGCTCGGGCAGCAGCTGCACCGCCTCGTCCATCGGCAGCCGCGACACCGGCGCGTGGATCGACACGGCGGCCGCCACCCGGCCGTCGGCATCGTGGACCGGCACGGCCATCGCGAAGATGCCCGACAGGTACTCCTCGCGCTCGGTCGAGTAGCCCTGCTGGCGGATCTTCTCGAATTCCTCGAACAGCCTGGACGGATCGGTCAGCGTGTGCGGCGTGTTGCGCACCAGCGGGAGCTGGCGCACCAGTCGCTCGCGGCTGCGCCGCGGCATGTGCGCCATGAAGAGCTTGCCGCTGGCCGACGAGTGGATCGGCACGGTGGTGCCAGCGGTGATCGTGATCTTCAGCGGCCAGGACGTCTCGACCCGGTCCAGGCAGAGCACCGTGTTGCCGTTGGCGATCGTCAGGTTGCAGGTCTCGCCGACCTGCTCGACCAGCTCCTCCAGGATCGCCCGGCGGGCAGACCTGGCGGGCGAGGTCATCAGCACCTCGCCCGCCAGCTGGTTCATCCGCGGCCCGCAGTGATAGCGCTTGCTGCCGGGCTCGCGCCCCACCAGGCCGGCGTGCTCGAGCGTTGAAAGGATCCGGAACACCGTGGGCTTGGGCAGGTCGACCGCCTTGCAGATCTCGGCCAGCTGCGGCGGCGCGTGGCAGGCGGCGATCGCCTCCAGCACCCGCATCGCCCGCAGGATCGCCGAGCCGGCCGGCACCGGGTCGGCGCCGGCCCGGGCCGTCGTGGATTCCGTGGAACCGGAGTCGGCGAGGTTTCCCCGCCCGTCCTCCCCCTCGATATCGTTGGTGAAATCGCTCATTTCGGAAAGCGCCCGGTGGCTTCGTTTCGTTTTCGGGTGATCGGGGCGAAGTTTAACCACATTCGATCGCGGCCGTTCCGCATGCCGGCGCCCGTGTAAACTTGAAGGTTTGACCTTCCAGCCCCCTCCCGAGCCCCTTTCGCGCCATGCAAGAGAAATACGACGCCCGCTCGGTCGAAGCCGCCGCCCAGGCCCAGTGGCAGGCGAGCGACGCCTACCGCGCTGTCGAGAACGATCCGCGATTCCCCAAGGGCAAGTTCTACGCCTGCTCGATGCTGCCCTACCCGTCGGGCAAGCTGCACATGGGGCACGTGCGCAACTACACGATCAACGACGTGATGTACCGGCATCTGCGGATGAACGGCTACAACGTGCTGATGCCGATGGGCTGGGACGCCTTCGGCCTGCCCGCCGAGAACGCCGCGATGAAGAACCGCGTGGCGCCGGCGAAGTGGACCTGGGACAACATCGCCTACATGAAGAAGCAGATGCAGGCGATGGGGCTGGCGATCGACTGGTCGCGCGAGGTCGCGACCTGCTCGCCCGACTACTACAAGTGGAACCAGTGGCTGTTCCTGAAGATGCTCGAGCACGGCATCGCCTACCTGAAGACCGGCACCGTGAACTGGGACCCGGTCGACCAGACGGTGCTTGCCAACGAGCAGGTCATCGACGGACGCGGCTGGCGCTCCGGCGCGCTGGTGGAAAAGCGCGAGATCCCGATGTACTACCTCGGCATCACCCGCTATGCCGACGAGCTGATCTCGGGCCTCGAGGGCCTGGGCTGGCCCGAGCGGGTCAAGCTGATGCAGGAGAACTGGATCGGCCGCTCGACCGGCGTTCGTTTCGCGTTCACCCACGACATCCGTGACGCCCGGGGCAAACTGGTCGACGACGGCCGCATGTACGTGTTCACCACGCGGGCCGACACGATCATGGGCGTCACCTTCGTGGCGGTGGCGCCCGAGCACCCGATCGCCGAGGTCGCCGCCGCTGCCGACCCCGAACTCGCCGCCTTCGTCGAGGAGTGCCGCAAGGGCGGCGTGACCGAGGCCGAGATGGCCACCCGCGAGAAGGACGGCCGCCCGACCGGCCTCACCGTCACCCATCCGCTGACCGGCGAGCCGGTCGAGGTCTGGATCGGCAACTACGTGCTGATGAGCTACGGCGACGGCGCGGTGATGGGCGTGCCGGCCCACGACGAACGCGACTTCGCCTTCGCGAAGAAGTTCGGCCTGCCGATCCGGCAGGTGGTGGCGCGCGCCGGCCAGCCCGCCGGCACGGATTTCTCCACCGACGCCTGGCAGGAGTGGTACGCGCAGAAGGACGGCGTGGCCTGCGTGAACTCCGGCAGGTACGACGGCCTGCCCTACGAGGCCGCGGTCGACGCGATCGCCGCCGACCTGGCCGCGAAGGGGCTGGGCGAGAAGCGCGTGCAGTACCGGCTGCGCGACTGGGGCATCTCGCGCCAGCGCTACTGGGGCACGCCGATCCCGATCATCCACTGCGACGACTGCGGCGCGGTGCCGGTGCCTTACGAGGACCTGCCTGTCGTGCTGCCCGAGGACCTGATCCCCGACGGCAGCGGCAACCCGCTCGCGAAGAACGAGGCCTTCCTGAAGTGCCGGTGCCCGAAGTGCGGCAAGCCCGCCCGGCGCGAGACCGACACGATGGACACCTTCGTCGATTCGTCGTGGTACTACATGCGCTACTGCTCGCCCGACAACGCCGATGCGATGGTCGACGCGCGCAACGACTACTGGATGCCGATGGACCAGTACATCGGGGGCATCGAGCATGCGGTGCTGCACCTGCTGTACGCGCGCTTCTGGACCAAGGTGATGCGCGACATCCGGGGCGACTTCCCGGGCGACGCCGCGCGCGGGCTGGTGAAGTTCGACGAGCCGTTCACCAACCTGCTGTGCCAGGGGATGGTCCTCAACCACATCTTCTTCCGCAAGGGCGACAAGGGCGGCATCGAGTACTTCTGGGCCGACGACATCGAGTGGATCCACGACGAGACCGGCAAGCCGGTTTCGTGCCGCTCGAAGACCGACGGCGAGTCGGTCGAGTACGGCGGCATCGGCACGATGTCCAAGAGCAAGAACAACGGCGTCGATCCGCAGTCGCTGATCGACGAGTACGGCGCCGACACCGCTCGCCTGTTCGTGATGTTCGCCTCGCCCCCCGAGCAGACGCTCGAGTGGTCGGGCGCCGGCGTCGAGGGCGCGCAGCGCTTCCTGCGCCGGCTCTGGGCCTGCGGGCACGCGCGCCACGCCGCGGTGCGCGGCGCGGGGCCGGTCGACGCGGCCGCGCTCGACGAGGCCCAGAAGGCGCTGCGCCGCGAGATCCACACGATCCTGAAGCAGGCCGACTACGACTACCAGCGCAAGCAGTACAACACCGTGGTCTCGGCCGCGATGAAGATGCTCAACGCGATCGAGGGCGCGTCGATCGCCGACGGCCCGGCCGGCGCCGCGGTGCTGCGCGAGGCGCTGTCGATCCTGGTCCGGGTGCTGTACCCGGTCGTGCCGCACGTCACGCAGGCGCTCTGGCAGGACCTCGGGCTGGCCGACGCGCACGGCCCGCTGCTCGACGCGCCCTGGCCGCAGGTCGACGAGGCCGCGCTGGTACAGGACGAGATCGAGCTGGTGCTGCAGATCAACGGGAAGGTTCGCGGCTCGGTCAAGGTGCCCGCTCAGGCCGACCGCGCGGCGATCGAGGCCGCGGCGACCGCCACCGACGCCTGGGCCCGCCATGCCGAGGGTCGCTCGCCGCGCAAGACGATCGTCGTGCCCGGCAGGCTCGTGAACCTGGTGGTCTGAACCCGTGGGCGCGCGGCGGCGACTGCTCGCGACCGGCCTGGCCGGCGCCGCCGCGCTGCTCGCGGGCTGCGGCTTCAAGCTCCGTCGCTCGGCCGCCCTGCCCTTTCGCACGCTGTACGCCGGCTTCGCCCCCACCTCGGCAATCGGTGCCGAGTTCCGGCGCCTGGTCCGGGTGGCCGAGGACACCGAACTGGTCGACGACCCCGCCCAGGCAGAGGCCAGGCTCGAGGTGCTTCGCGAGCAGCGCGAGCGCGAGGTCGTCGCCTTCTCGAGCACCGGCCGCCCGCGCGAGTACCAGTTGCGGCTGCGCTTCAGTTTTCGGGTCGTCGACGCTCGGTCGCAGGAGCTGCTGCCGCCGACCGAGCTGGTGCTGAGCCGCGACATCACGTCGACCGACATCGAGGTCGTCGCGAAGCAGCAGGAAGAAGAGCTGCTCTATCGCGACATGCAGTCCGACCTGGTCCAGCAGCTGCTGCGCCGCCTTGCGGCGATCCCGAAGCGGCCGTGAGCCAGGTTCGTCCCGAGGGGCTGGCGGCCGCGATCGCCCGCGGGCTGCCGCCGCTCGTGTGGATCCACGGCGACGAGCCGCTGCTGGCGCTCGAGGCCTCCGACGCGGTCCGGGCGGCGGCGCGGGCAGCCGGCGCGACCGAGCGCATCGTGTTCGAAGGCGGCCGGGGCTTCCGGCCCGAGGCGCTGGCCGCCGAGGCCGGCGCGCTGTCCCTGTTCGGCGACGGCAAGCTGCTCGAGCTGCGCCTGCCGGCCAAGCCCGGCAAGGAACTCGGCCAGGCGCTCGCCGAGATCGCGTCCCGCCTTGCCGACGCGGTCCGGGTGCTGGTGCTGAGCCCCAGGCTGGACCGCTCGGTCACCGACAGCGCCTGGTTCGCCGCCGTCGACCGGCACGCGCTGGTCGTGCCGGTGTACCCGGTCTCGCGCCAGCAACTGCCGCAGTGGATCGGCGCCCGGCTGGCGCGCCAGAACCAGCGCGCCGACCCGGCCACACTCGAATTCATTGCCGAGCGGGTCGAGGGCAACCTGCTGGCCGCTCACCAGGAAATCCGCAAGCTCGCGCTGCTCTTTCCGGAAGGCGAGCTGCCGCCCGACGAGACCCGCGCCGCGGTGCTCAACGTGGCCCGCTACGGCGCCTTCGACCTGGTCGATCCGATGCTCGCCGGCGACGCCGCGCGCGTGATGCGCACGCTCGACGGCCTGCGCGCCGAAGGCGAAGCGGGGCCGCTGGTGCTTTGGAGCGTGGCCGACGCGCTGCGCACGCTGTTGCGCCTGCACGAGGCGATCGTCGCGGGCCGCCCGCTGGCCGGCGAGTTGCGCGCGGCGCGCGTGTTCGGGCCGCGCGAGCAGCTCTTCCAGTCGGCCCTGCGCCGGCTCGACGCGCAGGCGGTCAGGGACGCGCTGCAAGGGGCGGCCCGGACCGATAGAATGATGAAGGGGCTTGCAGCGGGCGACGCGTGGCGCGCGCTCGAGACGCTCGCCCTCGCGATCGCCGGCGCCCCGCTGCCGGCCAGGAACGACCGTGGACCTTGACTCCCGCACCCTCGACATCGACGCCTACGTGGCCGATCTCGGCCGCCGGGCCCGCCGCGCCTCGCGCGAGATGGCGCGCGCCGGCACGGCCGCGAAGAACCGCGCGCTGCAGGCCACCGCCGCCGCGATCCGCGACGCGGCCCCGGCGCTGAAGGCTGCCAACGCGAAAGACCTCGAGGCCGCCCGCGCCGCCGGCCACGATCCGGCCTTCGTCGACCGGCTCGCGCTGACCGACTCGGTGATCGCCGGCATGGCCGACGGGCTCGCGCAGATCGCCGCGCTGCCCGACCCGGTCGGCGAGATGAGCAACCTGCGCTACCGGCCCACCGGCATCCAGGTCGGCCAGATGCGGGTGCCGCTCGGCGTGATCGGCATCGTCTACGAGTCGCGCCCGAACGTCACGATCGACGCGGCCGGCCTGTGCATCAAGTCGGGCAACGCCACGATCCTGCGCGGCGGCTCCGAGGCGATCCACAGCAACCGGGCGCTCGCCGAACTGATCCGCCGCGGGCTGGCGCAGGCCGGCCTGCCCGAGGACGCGGTGCAGCTGATCGCGACCACCGACCGCGCCGCGGTGGGCGCGCTGATCACCCGGCCCGAATACGTCGACGTGATCGTGCCGCGTGGCGGCAAGTCGCTGATCGAGCGGATCGCGCGCGAGTCGAAGGTGCCCACGATCAAGCACCTCGACGGCATCTGCCACGTGTACATCGACGACGCGGCCGATCCCGACAAGGCGATCCGCATCGCCGACAACGCCAAGACGCAGCGCTACTCGCCCTGCAACACGATGGAGACGCTGCTGGTCGCCGAGGGCATCGCGGCTCGGGTGCTGCCGCCGCTCGGCCGGATCTACGCCGACAAGGGCGTCGAGCTGCGCGGCGACCCGCGAACCCGCGAGATCCTCTCCGCCGCCGGCATCGGCTGCCTCGCGGCCACCGAGGAAGACTGGCGCACCGAATACCTGGCGCCGATCCTGGCGATCCGCGTGGTCGAGGGGCTCGACGCCGCGATCGAGCACATCGCTGCCTACGGCTCGCAGCACACCGACGCCATCGTCACCGAGCACCACGGCCGCGCGATGCGCTTCCTGCGCGAGGTCGACTCGGCGTCGGTCATGATCAACGCGTCCACCCGCTTCGCCGACGGCTTCGAGTACGGCCTGGGCGCCGAGATCGGCATCTCCACCGACAAGCTGCACGCGCGCGGCCCGGTCGGGCTCGAGGGGCTCACCTCGCTGAAGTACGTGGTCTTCGGCGACGGCCAGGTGCGGAGCTGAGCGGCCTTGGGTTCCGGCTATCTCTGGATCAAGGCGCTGCACATCGTCTTCATGACGAGCTGGTTCGCCGGGCTGTTCTACCTGCCGCGCATCTTCGTGAACCTGGCGATGGTCGAGGGGCCGGGCGCCGAGCGGGACCGGCTGATGCTGATGGCCGGCAAGCTCTGGCGCTTCATGCAGCCGCTGATGCTGCTGGCGATCGGCCTGGGCCTGTGGCTGTGGCTCGGCTACGGAGTCGGCGCCGGCGCCGGCTGGATGCACGCCAAGCTCGCGATCGTCGTGCTGCTTCTCGGCTACCACCACGCCTGCGGCCGGCTGCTGCGCCGCTTCGCGGCCGGCGCCAACACCCGCTCGCACGTCTGGTTCCGCTGGTTCAACGAAGTGCCGGTGCTCGCCCTGTTCGCGGTCGTGGTGCTGGTCGTCGTCAAGCCCTTCTAGCGACCGGCCTGGTCCCGAGCCCCGACCCCGGCGCGCCGCCGACATCCCCGCGCGCGGCCGCTTTCCCTATCCCGCAGGTCCTGCCCCAGAGGAGAAGAACATGAAGACCATCCGCTACTACATGGCCCCGCAGTCGCCCTGGACCTGGCTGGGGCACGAGCGCCTGATCGCGATCGCGAAACGCCACGGCGCGGAGATCGACCTGCGCCCGGCCGACCTGAACCGGGTATTCCCGGTGTCGGGCGGCCTGCCGCTGGCCAAGCGGGCGCCGCAGCGCCAGGCCTACCGGCTGGTCGAGCTCGAGCGCTGGTCGAAGTTCCTCGGCGTGCCGCTGAACCTGCACCCGAAGTTCTTCCCGGTGGCCGGCGACGACGCGGCCCGGCTGATCGTCGCCGCCCGCGAGGCGGCCGGCGACGAAGCCGGGCTGAAGCTGGCCGGCGCGCTGCTGCGCGCGGTGTGGGTCGAGGAGCGCGACATCGCCGACGCCGGCACGCTGCGGGCGATCGCCGGCGAATGCGGCCTCGACTTCGCCGCGCTCGAGGGCGCGCGGGAGGCCGCAGCGCGGATCTACGACCGCAACACGCAGGACGCGATCGACGCGAAGGTCTTCGGCGCGCCCTGGTACGAGTACCGCGGCGAGCCGTTCTGGGGCCAGGACCGGCTCGACTTCCTCGATCGCGCGCTGGCCGCCGGCTGAGCGCGCGCTTCGGGTCACCCTCCACAGGCCCATCGACTTGGACTGGAATCTCTTCGCGCCCTGCCCGCGCGGCCTGGAGCCCTCGCTCGCGGCAGAGCTGGCCGGCCTGGGCGCAGGCGACTGCCGCGCGGTCGCGGGCGGCGTCGCCTTCTCGGGCGACCGGCGCGTCGCGTATATGGCCAACCTGCACTCGCGCCTGGCCAGCCGGGTGCTGCGCGAGGTGGGCCGGCGCCGCTACCGCGCCCCGGACGACCTTTACCGGCTCGCCGCCGGCATCGAGTGGGAGCGCCACTTCGACGGCCGCCACACGCTGCGGGTGGACACCAGCGCGACCCGCTCGCCGCTGCGCAGCCTGAACTTCGCCACGCTGCGGATCAAGGACGCGATCGTCGATCGCCTGCGCGAGCGCACCGGCGACCGGCCCTCGATCGACACCCGCTCGCCCGATGCGCGGGTCTGGCTGTTCCTGGAGCCGCAGGAAGCCACGCTCTACCTCGACCTGTCGGGCGAGCCGCTGTTCAAGCGCGGCTGGCGCTCGGGGCGCGACGACGGCGGCGACGCGCCGCTCAAGGAGAACCTCGCGGCCGGCCTGCTCGTGCTGGCCGGCTGGACGCCGGAGCAGCCGCTGGTCGATCCGTTCTGCGGCTCAGGGACGATCGCGATCGAGGCCGCCAGCATCGCCTGCGACCTCGCGCCAGGCCTGTCCCGCGGCTTCGGCTTCGAGCGGCTGCTCGACCACGACGCGGCCTTGTGGGCCGGACTGCGCGGCGACGCGATCCGGCGCGCGCAGGCCGGGGCCGCCCGCATCGAATCCCCGGCTGCCGGCAAGGCAGCGCCGACGATCGCCGCGTCGGACATCGATGCCGACGCGGTGTCGCGCGCCCGCCGCAACCAGGCGCGCGCCGGCCTGCCCGACGCGGCGATCCGCTGGCGGGTCGCCGACGCCGCGAAGCTGTCGCCGCCGTTCGCGCAGCCCGGACTGGTCGTCGCCAATCCGCCCTACGGCGAGCGGCTCGATGCCCAGGGTGCCGGGCAGCCGGCCCACGAGGCCGCGATGCACGCGATCGGCGATTGCCTCAGGCGATCCTGGTCGGGCTGGCGGATCTGGATGCTCAGCGCCGACCCGGCACTGCCGCGCCAGCTCGGCATGAAGGAGAGCCGGCGCACGCCGCTCTTCAACGGCGCGATCGAGTGCCGCTTCTTCAGGTTCGACGTGTTCGGGCCGCCCGAAAGGCCCACAGGGCAAGACAGGCCCAGCCGGCCATGAAGGCCAGCCCGCCTGCCGGCGCGATCGCGCCCAGCCCGCGCAGCCCGGTCAGGGCAAGCGCGTAGAGGCTTCCCGAGAAAACGAGGATCCCGGCCACGAAGAGCCAGCCCGCGGCGCTGGCCAGCGGCCCAGGCCGCGTCGAGGCGGCCCACGCCGCGGCGATCAGCGCGAGCGCGTGGTACATCTGGTAGCGGGCGCCTGTCTCGAACACCGCGAGCATCGCCGGGTCCAGCCTCGCGCGCAGGCCGTGGGCGCCGAAGGCGCCGGCCGCCACGGCGAGCAGCGCGAACGACGCCCCCAGCCCGAAGAAGCGCAGTGCCGCGGAATCGGGATGGGTCATTGCACGTGCCTCACCACTGGTAGCCCAGGCCGAGCAGCCAGGTCGTGTCGGTCGAGCGCCGGCCCGGCGAAGGCTCCCGCTCCCAGTCCAGATTGACTTGCAGCGAAGCGGTGATGCCCGCCCGCACCGGCAGGCGCAGGCCGGTGCGGCTGCGCACGGTCATCTGCCCGGTGTCCTCCAGGTTCCAGAAGCCCTGCTGGTCGTGGAACATCTCGGCGCTGGCGAAGCCTATCCGGTGCTTGAAGTCCACGCCCCAGCCGGCGGCCGGGTGGGTGTCGTCCGGGGTGGCGATGCGATTCTCGTCGACCAGGTCGAGGCCGCCCCGCACCGACAACTGGGTGCGCTCGGTGTCGATCATCTGCACGCCGTAGCCGCCGCCGGCCGCGCTGCGCAGCGTCAGGTCCTTGAAGCGGTCTCGCTCGAGCGAGCCGCGCAGGTAGCGAAAGCGGGTCTCGGTGACGAAACGATCGTAGTTGCCCGTGGCCAGCCAGCGATCGGCGGTCGTCTGGCCGCCGTCGCTCTCGCGTCGCAGCTTCAGCCCCAGGTCGTAGCGCCAGTCCCGGGCCCTGGCCGCGAGGTCGGCTTCGCCCCAGATCCGCTGGCTGTCGCTGTTGCCCTCGGACCAGCCGGTGGAGAAAGTGACGCGCCCCTTCCGGGCGACGCCGTTCTCGGTTTCCTGCGGCGTGGGCTTGAGCAGCGCCACCCGCGACATCGGGACCTGCCGCGGCCCGTCGCCTTCGTCGATCGTCACCACGCCGGGGGCCGGGGCCGTGCCGAAGGTGGCGCGCCGGGGCTCGCCGCCCCACTGCGGCGACCAGGGCACCGGTCCGTCGGTCGAGAAGCTGGCCACCTCGGCGCGATCGATCGCGATCTCGCCGCCCCACCTCGTCGACAGCGTCAGCTTGTCGGGGGACAGGTGGCGGATCGTGCCGCTCAGGCGATCGCCGTTGCGAAGCACCACCGTGTCGGCCAGCGCCGGGCCGCCGGCCGCGGCGGCGCACAACGCGATCGCGACCAGGGCGCGCCGCGCGGACCGTGCTGAGCTCTCTGACATTCCTGTGACTCCGGATGCGATCGCGTCCGTTATAGGGGATCGCCGCCGCGCGCGCAAATCCACTCGCAGGCCCGTCCGGCGAGCTGACATCTTCACCGAATCCCTGTATAATTTCGCCTATCGAAAGCCGATTTGCGCGGATATTCCAGGCCTAGAGCCTGCGCCCCGAACGGCGCGCCGGTTCCCGACCGGCACCTCCGATCCGCGAATCATTTCGCCGCCACGCCTGTTCCGCCGGAACCGGCGCCTGGCCGCCAGCCCGGCGGCCATCGCAGCGCGGCACGCCTGCCCGGCCTGGCCCGGTCCCTTGAAACCCCGCGACGCGCGTCGCCGTCGGCGCTCGCCGCATTCGTCCGGAGAAACAGACATGGCGAAGGAAGAACTGATCGAAATGCAGGGCGTCGTCGAAGAGGTCCTGCCCGACACCCGCTATCGCGTCCGCCTCGACAACGGCCACGAACTGTCGGCCTACGCGGCCGGCAAGATGAAGAAGCACCGCATTCGCGTGCTGGCCGGCGACCGCGTCACGCTCGAGCTGTCGCCCTACGACCTCACGAAGGGGCGGATCCGCTTCCGCCACAAGTGATCGGTGCGCGGCTCGCGGGCATCGCCGCGAGCCGCTGCCACGCGAGCCGCTCGCTCGCGCGGCCCGGCGCCGGGATCAGACGATCCCGAGGTGCTCGATGCCGGCGTTCAGGTCGCGCTCGGTGCGCTTGCTGTTCAGCTTGATGTTCAGGCGAAGGTCGTTCACCGAATCGGCGTTGCGCAGCGCATCCTCGTAGCTGATGCGGCCCGACTCGAACAGGTCGAAGAGCGCCTGGTCGAAGGTCTGCATGCCCAGCTCGCGACTCTTCTTCATGATTTCCTTGATCTGGCCGACCTCGCCCTTGAAGATCAGGTCGGCGATCAGCGGGGAGTTCAGCAGGATCTCCACCGCGGGCACCCGCCCCTTGCCAGAGGCCATCGGGATCAGCCGCTGCGACACGATCGCCCGCAGGTTCAGCGACAGGTCCATCAGCAGCTGCGCGCGCCGCTCCTCGGGAAAGAAATTGATGATCCGGTCCAGCGCCTGGTTGGCGCTGTTCGAGTGCAGCGTGGCCAGGCACAGGTGACCGGTCTCGGCGAAGGCCACCGCGTGCTCCATCGTTTCGCGGTCGCGGATCTCGCCGATCATGATCACGTCGGGCGCCTGCCGCAGCGTGTTCTTCAGCGCGACCTCCCAGCCCTCGGTGTCGACGCCCACCTCGCGGTGAGTCACGATGCAGTTGCGATGCGGATGCACGAACTCCACCGGGTCCTCGATCGTCACGATGTGCCCGTGCGTGTTCTCGTTGCGGTGACCGACGATCGCCGCCAGCGTGTTCGACTTGCCCGAGCCGGTCGCGCCGACCACGATCATCAGCCCCCGCTTGGTGAGCGCCAGCTCCTTGAGCACCGACGGCAACTGCAGCTGCTCGAAGCTCGGTATCTCGGTGTTGATGGTCCGCAGCACGATGCCGACCCGGCCGAGCTGCATGAACGCGTTGACCCGGAAGCGACCGATCCCCGACGGGCTGATCGCGAAGTTCACCTCCTTGTGGGCCTCGAAGTCCGCCGCCTGCCGGTCGTTCATCAGCGCGCGGGCGAGCTCGATCGTGTGCTGCGAGGTCAGCGCGACGCTGGAGACCGGCTGCAGCTTGCCGTCGATCTTGAACGCAGGCGGGAACTCGGCGGTCAGGAACAGGTCCGACCCCCCCTTGCTCATCATCAGTCGCAGCAGGTCGTGCAGGAATTTGGAGGCCTGTTCGCGTTCCATGAATGCTCCTTTACTTCGCCGGCTCGACGTCCGCTTCGCGAACGTCGGCCTTCCGCAGGGAAATTTTGGCTCCGGCCGCCAGCTGCGCCGGCTCAACGCCCGCTGCGCGGGCATTAGCCTTCGCCGAAATTTTCCGGGCTGACATTTCAGCCCGGAAAATTTTCCTTGACCGTGGCCACGGCCCGCGCCTCGGCCATCGAGATCCGGTTCTTGCGGACCAGGTCGGTCAGGCACTGGTCCAGGGTCTGCATGCCGAGCGCGCCGCCGGTCTGGATCGCCGAGTTCATCTGGGCGATCTTCGCCTCGCGGATCAGGTTGCGGATCGCAGGCGTGCCGATCATGATCTCGTGGGCCGCGACGCGCCCGTTGCCGTCCTTGGTCTTGAGCAGCGTCTGCGAAACGACCGCGCGCAGCGACTCGGACAGCATCGCGCGGACCATGTCCTTCTCTGCCGCCGGGAACACGTCGATGATCCGGTCGATCGTCTTGGCCGCCGACGAGGTGTGCAGCGTCCCGAACACCAGGTGCCCGGTCTCGGCGGCGGTGAGCGCCAGCCGGATCGTCTCCAGGTCGCGAAGCTCGCCGACCAGGATCACGTCGGGATCCTCGCGCAGCGCCGAACGCAGCGCATTGTTGAACGACAGCGTCATCGGCCCGACCTCGCGCTGGTTGATCAGGCAGCGCTTGGATTCGTGCACGAACTCGATCGGGTCCTCGACGGTCAGGATGTGCCCGTAGATGTTCTCGTTGACGTGGTTGATCATCGCCGCGAGCGTCGTCGACTTGCCCGAGCCGGTCGGGCCGGTCACCAGCACCAGGCCGCGCGGCGTCATCGCGAGCTCCTGGAAGACCTTGGGCGCGTTCAACTCCTCGAGCGACAGGATCTTCGACGGGATCGTCCGCATCACGGCGCCGGCGCCGCGCTGCTGCACGAAGGCATTGACGCGGAAGCGCGCGAGGCCGGGGATCGCGAACGAGAAGTCGCACTCCAGGTTCTCCTCGTACTCCTTGCGCTGCGAGTCGTTCATGATGTCGTAGATCATCCCGTGCACCTCCTTGTGTTCCATCGGAGGCAGGTTGATCCGGCGAACGTCGCCGTGCACCCGGATCATCGGCGGAAGCCCCGACGACAGGTGCAGGTCGGACGCCTTGTTCTTGACGGCGAATGCGAGCAGCTCGGCAATGTCCATCACGGTCCCTCGGAATGCTGCAGTGTTCCTGTAATCTTGCGTGCCCGCCCCCCGGCACCGCGAGCGCCGGCGGAACGAACGGAGATCCAGACGATGAACGGCAGCCCCTCCCCGTCCTCTCCTACGCCTGCGTTGCGCCAGAGCGACGCGGCGCGGGAAGAATCGAGCGACGCGGCGCCCCGGTCCCTGGCCGAGCGGCTGAACGGCGTTCGCGCGCGCATCGCCGGCGCCTGCCGGCAAGCGGGCCGCGACCCTTCGACGGTGTCGCTGCTCGCGGTCAGCAAGACCTTCGGCGCCGAGCAGGTGCTCGCGCTGGCCGCCCTGGGCCAGTCGGCCTTCGGCGAGAACTATGTTCAGGAAGCGACGGCCAAGATGGACGCCTGCCGCGATGGACGGCCGGATGCGGCGCCCGGACGGCGCGCGGGCCCCGAAGCGTCCTTCGAGCCGCCGCTCGAATGGCACTTCATCGGCCCGATCCAGTCCAACAAGACCCGGACGATCGCCGAGCGCTTCGACTGGGTCCATTCGGTCGACCGGGAGAAGATCGCGGCACGCCTGGGCGAGCAGCGTCCGGAGGGCCTGCCGCCGCTGCAGTGCTGCGTGCAGGTCAACGTGTCCGGGGAAGCGAGCAAGAGCGGCTGCCCGCCCGAGGGGGCGGTGGCCGTGGCCCGCGCGATCGCGGCGCAGCCCAGGCTGCGGCTTCGCGGCGTGATGGCGATTCCGGAGCCGACCGACGATCCATCGCTGCAGCGAAGCCGCTTCGCCGCTGCGCGGGAGGTTCTCGGGAAGATCCGCGATGCGCTCGCGACCGGGCATCCGGAGTCGGTCGCAACGCTCGACACGCTGTCGATGGGCATGTCGGCAGACCTCGAGTCCGCGATCGCCGAGGGGGCGACGATCGTCAGGGTCGGGTCGGCCCTGTTCGGCGAGCGGCCGCGAAGGCCCGCGGCAACGCCGGGCGCCGATGCCCAATGAAAACGGGGCCGGCAAGGCCCCGTCCGTGGCTCGACGCCTGGTCGAGCTTTCCGCCCCGGCGCCAGCGCGTCAGCGGCCGGGTGGTCGTCCGCCGGATCAGCGGCGGCGCAATCGAAGCGTCGCGAGGGCTCCGGCCCCCGCGAGGCCCGATGTCAGGCCATCGCCTTGATCGCGGCCGCCAGGCGGCTCTTGTAGCGCGAAGCGGCGTTCTTGTGAACGATCTTCTTGTCGGCGATGCGATCGATGACGCTCTGGGCGGCCTGCAGCGACTTGGTGGCGGCAGGCTTGTCACCGGCGGCGATCGCCTTGCGAACCGACTTGATCGCAGTGCGCAGACGCGAGCGCAGGCTGGAGTTGTGCGCGTTGCGCAGGACGTCCTGACGGGCGCGCTTGCGGGCCGAAGCGATGTTTGCCATGCGAGAATTCCGTGTCCGTTCGGTCCGGTTGCACCGTCCGCAACAGGTGGCGGACGACTCGAACCGGGAATTGTCTGGAAAGCCTTGAATAATAACCGATTTCGCGACCCGATGACAAGCTGGCGCGCCACCGCCCGATGAACCTGCTTCGCGCAGCGGCCACGGTCAGCGGGCTGACCCTGCTGTCGAGGATCACCGGCCTGGTTCGCGAGAACCTCACCGCGGCGATCTTCGGCGCCTCCGCCTTCACCGACGCCTTCTTCGTCGCGTTCCGGCTGCCCAACCTGCTGCGCAGGATGTTCGCCGAAGGCGCGTTCTCGCAGGCCTTCGTGCCGATCCTCGGCGAGGCCAAGGCCCGGGCCGATTCGGCAGCCAGCGCGGCGGCCGGCGGCGATGCCGGAGTACAGGCCGAACAGGCACGGCTCGAGATGCGGCGCTTCGTCGACCGCGTGGCCTCCGCGCTGTTCTGGACGCTGGTGCTGGTGTCGGCGGCCGGCGTCGCGGCCGCGCCGTTGCTGGTCACCGCGATGGCCTCGGGCCTGCGCGCGCAGCCCGAGGTGTTCGCGACCGCGGTCACGATGACCCGCTGGATGTTCCCGTACATCCTCTTCGTGTCGATGGTCGCGCTGGCGGCGGGCATCCTGAACACCTGGAAGCGCTTCGCGATCCCGGCCTTCACGCCGGTTTTGCTGAACCTTTGCTTCATCGGCGCCGCCCTCGGCCTGTCGTCGCGCTTCGACCCGCCGATCTACGCGCTGGCCGCCGGCGTCGTGATCGGCGGCATCGCCCAGCTCGCGATCCAGCTTCCGGCGCTCGCGCGCATCGGCGTGCTGCCGAGGATCGGAAGCCCGTTTGCCGCATTCGCCGATCCGGGGACGCGGCGGGTGCTCAGGCAGATGGGCCCGGCGCTGCTGGCGGTGTCGGTCGCGCAGATCAGCCTGATCATCAACACGCACATCGCGTCGCGGCTCGGCGCCGGGAGCGTGTCCTGGGTCTCGTACGGCGACCGGCTCATGGAGTTCCCGACCGCGCTGCTCGGCGTGGCGCTGGGCACGGTGCTGCTGCCCAGCCTGTCGCGCGCCGGCAGCCTGGGCGACGACGCCGAGTACCGGGCGCTGCTCGACTGGGGCCTGCGGCTGTGCGTGGTGCTCGCCCTGCCCTGCACGGTGGGGCTCGCGCTGATGGCCGAGCCGCTGACCGCGCTGCTCTTCCACTACGGCCGCTTCGACGCCAACGACGTGGCGATGACGCGGATGGCGGTGGCCGCCTACTCGGTCGGCCTGCTCGGCCTGATCGCGGTCAAGGTGCTGGCGCCGGGCTTCTACGCGAAGCAGGACCTTCGCACCCCGGTGAAGATCGCGCTGTTCGTGCTGGTCGTCACGCAGTTGCTGAACCTGGTCACCGTGCCCTGGCTGCGTCACGCCGGGCTCGCGCTGTCGATCTCGGTCGGCGCGCTGGCCAACGCCGCGCTGCTGCTGGCCGGGCTATGGCGCCGCGGCGCCTGGCGGCCGCTGCCGGGCTGGCCCCGCTTCCTTCTCGCCACGGTCGCCGCGTCCGCGGCAATGGCCGTCGCGCTGGGCTTCTTCGTGCCCGGCGTCGACTGGATCGGCCTGCAGGCGCGGCCGCTCGCGCGGATCGCGCTCGTGCTGGGCACGGTGGCCGTGGCCGGCCTTCTCTACCTGGCCGTGCTCGCGGCCTTCGGGATGCGGCCCGCGCAATTCCTGCGGCGCAGCCGCGACTGACCCGCACACGCGAGCACGCACGACGCGAAACGAAGACAGGGGTGCGCGGGCCGCGCAGCCCGGCTCGGCGCGACACAACGCAACTCAACTCAACTCAACGGGGAACACTGCATGAAGATGCTTTTCGTCGGGGGCGGCAACATGGCCGCCGCGCTGATCGGCGGTCTGATCGCCCGCGGCACGGCTGCCGCGGACATCCTGGTCGTCGACCCTTCGGAAGCGCAGCGAGACTCGCTGGGCGCCCGCTTCGGCGTGACCGGCCTGGCGGCCATCGACGCCGAAGCGGTCGCGTCGGCCGGCCTGATCGTGCTGGCGGTCAAGCCGCAGCAGATGCGCGAAGCGGCCGCGGCGCTGGCGCCGGCGATCGGCGGGCAGCTGGTGGTCAGCGTCGCCGCGGGCATTCGCGCGGCCGACCTGTCGCGCTGGCTCGGCGGCCATCGCAGGATCGTGCGCGCCATGCCCAACACGCCGGCCCTGATCGGCCTCGGCGTGACCGGACTCGCCGCGCCGAGCGAGCTGGCCAGCGGCGACCGCTCCCTGGCCGAACGCGTGCTCGGCGCGGTCGGCACGACCGTGTGGGTCGACGACGAGTCGAAGCTCGACGCGGTCACCGCGATCAGCGGCAGCGGACCGGCCTACGTGTTCCTGTTCATCGAGGCGCTGGAGGCCGCCGCCGAGCGGCTCGGGCTGAGCCCCACCCAGGCACGGGCGCTCGCGCAGGGAACGGTGTCGGGAGCCGCGCAGCTCGCCGCGCAGTCGACCGAGCCTCCGGCCACGCTGCGCGAGCGGGTCACCTCGAAGGGCGGCACGACGGCCGCCGCGCTCGCGGAGCTGGAAGCGGCCGACCTGAGGGGACTGATCGCCCACGCGACCCAGGCAGCGCAGCGCCGCAGCGTGGAGCTCGGCGACGAGTTCGGCCGCGACTGACGGCCGGGTCTCAAGGCAACCAGTGCTCGGCGGCGACGCCCGCGAAGATCGCCGCGCCGAACCAGTTGTTGTGGTTGAAGGCGCGGAAGCAGCCGGCGCGGCTGCGGTCCCGGATGAGCGCGTAGTGATAGACGGCGATCACCGCGGCGATCGCCAGCCCGAGCCAGTACCATCCCTGGAAGCGTTCGACCGCGCCCACCGCGGCCAGCAGCGCGAGCGTGAGCGCGTAGCAGAGCATGACCGCGGCGACATCGAAGCGACCGAAGGTGATCGCCGCGGTGCGGATGCCGATCTTCAGGTCGTCCTCGCGGTCGACCATCGCGTACTCGGTGTCGTAGGCGAGCGCCCAGGCCACGTTGGCCGCCAGCATCAGCCAGGCCGACAGCGGCAGCGCTTCGAGCACGGCTGCGTAGGCCATCGGGATGCCGAAGCCGAAGGCAATGCCCAGATAGGCCTGCGGCAGCGCGAAGAATCGCTTGGTGAACGGATAGCTGGCTGCCAGGAATGCGGCGACCAGCGCCAGCTTCCACACCAGCGCGTTCATCGGCAGGACCAGCAGCGCGGCGAGCAGCGACAGCACGACGAAGACCGCGACCGCCTCCCACGGTTCGATCAGGCCGGCGGTGAGCGGGCGCTCGCGCGTTCGCTCGACGTGCAGGTCGAAGTCGCGGTCGGCCCAGTCGTTGATCGCGCAGCCGGCCGAGCGCATCAGCAGCGTGCCCAGCACGAACGCAAAGACCAGGTACGGCTCGGGCCGGCCGTCGGCGGCAGTCAGCAGCGCCCATAGCGTGGGCCACAGCAGCAGCAGGCTGCCGATCGGCCGGTGCATCCGGACCAGCCGCCAATAGAGGACCGGACGCGATGGCGGCTGCGAGGCCGCCGCAGGACTGGCCTGCGTCGCGTCGGCCCGCCCCGCCTCGGCGGCGCGGGCTCTTCGGGGCGTGGCGTTCATGTCGCGTTCAGGGCCGGGGCCTCTTCGGCGGCGAGGTCCCGCCGACGATCGTTTCCGCGCCGCCCGCCGGGCGGGCGCCCCGGACCACGAGACCGCCCTGCTGCATGCGGCGCAGGCTGGCCGGGCCGACCCCGCGCACCCGCTGCTCGAGCTCTTCGAGGTTGCGGAAGGGCGACTTGCGCCGCTCTTCCACGATGCGTGCCGCCAGCGCCGGGCCGATCCCGGCGACCGCCTCGAGCTCCACCTGGGTGGCCGTGTTCGCATCGACGCCCGCTGCCGCCGGCGCGGCGCCCGCGAGCGCCAGGGCGAAGGCGAGTGCGAGGCATCGCAGCGCGGGCCTGGCTGCCGGTCGTGTCATCGCCGATCTCCGGGTTCGGACCATGCATCCGATTGAACCCGGTCAGCCGCGATTGCGCCAGAGCCATTCGACGTAGGCCGAAACGCCTTCCTGCACGGTGGCGAACCGGTGCTCGCAGCCGGCCGCGCGCAGGCGCGTGGCGTCGGCCTGGGTGAAGCTCTGGTACTTGCCCTTCAGTGCCTCGGGAAACGCGATGTACTCGACGAGGCCCTGCTCGACCTGGGCGGCGAGACCCAGCGGCGCCTCGCCGCGCAGGCGACGCACCGTGTCGACGACGGTGCTGGCGATGTCGTTGAAGGGCTGTGCCTTGCCGGTTCCGCAGTTGAAGACGCCGCTGCGCTCCGGGTGGTCGTAGAAGAACAGGTTGATCGCCACCGCGTCGTCGACGTGCACGAAGTCGCGGGTCTGCCCGCCGTCGGGCCAGCCGTCGTGCCCCTCGAAGAGCTTGACCCGGCCCTCGGCCAGGAACTGGTTGAAATTGTGGAAGGCGACCGAGGCCATCCGGCCCTTGTGCGACTCGCGCGGGCCGTACACGTTGAAGTAGCGCAGCCCGACCACCTGGGTGGCGGCGCGGTCGCCGATGCGGCGCCTCACCACCTGGTCGAACAGCAGCTTCGAGTAGCCGTACACGTTCAGCGGCCGCTCGACGGCCGGGTCCTCGACGAAGCGGTCCGAGCCCCCGTAGACGGCCGCCGAGGACGCGTAGATCAGCCGGATGCCGTGCGCGCCCGCGTGCTTGAGCAACGCGAGCGAGTAGCGGTAGTTGTTCTCCATCATGTAGCGGCCGTCGGTCTCCATCGTGTCGGAGCAGGCCCCCTGGTGGAAGATGACCTCGGCGCCCTTGTAGCGGTCGAGCTGCTCGACGAACTCCCGCTTGTCGATGTATTCGGCGATCTCGCAATCGACGAGGTTGCGGAACTTGTCCGCGCGCGAAAGATTGTCGACCGCGACGATCTCGCGCTCCCCGCGCGCGTTGAGCGCCCGGACCAGGTTGCTGCCGACGAAACCGGCGGCGCCGGTGACGATGATCATTCGAACAACTCCTCGGGAAGCACCACCGCGGTGCCCAGCTTGCCGACGACGATGCCGCCGGCTCGGTTGGCCAGGCGCACCGCGGCCTCGACCGGGTGGCCTGCGGCGAGCATTGCCGCCACGACGGCGACGACCGTGTCGCCGGCGCCGGAAACATCGTAGACCTCGCGCGCCTGGGCGGGCACCGTCAGCGCGCCGTCGTCGGAGAACAGCGTCATGCCCTCCTCGGAGCGGGTGAGCAGCAGCCAGCGCAGGCCGAGCTCGCGCCGGATGCGCTGCGCGCGCCCGGCGAGATCGGCCTCGTCGCGCCAGGCGCCGACCACCTGCCGCAATTCGGCCCGGTTCGGCGTGAGCATCGTCGCCCCGGCGTAGCGCTGCCAGTCGTCGCCCTTCGGATCGACGACGACGATCGTGCCGGCCGCGCGCGCCAGCCCGATGATCTCGCGGATCTGCGCGAGACCGCCCTTGCCGTAGTCGGAGAGCACCATCGCGCGCGCCTCGCCGATCAGCGCCCGCAGCGAGTCGAACTTGCGCGCGAGCGCCTGCTCGCCCGGGGCCTGCTCGAAATCGATCCTCAGCAGTTGCTGCTGCCTGCCGATGACCCTGAGCTTGATCGTGGTGGGCAGCTGCGGGTCCACCGCCAGCCGGGCGTCGATGCCACGCTCCCGCGCCATCTCCGCCACCCGGCGGCCGGCCTCGTCGTCGCCGACCACGGCGACCAGGGTGGCGGGCGCCCCCAGCACGACTGCGTTCAGCGCCACGTTCGCGGCGCCGCCCAGCCGTTCCTCGCTGCGCCGGACCCGGACCACCGGCACCGGCGCCTCGGGAGAGATCCGGTCGACGTCCCCGAACCAGTAGCGGTCGAGCATCAGGTCGCCGACCACCAGGATGCGTGCGTCGGACAGGTCGATCGCGCGCGATGCCGGGGCCGGGGCCGCCTCGTCCGGACGCTCAGCCACGCTCGAGCTCCTCGCTGCGCTTCGGCGCATAGGTGTCCCAGTGATTGCAGCCCGGGCAGTGCCAGTAGAACTGCCGGGCCTTGAAGCCGCAGTGGCGGCAGACGTAGCGCGACAGCCTGAGCGCCTGCGCGCGGATCAGTCGCTGGGTGAGCTCGACCTCGGCGCGCTCCCGGCCCTCGACCTGGGTCGCCTTCATCGCGAGCAGCTTCTCGAGCCCCAGCAGCGAGGGCGCGGCCTGCAGCGCCTGCTCGGCCCAGCCGCGCGCCGCGGCGTCGCCGTCGCGCGCCGCGCGCGCGCTGGCCAGCGCCGCGAACGCGTCGATCGACGGATGCTCGCGCTGGATCGCCTCGAGCGACGCGATGCCCTCGTCTCGCCGCCCGGCCATGTCGTGCGCGCGCAGCCAGCCCTCGGCAACCAGCGAGAAGTGCCCGGGGCTCTGCGACGCCAGGCGCCGCCATGCCTCGATCGCACCCTCGGGGTCGCCGCCCGCCAGCGCCACTTCGCCGGCGAGCACCCAGGCCCTCGGGTGGCCGGGGTCGACGCGCACCGCTTCGTCGAGCTCGCGCCGCGCCTCGTCGTGACCGGCCGCCGGGTCGCCGAGCGCGCGCTGCGCCAGCTCGCAGCGGAAGTGCGCGATGTCCCTGCTGCGGTCCTCGCCCAGGTCGCGCTCCAGGCGCACGGCCAGGTCGATCGCCTGCGGCCAGTCCCGCACCATCTGCGCGATCTCGAGCCGGTGGCGCAAGGCGGCCGCGCCGTAGCGCGTGCCCTCGAGGCGATTGAACGCGTCTTCCGCGCGGTCGATCAGCCCGGCCTTCAGGAAGTCCTGGCCGAGCTCGTACAGCGCGTGCTCGCGCTCGGCGGCGTCGAGCACCGGACGCTCGGCCAGGTTCTGGTGGACCCGGATCGCGCGGTCGGTCTCGCCGCGCCGCCTGAACAGGTTACCCAGCGCGAAGTGCAGCTCGACGGTCTCGGGCTCGATCCGGACCACGTCGATGAAGGCGTCGATCGCCTTGTCGGGCTGCTCGTTGAGCAGGAAATTGAGGCCCTTGAAGTACGCGTCGGGCAGGCCGTCGCGAGGCCCGCTGCGACCCTGCCCGCGGCTTTCGTAGCGCGCCGCGAACCAGCCCAGGCCGAAGAAGAGCGGCAGCGTCAGCAGCCACCAGGTCTCGAGCTCGATCATCGGCCCTCGCAGCTCAGACGCCCAGCCCGATGCCGGGGCCGATCGCGGCCTCCGCGGGCAGCGGTTCCGGCCCGGACTTCGAGGCCGTGGCATGACGCAGCTCGCGGCTCAGGCGCGCGATCTCGCGGCGCTGCCTGAACATGGCCGGCACCGCGGCGAGCAGTCCGATGACCACGCCGGCCGCGAAGAACACGAGCAGGAATATGACCAGCGGCGCGCGCCAGCTGAGGTCGCCGATCAGGAAACGCAGGTCCGTCGGCTCGGTGTTCGACAGTGCGAAACCGAGCGCGATCAGGAAGAGCAGGAAGTTGAAAAGCCAGGAAACGATCCGCATCGGTCTCTCCGTTCGGCGCCTCGATCAGCCGCTATTCTGAACGAGACCGGCGCGATGGTGAAAACCGCGGGCGCTCCAGACGACGCGTGCGGCCGCGGAAGGGGCGCCGTTCGGGACCTCAGTCGGCCCGGGCCGCGTCCTGGTCCCTGCGCAGGCCGGCGTCGACTCGCTCGCGCAGTTCCTTGCCGGGCTTGAAGTGCGGTACCCGCTTCTCGGGAACGAGCACCTTCTCTCCGGACTTCGGATTGCGCCCGACTCGCGGCGGGCGGTGCGACAGCGCAAAGCTGCCGAAGCCGCGGATCTCTATGCGGTTCCCGTCGGCCAGCGTGCGCGCCATCGCGTCGAGGATGGTCTTGACCGCGAACTCGGCGTCTTTCGCGACGAGCTGCGGGTAGCGCTCGGCAAGCCGTGCGATCAGCTCCGACTTGGTCATCGTCGGGAGCTGGTTGTCGCCGTTCAGGTCTTCGCCGTTCCGTCCGGGCATGTCGGTGCGACGTCGCGAAACGCGTCGGATCGGTGGTTGGGATCGGGTGGGGGCGCGGGGCTGCGGAAGGCGCGCGCCGCCCGTGGCCGGGCGGCGCGCAGCTCCGTCACTCCTTCGAGGTGTCGAGCTTGGCGCGCAGCAGCGCGCCCAGGTTCGTCGTGCCGCTCGCGGCGCCGCTCTCGGCCTGCATGCGCTGCAGGGCCTCGGCGGTCTCGACCGAATCCTTCGCCTTGATCGACAGGTTGATCGACCGGTTCTTGCGGTCGATGTTGACGATCATGGCCTCGACCTCGTCGCCTTCCTTCAGGTGCGTGCGGGCGTCCTCGACGCGGTCGCGAGAGATCTCGGAAGCGCGCAGGTAGCCCTCGACGTCGCCGGCCAGCTCGACGACGGCGCCCTTCGGGTCGACCGCCTTCACGGTGCCGCGAACCAGCGCGCCCTTCTCGTGCGTGGCGACGAAGTTGTTGAACGGGTCGCCCTCGAGCTGCTTGATGCCCAGCGAGATGCGCTCGCGCTCGGTGTCGATCGCCAGCACGACCGCCTCGACCTCGTCACCCTTCTTGAAGTTGCGGACCGCTTCCTCGCCCGCGACGTTCCACGACAGGTCGGACAGGTGCACCAGGCCGTCGATGCCGCCGGGCAGGCCGATGAACACGCCGAAGTCGGTGATCGACTTGATCGTGCCCGAGACCTTGTCGCCCTTGCGGTGGTTGTCGGCGAACTCTTCCCACGGATTGGCGCGGCACTGCTTCATGCCGAGCGAGATCCGGCGGCGGTCCTCGTCGATCTCCAGGACCATGACCTCGACCTCGTCGCCCAGGGCGACGATCTTGCCCGGGTTGACGTTCTTGTTGGTCCAGTCCATCTCGGACACGTGCACCAGGCCCTCGATGCCCGGCTCGATCTCGACGAACGCGCCGTAGTCGGTGATGTTCGTGACCTTGCCGAACATCCGCGTGCCCTGCGGATAGCGGCGGCCGATGCCGACCCACGGGTCGTCGCCGAGCTGCTTGACGCCCAGCGAGACGCGGTTGCGCTCCTGGTCGAACTTGAGGACCTTGGCGGTGATCTCCTGGCCGACCTGCAGGACCTCGGACGGGTGACGCACGCGGCGCCAGGCCATGTCGGTGATGTGCAGCAGGCCGTCGATGCCGCCCAGGTCGATGAACGCGCCGTAGTCGGTGATGTTCTTGACCACGCCGTTGACGATCGCGCCTTCCTGCAGCGTCTCGAGCAGCTTGGCGCGCTCTTCGCCCTGCGTGAGCTCGACGACGGCACGGCGCGACAGCACGACGTTGTTGCGGCGGCGGTCCAGCTTGATGACCTTGAACTCGAAAGTCTTGCCTTCGTACGGGGTCGTGTCCTTGACCGGCCGCGTGTCGATCAGCGAGCCGGGCAGGAAGGCGCGGATGCCGTTGGTCATGACGGTGAGGCCGCCCTTGACCTTGCCGGTGACGGTGCCTTCGATGACTTCGCCCGACTCGAGCGCCTTCTCGAGGTTGATCCAGGCCGACAGGCGCTTGGCGCGGTCGCGCGACAGCCGCGTTTCGCCGTAGCCGTCTTCGAGCGACTCGATCGCCACGGAGACGAAGTCGCCTTCCTTGACGTCGAGCTCGCCGCGATCGTCGTGGAACTCCTCGATCGGGATGAAGCTCTCGGATTTCAGGCCGGCGTTGACGACCACGAAGTTGTGGTCGATGCGGATCACCTCGGCGGTGATCACCTCGCCCTGCCGCATTTCCTGACGGGACAGCGACTCTTCGAAGAGTTGGGCGAAACTTTCGGTTGCAGTGTTCAAAACGTTGATTCCAGTGTTTGCTGACACGCCGGACGGCCGGTTCGACGGCCCGCGCGCGTGGCGACGGACCGAAGCGACAACCCAGCGGAGTTGGCGAAAATGCCGCCTTTCAGCGGCCCCTGCGCGCCCGCCACAACCCGAGCACCCGCTCGACGGTTTCGTCGATGTCGAGCGTCGTGGAGTCGACGACGTGCGCCCCTTCCGCGGGAGCGAGCGGAGCGATCGCCCGGGTGGCATCCCGGTGGTCGCGCTCCTGGAGATCCCGCAAAAGACCCGAGAGCGTAGCAGAAAATCCCTTTTCGATCAACTGCTTATACCGCCTCTCCGCGCGTGCTTCGGCGGACGCGGTCAGGAAGACCTTCAGGGCGGCGTCGGGAAAGATCACGGTGCCCATGTCCCGGCCGTCGGCGACCAGCCCGGGCGGCCTGCGGAACGCGCGCTGGCGCTCGACGAGCGCGGCCCGCACCGCCGGCATCGTCGCGATCCGCGAGGCCTCGTTGCCGACGGCTTCCTCGCGGATCGCCTCGGTCGCATCGGCGCCGTCGAGCAGGATCCGCTCGCCGTCGAAAGCCACCGGCAGCCGGGCTGCGAAGCCGGCGATCGCCGCCTCGCCCGGCCCGGGGCCGGCCAGGCCGCGCAGGCTGCCGAGCGCGGTGAGTCGGTACAGCGAGCCGGAGTCGAGGTAATGCCAGCCGAGGGCCTGCGCCACCCGCTGGGCCACCGTGCCCTTGCCCGAGGCGGTCGGCCCGTCGATCGCGATGACCGGCGGCAGCCCGCCTGCGCTCACTCGCGCACCTCGTCGATGCCCAGCCCCGCGCCGCGCGCGAGCGACACGAAACCGGGGAACGAGGTCGCCACCACCTCGGTGTCGCGGATCGTGATCGCTTCGCGGGCGCGCAGGCCGGCGATCGCGAAGGACATCGCGATCCGGTGGTCGTGCCGGGTGGCGATCTCGCCGCCGCCGAACACCGCGGCGTCGCCGCCCCGGCCTTCGATGACGATGCCGTCCGGGGTCGGCTCGGCGCTCACGCCGAGCGTGCGCAGGCCGTCGGCCATCACCGCGATCCGGTCCGATTCCTTGACCCGCAATTCCTCGGCGCCGGTGACCACGGTGCGACCTTCGGCGCAGGCGGCGGCCACGAAGAGCGCCGGAAACTCGTCGATCGCCAGCGGCACCAGCTCGGGCGGCACGTCGATGCCGCGCAGCGCGCCGCCCCGCACCGTGAGGTCGGCGACCGGCTCGCCGCCCACCTCGCGCAGGTTCTCCACCGCGATGTCGGCGCCCATCAGGCGCAGGATGTCGATGACGCCGGTGCGGGTCGGGTTGACGCCCACGTGCTCGAGCCGCAGCGACGAGCCCGGCGTGATCGCCGCGCCGACCAGGAAGAAGGCCGCCGACGAGATGTCGGCGGGCACGTCGATCGCCGTCGCGCGCAGCGGCTGGCCGCCGCGCAGCGAGATCGTCGCGCCGTCGCGCCCGACCGAGACCCCGAAGCCGCCGAGCATGCGCTCGGTGTGGTCGCGGGTCGGCGCCGGCTCGATGACCACGGTTTCGCCCTCGGCGTAGAGCCCGGCCAGCAGCAGCGCCGACTTGACCTGGGCGCTCGCCATCGGCATCGGGTAGCGGATGCCCACCAGCCGCTCGCAGGGCAGGATGCGCACCGGCGGCCTGCCGTCGCGGGTCTCGATGCGCGCGCCCATCAGGGCCAGCGGATCGGCGACCCGCCGCATCGGGCGCCGCGTCAGGCTCTCGTCGCCGATCAGCGTCGACTCGAAGCGCTGGCCGGCGAGCAGGCCCATCATCAGCCGCATCGCCGTGCCGGCGTTGCCGCAGTCGAGCGGCCCGTCCGCCTGCCGAAGTCCGCGCAGCCCGACGCCGTGCACGACCACCCTCCCCGCCTCGGGGCCTTCGATCGACACGCCGAGCGCGCGAAACGCATTCATCGTGGACAGCGCGTCGGCGCCCTCGAGGAAGCCCGACACCCGGGTCACCCCGTCGGCGATCGCCCCCAGCATGATCGAGCGGTGCGAGATGGACTTGTCGCCGGGGACCCGCAGGCTGCCCGCCAGGCCCCCGCCCGGCGCGACGCGAAAACTCTCTTTCATCGTGATCCGATTCCTTCGATGCGCGGCGCCGGCGTTCAGCCCAGCCGCGAGCGCCAGCGGCTGGCCGCGGCGAAGACGTCGGCGAGGCGATCCCGGTCGCCCGCCTCGAGCGCGGCGATCACCTCGTCGAGCCGGTTGCGGAAGCGCGCCGCCGAGGCCAGGCAGGCCTCGCGGTTGTCGAGCAGGATGCCCGCCCAGAGCGAGGGCGACGAGGCGCCGACGCGCGAGGTGTCGCGCAGGCCCGCGCCCGAGTACTCGATCGCTTCCTCCGCGAGCTCGCCCGACGCGATCGCCGCCGACAATGCGAACGCGACCGCGTGAGGCCAGTGCGACACCTCGGCGAACACCCGGTCGTGCAGTGCCGGGTCCATCGTGCCGAAGCGCGCGCCGGTCGGCGCGAGCATCTCGCGCACCGACTCGCAGTGCTGCCGGGGCGTCGCCTCGACCGGGCACAACAGCCAGCGGCGGTCGCGGAACAGCTCGGCGCCCGCGGCCTGCGGGCCGCTCAGCTCGGAGCCGGCGATAGGATGGCCTGGCACGAAGCGCAGGAAGGCGTCGCCGAGCTCGCGCCGGGCCGCATCGATGACGCTGCGCTTGGTGCTGCCGCAGTCGGTGACCAGGGCCTGGGGTCCGAGCGCCCCGCGGATGCGCCCGAAGAGCTCCGGCATCGCGGGGACCGGCGCTGCCACGACCACCAGCGACGCGCCGGCCACCGCCGCCTCGGGCGTGTCGCAGGCCGTGTCGAGCAGCCCCAGCGCGCGCGCGACCTGCGCGTCGTCGCCGGGCGAGTAGCCGGCGACCTCGGCCACGGCTCCGCCGGCGCGCAGCGCCGCCGCGACCGAGCCGCCGATCAGGCCGACGCCGAGGACGGCGACCCGGTCGATCGTGGCCACGGATCAGCGCCCCAGTGCCGCGGGGAGCGCGGCGAGGAACTTCTCGTTCTCTTCCGGCAGGCCGATCGACACGCGCAGCCACTCGGGCAGCCCGTACCCGGCCACCGGCCGCACGATCACGCCGGCGCGGAGCAGCCGTTCGTAGACGGCCGCGGAGTCGCCGACCCGCACCAGCACGAAATTGCCGTAGGAGGGCACGTACTGCAGGCCCAGCTCCGAGAAGCCCTTCTCGAGGCGCTGCTTGCCCTGCCGGTTCAGCTCGTAGCTGTGCTGCAGGAAGGCGTCGTCGCCGAGCGCCGCGATCGCGGCGGCCTGCGCCAGCGAATTCACGTTGAAGGGCTGGCGGATCCGGTTCATCAGGTCGGTGAGCTCGGGCTGCGCCAGCGCGAAACCCACCCGCAGGCCGGCCAGGCCGTAGGCCTTGGACAGCGTGCGCGACACGATCAGGTTCGGGAAGCGGCGCACCCACTGCGACGAGTCGAAGCGCAACCCGGGATCGAGGTACTCGTTGTAGGCCTCGTCGAGCACCACGACCACGTCCTGCGGCACCTTCTCCAGGAAGGCCTGGACCGCGGGCGCCGGCTGGAAGGTGCCGGTCGGATTGTTCGGGTTCGCGACGAAGACGATCCGGGTGTCCGGCTCGATCGCCGCCGCCATCGCATCGAGGTCGTGGCCCAGGTCGCGCGCCGGGACGACGATCGCGCGGGCGCCGATCGCCTGCGTGGCCAGCGCGTACACGACGAACGAGTACTGCGAGTAGACCGCCGATTCGCCCGGCTGCAGCAGCGCGTGGGCGGCGATCTCGAGGATGTCGTTCGAGCCGTTGCCGAGCGTGATCCAGTCCTGCGGCACCGCATAGCGGCGCGCGATCTCGGCCTTCAGCTCGAAGCCGTTCGAGTCGGGATAGCGGCCGAGGTCGTCGATCGCGGCCGCCATCGCGCGCCGCGCCGACTCGGGCATGCCGAGCGGGTTCTCGTTCGAAGCGAGCTTCACGATCGAGGCCTCGTCGAGGCCGTACTCGCGGGCCAGTTCGCTGATCGGCTTGCCCGCCTGGTAGGGGGCGATCTTCCTGACGTACTCGGGTGCGTGGATGCTCATGGGCGGCTCGTTGGGAACGACTCGATGGCGCGCCGGCCGGAACGCCGGGCCGGGCCGCGCGCCGGTTGCCCGGTGCCGGCGGCCTCGCCAAACCCGAAAGGATAACCCGACGTCGGCGTGCCTAGCCGGGCTCGACCCGGCCTCCTGCCCGGCTCGCCGAGGACGGGCCCGCTCGGTTCGCCGGCCCCGCTCCCGCCCTAGTCGCCCAGCCGCTCGCGCAGCACCCGCTTCAGCAGCTTGCCGTTCGGGTTCCGCGGCAGTGGCTCGACCGAGATCGTCACGGTCTCCGGCACCTTGTAGTCGGCGAGCCGCTCGGCGCAGAAGGCCCGGATCGCCTCGGCGTCGACGGCCGGATCGGTCGCGTGGACGAACGCGTGGACCCGCTCGCCGAGCACCGGACACGGACGCCCGACGACGGCGGCCTCGACCACCCCCGGCATCGCGGCGATCAGGTTCTCGACCTCGACGCTGAAGATCTTGTAGCCGCCCCGGTTCAGCATGTCCTTCTTGCGGTCGAACACCCGCACGAAGCCGTCGGCGTCTACCGAACCCAGGTCGCCCGAGTGCCACCAGCCGGCGGTGAACTCGCGCGCGGTCGCCGCCTCGTCGTTCCAGTAGCCGCGCACCACCATCGGCCCGGAGATCCACAGCTCCCCGACCTCGCCCGCCGGCAGCTCGCGGCCGTCGTCGTCGACGACGATCACGTCGGCACAGGGCAGCGCGACGCCCACCGAATCCGCGTGGTCGCGGGTCAGGCCGGCGGGGATCATCGTGGTCGGCGAGGTGGTCTCGGTCGCGCCGTAGGCGTTGAGCAGCGTCAGGCCGGGCAGCCGCGCGGCCAGCGCATCGATCGTCGCGACCGGCATCGGCGCGCCGCCGTAGCCGCCGATCCGCCAGGCCGACAGGTCGTGCCGATCGAAGTCGGGCTGCAGCAGCGCCAGGTTGTACATCGCCGGCACCATCAGCGTGTGCGTGATCCGCTCGCGCGCCGCCAGCGCCAGGAAGGCGCCGGCCTTGAAGGCCGGCATCACGACCAGCGCGCCGCCCACCGCGGCGAACGAAGCGATGTTCGCGATCAGCCCGGTGACGTGACTGGCCGGCACCGCGAGCAGCGAGCGGTCGCCGGGGGCCAGCCCCATGCACGAGACGAAGTGCAGGCACGAGTGGACGACGTTCAGGTGCGTGAGCATCGCCCCTTTGGGCCGCCCGGTCGTGCCCGAGGTGTAGAGGATCACCGCCGGATCCTCCTCGCCGACCTCCGCGGCCTCGCGAAGCGGCGCCCCGGCGGCGAGCTCGGCGAAGGGCAGCGAATCCGGCTGGCCCGGTTCGGCCGCGTCCGGGCCCTCGACCGGCAGGGACTCGGGCGGCGGGCAGGCGACCCGGAAGGCGAGTTGCGGCAGCTCGGCAGGCAGCGGCAAGCGGTGCGCGAGCTCCGCGTCGTGGAAGATCGCGCGCGCGCCGCAGTGGCCGAGGATCCACCTCAGCCCGTCGCGCTGCTCCCGGGCGCCGATCGGCACCGTGATCGCGCCCAGCCGCTGGACCGCGAACAGCGCGATCACGAACTCCGGCCGGTTCGACACGAACAGCGCGACCCGGTCGCCGCGCCCGATGCCGCGGGCCGCCAGGCCGCCCGCGACGCGTGCCACCCTCTCGTCGAGCTCGCCCCAGGTCAGGCGCAGCCCGTCGCAGACGAGCGCCTCGCGCGATGCGTGCGCGGAGACCGTGGCCGCGAACAGCTCGTGGAAAGACCGGGCTCGCTGCGCGAAGCAGCGCACGACCCGGTCGCCGAAGTGCGCCTCGTGCCGGATCGCCGGCAGCGCGCAGTCGGCCCACCACTTGCCGGGCCCGCGCGCCACCTCGCCGCCCGGCCCGCGGGCGCTCCCGCCTGCGCTCAAGCCGCCTTCTCCTTCGCGTTGGCGCCTCGCTCGATGACGACCTCGAGATCGAGCATCGAAGCGGCGTGGTTCAGCTCCGACTGCGCGATGAGCACGGTCAGGTCCTTGCCGCGCAGGCCGAAGATCACCTCCGAGAGCCGCTGCGACAGGGCCGGGGCGACCCCCTCGAAGGGCTCGTCGAGCAGCAGCAGCCGCGTGCCGACCGCCAGCGCACGGGCGAGCGCCACCAGCTTCTGCTGGCCGCCCGACAGCAGCAGCGCCCGACGCTCGCGCATCTCGCGCAGCTCGGGCAGGACCCCGTAGACGCGCTCGAGGCGCTCGCGCTCGTCGAGCGTCTTCGACACCCAGACCGGCACGAGGATGTTCTCCTCGACGGTGAGCTCGGGCACCAGGCCGCGGTCCTCGGGCATGTAGCCGATGCCCATTGCCGCACGCCCGTGCCTGGGCTGGCTCGCCAGGTCGACGCCGTCCCAGCTGACCTTGCCCGAAGTCGGCTTGAGGTGACCCATGATCGTGCGCAGCAAGGTGGTCTTGCCCGCCCCGTTGCGCCCGACCAGGCCGACCATGCTGCCCTTTTGCACCGCCAGCGAGAAGCCGCGCAGCGCCTGGACCGACTGGATCGTGACGTCCACCGATTCGATGTTCAGCATGATCAGGCCCCCTGCCGAACCGAGCCGGTCACGTAGCGCTGGACCTGTTCGTCGGCCAGCACCGCGTCGGGCGGGTCGTCGGCGATGACCCGCCCGCTGTAGAAGGCGATCACGCGATCGGCGTAGCGGGTCACGATCTCCATGTCGTGCTCGACGAAGAGCACGGTCACCTGCTCGGAAGCGAGCGCCTCCGAGATCGTGTCCATCATCGGGAACTTCTCCTCTACCGAGACGCCGCTGGTCGGCTCGTCGAGCAGCAGCAGCTTGGGCTTGCCGGTGAGCGCCATCGCGATGTCGAGCAGCTTGCGCACCCCGCCGGGGAGCTCGGACACCTTGCGCTGCGCGTGCGCGGCCAGGTCGAAGCGCTCGAGCAGCGCCATCGCCTGCGCCCTGCGCTCGGGCGCGCGGGCCGGTTTCCAGAACGACAGCTCGCCGTCGTTGCAGGCCGCGGCCACCAGCATGTTGTCGAGCGCGGTCATGTCCAGCGCCAGCTGCGGAATCTGGAAGGAGCGCGCCACGCCCATGCGGGTGATCCGGCGCGGCCCCATGCCGGTGATGTCCCGGCCGTCCAGCGTGATCGTGCCGGCATCGGGCTTCAGGTAGCCGGTCACCATGTTGACGAAGGTCGTCTTGCCTGCGCCGTTGCTGCCGATCAGGCTCACCCGCTGGCCCGCGGGCACCTCGATGTTGACGTCGTCGGCCGCGGTGACGGCGCCGAAGGACTTCATCAGCCCTCTCGCGGAAAGCATCGCCTTCATGCCCGGGCCTCCTGCGCTGCCCGGCGCGCCGCCTGCCGGTCGATCCACAGCGAGCCGAGCCCGCGCGGCAGGAAGCGGATCACGACGAGCAGGAACAGGCCCATCGCCAGCTGCCAGGTGTTCGGGAAGTACAGGTTCGAGAACGAGCGCACCACCTCGACGACGAAGGACGCGAGGAACACCGCCAGCATGCTGTGGTGCCCCGACAGGATCGCCACGAAGACGAACTCGCCCGAGGTGGTCCAGTAGCTGAAGTTCGGCTCGATGTGGCCGAGCGCCAGCACGGTCAGCGCGCCGCCGATGCCGCCGAGGAAGGCGGCGAACACGAAGTTCACCGCGATCGCGTTGGACACCGAAGCGCCCAGGTACTCGATCCGCAGTTCGTTCTCGCGAATCGCCAGCGACACCATGCCGCGCACCGAGTCGCTGTAGATCCGGGCCACTGTGGCGAGAATGCCCACCAGGACCACCGCCACCGAATAGAGCGCGAAGTTCGCGCCTTCGGCCGAGATCTCCGCCCCGAACAGCGTCGGCCGGCTCACGTTGAAGCCGTCCGAGCCGCCCATCGTCTCGGACTTCACCAGCACGCCGTAGAGCACCATCGAGATCGCGAGCGTCAGCATCGCGAAGAAGATGCCGCGGTAGCGGGCCAGCAGCGGCGCGAAGGGCGCCGCGAACAGCGCCGCAGCGAGACCGCCGCCCAGGGTCAGCACCAGCGCGTCGGTGACGCCCGCATGGTTGGCGAGCAGCGCAGCGGCGTAGCCGCCCGCCGCGAACACGAAGCCCTGCCCGAAGGAGACGACGCCGCTGCGCATCAGCAGCACGATGCCCATCGACACGAGCCCGTGCGAGATCGCCATCGTGGACAGGAACAGCAGCCACTTGGGCATGGCGAAGCCGGCGACCAGCAGCACCGCGATGGCGGCCGCCCCGGCGGCCGCGGTCTTGACGATCGGGTTGTCCATCAGATCTTCCTTGCCTGGATTCGCTGGAACAGCCCCTCGGGCCGGAACACCAGCACGATGGCCATCGCGATGTAGATGCTGAACAGCTCCGCCGCCGGCCAGGTGTGCACGGCCAGCGCGCGCGCCAGGCCGACGATCAGCGCGCCGATCGCCGCGCCCTCGATGCTGCCGAGCCCGCCGATGATGACGACGGCGAACGAGACGATGATCACCCCGACCGACAGGCCCGGCTGCACCGACACCATCGGCGCGGTCAACGCGCCGGCGAGCGCCGCCAGGAAGATGCCGAACATGAAGGCGAAGGTGTAGATGCGCGAGACGTTCACGCCCATGCTCGAGGCGATCTCGTCGCTGTGGATGACCGCCAGCACGACCTTGCCGACCCGCGTGCGGTTCAGGCCCCACCAGACCGCCAGGCCGCACAGCACGGCCACGACGATCAGCATGAAGTCGTAGCCGACGTATGACAGCGTGCCGAACTCGACGTTGCCGAACAGCATGTAGGGCTCGCTCACGTAGTACGGCGTGGGCCCCCACACGAGCTTGGTCACGTCCTCGAGGATGAGGAACAGCGCGTAGGTCACCAGGACCAGCAGCACCTCGTCGCGCCCGTAGAACACGCGCAGCAGCCCGCGCTCGGTCAGCGGGGCGAGCAATGCGGCGACCGCCACCGCGGCCAGCAGCATCGCGACCGGCGACAGCTCGGGGGCGAGCTCGAGCGTGGTGAACCAGCCCACGAAGGAGGCGGCGGCATAGGCGCCGACCGCGTAGAAGCTGCCGTGCGCGATGTTCAGGATCTTCAGCACGCCGAAGACGAGCGTCAGGCCCAGCGCGACGATGAACAGCCACGACGCGTAGACGACGCCGTCGATCAGGATGGTCAGTGCAAGCATCGGGAGATTCCAGGGAGAAGGAGCGGCTGCCGGCGGCCGCGCCGCCGGCGCGCCCTCTCGTTTCGGACCGGCCCGCGGCGTGCAATCGCCGCGGGCACCGGCTCAGCGCGTCGGCCTCAGCACTTCGCGCCCTTGAAGCCCGACTTGATCCACTCCTCGGACTTCATGTCGGCGGGCGGGTTCACGCACTCGGCCGGGAAGCGCACGATGTCGACCAGGTCGACGCGCTTCTTCTCCTTGTTGTACTGCGTGCGGCCGATCGCGGTCGGCTGGATCGCCTGGTGGCCGTTGGCGATCGCCATGCTGATCGTGCCGGCCGGCGACTCCCACGAGAAGCCCTTGAGCGCGGCGGCGAGCTGCTCGGGGCTCGGCTTCTTGCCGCCGTTGGCGGCGATCGCCTTCTCGGCGGCCAGCTTCAGGCCCAGCAGGGCCTGGGCCATGCGGTACGGCGCCTGCACCGGGTACACGTTGTACTTCTTCTCGTACTCGGAGAACCACCAGCGGTTCAGCGGCGTGTCGGGCGACATCAGGCCGTAGGCGCCGCGCGCGCCGAGGATCACGCCGTCGGGCATCTTGTCGCCGAGGCCCGGCAGCACGTGGTCGCCGGCCGACAGCACGACCTGCGAGCGCTTCATCAGGCCGCGCGGCGCCGACTGCAGCATCAGCGCCTGCAGGTCGCCGCCCCACAGGCTCGAGTGCGTGACCGAGGCCGGCTTCTGCAGCAGCGCCGAGATCTCGGTGCCGTACTGGCCCGCGCCGAACTTGGGCCGCAGGTCCTGGCCGGTCTTCGCGTTCGGATACAGCTGTTCCATCGTCAGCTGGAAGTCCTTCAGCGAGTCGTGGCCCCAGGCGTAGTCCTGGTTGATGTAGTTGATCGTGTCGACCTTGACGTTCTTGGCCTTCAGGTAGCGGCCGAGCGCCACGTTGTCCATCGTCGCGTGCGCGGCGGTGCGGAACACGTACTCGTAGCTGCGCTCCTCGAAGATCCGAGGCGTGCCGCAGTCGTACAGGATCAGGAAGCGCTTCATCTCCTCGGCCACCGGCGCCACGGCCAGGCAGTCGCCCGAGCTCACGTAGCCGACGACCGCGTCGACCTTCTCCCGGTCGTACAGGTTCTTCAGCTCCTGGACCTGCTTGGTCGCGCCGCCCGCCTCGTCGACGTAGATCGGCTCGATCTGGATCCCGCCGAAGCCCTTCTTGTCGTAGGGCGCAGGCGCGGTGCCGTTGTTGAAGGCCTCGACCAGAAGCTTGGCGCCGTTGACCGCCGGGATGCCGAAGCTCTCCGCGGCTGTCCCGACAGGAAGCTGACGATGCCGATCCGGAAGGTTTCCTGGGCCTGCACCGGCGAGGGCGCGGCCAGCCCGAAGGCCGCCGCGACTGCGGCCGCCCCGAGCGCGGGAGCGAAGTTGATGCGTTTCATCACGGTGTCTCCTCTGTTTCCGTGGTTGCTGCGGGAAAGGACGAAATGCCCGGCTGGGGCCACTCGACCGGCGCCTCGATGTCGAGGTCGGCCACCCTGTAGCCCCGCTGGAAGTCGACGAAGTGCCGGAGGGTCCAGCCCTCGGCCTCGTCGGGATCGTGGCGCCGGATCGCGTCGACGATCCGGCGGTGCGCCTCGAGATTGCGCCGGCCCGCCTGCGGCAGCGTGAGCCTCAGCCTCTCGAAGCTCGGCGCGAGCAGCAGGCTCACCGGCTCGCGCGCGAGCATCAGCACCCTGTTGCCGGAAGCCTTGGCGACCAGCGCATGGAACTGGACGTCGAGCTCGATGTAGGACTCCCCGCGCGCCAGCACCTGCTCGGTGCGCGCGAGGTTCTCGTCCAGGGCGGCCAGGTCGGCGTCGGTCGCGTGCTCGGCGGCAAGGCGCGCGGCGCGCGGCTCGAGCGTCACGCCGACCTCCCACAGCTCGCGAAAGCTCACCGCCTCGAGCACCAGGGTGCGCATCGCCCGCGGCGCCAGGCTGCCCATGCCGGGCAGCGCCACCTGCAGCCTGCGGCCGGCGGCGCGCACCAGCAAGCCTTCCTGCTCGAGCAGGCGGATCGCCTCGCGCACGGTGGAACGGTTGACGCCGAAGCTCTCGGCCAGTTCCTGCTCGGTGGGCAGCGGATCGCCGGGTTTCAGCTCGCCGTCGAGGATCCGCCGCTCGATCCGCTCGGACAGCAGCCGGTATGCCGGCGAATGCCGGAGCGGCGCGAACACTGCCTGTGCGCTTCGGCGCTGCACGATCCTCGGCTCCTCCTCGACTGCGTTCTCGTTGTGGCCGGGGCTCTCGCTTCCCCGGCCCGGCTGCCGGCCGGGCGAATCCGGCGCCCAGCTTCTTCGGCACCAGACCGGTCTGTTTGCCCGATTGTCCGACAAAGACTCGATCGGCTCCAATCGTGATGCGCCTCGATCGTATCGTCAAGAGGATTCGATCGTGCGACGCAACATCGTTCCAGTCTTCGCACGACATCCGGAACGGGCGACCGCCTCGCCGGATCGCTGCCGCGCCCTTCCCCGGACGAAGCGCGCTATCGTGTCCGGCAGTGACCGAACCGGGAGCACGGCATGGACGACGAAACGAGCTTTCTGCGCGAGCAACTGGCCGCGTCGCTGAAGAACCGGGCGATGTTCTATTGGGAGACCTACCGGGTGCTCGAGCGCGAACTCGGTGCGGAGCGGGCGGCAGGGCTTCTCTCCGAGGCGATCCACGCGCGCGGCTGCGCGGTCGGCGAGCGCTTTCGCGCTTACGCCCCGGACGACTTCACCGGCCTGCGCGACGCCTTTCTCGGCTCGATTCCCGACCGCGGCCGCCCCTTCCAACCCGAGGTCCTGGCCTGCGACGAGCACGGCCTGGAAATACGCTTCGGCCGCTGCCCGCTGAAGGAAGCCTGGCTCGAGGCCGGCCTGCCCGGCGACCAGGTCGCCACGATGTGCCGGATCGCCGGCACCGTGGACGACGGCACCTTCGACGCGGCGGGCTTCGATTTCGCGAGCCGCACCTGGGAACCGGGCCGCGCCGGCTGCTGTCACCTGTTCATCCGCAAGCGACCGGAGCCGCCGCAGGCCTGAGCGGCGAGGCAGGCGCGCCGGCTTCAACCGCGGCGCCGGCCGCGGCGCTCGAGCCACTCGCCCAGGATGCCCTTGGGCATGTAGATGATGAAGAAGATCAGCAGCGCGCCGTAGATCAGCAGGTCGAGTCCGTGGATCTGGTTGCCGATCAGGATGCGCAGGCCCTCGGAGAGCAGCAGCAGGAAGACCGCGCCCACCGTGGGGCCCAGCATCACGAACATGCCGCCGGCGATCGCGCCGAACACCATCTGAAGCGAGATGCCGATCCCCGACACGGTCTCGGGGTTCACGTAGAGCTGGTACTGGGCGTACAGGATGCCGCCGACGCAGGTCATCGCGGCCGACAGCATCGTGACCGACAACTTTGTGCGGCTCACGTTGATGCCGATCGAGGCGGCGGCGTCCTCTTCCTCGCTGATCGCCTGCAGCGCGAGCCGGCTCATGCTTCGGTCGACCTTCTGCCACACGTAGAGCGCCAGCAGCCAGAACACCAGCACGATGTAGAACCAGACGATCTTGTCGGAGAACTGGAGCGACCAGAGCGACGCGCTCTGGTCGTCGGCGAGACCCGGTTTGGGGGTGACGCCGAGCGAGCCGCCGGTCACGTCGCGCAGCGCGACGATGATCAGCCGCACCACCTCGGCGAGCGCCAGCGTGACCAGCGCGAAGTAGTGGCCGACGATCTTGAAGCGAAAGCACGGATAGCCGATCACGAACGCCACGGCAAGCGTGGCCACGAGCGCGACCGCCGCGCCGGCGAGCGGCGGCCAGCCGAACGCGTTCCAGAGAAGCACCACCGTGTACGCGCCGATGCCGAAGAAGGCGCCGTGCCCGAGGCTCACCATTCCGAGCCGCCCCATCAGGGCCCAGCTCGTGTAGATGAAGCCCCACAGCATGGCCATGATCATCAGGTGCAGCGGGTAGGCGCCGACGCCGGTCAGCGGCGCGACGACCAGCAGCGCCAGCAGGACCAGCGCCACGCTCCTGCCCCGGCCCGGGGCCCTCGTGGTGGCCGCGCCGACGGCAGCCTGGCTTGCGTGGGTGTTCGCCATGGTCAGCGTCGCCTCGAGAACAGCCCTTCGGGCTTCCAGAACATCATCGCGATGAAGAACAGGAAGGCGAGCACGTAGCCCCATTCGAGCTGGAACACGAAGCCGCCCACCGAGATGAACTGCGCGAAGATGAAGGCCGCGAAGAAGCCGCCGATCAGGTTGCCCAGGCCCCCCAGCACGCAGATCAGGAAGGTGATCGGCCCGAAGGACAGCCCGATCGCCGGGTGGATGTCGTACTGCAGCACGAGGAGGCAGCCTGCCAGCCCCGCGAGCCCGCCGCCCAGCGCCGAGGTGAGCAGGTAGATCTTCGAGCTGTTCACCCCCATCAGCGGCATGATCGCGCGGTCCTGGCTGATCGCCCGGATCGCCGTCCCGATGTAGGTGCGGGTCAGGAACAGGTAGGTGGCCACGATCGCGGCGATCGCGACCGCGAAGGCGATAAGGCGCGCCATCGACAGGTTGATCTCGCCGACGCTGACCCCGGGAAGCCGAACGCCGATGTTGCGGAACTCGACCCCGAAGGTGACGGTGGCGGCGGCCTGCAGGAAGAACAGCACCCCGCCGGTCACCAGCAGCTGGTTGATCGGCTCGGCGGTGAGCACCGGGCGGATGATGAAGTGGTGCAGGCCCGCCCCGAGCAGCGCGACGAAGCCGATGCCGAAGGCGAAGGCCAGCCACAAGGGCGCGCCCTGCACCGTGTGCAGCCACCAGATCGCGTACATGCCGACCATGATCAGCTCGGCGTAGCAGATCCAGACCACGTCGATCACGCCGAAGATCAGGTTCAGGCCGAGCGCCAGCAAGGCCAGCAGCCCGCCGAGCAGCAGGCCGTTGACGACTGCCTCGAGCAGGAAGATGTCGAAGAATTCCATCAAACCCCCAGGTAGGCCTTGCGGATCTCGTCGCTCGCCAGCAGTTCGGCGGAGGGCCCGCTCATGCGGATGCGACCGGTCTCGAGCAGGTAGCCGCGGTCGACGACCTGCAGCACCTGCTGGATGTTCTGCTCGACGATCAGCACCGTGTAGCCCTCGGCCCGGATCCGCTTCATCAGCTCGAAGATCGACTGGACGATCACCGGCGCCAGCCCCGCCGACGGCTCGTCGAGCAGCAGCAGCTTGGGCTTGCTCATCAGCGCGCGGCCGATCGCGCACATCTGCTGCTCGCCGCCGGACATGGTCCCCGCCATCTGCATCCGCCGTTCCTTCATCTTCGGGAACAGCGAGTAGACGAAGTCGAGCCGCTCGCGGTAGTGCCTGCGGGCCGACGGCGTGAACGCCCCCATCATCAGGTTGTCCTCGACGGTGAGCCGCGGAAACAGGCGCCGGCCCTCGGGCACCTGCGCGATGCCGAGCGACACGACTTCGTGCGAGGGGATGTCGTTGTAGCGCCGCCCCTCCATCGACATGTCGCCGGACTTCGCGTCGATGAGCCGCGAGATCGCGCGAAGCAGCGTGGTCTTGCCGGCGCCGTTGGGGCCGATGACCGCGACCGCCTCGCCGGCCTTCACCGAGAGAGAAACGTCGAACAGGGCCTGGAAGCTGCCGTAGCCGGCGCTCAGCTTGCTGATCTCGAGCATCAGTGGGGCTCCGCCTCGGAACGCTCGCGGGCATCGAGCTGGCGGTGCACCGCCTCGGCGTCGGAGCCCAGGTAGACCTCGATCACCTTCGGGTCGCGCGTCACGTCGGCCGGCGCCCCCTCGGCGATCAGCTCGCCGTGGTCGAGAACCAGGCAGCGGTCGATGACCTTCATCAGCACGCCCATGATGTGCTCGACCCAGATGATCGACACGCCCCGCTCGTCGCGGATCCGCTTGAGCATCTCGGCCGCCTGGTCCATCTCGGCCTCGTCGAGGCCGCCGAGGCTCTCGTCGGCCAGCAGCAGCTTGGGCTGCGTGGCGAGTGCCCGCGCCATCTCGAGCTTCTTGAGCCCGGCCGCGCCGAGTCCGTCGACCCGGGCATCGGGGTCGCGCGGCAGGCCGATCAGCTCCAGCGCGTCGTGCGCGCGCTTGAGCGCCTCGGCGTGGCCGACGTGCTCGCCGGCCCCGTAGTGCGCGGCGAGCACCGTGTTCTCGAGGATGGACAGCTTGCGGAAGGGCCGCGGAATCTGGAAGGTCCGCGCCAGACCCATCTGGCAGATGCGGTATGGCGCGAGACCGCCGATCTCGCGGCCGTCGAGTCGCACCGAGCCCTCGGACGGTGCGTACAGTCCGGCGATCACGTTGAAGGTCGTGCTCTTCCCCGACCCGTTCGGGCCGATCAGCCCGAGGATCTCGCCCTTCTCGAGCTCGAAGGAAAGCGCGTTGACCGCAGTGAAACCGCCGAACCGTTTGGTCAGCCCATTGACGGAAAGCACTTGGTCAGCCCGTGGTCACTTTGCGTAGGTGTGGCCCTTGGGCAGCGGCAGCACTGCGTCCTTGGTCTTGATCGCCGCAGGCCACACGATGTACGTGTCCTTGTCGTTGTACTGCATGACGACCGGCGACGAGCGCTCGTTCTGGCCCGCCATCTTGTGACCCGCCGGGAAGAACTTCACGCCGTAGCCCTGGATCGTGCCGCCCACCGGGATGTCGGTCTCGAGCGAGGCCTGGCGAAGCGCGTCGGGCGAGATGCCGCCGTGCTTCTTGATCGCGCGCGGCAGCACGTCGGTGAAGAAGATCCAGGCCTGGTTGAAGCCCATCGACACGTGCGGCGGGATCTGGTCGGCCTTGGTCTCGGCCACGTAGCGCTTGACCATTTCCTTGGTGACGTCGCCGAGCCCGGGCGCGAGCGTCTTGGGGTCGAGCAGCTGCGCGGCGACCGGGTCGACGTTGTAGATCAGGTTCGCGTCGTCCTTGAAGGTGGCGTAGAGCTTGTCGAACTGGCCGTAGCCGGCGCCGTGGCCGATCAGCGCCGACCACTTCAGGCCCTGCTCCTTGGCCTGGCGCAGGAACAGCGTGATGTCCGGGTTGTAGCCGGTGTGCAGGATCGCGTCGGGGCGCGCGCGCCGCAGCTTGGTGACCAGCGGCGACAGGTCGGGCGAGGTGGCGGCGTAGCCTTCCTTCAGCGCGATCTGCATGCCGAGTTCCTTGCAGGTCGCCTCGTTGCCCGAGGCGACGCCCGCACCGTAGGGGCCGTCCTCGTAGATGATCGCGACCTTCAGGTCCTTGACCTCCTTGCCCAGCTTGCTCTTGGCGTTCTCGGCCAGGAAGCGGCAGGAGGCCTCGCCGAACTGGTCGGAATGCACCTGCGCGCGGAAGACGTTCTTCAGGTTCTTGTCCTTGAAGACGCTCGAGGCGACGCAGATGTTCGCCCACATGAACTTGTTGGCCTGGTCGACCTTCTGGGCCATCGGCACGCAGTGCGCCGACGAGAACACGCCCATGATCATGTCGACCTTCTCCTGGTTCAGCAGGCGCTCGGTCTCGTTGATCGCGACCTCGGCCTTGCTCTGCGCGTCGGCGTAGATCGGGACGATCTTGTAGCCCTCGACGCCGCCGCGCTCGTTGATCATGTCGATCGCGTACTTGGTGCCGAGGTAGCCGGCGTACGAACCGCCCGCGGCCAGCGGGCCGGTCAGGTCGTAGATGACGCCGATCTTGATCTGCTTGTCCTGCGCGAGCGCCGCGCCGGACGTGGAAACCCCCGCGGCCACGACGGTTGCAGCGGCAAGGACGGAAAGGGTGGTGCGGGCGCAGCCGAGTGCTGCGGCGACGCGATCGAACGTTCGCATGCTTGTCTCCTCCAGGATCGTGGCTTGTTCGCCTCGCGGTTCTTGAGCGACCGCGCTGGCTTCCTTTTCAGTGTAGCCGAGGCTTTTCGCCGATGTCACCCCCTTTTCGACATCGGCATTCCGCGCTGGGCGTCACCCTCGCACGAATCAGAGCGACGCACGCGGGTAGGAGCCGACCACCTTGCAGAAGGCCGCGTGTCGCCGGATCTCGTCGAGCGCCGCCGCCACGTTGGGATCCGATTGGTGGCCGAGCAGGTCGATGTAGAAGTAGTACTCCCACTCGCCCCGCCGGGCGGGCCGTGACTCGAAGCGCTTCATCGACACGCCGTGCCGCGCCATGGGCTCGATCAGCGCGTGGACCGCGCCGGCGCGGTCCGGCACCGACAGGATCAGCGAGGTCTGGTCGCCGCCGGTGGGCGCGCACTCGTAGCGGCCCACGACCGCGAAGCGGGTGCGATTGTTCGGATCGTCCTGGATGCTGCGCGCCACGAGTTCGAGGCCGTAGCGCGCCGCCGCGTTCTCGCCGGCGATCGCCGCGGTGCCCCGGTCGAGCGAGGCGAGCCGCGCCGCCTCGGCATTGCTCGCGACCGGCACGCGCTCGATGCCCGGACAGTTGCGGTCCAGCCAGCCGATGCACTGGGCGAGCGACTGGGCGTGCGACACGATCCGGTTCACGCCTTCCAGCGTGCCATCGAGCGACATCAGGTTCTGGCGAACCGGCACGAGGACCTCGCCGCTGATCGACAGCGGCGTGTCGAGCAGCAGGTCGAGCGTGCGGTTCACCGCGCCCTCGGTCGAGTTCTCGACCGGCACCACGCCGAAGTCGACGGCGCCCGCCTCGGTGGCGCGGAACACCTCGTCGATGGTCGGGCAGGCCACGGGTTCGACGCCGCTGCCGAAGTGCTTGAGCAGCGCCTGCTCGGAGAAGGTTCCGGCCGGCCCCAGGTAGGCCACCCGCAGCCTGCGCTCGAGCTCGCGGCAGGCCGAGACGATCTCTCGCCAGATCGCCTCGATCGCCGCGCCCGGCAGCGGGCCGCCGTTGGCGTCGCGCAGCTTGCGCATGATCAGCGCCTCGCGCTCGGGGCGATAGACCGGCGCATCGGTCAGCTTCTTCAGCTCGCCGACCTCCTGGGCCAGGCGGGCGCGGCGGCTGACCAGCGCCAGCAGCTCGCGGTCGACCTCGTCGATGCGCACGCGCAGCGCGTCGAGCTTCTCGTCGTTGTCAGCCATGGCGGCGCTCGAAATCCTTCATGTAGTCGACCAGGGCCCGCACGCCCTCGATCGGCATCGCGTTGTAGATCGACGCGCGCATGCCGCCGACCGAGCGGTGGCCCTTGAGCTGCAGCAGGCCCGCCGCCTCGGCGCCCTTCAGGAAGGCCGCGTCGAGCGACGGGTCGCGCAGGAAGAAAGGCACGTTCATCCGCGAGCGGTCCTGCGGGCGCACCCGGTTCTCGTAGAGGCCGCTCGCGTCGATGTAGTCGTAGAGCAGCGCCGCCTTCTCGACGTTGCGACGCTCCATCTCGGCCACGCCCCCCTGCTCCTTCAGCCAGGCGAAGACCAGCCCCGCGACCCAGATCGCGAAGGTGGGCGGCGTGTTGTACATCGAGTCGTTGTCGGCGACGACCTTGTAGTCGAAGGCGCTCGGGCACAGCGGGTGCGCCTTGCCGAGCAGGTCCTCGCGCACGACGACGATCGTCAGCCCCGCCGGACCGATGTTCTTCTGCGCGCCGCCGTACAGGCAGCCGTAGCGGGTCACGTCGATCTCGCGCGACAGCACGTGCGAGGAGACGTCGGCGACGATCGGCACGCCGGCGGGCACGTCGGCCGGCCCGTCGCCCTGGGCGGGCGGGTGCTGGAACTCGACGCCGTCGATCGTTTCGTTGGTGCAAACGTGCAGATAGGCCGCGTCGCGCGACATGCGCCACTGCGACTGCTCCGGCACGAAGGTGTACGCGCCGGTCTCGCCGCCGCGGTGCGGCGAGGGCAGCTTCGAGGCGTCCGCCACGACGTTGACGCGCGCGTAGCGGGCAGCCTCCTTCGCCGACTTGGCGGACCACTGCCCGGTCACCAGGTAGTCGGCCTGCTCGCGGCCGCGCAGCAGGTTCATCGGGATGATCGCGTTCTCGGCGATCGCTCCGCCCTGCATGAACAGCACCTTGTACTGCTCCGGGATCCGCATCAGCTCGCGCAGGTCGGCGATCGCCTGCGCATGGATGCCCATGAACTCGGGCCCGCGATGGCTCATCTCCATCACGGACATGCCGGAGCCGCGCCAGTCGGGCAGCTCGTCGGCGACCTGGCGCAGCACCGCCTTGGGGAGCACCGCGGGACCGGCGGAAAAGTTGTAGACGGTTTCGGACATGACGGCGGATCGTATCAAAGGAAGGCGTCCGGAACGCCGGCCGCGGACGCGAGGGATTCCGGTCCGGGCCGGCTCATCGCCCGGGCAGCACGAACAGCAGCAGCGGCAGGCTGGCCGCCGCGACCAGCGTCGACAGCGTGACCCCGGCGCTGGTCTGCTCTGGCACCGCGCGATAGCGCTGCGCGAACAGGTAGACGTTGGCGCCGATCGGCAGCGACGCGGTGATCGTGGCCACCGCCAGCGGCAGCGGCGGCAGCTCGAGCAGCCAGCGACCGATCGCGTAGGCCAGCAGCGGGTGGACCAGGCTCTTGAGGCCGGTCAGCGCGGCCGCGGCGCCGAAGCCCCGGCGCAGGTCGAACTGGGCCAGCGAGGCCCCGAGCAGCACCAGGCACAGCGGCGCGGCGGCGCCGGCGAGCATGCCCAGCGGCACGTCGACCGGCCTGGGCAGCTTCCAGCCGGCGGCCGACCAGGCGAGGCCCGCCAGGATGGGCAGAACCACCGGGTGGATCAGCGAGTTGCGGACGACCTGGGCGGTCTGCGCGGCGAGCCGGCCGCGATCGCGGCGGCCCGAGCCGCCGCCCGCGCCGCCGAAGAGCTCGATCAGAAGCGTGCCGAGGGTCAGGAAGGTGAGCGCGTGCAGCGCGATGATCGTCAGCAGGAAGGCCAGCCCGGCCTCGCCGAAGGCCAGCCGGACCAGCGGGATCCCGAGCATCGCGGTGTTGGAGAACACGCCGCTCAGCCCGTGGACGACCGCCACGTTCATCGGCTCGCCGCGCCAGAGCTGGACCCCGAGCACCAGCCCGAACAGCGGCAGCCCGGCGCCGTAGTAGGCCAGCGCGGCGCCCGGCGACAGCGAGTCGAAGTCGACGCGCGCCAGCGCCCCGAACAGCAGCGCCGGCATGAAGATCAGGAAGGTCGCGTCGGACAGCGCGCGAACCGCCGCGTCGGGAAAGCGCCCCAGGCGCGCCGCGCCGTAGCCGATCGCGATCAGCACGACGACCGGGAAGATGACCTCGAAGAAGACGGACATCGGCGCGCCGCGCGACGGCCCAGTGCGGCGCCCGCCTCAGCCCGCCTGGCCTTCGTCCGGCGCCGGCGGCTCGCCCGCCTCTCCGGGTTGCGCCTCGCCGGCCTCTTCGGCGGCTTCGCTGGCGTCGCTCTCGACCACGCGCTGGACGCCCGACAGCGTCGTGCCCTCGTCGACCGCGATCAGCGTGACGCCCTGCGTGGCGCGGCCCATCTCGCGGATCTCGGACACGCGGGTGCGCACCAGCACGCCGCCGGTGGTGATCAGCATGATCTCGTCCTTCTCGTCGACCAGCACCGCCGCCACGACCTTGCCGTTGCGCTCGGTGGTCTGGATCGCGATCATCCCCTTGGTGCCGCGGCCGTGGCGGGTGTACTCGCCGATCGGCGTGCGCTTGCCGAAGCCGTTCTCGGTGGCGGTCAGCACGCTCTGCGTTTCGTCGCCGGCCACCAGCATCGAGATGACCTGCTGCCCGTCCTCGAGGTTCATGCCGCGCACGCCCCGCGCGTTGCGCCCCATCGGGCGGACGTCGTTCTCGTCGAAGCGCACCGCCTTGCCCGCGTCGGAGAACAGCATCACGTCGTGCTCGCCGTCGGTGACCGCGGCGCCGATCAGGTAGTCGCCGTCATCCAGGTCGACCGCGATGATCCCGGCCTTGCGCGGGTTCGAGAAGTCGGTCAGCGGCGTCTTCTTGACCGTGCCCAGGCTGGTGGCCATGAACACGTAGTGCGCCGCGTCGAAGGACTTCACCGGCAGGATCACGGTGATCTTCTCGCCCTCGGCGAGCGGGAACAGGTTGACGATCGGGCGGCCGCGCGAGTTGCGCGTGCCCTGCGGAACCTCCCAGACCTTCAGCCAGTAGACCCGGCCGCGGTTCGAGAAGCACAGGATGTAGTCGTGCGTGTTGGCGATGAAGAGCTGGTCGATCCAGTCCTCGTCCTTCATCGCGGTGGCCTGCTTGCCGCGGCCGCCGCGCTTCTGCGCGCGGTACTCGGACAGCAGCTGGCTCTTGATGTAGCCGCCGTGCGACAGCGTGACCACCATGTCCTGCGGCGTGATCAGGTCCTCGGTGTCGATCTCGGTGGCGTTCAGCTCGATGTACGAGCGGCGCGGATTGCCATACTCGGCCTTGATGCCCGAGAGCTCGTCGCCGATGATCTGCGTGATCCGCTCCGGGCGCGCCAGGATGTCGAGCAGGTCGGTGATCTGGCCGATCACCTCGCGGTACTCCTGCACGATCTTGTCCTGCTCCAGGCCGGTGAGCCGCTGCAGGCGCATCTGCAGGATTTCCTGCGCCTGCGCGTCGGAGAGCCGGTACAGGTCGCCGCGCAGGCCGACCGACGGATCCAGGCCATCGGGCTGGAAGGCCGCGATGTCGCTGCCGGCGCGCTCGAGCATCTCGCGCGCCACGCCCGCCTTCCAGTCGCGGGCCATCAGCCGCTCCTTGGCGATCGGCGGGGTCGGCGAGGCCTTGATCAGCTCGATCATCTCGTCGACGTTGGCGATCGCCACCGCGAGGCCTTCCAGGATGTGGCCGCGCTCGCGCGCCTTGCGCAGCTCGAAGACGGTGCGCCGTGTGACCACCTCGCGCCGGTGCGCGAGGAAGGCCTCGAGCATCTGCTTGATGTTCAGCAGTCGCGGCTGGCCGTCGACCAGCGCCACCATGTTGATGCCGAAGGTGTCCTGCAGCTGGGTCTGCTTGTACAGGTTGTTCAGCACGACCTCGGGCAGCTCGCCGCGCTTGAGCTCGATGACGACCCGCATGCCCGACTTGTCGGACTCGTCGCGGATGTCCGAAATGCCCTCGAGCTTCTTCTCGTTGACCAGCTCGGCCATCCGCTCGAGCAGCACCCGCTTGTTGACCTGGTAGGGCAGCTCGTCGACGATGATCGCGCTGCGGTTGCCGCGGTCGATCTCCTCGAAGTGGGTGCGCGCGCGCATGACCACGCGGCCACGGCCGGTGCGATAGCCCTCGCGCACGCCCTGCACGCCGTACACGATGCCGGCGGTCGGGAAGTCGGGGGCCGGCACCAGCTCGATGATCTCGTCGACCGTGGCGTCGGGCTTGCGCAGCATCAGCATGCAGGCGTCGACGACCTCGCCGAGGTTGTGCGGCGGGATGTTCGTGGCCATGCCCACCGCGATGCCCGCCGAACCGTTGATCAGCAGGTTCGGGATGCGCGCCGGCAGGACGGTGGGCTCGAGCTCCTTGCCGTCGTAGTTCGGCTGGAAGTCGACCGTCTCGCGGTCGATGTCGGCCAGCATCTCCGAGGCGATCTTGTCGAGCCGGCACTCGGTGTAACGCATCGCCGCGGCGTTGTCGCCGTCGATAGAGCCGAAGTTGCCCTGGCCGTCGACCAGCGGATAGCGCAGCGAGAAGTCCTGCGCCATGCGCACCAGCGTGTCGTAGATCGCGCTGTCGCCGTGCGGGTGGTACTTACCCATCACCTCGCCGACCACGCGCGCGCACTTCACGTAGGGGCGGTTCCAGTGATTGTTCGACTCGTGCATCGCGAAGAGCACGCGCCGGTGAACCGGCTTGAGGCCGTCGCGCACGTCGGGCAGCGCCCGGCCGACGATCACGCTCATCGCGTAGTCTAGATAGGAGCGCCGCATCTCCTCTTCGAGGCTGATCGGGAGCGTTTCCTTGGCGAACTGGTCCATTTGCGGCGGGATTCCGGAGAAGCGACGAGCTGGTGAAGGCCGGGCCTGCGGCTGACGTGACAAGCCGAGTGCCGTGAGTGGCCGGAGCTAAACCTTTGAATTTTAACACGCCAGCCCCCCGCCTCCCGGCGGGCTGTGCTTAAATCTCGCCGGTCCAAGCCCAGGGAACGCCCGCATGCCGGATGCCGCCATCCTCGCCCCGCAGTGGATCGCTCCCGTCGCCCCGCAGGCGACGGTGCTCTCCGGCCACGCCGTGCTCGTCGAGGACGGGCGCATCGCCGAGCTGGCGCCGCTGGACGCGCTGCGCGAGCGCCACCCCGACGCGGCGCTGACCCCGCTGCCGGGCCACCTGCTGGTCCCCGGGTTCGTGAACCTGCACACCCACGCGGCGATGTCGCTGCTGCGCGGTGTCGCCGACGACCTGCCGCTGCAGGACTGGCTGCGCGCCCGGATCTGGCCGCTGGAGGGCAAGCTGGTCTCGCCGTCCTTCGTGCGCGACGGCGCCCTGCTCGCCGCATACGAGATGCTGCTGGGCGGCACGACCTGCTTCAACGACATGTACTTCTTTCCCGAGGAAGCGGTCGATGCGGCGCTGCAACTCGGGATGCGCAGCGCGCACGGCATCATCGTCATCGAGTTCCCGAGCGCCTACGCGTCGGACGCCGGCGACTACCTGAGGAAGGGACTCGAGCTGCGCGACCGGCACCGCGGCAACCCGATGGTCAGCTTCTGCCTGGCACCCCACGCGCCCTACACGGTGAGCGACGAAACGCTGAAGCGGGTCGCGGTGCTCGCGCGCGAGCTCGGCCTGCCGATCCACACCCACGTCCACGAAACCGCCGACGAGATCGCCGAGTCGCTGGCCCGGCACGGCAAGCGGCCGCTGGAAAGGCTGGATGCGCTGGGCCTGGTCGGCCCCGAACTGATCGCGGTCCACGCGGTCCATCTCGACGAGACCGACCTGCGCCTGCTGGCGGCGAGCGGCGCCTCGGTGGCCCACTGCCCGCACTCGAACCTGAAGCTGGCCAGCGGCATCGCGCCGGCCGCGCGCCTGGCCGAGCTCGGCATCCGGGTCGGCTTCGGCACCGACGGCTCGGCCAGCAACAACCGGCTCGACCTGCTGCAGGAGGCCAGGACCGCCGCGCTGCTTGCCAAGGGCACCTCGGGGCGGGCCGATGCCTGGCCGGCGGCGCGGGTGCTGCAGGCGATGACGCTGGACGCCGCCGCGGCGCTGGGACTCGACGACCGGATCGGGTCGATCGAACCCGGCAAGCAGGCCGACCTGGTCGCAGTCGACCTGTCGGCCGCCGAGCTGTCGCCGGTTTTCGACCCGGTTTCGCAGCTCGTCTACGCAGCCGGCCGCGAACATGTCCAGCACGTCTGGGTAGACGGCCGGCATGTTGTCAGGAAGCGACAGCTGGTTTGCGCCGACGCAAGCGAGGCGGTCGGCGAATTGGTCGGCCGTAGCTCGCTATGGCACAATCGAATACGTGAAATCCTGTCAGGCTGACTGACAGCCCGCGTTTGCATCCCGCTCCCGGCGGGTTCGAATCGAGCGATCCAGCCTGCCCCAGCCTTCTACCGCTGAATCGCTTCCTACCGAGAGGAGAAACATGAACAAACCGGTCAAACTGGCAATCCTGGCTGTGTCGGCGATGCTGGCCTCGACGGCCGCCGTCGCGCAGACCGCTGCCGAAGCCCCGTACGTCCTCAGCCCGGACATGAAGGTCGTCAAGAGCGGCAACAACCTGTGCGTTCGCACCGGCTACTGGTCGCCGCAGGCCGCCGGCTCGTTCAAGCTGCCCGGCGCGCAGTTCCCGGTCGGTTGCGAGTGCGACAAGGACCTGCTGCCCAAGGCCGCCTGCGAGCCGCCGCCCGCGCCCAAGGCCGCTCCGGCCCCGGCGCCCGCTCCGGCCCCGGCTCCTGCCCCGGCGCCCGCTCCGAAGCCCGCTCCCGCCCCGACCAGCGAGAAGGTCACCTTCGCTGCCGACACCTTCTTCGACTTCGACAAGGCCGTCGTCAAGCCCGAAGGCAAGGCCCGTCTGGACGATCTGGTCGCCAAGCTGCGCGGCGTGACCCTCGAGGTCATCATCGCCGTCGGCCACACCGACAGCATCGGCTCGGATGCCTACAACCAGAAACTGTCGGTCCGTCGCGCCGAAGCCGTGAAGGCCTACCTGGTCAGCAAGGGCATCGAAGCCAACCGGATCTACACCGAAGGCAAGGGCGAGAAGCAGCCGGTCGCCGACAACAAGACCCGCGATGGCCGCGCGAAGAACCGTCGCGTGGAAGTCGAGGTCGTCGGCACCCGTCCGCGTCGCTGATCCCGGTTCGGAGCCGGCCTAGGTCGGCTCCTCGGGAGAAACCCCGCCTCGGCGGGGTTTTTTTTCGTCCTCTAGAATCCGTCCCGTGAACGCAGACACCGCACATCCCGACCGGGCCGCTCCGGCGGCCAACGCCGACCCGGCCGAGCTCGCCAAGTTCTCCGCGCTCGCGTCGCGCTGGTGGGACCCGGAGTCCGAGTTCAAGCCGCTGCACCGGATCAATCCGTTGCGGCTCGACTGGATCGACCGGCTCGCGCCGCTGCGCGGCAGGCGGGTGGTCGACGTCGGCTGCGGCGGCGGCATCCTGGCCGAATCGATGGCCGGTCGCGGCGCCGAGGTGCTCGGCATCGACCTGGCGGAGCGGCCGTTGAAGGTGGCCGAGCTGCATGCGCTGGAATCCGGTGCTGCGGTCCGCTATCGGCACGTCTCGGCAGAGGCGCTGGCCGCCGAGGAACCGGAGGGCTTCGACACGGTCACCTGCATGGAGATGCTCGAGCACGTGCCGGACCCGGAGTCCACGATCCGGGCCTGCGCGCAGCTCGCGAAGCCCGGCGGCTGGCTTTTCTTCTCGACGATCAACCGCAATCCGAAGTCCTTCCTGTTCGCGATCGTCGGCGCCGAGTACGTGCTGCGGCTGCTGCCGCGCGGCACCCACGAGTACGGCAAGTTCATCCGGCCCTCCGAGCTGGCCGGCGCGCTGCGGCGCTGCGGCCTGGAAACCGTCGAGATGACCGGCCTCACCTACAACCCGATCACGCAGGTGTACTCGCTGCACCAGACCGACGTGTCGGTGAACTACGCGGTCGCGGTCCGCAAGCCGGGCTGAGCGCGATGCTGCAGGCAGTCTTCTTCGATCTCGACGGCACGCTGGCCGACACCGCGCGTGACCTGGTCGAGCCGATTCTCGCGATGCGCGCCGAGCGCGGGCTCGAGCCGGTTCCGTTCGAGGCGCTGCGCCCCTACGCATCGATGGGCGCGCGCGGCCTGATCCTGCGCGGTTTCGGCGTCGAGCGCGACGACGAGGCCTTCCCCGCCCTGCGAGACGAGTTCCTGGCCCGCTACGAGCGGGCAATGCTGGTGCACACCCGGCTGTTCGAAGGCATGGACGCGGTGCTCGACGCGCTGGACCGCGCCGGCATTCGCTGGGGCGTGATCAGCAACAAGGTCGAGCGCTACGTGCGCCCGATCGTCGCAGGCCTGGGCCTGGGCGAGCGCTCGGTCTGCGCGATCGGCGGCGACACCACCCCCTTCGCCAAGCCGCACCCCGAGCCCCTTCTGCACGGCGCCCGGCTGGCCGGCGTCGATCCGGCCCGCTGCGTGTACGTGGGCGACGACCTGCGCGACATCGAGGCCGGCCGCGCCGCCGCGATGCGCACGGTGGCGGCCGCCTACGGCTTCTGCGGGGTCGAGTCCGCGCCCGCCGACTGGGGCGCCGATCACCTGATCGACACCCCGCTCCAGCTGCTCCACGCGCTGGAACTCGCGCGCGCCTGAGCCGGCCGGGCCTGGGTACGGAATCCTCGCGCGCCTGACCGGGCGCGGCTTGTGCCATCATCCGCTGCGGACCGCCGCTCGCGCCACGCGCGGGGCGGCCCGGTAACGAGACCCAGGAGACCGATGATGAACCACACCACCAACCGCCGTCGCGCCCTGACCGCGACGCTCGCCAGCGCCGCGGTCGTCGCCGTGCTGGCCCCGCTCGCCGGCCAGGCCCTTGCGCAGGAATACCCGAGCCGCCCGATCACGATGGTCGTGCCCTTCCCGCCCGGCGGCGTGGCCGACACCGTGGGCCGGCCGGTGGCCGACGCCCTGGGCCGCTACCTCGGCCAGTCGGTGGTGGTCGAGAACAAGGCCGGCGCCGGCGGCGGCATCGGCATGGCGCACGCGGCCAAGCAGGCGCCCGACGGCTACACGCTGCTGCTCGCGCTGTCGTCGATCACGATCATCCCCGAGGCCGACAAGGTGCTGAAGCGCTCGCCGATGTACCAGATGAACCAGCTGGTGCCGATCGCGCGTTTCACCGCCGACCCGACCGTGCTCGCGGTGCGCGCCGACAGCCCGTGGAAGACCTACGCCGACTTCATCGCGCACGCCAAGAGCAAGCCCGGCTCGATCACCTTCGGCTCCTCGGGCAACTACGGCACGATGCACGTGCCGATGGAGATGCTCAAGCAGGCCACCGGCACCTTCATGGTCCACGTGCCCTACACCGGCGCAGGCCCGGCGATCGTGGGCCTGCTCGGCGAGCAGGTCGACGCGCTGGCCACCGGGCCGGCCACCGTCGTGCAGCACGTGAAGGCCGGCAAGCTGAGGGTGCTCGCGCACTGGGGCGAAGGCCGGCTGAAGGCCCTGCCTGACGTGCCCAGCCTGACCGAGCTCGGCGTGCCGGTGAAGTTCTCGCAGTGGGCCGGCGTGTTCGTGCCCGCCGGCACGCCCGAGCCGGTGATCGCCAAGCTGCGCGACGCCTCGCGCAAGGCGGCAGCCGACGAGAAGGTGATCCGCACGATCGGCACCGCCGGCACGCCGATCCAGTACCTCGACGCGCCCGAGTTCGCGAAGTTCGTCGCCGACGACGCCAAGGTGATGGCCGGCGTCGTGCAGAAGATCGGCAAGGCGCAGTGAGCGCCTCGATGCCCGCCCGCAGGGGCGGGCGTCAGCCCCGCCCGAGCGACCCGGACTCGATGAAGCGGGTGCCGGGTTCGGCGCGCAGCGCCGCCTCGAGCAGGGCGCGCGCCACGGCTTCGGTCCGCACCGGCCGGTAGCGGCGCGGAACCAGCGGGCCGAGCAGCCTCGCCACGAGCAGCCCGGCCGCCTCGCCGGGCCGGAAGTCCGGCCGCCGGGCCGCCTCGAGCAGCGACGGCCGCACGATCGTCAGCGATTCGAAGCCGAGCCCGGCGACATCGCGCTCGGCCTCTCCCTTGATCCGCAGGTAGAAGTTCCTCGAAGCGGGATCGGCGCCCAACGAGGAATTGAGGCCGAAAGCCGGGGTTCCCGCAGCGCGCGCCCGTCGCGCCGACTCGACCACGTAGTCGCGGTCGACCCGGGCGAAGGCCTCCCGCGAGCCCGCCAGGCGCATCGTCGTCCCCAGCGCGCAGATCGCCGCGTCGGCCCGCCACCAGTCCGCCTGGCCGGGCAGACTCTCGAAATCCACCACCGGGTTTTCCAGGCGCGGCCCGAAGGCCTCGCGGGCCGACAGCGGCCGCCGGGTCGGCGCCACGACCCGCCCCACCCGGTCGTCGGCGAGCGCCAGCCGCAGCACCTGCGCCCCGACCTGCCCGGTCGCGCCGAGCACCAGCAGCGTCTTCTTCACGAAGCGAGCGGCAAGGGCACGGTCGTCGCGCCCAGATGGCCGACCTTCACGTAGATCAGCGCGCCCTGCGGCCCCGCCCAGGGCGCGTGCTCGCTCCAGCGCGGGCTGCGCAGCCAGGTGCCGGCGGGGTACTCGCCGTTCTCGTCGGCGAAGAGCCCCTGCAGCACGAGGATCTCCTCGCCGCCCGGATGGAAGTGCCGCGAGAAGCGGGTGTCGGGCGCCCAGCGAACCAGCGCCGTGCTGATGCCGTCGTGCTCGTGCAGCGGCATCACCGACAGCCCCGGCACCAGTCCGGGATGCCAGGGGGCGGTCCGGGTGTCGATGCGGACCGGCGCCAGGTCGTCGGGCGCGAACTGCCACAGCTTCACGAACAGCGTGCAACCCTCGCGCGAGAACGGCGCGTGCGCGCTGCCGGGCGGATTGCGCAGGTAGGTGCCGGCCGGGTGGTCGCCCGACTCGTCGGAGAACACGCCGTCGAGCACCAGGATCTCCTCGCCGCCGCCGTGCACGTGGCGCGAGAAGCTGCTGCCCGGTGCGTATCGCACGATGCTGGTCGCGCGGGCGACCTCGCCGCCCACCCGGTCGAGCATGCGGCGCTCTACCCCCGGCAGCGGCGAAGGCACCCAGGCGGCCTGGTCGGGCGTCTGCACGACGCGAAGCGAGAAGTCGGCGTTGAATTCCAAGCGGAAACCCCAAATTGAGTGCGATGCAGCCGGCCACGGCCGATGCCGGACCGCTGCAAACATTTGTCAGCGGCGGCCACTTGAAAACCGACCGCCAGCCGTCATATGTGAGATCATGAACGAGTTGCTGTAGCAGCAACGCTGAACACCCGGGGCCGACCTGGTTTCGACGTGGGTAGCGAAGCGGCACAGGGCATGCCGAGGCGCCAAGTCCTCGTAAATCCTTTGGCAAATCTACAAACGCCAACGACGAGCGTTTCGCCCTCGCGGCTTAAACCCCGCGAGCGCCGCAACAGTCAGCCGACGGGCTGGGCCTGACCGGGCAACCGGAAGGGCTGCGGTGTAACTTCAGTCGGATAGCGCCCGGGCCGGGTCACTTGGTCCAGGCGCGAAACTCAAGGTGACTGGGTGTGCGGCGGCCTGTCGTTCGGCTAACCGCCCACCGAGATCCAAATAGAGCGACTACGCATGTAGAACTGGTCGTAGAGGACTTGCGGACGCGGGTTCGATTCCCGCCGGCTCCACCAATTCACCGTCCAGCGAGGTCCGCTGGAGTTCAAAAACCCGCCTAAGTGCGGGTTTTTTATTGGATTTTTCTCCCAACAGAGTCCGGCGACGTCCATTGACATCCGCTGGCGGCCGGGGGCAACATCCGGGGCAACTCACCAGACCGCCAGGCAGATGCCCCCACAATGCCCCTGACCGACACCGCAATCCGGAACGCCAAGCCTGGCCGGACGCCCACCGGGAAGGTGACCGAGAAGCCCTACAAGATGGCCGACTCGGGCGGGCTGTACCTGGAGGTCTCCCCGACCGGGGGCAAGTACTGGCGGCTGAAGTACCGGATTGGGGGCAAGGAGAAACGCCTCTCGCTGGGCGTCTACCCGGAGACCCCCCTTGCCAAGGCGAGGACGCGACGCGACGAAGCCAGGCGGCTGCTTGCCGATGGGATTGACCCGAGCGAGCACCGCAAAGCCATCAGATCGGCACGGGCCGACCGGGCGGCGAACAGCTTCGAGGTCGTGGCGCGAGAGTGGTACGGGAAGCTCGCGCCGACCTGGAATCCTGCCCACGGCGACCGGATCATTCGGCGCCTCGAACGGGACATCTTTCCGTGGATCGGCGGGCGGCCGGTGGCGGAGGTCACTGCGCCAGAGCTGTTGGCCGTGCTGCGGCGGATCGAGGCGCGCGGGGCGGTAGAGACCGCGCATCGAGCGCTCGGCAACTGCGGACAGGTTTTCCGATACGCGATTGCCACCGGCCGGGCCGAGCGCGACCCGTCAAGCGATCTTCGTGGCGCGCTGCCGCCAGTAAAGGGCGCGCACTTCGCCGCGGTGACCGAACCGGAGCGGTTCGCGGAAGTCCTGCGCGCGCTCGACGGTTATATCGGCACACCTACGGTTCAATGCGCCCTGCGCCTCGCCCCGCTGGTCTTCGTGCGCCCGGGGGAGCTTCGGAAGGCCCGCTGGGCCGATATCGACCTGGACGCCGCCGAGTGGCGCTACACCGTGACGAAGACGGGAACCCCTCACATCGTCCCTCTTGCGACGCAAGCCGTGGCGATCCTTCGCGAGCTTCACAAGCTGACCGGGCGAAGCGAATATGTGTTCCCCGGCGCGCGAACGAACGGACGGCCGATGAGCGACAACGCGATCCTCGCTGCAATGCGCCGGCTTGGCATCCCCAAGGAGGAGATGAGCGGCCACGGCTTCCGAGCCGTCGCGCGGACAATCCTCGATGAAGTACTGGGCGTTCGGCCCGACCTGATTGAGCATCAACTGGCGCATGCGGTTCGAGATCCGAACGGCCGGGCGTACAACCGGACTGCGCACCTTCCCGAACGGCGGAAAATGATGCAAGCATGGGCCGATTATCTCGACGCGCTCAAGCGCGGGCCCGCTGCGACGCCGGTTGCGCATCCCGAGCAACTGTGTTCGCCGACAGCCGAGTGAGCTGTTTCCATTGCCCGAATGGGGAGTTCCAGGCATATCTGCCGCCGATCGATACCAGCATCCGCCGCCGGCATCATGTCGAACATGGCCGACCACCCTGCTCCCGTGATCCTTCGCCTCGGTGACGGAGCCGTGCTCGTTATTGAGCAGCTGCCCGACGGGCAGATCCAGCGAACCCGGATCGAGCCGGACGGCTCGACGTCGGTCGAGGTCGTACCGCACCTGCAGTGCAGCCCGTCGATCGCCCTTGCCGCCACTGTGCCCACTGGGTGCGTAAGCCGCCAGGTGCTGAGGGTGGAGCCGGCCAACCGGGAGTCGGCCACGAGCTGGAAGGACTTCGTTCGGCGCCTGAAGGAGCGCGGGCTCAACGGGGTGGAGTTCGTGGTGTCGGACGACCACGACGGGCTGAAGAAGGCGGTGGCCGAGCTGCTGCCCGAGGCTGCCTGGCAGCGCTGCTACGTGCACTTTCTGCGCAACGCACTGGACTACCCGCCGCGCAAGGCCGACGACGACTGCCTGCAGGAGCTGCGCTGGCTGTACGACCGGCGAGATCTGAAGGAGGCGCAGGCCGACCTGGCGGCGTGGCTCAAGCGCTGGGAGCGGCGCTACCCCAAGCTCACCGACTGGGCCGAGGAGAACATCGGGCAGACGCTGACCTTCTACCGGCTGCCGCGCCAGCACCACAAGCACATGAAGAGCACGAACCTGCTGGAGCGGCTGAACGAGGAGATCAAGCGCCGCACGCGGGTGGTTCGGATCTTCCCCAACCCGGACTCCTGCCTGCGGCTGGTGCGGGCGCTGTGCGCCGAGACGCACGAGGCCTGGCTGGAGGACAACCGCTACATCAACATGGACCTGCTCAAGGAGCAAAGGAAGGCGGCGATGAAGATCGCCGCCTGATCAGCCCGACCTCAGCCCTGATCGCCATTTGCACAACTTGGCGGACACAACCCCAGGAGACCAGGGGCGGGATCTCGGCTGGGCGCCCCGATTGGGGCTCCCGCCCGGGGCCAGAACTCGTTCCGGTTTCTGGCCGATCCGATGCCCGCACCCGGCCCGGCGGTCGGGCGACAGCGCCGTTCGCGCCCCCGTCGGTCGGGTCGAGGGTCGTCTGGTGAGCCCCTGCGGTTCTATCATCAGCCAACGCCGAATGCCCTGCGCAATGCATTCGATGGCCGGTGCTATGCGCTTAGTTCAACTCTTCGTTCGGCGACGGGAGTCTGATATTCAGGGACTCCCCCGCCGGCGCACACACCATGAAGGTTGGCAGTTTGGATGAAATGGCGTAAAGGTCCCGAAAATCTGAGAAAGTCAAGGATGTCGTCAGTGCCTCAATAAGGAGAAGCACAATGAGTCTCGATCAGAAGCCATTCGCCAGTGCAGAGTTTGTCGACAATCCGGAACCACGATGCGCCTGTTTGCTGCTCCTCGACACTTCAGGCTCAATGTCCGGTGGCAAGCTTCAACAGCTCAACGAGGGGCTTCGATCGTTCGAAGACGAGCTGAAGGCCGACTCGCTAAGCTCCAAGCGGGTCGAAGTGGCAATAGTTACCTTCGGCCCAGTTCAAATCCAGGCCGACTTTGTATCCGCCAGCGAATTCTACGCACCGGAGCTGCACGCCGGTGGGGACACACCGATGGGTGCGGCGATCGAACGAGGGCTCCAACTCTTGCGTGCGAGGAAAGACCAGTACAAGAGCAACGGTATCGCGTACTACCGCCCTTGGGTGTTCCTCATCACGGACGGGGCTCCGACTGATGGTTGGGGCAATGCTGCCTCGCTCGTTCGCATCGGCGAGGAGAAGAAGGAGTTCATGTTCTATGCGGTTGGCGTGGACAGCGCCGACATGAGCATGCTTAAACAACTGTCTGTACGGGAGCCACTGAAACTGAGAGGCATCGCATTCAGAGAACTGTTTGCGTGGCTGTCCGCATCGCTCAGTTCGGTGTCACGGTCCAACCCTGGCGAGCCTGTGCCGTTGGCGAATCCGGCCGCCCCACAGGGATGGGCAGTGGTCGAATAACACATCGGAGAGGCAATGGATCGTTGGATCTGGGTCAGCGCTTCCCAGATTGGAACATCGCATCGGAGAAGCGGGCAACAACTCCAGGATGCATATTCCTGCTTTACGGTGTTGCCCAGCCTTCGGGAAGTGTTCGTTGGCATCGTTTCCGACGGCGCCGGGAGCTCCATCTTCGGTCGTCAGGGCGCGGCGCTCATCTGCCGCACGATTGGACTTGCGGCCAGGCGGCACCTGTCCCTCGGGCACCCGATCCCATGTCGCGACACTCTGGAAAGCTGGGTCGATCAGGCCCGTGACAGGATTTACCGTGCAGCGGCCCACAGAGGCAAGGAGCCTCGCGACTTCGCGGCCACCCTCGTCTGCGCCATCTCCGATGGGCAGCACTCCGTATTCGCCCACGTGGGGGATGGGTGTGCCGTGACACGCGAGCGCGCCACCGGAGAGTGGGTCGCACCGACGTGGCCGGATCACGGAGAGTACGCGTCTATGACAAGTTTCGTCACGGATCAACCAGCCGCCAAAGTGCGAGTCTGTACGATAAGCGAGGAGATCGACGCAATCGCGATCTTCAGCGACGGCATTGAACGAATGGTTCTCGATATGGCTACTCGGAAACCAGCTGAACGCTTCTTCGCCGCGGTGGCAGCTCCGGTCACCGACAGCCCCGTTCCCAACGGGAAGGACGCCGCCCTGTCGCGGGCGCTGGCCGCGTACTTGGATAGCGAACAAGTGTGTGCCCGCACTGACGACGACAAGACCCTAGTCATAGCCACCCTGCGATGACTGCGCCGCAGGTCATTGCCGCCGGTAAGACGGTCGCTCTGGGCCGCCTCATTGGGAAGGGCGGTGAGGGAGAAGTCTATGCGATCACAGGAGACCCGAACCACGCTGTCAAGCTGTACACCACGCCGGATCGACTAAGTCGTAAGGACAAGGTCTCCGCCATGGTCAAGAGCGACCTTGCGACGCGGGCTCCGCTGGCGGCATTCCCCGTCTCCGTGATCCAGTTCAAAGACGGCTCATTCGCGGGCTTCGTGATGAGGCTCATGAGCGGCTTCCGGCCGGTCCACGAACTTTATGCACCGGGTTCGCGCAAGCAGCACTTCCCTCAGGCGGACTACCGCTTTCTAGCAAGGGCCGCAACGAACATTGCCCGAGCCTTCGCATCGATCCATGCCACCAACTGCGTCGTCGGCGACATAAATCACTCGGGCATCCTGGTCTCCGAAAAAGCGACCGCCGCACTAATTGACGCGGACAGTTTCCAGTTCTCGGACGGCTCGGCTCAGTATCTCTGTCGTGTTGGCGTTCCCGAGTACACGCCGCCGGAACTTCAAGGTAAGGCACTTCGTGGAATTGTTCGAACCACTGACCATGACGCATTTGGGCTTGCGGTCGTCATCTTCCAAGTGCTCCTTATGGGTCGGCATCCGTTTGTTGGCACGGTGAGAAATGGAGACATCCCGCCGCTGCATGAGAACGTTCGGAACTTCAAGTACGTGTACACCGAGAGTCGCAATGTCGGGATGGATCAACCCCCCGGGACACCGTCGCTACCGGACTTCTCACCGGAACTTGCGCGGATGTTCGACCGCGCCTTCCTGCAAAGTTCCATCGGCAGGAGACCATCTGCGAACGAATGGGTGACGTCTCTCGAGAGGTTCGAATCGACGCTCGCTCAATGCGCAGAGAACCCACTCCACTACGGGCCTCGAGATGCATCCGAATGCGCGTGGTGTGAGATGGAGGGTCAACTCGGGACTTTCCTATTCGTTCCGCACTTTCCCTCTGGGCCTGGAACTCGGCAAGTTGACCCCGGCAGGGAGCGCTTCGACATTGAGATCATTTGGGCTCGCATTGAGCGAGTCAAGATCCCATCTCCAGAAGAGCTCCAGCCACGCATCCCTCAGTCGGCCACGCACGGTCCCTCCGAAGCTGCGATACAGGCGAAGGAGGTTAAATTCAAGGGCCGTTCTGTCATCGGCGTTGCGCTAATTGTTGCTGGTTTTGGGCTAGTGCTTGCTGCTCCGGAGGCTTGGCTCTTGTCCTTGATTCTCGCCGGCATAGGTCTGTCAAACCTTGGCTCCAAAGGGGCCACACCTGCGATCGATGGCACACGGTTTCTACGCGAGTTGCTCGACGCTCAAAACCAATGGAATAGAGAGATCGAAGCTTGGCGTCGGCGCGTTGGGCATAGCGACCTCGTGTCTCTGAAGGATGAACTTCGAGTCGCTCGGCAAAAGTTCATTGCGGCAAGAGACGAAGAGCATCGTAAGATTTCCGACTACAAGACAGAACGATATGACCGGCAAAGGAGCGCCTATCTAGAAAATTTTGACATCGATCGCGCCGGCATCAAAGGCATTGGGCAGGCAAAGATCGCTGTCTTGTCGTCATTTGGTATCGGAACCGCCGCAGACATTTCAAGTTCACGACTTAAGGCCGTACCGGGCTTTGGTGACGCGCTGATCGGAAGGCTCGTTGCTTGGCGTCAGGCGCACGAAAGTCGCTTCGTTTACGATGCATCGTCAAACGACGCTGATCGGCGGGAGATGGCACGGATCTCCTCCCTGGTCGAAGCGAAGCTTTCCCCGTTACGGCGCACGCTGACCAGCGGTGCACATGAACTGGAGCAGCGAGCTCGGCGCGTTCAGGAATTCGCACAACGAGAGGATCCCGTCCTTATTAGCGTTCACCGCCGGCTAATGCAGGCGCGAGCGGACGTGGGGTTTCTGAACATTCGCGTTCCAAACTCAGCGCCGCTCGGCTCCGTGTCGATGCCTAGTCCACGTGCTAGTCAGCCAGGACTGCCTCAGGCTCCGCAGTCGTCTCGGTCGCCTACACAGGGGCAATCACCACGTGTCGCGCCATCGTGTCCCAGGTGCGGTAGCCCCATGCGGCAGCGCATGGCCCGGCGCGGCCGAAATGCCGGAAGCTACTTCTGGGGATGCTCACGCTACCCACGCTGCAAAGGAACCCGTTCCGCATGACCCTCGGTATCGACCGACAGGAGCGCCTCTTCTAGGCATGTACAAGAACAGTACATCAAGAACACACGCAATGAAGCGCCTCATCCACTGGTTCGCCTCCCTCCCCATCTCGATCGTCGCGCTGCACTCGATCATGCTCGGCACGATCGCCAGCGCGGCCGAGTATGACGGCTGGGTCACCTGGGGGCACGAGGCGTCCGGGCTGATGGTGGTGCCGATCGTGTTGTGGGCGGTGTGCGTGTACGCCTGCCGACGATGAGATGCGAACGGCGCCATGATTCTGTTCCCGGGTTAACGAACAGGGAGGCGCGAGATGGACTATTTCGCCACCCGGATGTCCCTCATGGATGAGACACGGCTACTTTTCTCAGGTGCGGATCCGACTCCAAACGAGAGGGTTCGCGAAAGATCACCGCTACGGAAACTCGCATGACAGCCTTATATTGGCAGCTGGCCGTAGTCTCTACGGTTCTCTTGGCGGGGATCTTTCTAAGCAGGCGCGCCGCGCTACTCGCCGCCATTGGCTGGACGATATGGACGTTCCTGAAGGTTCGGTATCCGAAGCTAATGGTCATTCAGGGTGGCCTTGCTTGGGGCGCCTACCTTGGTGTCGTTGTCTATCAGAACATGCACGGCGCCGTCGCCGAAGCCGACAATCGCGCGAAGGCGCTGGCAGCGCAGCTTGCCCAAGTTGCAGCGTCTGAGCGGCTTGTCGCCTCGGCCGTCCAGCATCCTCCCAGCGGTTCATGGACTGTCATAGATGGGAAGCAGCATCGCGCGGCCCTGTTCAAGGCTTTCTCCGACGCCCGAACGGTTCTCTGCATCGCGTCTGGGTGGCTTGGAAGCGCGGCTGCCGATCAGCAGTTTCTTGTGGAATTGAAGAACGCGCTCCGAAGAGGCGTAGATGTCTACCTCGCCTACGGATGGCAAACATCCGCAGGGACTCATGAAACTTCACGTGTAACAGACATTGCGCTCAGCGAACTGCGTGAGATCGCCCGCTCTTCCGATGCGTCGCGAGGGGAACTACATGTCGGCTGTTATGCGAACCACGAAAAGCTCGTGATTGTTGATGACTATCTCATCGTCGGCAGCTTCAACTGGCTATCTAATCGTCAAGTTACTAACAACGAACGAAGCGTTCGCATCGACGACCCCGCCTTCGCCAGCAAGGAAGCGCAGCGACTCAAGCGCTTGGTCGCACAAGATCGCGTGCTCTGAGCAGCGGCTCCTGGCGCTGAACCTGGCGGCAAGGCAACGCGCGACGATCCTGCCGCAGCTTTGCGCCGACCCCTACACCAGCCGAACGTTGCGCGAGGGTGACATGCCCCGGGATCCTCGGGCCATTCATTCCTGGAAGACGGCTCGGTTGGGAATCACGGCCGCAGAGTCGACCAAACACAATCCAGCCAAGTGGCTATCGGCGCCATCCTCAGCCCGGATCGCTCGAGCCCCGAGGAGATCCACCCGTCGTACTTGGCAACGCTGAGGAGCGAGCCGAGCATGATCAAACTGGCCCAAACTGCTGGACAAGGGATCGAGTCAATCCGGCGGACTGACCGAGGCAAGAATCGTTGTCGTTCCGTCGGCTGATCGTACTCCGAGGCTCCTCGTTCCTGGAATGCGTCGGCGGAGGTAGTTGGTCGAGTAGTCGCGCCAGACAGCCGAAGGATGGCGAGCGGTGGTTCCCTCGCCACGCTGAGCCATGCACCGGCCTACCACCCTCGCGCTATGTCAGGCATCATGACGGCACACGTGACCGTGCCCATTCTCGGCGGGACTTAGAGCGCCTCGCGCATGAATGATTGGGAGATCAGCCCATGGGATCGTTTAGAGCCATTTCAGCGGCCTTTCTTGGGATTTCGTATGTCACCGCAGTATGGGCCGCAAAGCCCATCCGAGAGCCCATCCCGGGTCCTGTGCTCGTCGTCGATTCAGTCGGGAAGACAGTCGGAAGGGCGGTTTATGTTCCGCGGGGCAACCTCCCCGGCGTGGCTGTCTCGTTAGATGGATTGACGCTAGTGTTCCCGCTTGAGCAAGAAAGCGGGCAATCGACACATCTGCAATGGAGCGTCCACTTTGGTGTCTACTTTACGGGTCCGGACTGCACTGGAAGCGCCTACCTCCTTGACGCATTTCCGACCGGCAGCGCGCGAGCGACTTCAACGGTGAGATCGGGCAACCAGTGGTTCGGCTACTACGCTTCGAGCAACGCTGTGTCGAACGTTTCGTTTCAGTCGACGCTCTCCACCAGTGGCGGGTGCTCGAACACCAGCCTTGTCCGAGGCGGGTTCCCGGTGGAGCGATCTTTCTCGCTAGACGAACTCGGAATCGCGCCCTTCTACTACAAGTAACGAGCCGGAAAGAGTAGGACCTGAATCGACATTGACGCGGCGGGCTCATGACTAGAACCAGGCGCGTGAAGCCGGCGCCGCCAATAAGCACAGAGCCGCGACTGCGGAAGCTCGAACAGCTCGCGAGGGAAGGCATTGCGGCTCGCAAGCAAGAAGATCCAGCGGCCGGCAGCGAGGCAAGCCAGACAGCTAGCGCAGTGATTTCGGGCCTGCAGGAGGATGTCCGACGCGGAGCGAAAGTCCTGGACGCCTCTCGTAAAGGCCATGCCGCCACCCACGGTAGCTCAGAAGAAAGAGCGGCGAGGCACGCCAAGCTCAGGGCAACGTATTCGCGCCTGAAGGACGAACATCCTTTTTGGCAGGAGAAGCAACTCAATCAAGAAGTCGCGTCGGAGTGCGGAGTGAGCGTCCGCACGGTGGAGAGATACAAGAAGCCCCGTTGAGCCGCGCCAATCGTCCGCCAGTCTCGCCACTGGCGGATCAGGACCCAAATAGATTCATCGCTGTCCAAACCAGTACGAGGACAGCGACATGCAAGACCTTCCCGAAACCGGCTTTGCCAGGCTGCCGGTCGTCCTGGCCCATGTGCCTCTGAGCCGCTCCACGCTGTGGGCCAGGATCAAGGCCGGACAGTTCCCCGCTCCCGTCAAGCTCAGTTCTCGCGTGACCGCCTGGCGCGTCGAGGACTTGCGCGCGTGGATCGAAGCGCAGGGGCGCCCCTCGACCGGCGGAGGTCGGGGATGATGAACAACAAGAGACACCCGGCCGGTAGTGCGGCACAGGAGCCCGAAAGTCCTGACCGCCTCAACAGCCTTGCCGACCAACCCGAAGCGCGTAAGTCGGCTGGCGCGCCGAAATTCGCATGGCTTCCCGCGCGTTTCCTCATGAAGGGTCCGGTCGCCAGCCGAGACTACCTCACGATCGTCTCGACGCGCATGCCCTGCGGCAAGCATGTCCATCTCGACGACGAAGGGGCGGCCGTCTGGGAAAGCCGCGGCGACGTGATCGAGGGCGACACCGTTACCGCTTACGTACCCGATGTCTCGGCGATGGGCCAGTTGCTCGAGATTCTGCCCGCGAACCGCTACCTGATCCCGGACTTCGTGCCGGGCACCGAGGGGCTGTCCACGCCGTTTCGGATTCACAGCCAGAAGAATCTCTCCCGCCTGCTCTCCGAGAGGGGGATCGAACACAATGCCACCCGACCCGCCGGCCTTTTCAAAGTGCCGCGGCGCGGCGGGACCGGTGAGGTGGTCCACGTCGCCAAGCTCAAGGAGAACTTCACGCCTGGGGCGTGGCGCCTCTTCGACTTCGACCGCGACGAGCACACGCCGGCGGACATCGCCGCCTTGGCGCCCGAAGAAGCGGTGCGAAGGCTCGAACAGGCCCTGCCCGGGCTCGCCGGGTGCGCCCGGGTGATCGTGCCGAGCTCGAAGGGGCGGGTTTGCCGCGCGGACGGCTCGCCGCTCAGCGCGAGCCCGAACTTTCACATGTGGGTCCAGGTCGGCGACCCGGAACAGACCGACGAGTTCCGCGAGCGGCTCCGGCCGCAGCTCTTCCGCGAAGGCCTTGGCTGGCGTAAGCCGAAGTTCGCGCGCAACGCGCCGGGCAAGCCGATCGGATCCGCGCCGGCGGCGATTGTCGACGCGAGTGTGTGGGCGATCAGCCGCAGCGTCTACGCCGGCGCGCCGGCGGTAGGCGACGGGCTCGTGCTCGCGCCTGCCGAGCCCGTCGTGACGGCCGGGCACCGCTTCGTGCTCGGCGCGCTGCCTGCGCCCGACGACAAGGCCCTGCGGGTCTATGAGGAAGGAGCCGGCGTAAAAGTCGAGCGGGACGACGCCGGCAAGCTCGTTCAGCGCGATTACGTCTCGCTCGTGCCCGATACACTGCTCGACGTGAAAACGCCCGGCGGTGCGTTCCGGGCGCTAACGCTGCGCGAGTTTCTCGACAGCCCCGAGTTCGAGGCCGGGATGAAGTACCGCTGCCAGGCGCCTTTCCGGGATTCCACCTCCGAGAACGGCATCCTGCGCAAGCACGACAACGGCCGCGCGACGGTACACGACAACGGCACCGGCATCACCTATTTCTACAGCCCGCCCGGCGGCCTGGCGGCCTTGACCGCAGTGCTCGGCAGGGAGCCCGCCGAGCTCATGACGGCGCGCATCGACGAACTGGCCCAGCTTGCCACGCTTGCATACGAGCGCTGCCGAAAGGACGAGGCAAAGCAGCTCGGGCTGCGTGTGACCATGCTCGACGCGGCGGTGCAGGAGGCGCGCAAGCGCCTCGGACTTGTCGAGCACGAGGGCGCCGACGGCGCGCAGGGTCGCGCGCTTCGATTCGAGGATCCGGAACTCTGGCCTGAGTCCGTCGATGGCGCGGTACTGCTTGACGAGATCACGTCGATCTTCTCGCGGTACGTGTCGCTGCCGCGGCACGGTGATGTGGTGCTCGCTCTGTGGGTGTTGTTCACCTATGTCATCGATTCGGCGACGCACGCGCCACTGCTCGTACTTACCTCTCCGGTCAAGCGCTGCGGCAAGAGTCGGACTTTCGACGTGTTGGCCCGTCTCGTCCGGCGCCCGCTGCCTACCAGCAACGTGACGGTCGCGGCGTTGTTCCGAGTCATCGAGCAACACATGCCGACCGTGCTGCTGGATGAGCTTGACGCGCTCCTCGAGGGCGACAAGACGGGCGAGCTGCGCGGGCTCGTCAACGCTGGCCACAGCCGCACTGCCGCATACGTACTGCGTACCGTGGGCGACGAGCATGAGACTCGGGCCTTCAACGTCTGGTCGCCGAAGGCGCTGGCGTTGATCGGCGACCTCGCGAGGAAGTGGAGCACGGTGGCCGACCGGGCCGTGGCCATCCGAATGCAGCGCAAGCCCGCCAACTGCAGGCTGCCGCGACTGCCGCGCGACGACGCCGCATTCGGCGACCTGCGGCGAAGGATCGCGCGCTGGGCGGACGATCAGGCCGACTGGCTGCGCGACGCCGAACCGCCGCTGCCGGACAGCCTGAACGACCGCGCAGCCGACAACTGGCACATCCTCGTGGCCATTGCGGACGCGGCGGGCGGTCATTGGCCGGCCGCTGCCCGGGCCGCGGCACTCGCACTGTCTGCTCAGGAAAGCAGCGTGAATGCGACAGATGAAGGCGCGGGGGTACGTCTGCTGGCCGACATCCGGGACATCTTCATGCGGCTCGGCATCGACCGCATCCGGTCTGAATCGCTGACGCACGAACTGGCCGAAATCGACGACCCCGAGGCGCCCTGGTCTGACTGGAATTCACGCACACGTGTGGTGGCGCACGGCATCGACGCACGCCAAGTGGCACGGCAGTTGGCGCCGTTCGGCATTCGTCCGCGTTCCATCAGGTTGGTCCCCGGCGCCGCTGAGAGGGAAGGCCTCCGGCGGTTCGGCATCAAGCCGAGCGGCACCGGCGCAGAGTCCGCTAAGGGATACCTCCGGGAGCAATTCAACGATGCGTTCGAGCGCTATCTTTCGCCGCACAACACGGCTTCGCAGCCGGAGTCGGCCGATTCATCCGGCACACCGGCACAATCCAGCATTCATGAGGCTTTCGGGCCGATTGACCCATCCGTCACGGCCGCTTGTGTGACGGGTGCCGAATCGCCCGGAAACCCGCGCCAGTCCTCGTTTGTGCCGGTGTTACGGACGGAAACCCAGGGCGCGGCCCGAGAGAAAGAACGTCACGGCTACTGTCTGATCTGCGGGGAGCCGGGAGCGTCTGGCCTGTGCAACGACTGTCGCCACCGCGACGGGGTGGAAGGCGGCCACGAGGGGGCGACGACGTGACGGTCGACGAACTGCGGAAAGTGCTGGTCGCGCGCTGGCCGATGACTTTCGGACCACCGCGCCCGCTGGCACTTGGCGTGCACCGCGAGATCTTCATGGCGCTGGCGCCGCCCCAGGGCACGAAGAAGCGCGCGAGGGCTGCCCTGCAGGCCTTCCTCCGCGACTGGACGCAGGCGGACGAGTATCTGCGTGCGCTCGCCGACGGCGGCGAGTGTATCAGTCTCGACGGACAGCCCGCCGGCCTGGTGTCCCGGCGACACCGGCGACACCGGCGACACCGGCGCGCGGCTGCCGGCCAGTTGAAGGTCCGCCGCAATCGAAAGCCGGCCAGCGATGACCGTTCAACGGCTACCGGTGCGACGCCGGCCCAGGCACCGCGCGCCGCGCCCGTGGTGCGCTACAAGCGTCGCCGACTGATCCCGGCGCAAGTGGAGTAGCGCGAAATGAGCCGTACGCACGGCCTGCCTGTCGTCGATCCCCGCCGCGGCACGCCGGGTCATCGGGTCGATGACGCCGCGCGCCCCCCGTCGCCGTTCGCGCCCCGGCGCCGCCAGATCCTCGCGGCGGCTCCGGGCGCGCCGCGGCACGAACCTTCTTCGGCAGACAAACCCGCGCCGCCGCACCAGCGCCGGCGCAATCTTGCGACGCTGCGGCTGCTCGCCGAGCAGGCCAAGCACCGTGAGGCGGCGCTTGCCGCATTGACCACGGCGGAGGCCGACGTCTTCGCCCGGTTGTTGCGGCATGGGCCGTCGAGCCTGCGCCGCGTGGTCCGTAATGTGCGCGCAGTTCGCGACGCAAGTCATGCCGCGGAGCTGCTCCGGCGACTCGTCGAGCTCGGCTTGGCGCTGCGCGAGGAGGACACGCGGCCCGGGAGGGGCAGGCGAGCTCGCAGCCTCTTCCGTGCGTCGACGGAAATCGGATCTCACGGGAGCAAGGCATGGACGAGTCCAAACTAGAGGGAAAGACGCGCGCAGGCGTCAAGGGGAACGGCTCGCGCCGCCCCGGCCCCGTCGACGAGCCCCTACCCGCTTCCGGCACGGATCGCCGATCCCGATCGGCTGCAAAGGCACGCATCGCCCTGCTCGCTCTGGAGGCGCTCGGCCTTCCGGGCATGAAGCGCGTGATCGAGGCCGCGCTCAGGCCGCCGCGCTGCGCCGCCGTACCCCCGAAGCACGAGAGGCCTCGATGCGGCGCCAGATGCCGCGACGGGCACGCGTGCCTGGCGCCCGTCTTCAAACGCCCGGACGGCCAACTCTCGCGCCGATGCAGGCTGCACGGTGGCGCAAGCACTGGGCCGAAGACCGCCGAGGGGCGGCGCCGGGCGCTGGAGGCACTGCGAGAAGGAAACAGGCGATGGCGCGAACGCCTCGCGAACGGCGGCTAAGCCTGTCTGCCATACCGACAAGCGGCGTCTGCGCGGAGGGGCGGCCACACCGGACGCGACGGCAGACTATGATTCCTGTGGCTCTGACAAGCGGTCAAAAGCGGCGCCAAGGCTACGCCATACAACTGCCGCTTCGACAGGAGCACGTGGCGAGAGGTGCCAACCAGGAGACAGCGCGAATGTGGGGAACAGCTGATTCCATCGAGCCCGAGTCCGTGCCGGACAGTGACACACCGTGCCCGCACTGCGGCTCGCTGAAGGTCATCCCGATCTATCACTTCGGTCTAGCCGGCCTGCCGGCGGAACTTGAGGCGGAAGTCCGGAAGGGGCTTGCCATCGCAGAGCCGCGCACCTGCATTCCGCAATGGTGGACTGATCGAGATTTCCATAACCGGGTGTGCTTGCGGTGCGGTCACCGATGGGGACACACACCGGGTGGCATACGCTGGCGGACCTCCGCTAGTAAGTAGCCGCAGCCATTCGAAGCCCGAACCCAACATTGAGGCCTTTGCTTCACCGCGGACTTAGAACAGCATATCTGGCCAAGGAAATTCCACCCCCATTTGCACATGCATCGAATGACGACCGATCGCTTCAACCTGGTGGGGGCGCCAGTCGTTGGCGCCAAGCCAGCCAATGCGATTCAATTCATTGGCAAGCCCGGCGTAATGGCGAACACAGTGCTCGTACTGATCCTCGCCAAAGCTGTCGAGCTTGAGTCGCGCAGCTTCTGACGCTCCGAACTTGCGTGTGACGTACTCTTTGACCTCCGCATCGACGTACCCGGCGTCTCGGTAAGACCACTTGTCGATGGGGACCGGCATCCCGCCGCGACGATCGTCGCCCATGATCGTTCGTGTGCTCCTGCCCAACAGAACATCGAGAAGGTCACAAACGTAAGCTGACGGCCAACCTGGCGGCATGCGGTGCGCATAGAGCAGTTCCCGAGCCTCCGTTTCCAGCTTGAAGTGAGGCCTGGACGCTGACGGTTCGCCCGACTTAGATGCAAGCACTTGACAAACCAAGCTACTGCCTTCGACGGGGCCTAGATCACGCTCTTGCGTCAATGCCCATGCCATAGCGATCCATCGCCAATCGTGAGCCGGGAATCGTGCTTGGAGCCGTCTTGCAAGGGACTCGTACCAAAAGCGCGCACGTACGAGCGTAGGAACGCCCTGCGAATCCGGTTTCACTTCCCTCTCGTTGCTTTGTCGCTCAGCATGCCCCTCTTCCGCCTTCTCCACCCAGGGCGGGCGGCCTGACTTCGTCCTCCAGTAGCCGAAGCTGATCGTCGTTGGCGCGTTCTCCGAGTATGCCGCGCCCTCGCTTCGCGAACGAATCCCGAAACCCTTTGCCGTCGGGGTTGGCCTGCCAGTCGTTGTACTCGCTGGCGACATTGAGTCGGAAGGCATTGAGGCCTTGCGCTTCTCCGGTTTCACGAAGCCCCCCATGCGGCGTACCCTAGAAGTCTGCACAATGCTGATACAGGTTCTTAGGCTAATCAACTGGCCGGTATCGCACAGACGATCTCCGCGAGCCGAACCCCGCCGTCGCATCGCGCCCACGCGGCGCGATCAGTTCCCGGCCAGCCTTCACTGCCCCTGACCTCGGGATACAGGTCAACAGCCGCGATCCACTCGATCCCTGGGGCACTCGAGTAGCGACAGCGGAGCGAAATCAGTGGCTCGCGTCTCTCCCCTCGGCGCATCAGGTTGCGCTCCTGGAGCGCGGACGCCTGCCGCGGGATTCCCCGTCGGACTCGCGGCGTGTGCGGGTTCCCGGCGCGACTTGCCCGAAAGCCTCAGTCGACAGCCGACTGCGGATTGACACGATGGTCCCGCGCGACACCCCGTATTGCCTTGCCACGGCGGTCACCGTTTCCCCGCCGGCCAGGCGGCGAACTATCTCCGAGCGCTGCATTTCGGTCGTCTTGGCGGGTCGGCCGAACTTCTTGCCTTGCGCCCGAGCACGTGCCTGGCCAGCAAGGGTTCGCTCGATGATCAGGTCGCGCTCGAAGTCTGCCACCGCCGCGAGCACCTTCACGGTCATCTCGCCGGTGGAGGACGTTAGGTCCAGACCACCGAGTTGCAGAACGTGCAGGCGGATGCCTCGCTGCTTGCAGAGCTGCACGGTGTGCTGGACGTCGATCGAGTCGCGGCCAATGCGGTCAAGCTTGGTGACGACCAGGGTGTCCCCCTCTTCCAGCTTGTCCATCAGCTTTGTGAAGCCTGGCCGCTGCAGGGCCGGCACCGATCCGCTGATCTTCTCTTCGATGTACCGGCGAGGCTGAATCGCGAAGCCGGCCTGCTCGATCTCGGCGAGCTGATTGACCGGATGCTGGTCAATGGTCGAGACCCGAGCGTAGGCGAACACGCGAGACATGGCGACCTCCAAATGTCAGAAAGTGCCGTCAGAATAAGCGATGCGTCAGTAATTCCACAAGGGATATGTTTCTGACAGTCATCAAACAACCGTCAGAAACTGGTCAATTACTGCCGGCAAGAGACCTGAAGCGGTGACACTAGGAGGGTGGCGCAGGCGATACGACAAGAGGGGCCTCGTTTCTGAAACGGCCCCCAGGGTGCTTTGGTGCTTGCGTCTCGCCGTCGGCTTCCGCCTCATGGTTCAATCGAGATGGCGATGCGAGAGCTCTGCCGAACTAAGAGGGGCGATTTATGTATTGTTCGCAGTGCGGTGTTCTGAATACGAATGGCGCTCGCTACTGTTCGGCCTGTGGTGCCGAACTCGTTTTGTCAACGAACGGCGAATCGCAGGTTCAGGCTCGATCCGCTGAGCTCTCCGTGCGCTACGCGGGCTTCTGGTATCGGGCGTTGGCGGCCTTGATTGACACCGTTCTAGTCAACGTGACGGCCTTCTTCGTCGTGATTCCGCTGGCGATTAGCATGGGGCTATCCATGTCGGATAGCTCGTCTGCGGAAGAGATTGAAGCCGCTGGCCAGGGGCTTGGATTTCTGTTGAGTATGCTAATCCAATGGTTGTGGTTCACGATTGGAGAGTCGTCTTCTTGGCAGGGATCCGTCGGCAAGAAAATGCTCGGCCTGCGAGTCACTGATGAGAAAGGGCGCAGAATCAGCTTTGGTCGCGCAAACGGACGGTATTGGGGAAAAATTGTCTCGGCGCTAATTCTGTTTATCGGTTTCCTTATGGCGGCGTTCACTGAGCGCAAGCAGGCGCTACATGACAAGATGGCGGGAACACTCGTGATCAAGGCGCGCTAGTAAGGACAATGTGGGGTTATCCGGTTATTGCTTCCGAGCTCACTGGATCGATCAAACAGAACGTACGATGAGTGGCGCCTACCTGGGGGAGGAGCGCTGATTTTGAAGCTCGTTGCAGCCGCCGTAATTGAACAAAACGGTGTAATCCTTCTTGCTCGAAGAGCTCCGGGCCAGAAGCTTGCCGGGTTGTGGGAATTTCCCGGCGGAAAGGTCGAGAACGGAGAGTCGCTGGAGGAATGTCTGCGTAGAGAGTTGGCTGAAGAGCTCCAGATTTCATGTTCGATCGGAAACCTGGTCGCCGAGTCTGACTACCACGATAGCGAAGGCGCGATTCGTCTTCTCGCTCTGCGAGCGACCATTTTGAGTGGGGAGATCTCCCTCACTGTTCACGACGAGGTCTGCTGGCTGCGGCCGAAAGATCTGGAGTCGGTCCCTTTGGCTCCTGCCGACATCCCAATAGCTCGGTTTTTGAGGGAGAGCGCGCATGGCATTTGAACCCGGTCTTGTACGCGGGCAGATCATCGATAACAGTACGCTCTCAGCCCTCTTCAAGTGCAGCTCCCAGGGCGGGATGAGACGCTCTCGGGTGACGAACACGCTGGTGCTCGTGTCGAACCACGTGGAATCTATTTATGATGATCGGTGGCTGGGCGACATTTTTCACTACACAGGCATGGGTCAGGAGGGCGATCAGGCGCTCAGTTTCATGCAGAACAAGACGCTGGCAATGTCCCGAACGAACGGGGTGGACGTGCATCTGTTTGAAGTGGACAGGCCGCGTCAATATCAGTATCAGGGGCGAGTGGTACTTGCGGCGGACCCGTATGAGGAAATCCAGCCCGACCAGAAGGGGACGGATCGGCGCGTATGGGTGTTTCCGCTGCGACTGGTGGAAGGTGTACCGACTTCGGTTTCACAGCGCGATTTTGAGGAGGAGCGCCAGCACCGTGAAAGGAAGGCACGGAGGCTATCCAATGCTGAACTGAGGTTGCGGGCTCAACGTGCTCCGAAATTGGCAGGCGACCGGATAGTCACTGGGAGACAGTACGAGAGGAATCCGTATGTCTCCGAGTTCGCGAAGCGACGGGCGAATGGGTATTGTGAACTATGTTCAGAGCCGGCGCCGTTCAGTAATGCGCGTGGCGAGCCTTATCTCGAAACCCACCACATAGTCTGGCTAGCCCTGGGCGGCGAGGACAGCACTGAAAACACAGTAGCCTTGTGCCCTAACTGCCACAGACGAATGCACGTCCTTGATGAGGATGCCGATAAGGAGAAATTGCGAGCGAGGCTGGCGTCGTCGTAAGCTCCCCTAGCCGTCCGGGGCCGCGCATAAAGTTGCCTATCGGCCCACGCTGAAGACGACACGCATTGCTCACATTGGGACGATGGAGGTTCGGATGTCGAAGGATGGTGACGAAGTCCGAAGCAGCCTCGCCTGGCTCACCAATGACGAACTCGTATCTCAGATACGCTCTGGAAACTTGACGGAGGACGCGCGGCGGATTGCGGAGGAACTTCTTGTAGAAAGGGGGGCAGCCGCTTTGCGTCCACACGTGAAGCCGGCCGCAGAATCCGATCTCGCCTTCTTATCTCGCTGTTTCCGCGGCGAAGCGAGCCTCAACGACGCGTTTTGGGTCCTCGGCTTCGGCATCGGATTGACTGTCTGGTCCCCCGTGTTTCTTGTCGGGATACTCCTGAACCCAACCTCAACGCACACCTTCTCAGGGGCCGTTGTCTCCTCACTTCTCGGTGGAGCCCTATTCGGAACCATCGGGGCGGGAGGCATTGGCCTGCTTGTCCTTGTTCCGACTCTCATCGTTCAGGGTCACGGCTTAGTGGAGCCCCTCATTTCGCCTCTTTCGACGGCATCTACGTCGCCAACAGCACCACTCGCCGTTGGAAGTGCGTTGATTGCTGTCTCTCTTGCTGCGTTCGCTGCCACCATCTTTCGAGACTTCGCAACTTGGCGCTGCGCCTCCAATTCGAAGACCGTTTTCATGGGCGTCGTCGCGCGTGTATGGATCTTCTTCACATATGTTTCTTCTCTGATCGCTCTGCTGTTGGTGTTTCTCGGCAGCTTAGGCGGAGCCGCATAGACACCGATCAGCGCAGCGCGATCCATGGCGAACTAGCTGCCGAAATACCATGCACGTGAGGCTCGTACTATCCGGATAGGTTCGCTTGGCGTTACGTCTGAGGTGGGAGCGTGGCAGAGAGGAAAAAACTTGCAGCGACAAGCACTTTACGAGAAGGGGGGTAGGTTACGGTGGTGGGTTTAGATTTGACTGGCTGCGTGCTGCGAATCAAATCACGTTAGGCGTCAAAAATGCACTCGCGCAGCCCCGCTCTTGCTTCGCTGCATCGGCTGATGGCCTTTGCCCAGTCCGTCATGGTGCGCCGGATGATCGAAGGAATCGCGCTCGAACCCAAGCAGACGTTCTGGATCATGACCGTGAACCTGCTGCTGGATTCGGCAGTCATCGACTGGTGCACGGTCTTCGGATCCCGGGCTGAAGACACCCACTGGACACGAGTCATCCCGAAGGAACGGCATGCAGATGTGCGTGCGGGTCTGCTGAGCGCGCTTGTCCTGAGCGCGGACGATTGGGAAGCGTACCAAAACAGCATCGTTGTGTTTCGGGACCAGATGGTTGCCCATCATGACCTCAATGCAGCAGTGGAGAGGTACCCGCACTACGACGTCGCCTTCGCCGCCGCTGACTTCATGTTTACGGTGATCCGGGATCTCGCCGACCCGGATTCTCTTGGCGGCGTACCGTCTTCGCTAGATTTTTGGGCCCGCACCGTTGCGGGCAACATGTCAGCAATCGTCAGGGCCGCGTTCGACGCAAGCGCGCAGCTTGGCTCGAATATCCCCGGGTGAGCCATATGCCAACAGTCGGCATGCTAGTGACGCCTAACCATTCTTTGCACCCGATCTGCCACAGCGGACTTCGCCCGCTTCCGCAGGCGGGTGAACTCAAACGTTAGGCGTCGCATGAAAGAGTTCTTAATGTTCGCAGCAGGAGCAGCCATCGGAGGCCTGCTGTCCTGGCTGATCACACACCGCTACTACATCAAAGCCGGCGCAGACCAGCGCGCCGAACTGGACAGGTTGTCTGCAGACCTGAGACCACGCAACACGTTGGAGAACTTTGAGCGAATGCTTGAGTCGAGCAACTGGACCAAATCAGTTATAGACCACACAGAAGTCTGGATAGCTGACGCTGACAATACCTACCAAATTGAAATCGGCGAACGAACACGAGAGTTCACCGAACGCTGGACGACCGTGCACCCAGATCCGAACAGCTCCGCTTATCCTGTTTATTTGAAGCTGAATGGCGCAACCATCAAGGAACTGACATTCATCGCCATGGACGGTGGTCGGATCTTCGTTCCAATGGCAGGAGTCCGGCAGGCCGGCGCGAATGAGGTCGAGTACTTCTGGAACCTGAACAGCCTCGAGGTCAAGGTATGCAGAATCATCGGCGCATACTATCTCTACGAGAACCTGGAAGGTGTGGCAACGCGATCCAAAGTCGCCATCGTGGCGTAGCGACGCCTGATCTGAGTCGGGGATCCTGGACCATTCTGAGCGTTAGTTTTTCGGCAAACTGTCCTTTGGGAGAGGGAGAGGTTTGTCGTGAGGAAGAGCCGGTTTTCGGTCGAACAAATCGTGGCGGTGCTCAGGCAGGCGAAGGTGGAATCGGCCGTGCGGCCCAAGCCGGATGCCAGAGCGACGGACCCGGCAGCAAGCCGGCGGGGGCAACTCTGGGGGCACATAGCGAAGCGATGCCGCCGTAAAGCAAGCGTTCATGAGGGTTTCGGAAATCTGTTCGGTAGACGCCGGCTCCACCATTGAAAGCAAAACGGGCTGCCCCGAAAGGGGTGGCCCGTTTTGCTTTCACCGGGCGGATTCATCGCGGGAATCGAATCCGCGTCCGGAACGGACGCGGGGGTCGAACGGACAGCGGACATGAACTGCTTCATGTCCGCTGCAGTGAGACCGGCTCGCGCATGCTTGCGCGAGCGCGGCCTGCAAGGCCGATTCCCGCCACGCGCACGCCACCGATGCGCCCTCAGGCGCTGACTTGCCCGCGAGTGACTGTAAACGCGGGCGGGCGCGCCAGCGCCTGAGACACGACGCAGAAACTTTCCGTCCGGCGCAGAAGCGTCGCGACTTGCTCCTCCGATGCGTCGGTATCGAGCGTGAACTCCAGGCGTATGTCCTGGAAGCCCACCGGAATCTCCTTGGAGAGGCCCAGCGCTCCGCGGAAATCGAGATCGCCTTCCGCCCTGATCGAAGCCCCTCGCAACTCGATTCCAAGCGCCGTGGCTGCAGCGTTCAGCGTCACGCCGGCGCAAGCCACCAGCGCCTCCAGGAGCATGTCGCCGGGGCATGCGCCCTGTCCGCTGCCACCGACACCCGGATGCATGCCCGCAACCGTGCGCGCCTTGCCGGTCTCCAGCCTGCAGCTGATGTCCTCGCCGATCCGGCCCTGCGCATGCAGGGTGACCAGCGCCGCAGACGGCATTTCACGATAGCGCTCGCGTAGAGCTTTTTGAGCCGAGCGCAAGTCTTCCGCATTCATGACGAGAGTTCCTCCTGGCTTGTGTGCGACGCCCGGTAATCGTGACGCCTGACTTCGAATTCCTGGACCGAAGTGTCTGTCCGGAGGGCCTGCAGCGTCCTTGGAATTTTCTGAAGACTTCTTGTATTTTCTGAAGCCTCGCTCACCGGGAGTCCATGTGCCGGCCACTTACCGCTTCGACCGTTTCGAGCTCCGGCCGTCGGAGCGCGTGCTCCTGGTCGACGGCACCCCAGCGGCACTGGGATCGCGCGCGTTCGACCTGCTGCTTTGTCTGGTGACTCACCGCGACCGCGTGTTGCCCAAGGACGAGCTGCTGGAGCAGGTGTGGCCGGGCCAGGTGGTGGAGGAAAACAACCTCGCGGTGCAGGTGTCCGCGCTGCGCAAGCTCCTGGGGGCGGGCGCCATCGCCACCGTGTCGGGCCGGGGTTACCGCTTCACGCTCGAGCTTCACCCGGACGACACACGCGACACCGCTGCGGCGGCCGCAGAACCGTTGGAGCGCCCCACCATCGCGGTGCTGCCCCTGAGCGTGCTGTCGGACGATCCCCGGATCGCATTCTTTGCGCAGGGACTGGTGGAAGACGTCACCGCGCTGCTCGCCCGCGTGCCCGGCTTCGTCGTCATCGCGCACGCGTCGTCGTCGGCATTCCGCGGCCCGCAGGCGCCCCTGCAGGACGTGGCGCGCCAGCTCGGCGTGCGCTTCGTGGTGCGGGGCAGCGTGCGCCCGAGGACCGATGCGCTGCGCGTCTCGCTGCAACTGATCGAGGCGGCCTCGGCCCGTATTCTCTGGAGCGCGCAGTTCGACAGTCAGGCCGACGACGCCGTCGATGCGCAGGAGACCGTCGCGCGCGGCATCATCAGCGAGCTGGAGCCCGAGCTCACCCGGGCCGAGATTGCCCATATCCGGCGCCAGCGCCCGGAAAATCTCGATGCGTGGGCGCATTACCACGAGGCCGTCGCCGCATTGGCCGCCAAGGGCTGGAGCGCCGACGGCATTGCCGCGGCGCGGGCCGAACTGCAGCGAAGCACCGCCGTCGACCCGAACTTCGGCCTGAGCCACGGCCAGTACGCGCTGCTGACCATCCTGGAAGCGCAAATCGGCATGGCGCCGGACACGCCTGCATTGCGGGCCGCCGTCGAGGCCTCGGCCGACTCGGCGATCAGGCTGGACGACGGCAGTTCCGAGGTGCTCGGCTACGCGGGTTGCGCCCTGTGCGACCTGGGCCATCTCGAGCGCGGCATCGATGCCCTCCAGCGCGCTGTCGAGCTCAACCCGAGCAACGCCCAGGCGCATGTGGCGATGGGCGCGGCGCTGGTGCTGGACGGCAAGTTGGACGAAGGCATCGAGCGCATGCGCTACGGCATGAAGATCAGCCCGCGCGACCGCCGCCTGGGGTTCTGGGCCTGGCTGCTGGGATGCTTTCTGCTGCGCGCGGGCCGCGTCGAAGAGGCGCTGGCGGAAGCGCGGTCGTCATGCCGAGCCGACCCTCGCTTTCACCTGCCATACGTGTTGCTGGCGGGCATCCTCGACAGCCTGGGCGCGACTGCCGACGCAGTTGCGGCGCTAAGCGCTGCGCGACAGCGCCGCCCCAACCTTTCCCTGGACGAGGTGACGCTGACGCACGGCCGGCGCATCAGCGCGCGGCTCGCGCTGTTGTGGGATCGGGCCGGGTGATTGGCCGCCGCCTGCGACCGACGGGTCAACGGCCGGGTGCTCGATACGCCGCCAGTGGCACCGGCCGACCTTGTAGCGCTGTTCAAGGCCTGCGAGCGAATCGGGCTCTGGAGCGACGAACCGGGCCGCGCTGCCGCCGATGTACGCACTCGACCCCGAGGATAGCGTCGATCGCCGGCGCGCTCCGGCTTCCCAGCTTCCCGGTTCCGCGATTCCCGGTTCGCGACTCCCGGCGACCGCCGCCGTTCCGGTGGAGACGACCGTTCATGGGCCGCGAGGCGCCGTTCGTCCGCTTCACGGGGCACGGACGGTATATCCCTATCGTGTGTGAGGTAATTTGCAGCTAGCCTGTCGAAAAACTGGCAGCCACACCCTCCATTCAGCCAGGACCAACCGTCCGACGAAGGCCGGAACTCTTCGGGAGTCATCATGCGAAGTTCGAGATTCCTTTCCGTTTCGGCCCTGTGCGCGGCCATCCTGGCCGGCTGCGGCGGGCCGGCGGACACCGAGGCCGGGCTGGCCGCCGGCGCGACGAGCGGCGGGGTAGAGGCGAAATCCTGGTCGAGCAACAGGACCGCGTCGGTGAGCAGCGCCAGCGCGCCGAGCGCGGCCAGTGCGGCCACCGCGGTTCCGGTGGGTCGCCTGCTCGCCTCCAACTGCTTCAACTGTCACGGCACCGACGGCCACCCGAGCGGCGGCTTCGACAGCCTCGCGGGCGACTCGGCGTCCGAGATCGTCAAGACCCTGCAGGAGATGGCCGCGAAGTCCCCGGAAGACGGAGGGATCATGCGCGCGCACGCCACCGGCTACACCGACGAGCAGATGTGGCAGCTCGGCAGCTATTTCGCCAGCCAGCGCTGAGCGCATACGAACCGGATTCGAGGAGCAACGAGATGCAGCGCAGGGAATTTCTGAGAACGATGGGCGGTTCGGCGCTGGGGCTGGCCACCACGGGTGGAGCTTTCGCTGAAGACTCGGTCAGCGGTTACGTCGCGCCGGTGCCCGCGGACACCGGCGCGGCCGGTGAAGTGGTCGTGATCGGCGGCGGAATGGCCGGCGCGACGGCCGCCAAGTATCTGCGCGTGTGGGGCGGGGCGAAGGTGCGGGTCACGCTGATCGAGCGGGATGCGGCCTACGTGTCGAACATCATGAGCAACCTGGTGCTCAACGGCTCGCGCACGGTGAGCGGCCTGACCTACAACTGGGACCGGCTCGAGTCGAACTACGGCGTGAATCGCCTGCGCGGCGAGGTGGTCGCCATCGACCCGGTGGCGCACAGGGTGACGCTCGCCGGCGGCTCGCAGTACCCGTACCACAAGCTCGTTATCGCGCCGGGCATCGATTTCGATGTCATGCCGGGCCTCGAAGGCCTGACGCAGGCCCAGCGCGACGCGCAATTCCCTCACGCATGGAAGGCCGGCGCCCAGACCACCACTTTGTGGAACCAGATCCGTGGGATGACTGCGCGAGACACGTTCGTGATGACGATCCCGCTGGCGCCGTACCGGTGCCCGCCCGGACCTTACGAGCGCGCCTGCGTGGTCGCCGATTGGCTCAAGCGAAACCGCCCCGGCGCCAGGGTCGTGGTGCTCGACGAGAACCCAGGCATCACCGCCGAGCCGCACGCCTTCGAATATGCGTTCACGAAGACGCACGCCGGCGTGATCGAGTATGTGCCGAATGCGACCGTCTACCGGGTCGACCCGTCAATCCGGACCGTGTACACCGCCATGGGCAACTTCTCCGGGCGCGTGATCAACCCGATCCCGCGCCAGCGCGCGCCGAAGCTGTTGTCGGACTCCGGACTGGTCAACGACGGCGGGCGCTGGGCCTTCGTCGACGCCAAGACCTACGAACACTGGGACAACGGCAGCGGCAGCGGGCAGGCCAGGGATGTCCACGTGATCGGAGACCCCGCGACTCACGGACAGCCCAAGGCCGGGCACGTCGCGAATCAGGAAGCCAAGGTCTGCGCCGACGCGATCACGCGGATGCTGCGCGGCGGCAGCCCGGACGACGCGCCGGTGACCAACTCGGCCTGCTATTCGCCGATCACGTTCGAGACCGCTTCCTGGCTGACCGCGATGTTCCAGTACAACCCGGGCACGCGCAGGATGTATGCGTTCAGCACCCGCTCCGGCGCGAGCCCGGTGGTCGAGGCGCCGTCCGCGAACAAGGACAACTTCGACCAGATGAACAAGTGGTTCCGGCAGCTGATGGCGGACACCTACGCCTGAGGGCGCGGGGGGCCGACGGAAAAAATCGGTAAACGTCCGGCGAACCCATCTTGAAGCCGATCGCCGGAGATAGGAGCCTCGTTGCCGCGCAACTATAGGCGGACACATCGACACTTTCCCGATCGAACTACCGGCTTGCCGTCTTCGGCGCCGGCATGGCCCCGAGTTCAGGGCGGCGGTCATCGAGGCCCCCGGCACCCTCTACAAGGGCTCGGATGATCTCCGGGCCCCTTTTTTCGCCCGGCATCCCCGCGCCACACTCCGGCCGGCAGCGCTGTGGACTGCTGTCAGTTCATCGATATTCTTGGGGCCTGACTTCAATTCATGCCCGCTGCCGCGAAAGGGGTGGCCCGTCTTGCCTGCGCCGGAGGCGGATAGTGCGTGGCGCTTCCCTTCTCGAGGGGCGAGATCCGTGAACCGACGAGATTTCTTGGCCGGCGCCTTGGCCACCGGCGTGGCTGGTGGCGAGCCGGCCGGCGCCACCGATGCCTCGGGAGCCGGTTTCGAGCCGGCGGCGAGGTACTCCGCTGCGCGCCGAGGCGTGTCCCTGGTCGTCATGGCTCACGGGCAGGTCGTGTTCGAGGACTACCCGAACGAGGGTTCCGCCCAGGTCGCATGGGAGCTCGCGAGCGGCACCAAGAGCTTCTGCGGGGTGTGGACGGCGGCGGCAGCGGCGGACCGACTGCTTTCGCTGGACGAGCCCTGCGCTCGCACCCTGCCCGAGTGGTCCTCCGACTTGCGTTCCGCGATAACGCTGCGGCAGCTGCTGACTCTGACCAGCGGCCTGGCCGCCGGCCCGATCGGCCGACCGCCCACCTACTCGCAGGCAGTGAACGCACAGGCCGTGGCCGAGGCCGGCAGCCGGTTCCAGTACGGGCCCACGCCCTTCCAGGTGTTCGGGGAGATCATGCGACGCAAGCTCGCCGCTCGCGGCCATGGTTACGATCCGCTGCGCCATCTGCACGCCCGGGTGCTCGAACCGGCAGGCGTGAACCCGAGCTTCTGGCGGCGGGGCGCCGACGGCATGCCGCTGCTGTCCCACGGCGCTGCTCTGACGGCCCGCGCCTGGGCCCGTTACGGTCAGTTCGTCCTCGACGGGGCTCCCGGCCTGGATGCCGGCGCTTTGGGAGCCTGCTTCGAAGGCACGGCCGCCAACCCCGGCTACGGCCTGGCCTGGTGGTTGCTGCGACCGGGCCTGGTGCCGCCGGGCCCGAATGCGGGCGTGAGCGACGCCCAGGGCGACGCCCTTCGCAACGAGGATGTCGCAATGGCCGCAGGCGCCGGCAATCAGCGCCTGTACCTTCTGCGCCGACGCGGCCTGGTGGTGGTGCGGCAGGCCTCCGGCATTCTGGATGCCTTGAGGGGCAGAGGCGCACAATGGAGCGACCGGGAGTTCCTCGAAACCCTTCTGCAGTGAGATTCAGCCTTCCGGCCGGGCGTGCGGATCCGGACGAGACTGCGGGCGCCGCGGGCCGCCGGTCAGCCCCGGGGGCCGCGTGCCGATCGTGGTGACCGGCTTCGAGCCGGTCGACATCCTGCAGGGCGTGCTGGCGGCGGTGCGCCAGCTCGATGACAGGCACGCCTGCGTCGATAACCGCTACGCGCGCTCGGTGCGCCCCGAGGGCAATCCCTCGGCGCGCGCGCTGGTCGATCAGGTGTTCGAGCCGGTCGATCGCGACTGGCGCGGGCTGGGGCCGATCGCGCGGGGCGGCCTGGCGCTGCGGCCCGCCTACCGCCGGTTCGACGCGTCGCTTCGCCACCGCGTGCTGCCCGAGCAGATGCCCGCGAGCGAGCACGGCTGCATTGCCGGGCTGGTCCTGCGGGGCGCGCGCCGGCCGCCGGACTGCGCTCGGTTCGGCACCGCCTGCACCCCCGACCACCCGCTGGGCGCGCCGATGGTGTCGGCCGAGGGGGCGTGCAGCGCCTGGTATCGGTACCGCCGCGACGAGATCGAAGTGAACGAGGCGCGATGATGGCGGACGCGGCGAGGGAAGACGGCCTCGACGGCGGGGCGGCTTGTCCGCTGCCCTCGACCGAGCACCCGCGCGTGCTGCTCGCGCACGGCGGCGGCGGGCGTCTCACGCAACAACTGATCGAGCGCGTGTTCCTGCCGGCCTTCGACAATCCGGCGCTCGCCGCGCGCGCCGACAGCGCGCTGCTGCCTGTGGCTGCGGCGCGGATCGCTTTCACCACCGATTCCTACGTCGTGCGCCCGCTGTTCTTTCCGGGCGGCGACATCGGCCGCCTGGCGGTGTACGGCACGGTCAACGACCTGGCGATGCGCGGCGCGCGGCCGCGGTGGCTGTCGGCCAGCTTTGTCATCGAGGAGGGCCTGGAGATGCGCGCGCTGGAAGCCGTGGCGGCCGCCATGGGCGACGCGGCCGCGGCCTGCGGCGTCGAGATCGTGACCGGCGACACCAAGGTGATCGAACGCGGTCGGGGCGACGGCGTGTACCTGACCACCAGCGGCATCGGCGTGCTCGAGCATGACGCCGACATCGCGCCGGCCGCGGTGCGCCCGGGCGACGCGATCCTGCTCTCGGGAGACGTGGGCCGGCACGGCATCGCGGTCATGGCGAGCAGGGAAGGGCTGAGCTTCGAGACGACGCTGCAGAGCGATCTGGCCCCGCTGCACGAACCGGTTCGCGCGCTGCTCGATGCCGGCGTGCCGGTGCGTTGCCTGCGGGATCTCACGCGCGGCGGGCTGAGCGCGGCGCTGCACGAGATCGCCGCCGCCGCCCGCGTGGGAATCGATATCGACGAAACCGCGATCCCCGTTCATCCCGACGTGGGCGCAGCGTGCGAGCTGCTCGGCTTCGACCCGATGCAGGTCGCCTGCGAAGGGCGGTTCGTGGCCTTCGTGGCGGCCGCCGATGCGGACCGGGCACTGCGCGCGCTGCGGCGTCACCCGGTGGCCGGCGGCGCGGTCGCGATCGGCACGGTCGCACCCGAGGGGCGCGCGGCGGTCGTGCTGAGGACCGCGAGCGGCGCACGCCGCGCGCTCGATCAGCCTGCCGGCGAACTGCTGCCGAGGATCTGCTGACGGCGCCGTGCCGCGGCTCGACAGGGGCGCCGTCGGACCGCCGGGGCCGCGCATTCAGGAGCCGCCCTGCCCCTCGGCCAGCACCGTCGCGAAGACCCTGGTGTCGACGTTCCCCCCGGTCAGCGCGAAACCCACCGGTCGCCCGCCGGTTCGCCCGCGCTCGCGGATCGCCGCCGCCAACCCTGCCGCCCCTGCCCCTTCGGCCACGTTGTGCGTGTCGGCGAACAGGATGCGCATCGCCTCGGCAATCTCCTCGTCGGTGACCGCGACGACGTCGTCCGCCTCCTTCATCACGACCTCCAGCGCCTGGGGCTCGGCGATCCGGCAGGCCAGCCCGTCGGCCAGCTCGGTGGTCACCGGCGCCTCGACCACGCTGCCCGCCCTGAACGAATCGAGATAGGTCGTCGCGTGTGCCGACACCACGCCCACCAGCTTCGAACGGGCCCCGGTGTACGCACGCGCCGCAGCCGCGGCGCAGAACCCGGAGCCCAGGCCGATCGGCACGTACACCACGTCGGGCTCCTCGCCGCGTGGAAAGCTCTCGAAGAACTCGAGCCAGTAGGTCGACACCCCCAGCACCAGGCGGCGGTGGAACGAGGGCACCATGTGCAGCCCCTGCTCCCGCGCGAGCTCGACCGCGTGCTCGCGCGCGGCCTGGAAGTCGGTGCCGTGCTCGACCAGTTCCACGCCGAGCGCCCGCATCGCGGCGTTCTTCTCGGCCGAGTTGCCATGCGGCACCACGATCGTGGCCTCGAGACCGTGGCGGCGCGCACCCCAGCCGACCGACTGACCGTGGTTGCCGCGCGTGGCCGAGATCACCTGCGTCACCCCCGGATGCTCCCGCGCCAGCGCCTCGAAATACACGAGGCCGCCGCGCAGCTTGAAGGCACCGGCCGGCGTGTGGTTCTCGTGCTTGACCCAGACCGGCATGCCCAGGCGGTCGCGCAGCAATGGCCACGCGTACTGCGGGGTGGGCGGAACGACGGCGTGGACGATGGTCCTCGCGGCTTCGATTTCCTCGCGGCTGAATCTCATCTCCATTTCCTCCCCCCGAGCATGTTCGCCGGCGACGACGCCGGGTGTCCGCTGCGCGCCATTGGCGTCGATGTTAGCGCCGGAACCGGACCGGTCCCTGTCGGCCCCGGATGCATACTTCCGGTTCCGCCTTCCCGGACAGCCTGCACGAGGAATCCCCTCATGACCCTGCCCATGAACTGGGACGAATGGACCGCGCACGACGCGACCGCGCTGGCCGAGCGCGTCCGCAAGCGCGAACTGACGCCCGCAGAGCTCGCCGCCCAGGCCGCCGCCGCGATCGAATTGGTCAACCCGGCCACCTGCGCGGTGGTGGAAGTCTTCGACGACGTGGTCGCCGATCCGCTGAAGGACGGCATGGACCCCGCCGGTTTCTTCGCCGGCGTGCCCTTCCTGATGAAGGACCTGGGCCCCACGATGAAGGGCCGGCTGCAGGAGATGGGCTCGCGGCTCATGCGAGGCAACCGCGCCGCGGCCGACGCCTTCCTCACCGGCAAGATGCGCAAGGCCGGCCTGAACCTGATCGGCCGCACCACCACGCCCGAGTTCGGGCTGTGCAGCTCGGCCGAGAACCCGGCGGTCTACGTGACCCGCAACCCGTGGAGCCTCGACTACACGACCAACGGCTCGTCGGCCGGCACCGCGGCTGCTGTGGCCGCGGGCGTGGTGCCGCTGTCGCACGCCACCGACGGCGGCGGCTCGATCCGCATCCCGGCCGGCGCGAACGGCAACATCGGGCTCAAGCCCTCGCGCGGCGTGTTCTCGATCGCGCCGGGACTGTCCGACATAAGCGGCTACGTGTCCACGCAGGGCTGCCAGAGCCGCACGGTGCGCGACACCGCCGCCTTCGTCGACCAGTGCCGGGGCGGCGCGCCGGGCGAGTTCATGCCCTACTGGAAGGCGGACGAGCCGTATGCCGAGATGATCCGGCGCGACCCGCCGCCCTTGCGAATCGCGCTGTCGCACGAGTGGGGCGACTACCGCGCCACGCCGCACATCGTGTCCGAGCTCGAGCGCGCGGGCCGCTTCCTCGAGAGGCTCGGCCATCGCGTGGAATGGGCGAAGCCCGACATCGACTACCGGGCCGCCTTCCAGGCGCAGACGCTTTGCTACATCAGCAACTTCGCGCAGACGATCTCGAGCCTGCTCGCGCTGCGCGGCCTGGAGCGGCCGTCGCCGGACCTGCTCGAGCCGATGTGCATCCGGGTCTGGCAGCTTGGCATGGGCACGAGCTACACCGACCGCTTCCGGATGCAGGCGGCGTTCAACACGACCTCGCGCGGCTTCGGCGAGTTCTTCGAGCAGTGGGACGTCGTGCTGACGCCGATCACCGCGCTGCCCACGCCGCCGATCGGCACCACCGAATACCTGACGATCAGCGACAACCCTTCGGTGCACGACTGGTTCGAGAACCTGTGGCGCAATTTCGCCTACACGCCGCTCACCAACCTGTGCGGCATCCCCGGCATCTCGCTGCCGATGGCCTGGCAGGAAAGCGGCCTGCCGCTCGGCATCCACGCGCAGGCCAGGCAGGCCAACGACGGTCTGCTGCTGCAACTGGCCGCGCAGATCGAGCGCGCGCTCGGCGGCAAATGGAACGACGGACGCCGGCCCGGCGTGCACGTCGCCAACCCCTGACGAGGCCATCGCCATGAAGATCACCTCTATCCACACGACGCCGGTCCTCGCTCCGCTGCCGCGCCCGGTACGCACCGCCTCGGGCTCGATCGAACGCTTCCCGCTGGTGCTGATCGACGTGGGCACCGATGCCGGCGTCGAGGGCCGGGCCTACTCGCTCGTGTACCTGCCCGAGTTGCTGCCCGCGCTGGATCGCTGCGTGGCCGGCATGGCCGGCATGCTGGTGGGCCGCGAGCTCGCGCCGCGCGACCTGCACGTACACCTGCAGCAGCGCTGCCGGCTGTTCGGCCTGAAGGGCATGACCGGCATCGCGCTGGGCGGGCTCGACATGGCGATCTGGGACACCTGGGCCCGCGCGCGCGGCGAGCCGCTGGCGCGGGCGCTGGGCGCCGAGCTGCGCCCGGTCAAGGCGTACTACAGCGTCGGCCTGTACGACGCGGCATCGGTGATCGAGATCGCCGAGGAAGC